>NZ_JARCHA010000004.1:0-587810 GCF_048957895.1 Paraburkholderia sp. A1RI_3L
GCGTGTCGACCAAGCCAGGCGCGACAGCATTTACTCGTATGTCTGGGGCGAGCGAAAGGGCAAGCAAACGTGTCACATGGTTTAACGCCGCTTTCGTCGCTGCGTAAGGAATGGACGCACCTTTAGGTCGCACTCCGGCATGCGAACTCACGTTGACGACGCACCCCGCCTTTCCTCGCACCGCCGCTTCACGCAGCGCCGATTGCGCTTCGGCTACAAGGCGAAACGGCGCGACAACATTGACTTCATACAACTCGTGCCAAACGTCTGGCGAGGCAGCCATCAGATCATTATGGGGGATAACTCGACTGATGCCGGCGTTATTGACCAGAACGTCGAGTCGGCCCCAAACGCCGATTGCGTCACGGATGAGATTCACTCTCTCCGCATCGTTGGCTAGATCGGCTTGCAAGTACGCGGCGGAACCGAGGTCCCGGGCCAACGCGAGCCCGGCATCGACGGAACTGCGCGAGTGGAGAACGACAGAGAATCCATCCTTTGAAAGCCGTCGCGCGATTGCAGCACCAATCCCGGACGTCGAGCCGGTTACAAGAGCGACAGGAGCCGAGGTTTTCACAGTGGCCATGCGGTCCTCTAAAAGCCAATCGTTGGCTGGCGATTGTCGGCGATTCAAAGCCCTGTGTCGAATGGCTCAAAGTGGCGACGATGTACCAGATTTTTCGATCCAGGCCCCGAGTCAGTTGTCACCGGTCGCCCGGAGTAGAATCGCGACCGTGCCTGTGACGCGTCGACCAGCACGCTGATCTTCTCCCGAGCGCTGATCGTCGCTGCGCGCAGCGTTGTTTTGCGCACCCTTCGCGTCGCTCTCATACATCCGCGTGAACAACGGGTCCATGTGCTTGAGCGCGTCGTTCAGTCACGTGCGAATTGGGGCGCATCGGGTGATTGGCCGACGCGAAGTCATGCAGACGCGCCATCGTGAACATCGTCTCGATGTAGCCGTCGGCTCCGCGCATCGCTTCGGTCCCAGGGTTGTCCAGTTACTTGTTTCAACCTTACCGCTCCCGGACGGATGACGACGGTGTGGGATATTTCAACGGCCTGCTAAAGCAGCACATCGTCGTAGACTCGCGAGAAATTGCGCTTGTCCACCCCGGCGGTGTCGCGTCTGAACAGCCGGTTCCGCAAACCTGCGGGCTAACCGCATGCGCAAAAGGGCGATGACTTTGCCCCGTGCCGGTGCCACCGGAAGCCCCACGCAATCACGGCCCGTCTCGCCCACAGCGGTGTAGAAGACAAGAACGACCTGGACGGAGTCACTAGTTCGTCACGCACACGCATGCCTGGTTTGCCGAATCCGGCAAACCAGGCAATCTATTCGAGCGCCGTTCCGACACTCATGTTGCGTGGCCTATCCCCGGCTGTCGCCGTGGTCTGCGCGCGCTTCGTAGGTGACTTGTGTCCGTCCTTCTTACACGTCCACCGTATCCTGCCGGTCCTGCATCGCGATCGCCGCTGGCGAGGCGGTGATGGAGTGCGGCAGTTCCGTCACGACGCGCATCGCGGCCGGATCGCTGAAGCTGCTCCTGCCGGTCTCCACGTGACCGGCGGCGCGCCAGGCAAAGGCGGCGCCGTCCGATACCGTCAGGTCGTACCATTGGTGGCTGTGCCGGAGAGCCCAGACTTCCTCGACGAACCCTTCCGACGGAATCGCGAAGTGACGCGTCTGCGCGCCATACGCGTTGTCCGTGACGGACAGCCTGACGGCTTCGCGCCCTTTGTTGGCAATCCTGAGCACTACGCTGCCGTTGGTCTCGTCATACCCGACGACCACCGTCGGCCTGGCCGACTGGTGCCGCACCTTCTTGTCCTGCGCAATGGCGCCGACGAACTGGCGCACGAAGCCGTTCGGGCCGTAGACGAGGAAGTTGTACACGCCCTCCGTGCCGGACAGGTCGAAGGTATCGACCAGCGACTTGCCGGCTTCCACCGTGTAGCGCCACGGGCCGTCGCTGCGGTTGGTCGCGTAGACGTAGAAGCTCGCGCCCGCCTTGCCGGTGTTCGAGAAGCGGATCTGGAATGCGTTGTCCTGGTCGGCTTCGTGGCCGTTCACGTGCAGTTCGTAGGGCAGTGCGCGCGCGGCGCGCACGCCGGGCTCCTGGGTCTGGATCGTCGCGGGGTTCGGCGGCGAGGGCACCACGGCCTTCGGGTTCTGGCAGGACGCGTCCGACATCGCCTGGTAGCTGCTGGTGTCCGGCAGCCTGGGGACGGCCGCGTCCGGTGTGCCGAAGTCGAAGCAGCTCAGCAGGTCGCCCGACACGGCGCGGCGCCACGGGCTGATGTTCGGTTCCATCACGCCGAAACGCTGTTCGATGAAGCGGATTACCGAGGTGTGGTCGAACACCTGCGAGTTGACGTAGCCGCCCTTGGTCCACGGCGAGATCACGATCATCGGCACGCGCGGGCCCATTCCGTAAGGCAGGTTGTCGGCGGTGTAGTTGCCGCCGCGCGCGGGGTTCACGACGTTGTGGATCTCGGCGCTCACGTCCACGGTCGAGAGCCCCTGGGCGCGACTGGTCGGCGGCTGGGGCGGGGCGATGTGGTCGAAGAAGCCGTCGTTCTCGTCGTACATCAGGAAGAAGACGGTTTTGCTCCACACCTCCGGATTGGCCGTCAGCGCGTCGAGAATCTGGGCGATGTAGGTCGCACCGTAGGCCGGCGTGTAGCTCGGGTGCTCCGAGTAGATTGCCGGCGGGCACAGCCACGAGACCTGCGGCAACTGGTTGGCCAGCACGTCGTTCTTCAGGTCGGCCAGCGTGCGCACCGCGTTGCCGCGCGTTTGCAGCGCGGAGCCGGCCGGCGCGTTGATGAAGTTGGCGAAGTTCGGCAATACGTTCGTGCCGTAGTTGCCGTTCACCGGATCGTTGCCGTTGACGCCCTGCTGGTAGATCTGCCACGAGATGCCGGCGGCCTGCAGGCGCTCCGGATAGGTGGTCCACGTCAGCAGATCCCACTTGGGCGGCAGGTCGTTATCGACTGCGTCGTTGTTGTCGAGCAGGGGGCCGCCCTGTTTGCCGGTGGGGTCCACCATGCCGGTCATGAGGTACATGCGGTTCGGATGCGTCGGCCCCGGCATCGAGCAGAAGTAGTTGTCGCAGATCGTGAATGCGTCGGCCAGCGCGTAGTGGAACGGGATGTCCTCGCGCACGTGATAGCCCATCGTCAGGTCGGACTTGTTGGCCGGCCAGGCGTCCATGCGGCCGTTGTTGATCGCGTAATGGGTCGGGTACCAGCTGTGGTCGAGGTCGCCCAGGCATTCGCTGATCTTGTTGACGTCATAGCGGAACGGCAGCACCGGCGTCTGCGGATTCTCCCTGGACGGCTGGAACCAGACCGGCTGGCCGCTCGCCAGCGGGATCGGGAAGCGGTCGTTGTAGCCGCGCACGCCGCACAGATGCCCGAAATAATGGTCGAACGAGCGGTTTTCCTGCATCAGCACCACGATGTGCTGGATGTCGTGGCACGAGCCGGTGCCGGAGGCGGCCGGAATGGCCAGGGCCTTGCGGATTGCGTCCGGGAACATCGTCACGGCGGCGGCTGCGCCGGCCGTCGAGGCGGCGGTTCGCAGGAAACGTCGTCGGTTATACGTAGACATGGTTGAGCCTCTCGTCAGCGATAGGGTGGTGCGTGGGTGGGCGGCTTGCTATGACGACTGCTAAAAACGGCCGGTCAATTGCTTTCATCCGCCGCGGGTTCGGGCGGGTAATGAACGACCGGGGTGGATTGCTCGGCCGCCGCCCACGGTGCACCATCGGGGCTGCGTCCAACCGCTTGCGCCAACGGCGGGCCGGCGCGCGGCGGATCGACGGTTTCGGTCACGCCGGCCGACATCGAGATGGCCGGCGAGGGCGGATCGATCGTGGACGGCACGGGCGTTCCGGGCGCGGGGATCTCTGCCGAGGGAGCGCCGCCGAAGCGGGTGGCGCCTGCTACCTGACGGACCGCGTTGCGGGCTGGTTGCAGCGAGCGCGCCGCGACATCCGGCTGGACCGCGGCCGCCTCGGGCGGCTGGGTTTTGTCGCAAGCGTTCAGCATCAACGCGACTGCTAGCACGCCCAGTATCGTGGATACTTTCATTTTGCCGACCTGTCACGATGCCTGAATTAAAGACGGACATATCTTGAATCACAGTTGGTGTCATATTTGTGAATGAAGCGGTGCGCAATTCGCCGAATCAATTCCGTCTTTTATTGTGAATGAAATATTAAGATGAGACGGCCGATGAGATTTTTTGAGGATTCCAGCCGAACGGGTGGGGATTGTGGGAGGTTTGGAGTGGGTGAGTTGTGTGTTTTTTATCAGGTCTTAAAATAACGTGGCTAAATTATTTGATGGAATTTCCTGGTGGAAGTGGTACGGCGATTTAGCGATTCAATCGCACGGCAAGGAGAATGAGTGTGATGAGGGAATTCAAGTGGCAGAAGATACTCTGTTAGACCTCCGTCGCCTCCCCACGCATCCGTTCCCTTCCGATCAATCCACTCACCTCCCTCACTGTGACGCCCGGGCGATCCTGTAGTTTCAAAAATACCTCGCGTCCGAAGTACGGTTTGCAATTGTATTCGTGTGGCCACCCATTCATCGAGAAGATTGGATATTCGTGGTATTCGGTGAAGTCGCTCCTTACAGAAGCTCACACCAAAGTCTATGATCCACGCTTTGGGGATCGAAAATTTCACTGGTGCGACAACGACATACCGGGATGTGTCAATTCGCTTGTACTTCATTGCGCACTCGGTGGATGGAATCAATGGTGGACCACCAAACTCTAGCGCAAGCTCGTACGAATCGCCGCACTTGAAATCGTTATGGTTTCCATTTTGAATAACCACGCATTGAGGCTAACCGTCAATTCATTCATGTCAAGATAGCGATCAAGAGGGAAGCCTGATTTGCATCTCAGGGATGCTCGTGAACTTTCGCGTAGTCCTCCTCGTATGTGACAGGGTCTGCAAACACCTCATCCCGCTGTGCAATCAAGAAGCTCGCTTGATTTTGTAGCGATGGCTTTCCGTAATCGACGCCATCGCGAAGCGCAAAGGCCTCCATGAGCTGGCCGACTTCATAACCCCGACGCCGTTTATCTAGGACCGGTGGTACGGCGAAAAGCCCGAAATCAGGTGCAAAGGCGGACGGGCGGTTCGACCGGGCCGACTTCATCTACATTGCACGCGATGACGAATACCTGTGTCCAGCGGGTCAATGGGCTATATACCGATACACCTCCTTCGAAAGCGCTAACCTGCTGGAGCAGAGAACATACTGGAGTAGCGCTTGCCCGAAGTGCCCGATGAAAAGCCAGTGCACGCCTGCTGATTACCATCGTATTCGACGATGGAAACATGAAGCGGTGCTTGAGGCAATGCAGTCCAGGCTGGATCGTCAGCTAGACGCCATGACGATACGACGCCGGACAGTTGAGCATGTGTTCGGCACACTCAAGCACTGGATGGGTTCGACGCACTTCCAGACGCGCGGACTTAACCATGTCGCCGCCGAAATGAGCTTGCATGTGCTGGCCTACAACCTCAAACGCGTGATCAGGATTCTCGGGTTCGCAAAGACGATGCGTGCAATGAAGCTGGCCGGCGCGTGAACTCGCGTGCCGACGCTGTCGCCAATAAAACACGATCACGTCATCCGCCTGCGGCTGGTCTAACGCAACTGCGCTCCCCCGGGCGTCACCGGTCGGCCGTTCCGCATGTTTTTACACAGCCTCGGCCGTCAACGGGCCGAAGCCCGTTCGCCAAATATATCACGTCGTGATATATTTGGAGGTGGCCGATCTACCTCGGTGCGCTCACGTCGTTGGTTTCGAAACGAAAGCGCAACGTGATAGGCGCCTCGCGAACTGCTTTCTGGTCCACCTGCCTTGTATGGAGGGATGTCGTGAGCAAGACGAGAACGTTCGATATCTATCGCTACAACCCGGATCAGGACGCCGCTCCTCGTATGCAGCGTATTGAGATCGAGACGGTGCCGGGCGACCGGATGCTGCTCGATGTCCTGGTCCGGCTCAAGTCGCTCGACGAGACGCTCAGTTTCCGCCGCTCGTGCCGTGAAGGCGTGTGCGGCTCGGATGCGATGAACATCAACGGCAAGAACGGTCTGGCCTGCACGACAAATCTCAACGATCTTTCCCACCACACGGTCCTGCGCCCGTTGCCTGGGTTCCCCGTCGTGCGCGACCTGATCGTGGACATGACCGCGTTTTTCAAGCAGTACCACTCGATCAGGCCTTACCTGATCAACGACACCCCCCCGCCTGAGCGGGAACGACACCAGACGCCCGAGGAGCGTGATCAGCTCGACGGCCTCTACGAGTGCATTCTGTGCGCATGCTGTTCCAGCGCATGTCCTTCCTACTGGTGGAACCCGGACAAATATGTCGGCCCAGCCGGCCTTCTGCAGGCCTATCGCTTTCTGGTGGATTCCCGCGACGAGGGGACGGGCGAGCGACTCGACAATCTGGAAGATCCATATCGCCTCTTCCGGTGCCGGACGATACTGAACTGCACGGACGTCTGCCCCAAAGGTCTCAACCCGGCGAAGGCAATCGGCGAAATCCGCACCATGCTCGCACGACGAGTGATCTGAACCATACCCGGCAGCAGGGGAGAGTGCTATGGCAATGAGACATGCATCGCAAGGTGAACTGATCGATGTCCGTCCGTTGGATAAGGCGCTGTCGAATTCGCCGTCCGTCACGCTCATGCGTTCGGATCACCTCGAAGTGGTCCGCCTGGTCCTTCCTGCCGGCAAGCACATTCCCGAACATCGCGCACCTGGCGAGATCATCGTGCAGTGTCTGGAGGGCGCGGTCAGGTTCGGTATGGCGTCGGGGACAAAACTGATGCGCGCGGGCGACATGTTGTTTCTCGCTGGTGATGAACCGCACTGGCTCGAGGCCGAGGAGAGTGCCTCGCTACTCGTGACGCTCTATCTTCCGCCTGGCCACGGGGCGCGCGCAGACAAATAATCAACGGCTACGAGCAGCCGGTAACCGCAGGCTTTGAAGGGAGTTCGAAATGAACGAGCACGCGCGTATCGAATTTCTCGTCGCCCGCGACGGATTGCCGGAGGCTGTCCAATGGGTGCGCCGCACGATGTCGATCTACCGCCGCGCGGTTCTGACGAAGGGGCACTTCGCACATTGCCCACCGTACCGTCAGCGATTCATTGCCGCGTATCTGGATTTCAGGAAATGGTTGCGAACCGCCCCGACCGTGTGAGCGATGGGGCGCCGACTTCGCATTTGTGACGTTGGACACAAACGGACTCGCATCACCGGTCAGCGAGCACCGGTTAGTCCTCCCTTCGCGAGAGGTGAATGATGGGCGATTCGATGTATCCCCTGCCGGACGCGGAGATCGCCGCGCGGCGCAAAGAACTCGCGCCCGCGACGCTGGCCGCTTTCAAGGCATTTAGCGAAGCCGTCTTCGCGGAAGGCGCGTTATCGGCCAAGACGAAGCAGCTCATTTCGGTAGCCGTGGCCCACGTCACGCAATGCCCGTACTGCATACGCGGCCACACCCGGGAAGCCATGAAGGCCGGCGCCACCGAAAGCGAGATCATGGAGGCTATCTGGCTGGCCGCCGAGATGCGTGCCGGCGCCGCCTATGCCCACTCGACACTCGCGCTCAACGTGATGAGACAGCAGGCAGAGCGGAAGGGAGTTGAAAATGGCGAGCATCGTTGACAGACTGATCGCGGAACACCGACGGCTCGATCGATTGGTCGATCTTCTCGACAGCAGATCAATTTCCACCGAATCCGCGGCAGAGTCGAACGCCGCCCTCCTGGTGGATGCGCTCTATTACCTGACGCGGTTTCCGGACGTCGACCACCATGCGCTGGAAGACCGCATCATCGAAAGGCTGATCGGGAAGCAAGCGTTGGGCGTCGAACTGGGGAGCGAGTTGTCGAACCAGCATGCAACGCTTGCACGATTGGGCCACGAGTTGATTCAGGACCTTGAATCGATGCTTCGTGACGAAAACATGTCGCGCGCGCTGCTGCAGTCCCATGTTCGCCTTTATGCAGAACGCCTTCGGCACAACATGGCGCTCGAGGAATTGACGCTGTTTCCGGTCGCCGTGCGCCATCTCGACGACGCAGACTGGTCGCTCATCGAGCAGACGGTTCCCGGCCAATCCGTGGATCCGCTCTTTCAAGAGCCGGTGCAGGAGCGGTTCGCACAACTCCACCGCATCATCGCCACCGAGGCGGCATGCGGCTGCGAGGGCATCGATCTTTCTCGCGACTGACACACGGCGACTCGCCGACGCAGAAATAAACTGTCATGGATTTCGTAGCGAACTTCGGGATGCACGGCGGTGGCACATTCCACGCTTCTTCGCAAATTGCACGCGAGCAGTGAACGAGGCCGGATACGCTGATTAGTCCGCTCGCAACGGTTACAGCGGCCACCCTTCCGAACAACGAATCCTTTACCAAACAAAAACGAGGTCATCACGCTTCTTCGTCGGGGCATGGCTAGGCTGTAAAGCCATCAAATCGTCGTAACCCTGCGACGATCCATCGGCCGGAGCGGTGCATGAACGAAGCAAGTGTGGGCTGTACGCAGGCATTAGATGCGGATGCATGCTCTGCCCGTGCGGCATGGGCCGGCATGCAAATGGCCTGTGGGCCTGCACTCAGGCGTACCTTTCCATTGGCCGTTGATGGCCATCTGCCGTTTGTACCGCCTGCGCGGGACCAGTCAACGGCAAGTGCAGCGAGGATCCGACTGGAACTGGCCCGTGCGCGGCATATGCTGGTTCGGCTGGATGCCGCGGAAGCCCTCGTAGTTCTGCAGCGTGTTGAACGACAGATTGCGCTGGTACCGGGGCAAGACGTGCTGGCGCTGTTCAGCGAGGTCGCGGCCATGCGCGCCGCGTCACTTGTACTGCAGGACGATGTGACCGCGGCGCTTGCTGCCGCCCTGTCTGCGTTGCGGCTCCACGCTCATTCGCCGGCAGCGCACGTCGCGCGATCCGTGTGTCGATACGTGTACTGGCACCTCGGCGATATGACGCAGCTAGAGGCACCGACATCCGGTGAGACTGGCGAGTACCCCGACCGGTTGCGCGCAGCGACCGCGGTATTCGATTGTTCAGTCGACGCAATGACCGAGCTGCGGCAATTGCATCTGAATTCAGCCCAGGCATTGGCCGAGCATGCCCTCAACATGGCGCAATACATCGGTGACGTATCGCCGTCAATCGATGTGTTGCCGGCGAGCATAATCGGACAGGTGCTCTTTGAGCGGGGGCGCCTGGAGGAAGCCCATGCACTGATCGCGCCTCGCCTGCCTCATCTGCGCCGCGCAGGCATGGTCGAGGGTGTGCTCCGTTGCTACAGCCTCCTCGCGCGCATCGCTGCGGCGCGCGGACAAACAGGCCATGCACTAGCCTTGCTCATTGAAGCCGAGGAACTTGCGATCAAATCCCGCTGGCCGCGCCTGCGCGCCGCTAGCCTTGCACAACAGGTGGCAATCCATCTCGGGATGGGATCAGCTGCCGAAGCAACGGGTTGCGCGCGACGGCTGGAGGCGCAGATCGCAGCATGTGTGCCGCAGGGTGGTATGCCGAGCTTCGAAATGGCACGTTACCTTGCAATCACTCAGGCGCGTCTGGCGCTTGCGCGGCCGAGTGGCACGTTCGGTGTTCAGCAGCTTCAGAATGTCTACCGCGATTGCGTATCGCGGCACGATTACATCAGTGCGGTCGAGGTCGCGCTTCTACTGGTGGAAATGCAATTGCAGCAGCAGCGGCAAGACGAGGCTTTCGAATTGCTCGCTACGCTCATGCTCTACGCCGTTGCAGCAGGGCTGCTGCAAACGTTCGTGGACTGCGGCGATAGCGTAGGTGAACTGATCGAGAAGCTCGGACGAGGGGAGATGCCGCTGCCGCTAACCGACGCTCACAGCCTGCGTGCCTACGCAAGCCTGATCGATGCGCGACGCAAGCGCGCGAGGCACCTGTCGCAACCGTGCGGAGGCGTAGACGCGAATTCGAACGCTCACCGGGGATTGAGCGCGGCTACGGGTCTCAGCAACCGCGAACGTGTGATCGTTGGACTTATGGGGCAAGGGATGACGAATAAACAGATTGCGATGCATTTACGCATCGCGCCTGAAACCGTCAAGTCCCATGCGAAGCATCTCTATACGAAGCTCTCAGTGAAAAACCGCGCGGAGGCGGTGACTGTGGCTGCTCGACTCGAGCTGCCACGGTTTTCGGAGAAAGAGGCTGCGGACCGTGTTACCAGAGCGCACGTCGGCAGCCTGTGATGCGCGCGATACGGCCAGACTCGAAATTAAATCATGTAAAGGAAAGAAGTATGGACATCGCAAATTGGCAAGAAACTTATGACGGTGGATCGCCGGAGGCGGAAGAGGCCATATTTCTTCAATTGGCCGGGCAGATGCTCGATATCCAGGAAGCCAACCGGAAAGCATCCGGGCGCGAGCACGCAGACCGTACGCTACACGCCAAGATGATCGCAGGCGTGACGGACGCGGTGTTGACGGTCGACGCGGCGTTGCCCGAGGAATTCCGGGTGGGACACTTCGGTCCGGGTGCAACGTTGCGCGCGGCCGTCCGGTTTTCGAATGCGAGTCCGTTCGCACAACCTGACAACAGTCCGGACATGCGTGGCGCCGCAATCAAAATCTGGGCCGACTCTCGAGTGTTGCAGCCGCAGCAGGGCGAGCCCGAATCGCAACACGTGCACGATCTTCTCATGACAAACTATCCCGTTTCGCACGCGCGAAACGCGAAGCAATTTGTCGACTTCGCCGTCCTTGCCCAGGGGCCGCGCGATAGGTTTGCAGAGCGCCTCGTGCAGAGGTTCGGCGAGAGCGAGGCCCGACGCATGCTGGACAATGTGCGACACGGCGCCCGAATTCCTGAAAGTCTCGCCCTGGAGCGCTTCTGGAGTCGGGGAGCAATACTTTGGGGTTCTGTGCCGGTGCGCTTCGAATTGTGTCCAGCACACGGCGCTTCGGCGCTCGCGAAAAAATTCGATGGCGAGAATGCGCTGCGTGATGAACTTGCGCAACGGTTGAGCAAGGGCGATGTGGTATTTCGTCTCGCGCTGCAGCGGTTCGTTGACGAAGTACGTACGCCCATCGAGGATGCCGCCGTACCGTGGCAGGAGGCTGACTCTGCACCGATCGATATCGCCACGTTGACGATATCGCGTCGGTCGCTCGACAGTGAGGAGGGCAGACGCCAGGCACAAGCCGTCGCTGATATGGCTTTCAATCCCTGGAACGCGCCAGCGCCGTTCCGTCCGCTGGGCAACCTGAATCGCGTGCGCAGACTGGTATATGGCGCGAGTGCGCGACGATGGCAGGGCCGCCCGTGAGCCTTGTCTGGAGAGACCGGGGGCGAAGGTCTTAATGAAGTACGTTTGCGGGGCGCACGACCCTATCGGCGTCGTCTCGCAGATACGTCACAATCACCGTCAGGCGAGCAGCCTGGAAGTCGTGTGCGCAAGGCGGGAGCCCGTCTACCGTCAAAGAGTGGGCCTTATACGTATCCTCCCTCGCCCACGCGTCAGGCGGCTCATCCGGAATCTGTTCCAGCAGCGCGGCGATTTCCCGCAGCGTCAGACGGCCTGGAACATGCGCGCCGGACGTTGACATAACGACGGTGTCGGCCCGTGCCGGCACGATAAGTCGATCCGGCCCGCTCGATACGATATCGGCAATGAACCGATACCCTCGGCTACGATGCGTCTCGATGAACCTGGGTTGCCTCGCATCGTCTTCCAGAACGGAGCGAATCGACCTGACGTGCGTTTTGATGACTTCTGGCTGCACCCACTGATTGGGCCACAATGCAGTCAACAGGCCTTCGTGAGTCACCAGCCGCCCGGCATTCTGTATCAGGAATTCGAGCATGTCGAAGGCTCGCGGAGCCAATGTCAGTCTGTGCATGGTACCCGTCGCGGTGGACTTCCAGAGGCATTTGTTGTCGGAGTCCAGCTGGAAAGGAGGAAAAGAGATCATTCGACGCTCCGTGTAAGCTCTTGACTCGGTGATCGACGTGCTTAATGCAAGCTCGCAGGCACCATCCAGGTGCGTTGTGAATTCCCTAATCATGGAAAAAAATATTAGTTTCACTGCTGCGATCTGCCTATCAGCAACCTGCCTGTCAGCCGTGGAAAATTCCCTTAAATATGGGGTAGGGCGATTCCTACCCAGGCAAACGGTCCGCGCCAGTCTCAGTGGTCGGAGTGCCGCCTCGCACAGTGCGACGATGCCCGCGTCGACGTCGAAGCCCCAGATTTCCGAACGGCGTGTGAGATGACATGAAGCGCCTGTGTACTCGACGTGCAGCAGCGGGTGTAGTCGCGGCACTGGTCGTTCTTGGTGTCGCGGTGGGGTATACCGTCTCGCACTACCGGCACAACGAATCGCATCTCGACCTCTTGACGTGGTGGTCGTCGCCCTCCGAGTCGGCCGCGTTGAGCCACGTCGTGGCCGCCTTCAACGCAGCGGGCGGACGACTGACAGTGCAGATTGCACCCGGCGCGCTCGCCGCCGAGCAAACGACCATTCGGTCGATGCGCGACGGCCATTCACCCGATGTTGCGCAATTTAATATCTCCCGGCAATTCGACCAGCTCGTCGAAGACGGACAATTGCGACGGCTTGATTCCGTGTCGAGCAGGAACAACTGGGCGAATGTTTTTCCCGCCTACGTGCAAAGCATCATCCGGCGCAACGGACACTTCTATGCGGTGCCGCTGGGCATCCACAATTACAGCGCGATTTTTTTCTCGTGGACGGTTTTCAGGAAAAGCGGAGTGGATTCCCCGCCTGGCAATATCGACGAGTTGATCGCGGACTTGCGCAAAGCACGAGACCATGGTTTCGTCCCGGTGGCCATAGGCCCGCAAGACTGGGAAGTCAAGATAATCTTCGATAGCTTGCTGCTTGGCGTGGCGGGCAAGGAGCGGTTCCTGCGGCTATACCGGGATCATGACGTGGCGCTGGCGGCTTCGCCCGAACTCACTCGCGTCCTGACTTACCTGGGCGAAATCAGAGACCTCGCCGAACCTTCACTGCAAGCGTCCACGTGGAGCGATGCAACGCGACAGGTCATCTCGAATCACGCGGCTGTGCAGTTCATGGGGGACTGGGCTGAAGGCGAGTTCATTGCGAAAAGCCTATCTGCCGGAAAAGACTTTGGATGCCTGCCCGGAATCGGCACCGGGCCGGAGCAGACGGCGATGATCGGCGGCGACGTATGGGTGTTTCCGAAGACAGATGAGCCGGCAAAGATAAAGGCGCAGAACCTGCTGGCCGAGGTAGCGACCGACCCAACGGTGCAGATCGACTTCTCTCGCGAGAAGGGTTCGATTCCGGCACGTCTGGATGTCGATACCGACAGGTTGAACGTTTGTCAGCAGCGCTTCGCGGCGCTGGTGAGGCATGACGATGTCGTGCCGAACGCGGACATGTTTCTGTCGCCGGACGAAAGCCACGCGATACGCGTGGTGCTGATGCGCTTCTGGCGTCATCAACTGGACGTCGCGGGTACACAGAAGGCGTTGCAGAATGTTCTGTGACCTTGCATTTGCAGCGGCACCGGCTCGAAACGCGATGTCGCGCATCGCCGGCAGCCCCCTTCTTGCAGGCGACTAAATGTCCAAAAACTATCCGCAAGGTTATCTGGTCGTACTTTTCGTCGCGCTTTTTTGTGTTTGCCTGCTCGGTATTGAAGGGTGGCGCAACTGGGCGGTTCGACTTGAAGAGTTGCGCTCGATGCACGACCGCGGAGAGGAACTGGCGAAGCTTGCAGCGCAACACGCTGACGGCGTGTTCCTGCAGGCACAACTCGTTCTTGCGTCGGTGGCCGACGCAACGCTTCATTCGACCAGCCGCAGCGATCGCACGCTCGAATCCACCATTTCGGCCATTAAGCGGCGTATGCCTGGCATCGATTCCGTTGCCGTGGCCGACACCGAAAAAAATTCCATTACAGTAGATGGCGATTCGATCGCCCTTTATAACAATGTGACGCCACCAAAATCGGCATTGGATCTGTCGGCAGGATTCGAATGTGAAAAGCCGTGCATTCGCCGCCCTATGGTGAGCCCATGGACCGGAAAGCTGGTGATCCCCATGATGCGGCGTATCCCCGCCACGGGCTCGGGTTCGCACAGGGTCGCACTCGTGACCATCGACATCGAGCTATTCAAGACGTTTTATCGATCGTTGTCGATTGGTCAGGAAGACAGGATCTTTCTCAACTCCGAAGACGATTACACGTTTCTCTCCAGACCGTCGAATAACGCGTTGAGCGGACGTCCAATCGGTAACCGGCAGGTGTTCGCATCGTATCGATCCGACGGCCCAGTCGGCAGCATTCTTGTCCAATCGACAGCGGACGGTGTGCACCGGCTCTACAGCTACCGCAGGTTGGCCAATTTTCCCGTGTTTGTCATGGTCGGGATATCGAGGGACGATCTGCTGGCGCGATGGTGGCGCGACGTCGCATGGAACCTGGGCGCAACGGCGGCTTTAGTGTTCGCGGTCGCACTGGTCGCCCTTCATTTCGTGCGCCAATCCAGACTGCGTGCGAGTGCGGAGGAGCGCACCGAGGAGGCATTGGCGCTGAGTGGCCGGATCAGCGGTGTGTCGGCCTACCTCGAATCCGCGCGCGAGGAAGAGCGCAAGCGAATCGCGCTCGAAGTTCACGACCAATTGGGTCAATCACTCACGGCGCTCAAGATCGAAGCTTTTCTGCTGAAACGTCCCGGCATTACGCCCGCCGATGCGACACGAAGCGCGGACGAGATGCTCGACATGATCGACGGGACGATTGCCACTGTGCGAAACGTTTCGAACGCGCTGCGTCCGGTCGCTCTGGACTACGGAATCGTGGCGGCGCTCAAATGGCTGACGACCGATTTTACGACGCGCAACCGCATTGCCTGTGCATTTCAGCATTGCGGTGAAGTACCGTTGCTGGACGAAATGGTGGCCACGGCGATATTCCGGCTGGCACAGGGCGCGCTGACCAATATCATTCGTCATGCCCATGCACGGTCGGTCAGGGTGTATTGGTCAAACGAGGATGGTACGTTGAGCATGTCGATCATCGACGACGGATGTGGATTCGATGTCGATGCCTCGCTGGAAGCTCAGTCATACGGCTTACTCAGCATGCGGGAACGCGCGCGCATGTGTGGCGGGAGTCTGTCGATCAAAAGCGCACCCGGTTTTGGCACAACCGTGAGCTTAATTATTCCTTCAGGAGCCTTTTAAAATGGTCAGGCTCATTATTGTTGACGATCATGCGATTGTGCGTCGCGGTCTGCGGCGCATTTGCGAGACGGACCGCGATCTGGTGGTGGCCGCAGAAGCAGGCAGCGGAGCGGAAGCCCTTGCATGGCTGGGCGCCAACCCTGTCGATGTCGTTCTGCTGGACATGACGATGCCAGGTGTCCATGGTGTGGATCTGATCAAGCAGATTGCATCGATCCGGCCGGCGTCACGCATCCTGGTTCTCAGCATGCATGCGGAAGCCGAGTTGGCGACACGGGCGCTGCGCGTCGGCGCTCATGGTTACCTGACAAAAGACGGCGACCCCGACGTCCTGATCACGGCTATCCATAAAGTGGCGTCTGGAGGAAAGTTCGTCGATCCATCGCTGATGGAAGCACTTCTGTTCGCGAAGCTCGATGCAGAGGTACAGACGATGTCCGCACTCAGCGACCGTGAATTCGAAGTGTTCAGGTTGCTCGCATCGGGGGCTTCCGTCACCGAGATCGCGGAACGGTTTTCGCTCAGCGCGAAAACGATCAGCACGCACAAAACGCGACTCATGCAAAAGCTCGGGCTGCGCAGCAACGCCGACATCGTACGTCTCGCGATTGCCGAGGGCATCATCAAGAACGACGCGCGATAGACAACGCGCGCTATCGAAGCTTGCAGCCCCCCACACGGGGGATAGTTGGCGCGTGTCTGCTGCCTGATACTGCGGCCGTTGCACACCGTCGCTGGCGACGCATGGCGTAGCTGGCCGAATAACGGTTCGGCGCACTTCGAAAACGCTACATCGAATGAAGGACACGCTCGGTGCGCTGTTGCCTGCGCTGAACGGTAAGACGGATGCGACGCATCTGGGTAGTGCGCTGGAACACCACCGCCATGCGAGCAAGGAACCGAACCTCCGCCTTCTTGATGTTTCACGCGGAGGGAAGCCGACAAACCGGAGGCTGAACATGAGCAAGAAGGTAGCGGATGTCATTGTCGAAGTTCTGGAGTCTGCCGGCGTCGAGCGCTGCTACGGCATCGTTGGCGATACGCTGAACCGGATTGCGGAGTCGATTACCGGGAGCAATATCGAATGGATCACCATGCGCCACGAAGAAGCGGGCGCGTTTGCCGCGTCCGCCGAGGCGCAACTCACGGGCGGGCTGGTCGCGTGTGCGGGGAGTTGCGGTCCCGGTAGTTTGCACTTCATCAACGGCTTGTACGACGGCCATCGCAACCGGGCCCCGGTAATCCTCATCGCCAGTCAACTGATCCGCAAGGACCTTGGCTTCCAGTCGGTTCAGGAGGTCGATTTCAAGAAAGTCTATGGCGAGTGCAGCGTGTATTGCGACATGGTTTATTCGTCCGATCAGGCGCGTCGCAAGACCGTCGCCGCGTGTCAGGCCGCGCTGACCCAACGCGGCGTGGCGGTGCTGATCGTCCCGGCCGACGTCTCGCGCGAAGACGCCGTCGACGAATTGCCGTTTAGCGTGCATGTGAGCAAGCCGGTCATCCGACCTAACGACGAAGAGCTCGACCGGATTGCCGCCATCCTCAACACGGGCGGCAACATCACGATCTACGGCGGCTCAGGCTGCATGGGCGCGCACGCGGAAATTATGGCGACGGCCTCGCGCCTGAATGCGCCGATTGCCCGCACCTCGCGTGCCAAGGATGCGCTGCAACCCGACAACCCGTACGACATCGGGATGACCGGACTGATCGGCAACGAAGCGGGCTACAAGGCGATCCTGGAATGCGACACCTTGCTGCTGCTCGGTGCCGATTTCGCGTGGAGCCAGTTCTACCCGTCGAATGCCAGGATCGTGCAGATCGATATCGACTCCAGTCACATCGGCCGTCGCCATCCGGTAGAGATCGGCGTAGTGGGCGACATCAAGGACACGCTGGCGGCATTGCTGCCTCGCCTGGTACAGCACGAGCGCACCGAATTCCGCGACACATTCGTGATGCGTTACCAGGAAGGCGAGCAGGCCGCCCGCGAACATGCCCGGCCGGGATATCACAGCGGGTTGTCCGGTATCCACGTGACAGAACTGATCGACAGGCACGCCGCCGAGGACACGCTCTTCGCCTGCGATGACGGCACGCCCGTCGTGTGGGCCTTGCGCCATATGCGGGCGAACGGCAAGCGCCGCTTCTTTACCAGCCTCTTGCACGGGACCATGGCGAGCGGCATGGCCTCCGCCATCGGGCTGCAAAAGTGCCAACCCGGGCGGCAGGTTGTCGCCCTGTGCGGCGACGGCGGTTTCAGCATGCTGCTCGGCGACCTGTTGACGATCGTTCAGGAGCAACTGCCGATCAAGGTGGTGGTATTCAACAACGGCAAACTCGGCTTCGTGGAAATCGAGCAGAAGGCCGAAGGCATGCTCAACACCTTCACGCATTTGCAGAATCCGGATTTCGGCAACGTGGCGAAGGCCGTGGGACTGTGGGGCCGGCATGTCGACAAGGCAGAAGACATCGAGGCCGCGGTGGTCGACTGGTTGGCCCAGCCCGGTCCGGCGTTGCTCGACGTCAAGGTCAACGCCATGGAACTGGTGATGCCACCGTTCGTCGCCGTCGAACCTGCGATCGGCATGGCGTTGTACACGGCCAAGGCGGTCCTGCACGGCAAGGGCGGCGAAGTGTGGGAGATGATTACCGAAAACTTCATCTGACGAACGGGCAGTTGGGCACTGATGTTCGGTCCCACGCTGCCGTGCAATCTGGGGTCTGTAAAACAGCGGGGCTTCCTGGCATCAGGAAGCCCCGCCGCGTTTCAGTGGGCCCGCTCGTGGGTTATCCGTCTTGCGATCCGTCTCGCGCCTCCCGACGTTGCGTGTCGGGTGCCCAGCCACCGCCCAGCGCCTGTATCAGGCTGACCGCAGCATCGAAACGATCCTGGCGCGACTGCACCAGTGACAGTTGGGCAGCAAGCAGATTGCGCTGCGCGTCCAGCTGGTCCAGGTAAGTGGCATAGCCTTCGCGGTATCGGCTGCTGGCAAGGGAGAAAGCACGTTGCAGGATGTCGCACGTGCGGGATAGCGATTCGTACTGTTCCCGATATTTCGCTGTGGCGGCCAGGTTGTCCTCCACCTCGCGAAACGCCTGCATCACCGTCTTCCGATAGGCGAAGGCGGCTTCGTCGCGACGCGCGGTGGCGACGTCTTCTTGCGATCGCAGCCGGCCCGCGTCGAGGAGTGGCGCGAGAATGCTGCCGCCGATCGACCAGACGCTGACCGGGCTCGCATCGACCAGCGTAGACCCGACAAAGCCGCCCATTGCAGACAACCGGATATCCGGCAGAAAGGCGGCGCGCGCGGCATCGAGTGTGTGGTCAGTGGCGGCGAGGCGCGCTTCGGCCGCTGCGATGTCAGGGCGGCTGCGCAGCACGACCGACGGCAGCGCGACCGGAATCTCCGGTAGCGTGAGTTGCTCGAAGCGGTGCGGACGCGCGATCGCGCCGGGTACGCGACCCAGCAATAGGCTCAAGCTGTTTTCCGCGCGCGCCATTCCAAGCTCGAGGCCCGGTACCCGTTGCACCGTGGATTCCAGCTCCGCTTGCGCGCGGGTCAGGTCGAGTGCCGTCGAATAACCGGCATCGAAGCGATGCTGCTCGATATGGAGTTCGTCGCGCCGCACCTGAAGGGTCTGCCGCACGATCGCCAGTTGGGCGTCGAGCGAGAGCAACGTAAAGTAGCTGGTCGCGACGGTGGCGGCCACCCCCAGCCGCACGGTCTGCCGCGCGTCTTCCGTGGCGAGGAGCGAGGCGCGCGCAGCCGCGCTGCTGGCCTTGAGTCTGCCGAACAGATCGAGGTCGTAGCTGGCCTGTACCAGCGCTTCGCCGGCGGCCTGTTCCTCGGGCACGCCGAATCCCGGATTGACGTTGCGTTCGCGACCGCCGTCGGCGGCAAGCTGCACGTTCGGCATACGCTGCGCCTGGGCATAGGCAAGCTGGGCTCGTGCCTCCTCGACATTGACCGCGGCCAGAGCAATGTCGTCGTTGTGCGACATCGCTTGCTCGACGAGGGCGTCCAACGTGGCGTCGCCGAACGACTTCCACCAGTCGAGCCGCAGTGTGTTCGTGCCGGCGTGGGTCGGCGCGCGCCAGGCCTGCGGCGCCTGAACGCCCGATTCGGCCGGCGCCTGCCTGCGCGGACCCGCGCAAGCGGCCAGTGCGGCACCGAGCAATACGATAAAACGACGACGTATCATGAGCGGCGCTGCGTATCGGTCGAGTTGTCGCGGCGAGCCGCGGCGCGCGTGTCGACGTCCGTGACCACCGACATCCCGGGACGCAGCCGCGCTGCGAGATCCTGGTGCGGATCGACGGTAATGCGAACGCCGATGCGTTGCGGCACCTTGACGAAGTTGCCGGTCGCATTGTCCGGCTTGAGCACGGAAAACTCGTTGGCCGCCGCTGGCGAGATCTGTTCTACATGCCCCTGCAACCGCGCGCCGTCGAGCGCGTCGACCGTAAAGCTCACCGGCTGGCCCACCCTCATGTGCGCGGTTTGCGCCTCCTTGTAGTTGGCGATGATCCAGCGTTCATCCGGCACCACCGCCATGAGTTGCGTGCCGTTCGTCACGTACTGGCCCAGTCGCACAGCGATTTCGCCCAACTGTCCGCTCTCCGGCGCGCGTATCACGGTGTGGCCCAGATCGATCTGGGCGGCATCCAACTGCGCCCTGGCTTCGGCGATGGCGGCCTGCAGGCTGAGGCGCGCTGTTTCGACCGTCAGGATGGCTTGCCGCGCCTGTTCTCGCGCTGCCTGTGTCTGCCGTAATTGCGCTTCGCCCAGCGCGAGCGCGGCAACGGCCTGGTCGCGCTCGCGCAAAGACACGGAGCCGTCGGCGACCAGTTTCGCGATGCGAGCCATGTCGGCTTTCGCCTTGGCCAACTGGGCCTGGGCGTTGAGTATGCCCGCGTCCTGGCTTTTCAAGGCTGCTTCGCTCGAAGCATGCGCCTGGGCGTTGTTGGCGAGATTGTCTTGCGCTGCCTGCAGCGCGGCCTGGGCTTGTTCGACCCGAGCGCGATAGCTGCTGTCGTCGATGCGAACCAGTACCTTGCCTGCTTGCACGTGCTCGTAGTCATGCACCGTTACCTTCGCGACATACCCGCTCACCTGCGGTGCAATGACCGTGGTGCGCCCGCGCACATAGGCGTCCTCCGTCGTTTCGCTGTGCAGTGAAAACCAGCCCCACGCGCGAGCGATGGCGAGCAGGGCGGTCAGCGCGATGACCGCGACGAATGCCGTTACCCAGAAGCGCCGGCGGGGCGGCGCCCATGTGGCGGACGTCGTGGGCGGAGAAGTCATGGCTGCACCTGTCGGGCGGATGGTCGTAGGTAATTGAAGAACAGCGAAAGGGCGACTGCGCCCGCCGTGCCGGCAGCAAGCGACGCCAGCAGGCGGAACACGTCGTCGTAGGCGAGTACGGACGACTCGCCGGATATCGACTGGTTCAGCAGCGCGCCGCCTTCGGCGGCGCGCATTGCTGGGTCGCTCACCACGGGGGCAACCGCGGCGGCGCCCGCCGAAAGACGGCTGCTCACGGCCGGCTTGCCGATCGCCAGTTGAGTTGCCAGGTCGTCGCTGTGCACGTGGGCGCGTTCGATCTGGTAGCTGCCCATCATGGCCGAACCGGCAAGCGCGCCGACGTTCTGCGTGATGCTGAAGACGACGACCAGCGTGATGTAGTGGTCGGTGCCTTTGCGCAGCATCTGGATGAATCCATACAGCATGGCGGGGCCGATGAAGAGCGTGGTGCCGAAGCCGATCAACGCCTGGCTGAGGTACAGCTGTTCCGGCCTCGTCAGGTTGTTGGCATGGCTGTCGAGCAATGCACTTGCGGCGATGCAGAGGGCCGCCAGCATGACGTGATAAGGCAGCCGTGCTTCGCTCAAGGTCAGCACGCTCACGGCCATACCGGCCACCATCGCCAGTGCCACCAGGACGAACAGGATGTGCAGCTGGTCGTTGTCGAGGCCGGCGGCTGACAGCAACCCGACCGAACCGAAGGTCTGCTCGGCGAGGGCGAGTCGCATCAGGAGCGCGATGCCGACGAAGCGGGCGATATTGACCGTGGACAGCCACTTCAGTTCGAGCAGGGGCCGCTTGCGGTTGGCCTCGATACCGATGCCGATCGCGAGCAGCAGCACGCAGCCGGCCAGCATGCGGCCCAGCCAGGGCGTGTCATGCCACCAGACCGAGCGTCCGAGGCCCAGCACTTCGCAGCCGAGCACGATGCCGGGCACCAGCAGCGCGATGCTGACGAAGTCGATCGGCTCGAAGGAGCGTGCCCGGTCACTGGGCGGTAAGGGCGCAAGCAGGATCGCGGCCAGTATCGCGAGAGGCACGGCCAGCTCGATGCAATGCATGCCTTGCCAACCGCCCGTGCTCAATAGCTCCACCGGTATCAGGCGCGCCAGCGGCGTGCCGAACTGCGTCAGGCTGATCCCGATGATGAGCGCCAGCGGACGGTGCTTCGCCGACATGATCACCAGGAAGTAGTAGATGGAAAGGCTGGTCAGCGCGCCCGTTTCGAGGCCGTTGGCAACGCGCGCTGCTACCGCCATGGGAAAGCCGGGCAATAGTAATTGCAGCGCAGCGACGAGCGCGTAGAGGATCAACAACCCCTGTGTGACCAGCGGAATGCCGAATTGCGCGCGCGCCTTGACCAAGGTGAGGTTCGCGCTCGCGTTCATTCCGAAATAGAGCGCGGGAAGCCAGCTCGCTTCTGCCGTATACAGGCCGAGGGAGCCCGAGATGGTCCCGAGATTGACGTTGGTGAGTGCGTTGGGAAAGGTCGTCATCAAACCGATGAACGTGCCGACCGCGGCATAGGCCAGCCGGCGCCGCGACGTCATCCGCGGGGTGTACGGAGAACCCGCCGACGTCGGCTTTTCGGAATCGGCGTAAACGTAGGCGCTCATTGCACTCCCTGCACTCCCCGGTTGCTTGAGGTGCAAGGCTACCTTGTGCGCTGGGGTGCGCTGTATCCCCCTGATTGGGGATGGCGCCGGAAATCATGGGGGAGCCACTACCGTTGATGCCGACGGCAATATCAGCCTGCGCTTCAGTGACCTTTGGAATGCACGGCGAGCAACTGCCGGTGGCGTGTTTCGGTTTCGTCATCAGCGGGGAACATGCATTCCAGGCGCAGCTCCTGTGCCACAACGTTCTGCGGGGCGCCAACGGTGGTGACCATCGAGAAGTATCGAAGCACGACTCCCTCGCTCATGAAGCCAATCGGAATGATGGGCATCGTAGGTGGGGTGTACGGCCCATGATGCATCTTCCAGTCGCGCGGCACGTCTGGATAGGCAAGCAGTTCGTCGAGCAGACGCCTGGTGCCGGCATCGACCATGTGGCCGACCGATTCCCTATGCACGCGTTGCAGCAAGCTTCGCGAGACGGTCTCCCAATCGGCCACGAATGGACGCATCCCCTGCGGATCGAAGATCAGATGCAGCATGTTGCGCGGGCCTTCGCGTGAGGCCATGTCGATGAAACAGTCGAAGAAGCGCGGCGCCGCGCTGTTGGTCATCAGAACGTTCCAGTGGCGATCCATCACGATCGCGGGAAAGGGCTCATGCTGGCGAACGACCCGTTCCAGCGCGCGGATGACGCTATGCATCTCCTGTGCGTCCCATGGCGCCTCTGAATACACGGGCGCGTAGCCAGCAGCGAGCAACAGGGCATTGCGCTCGCGCAGCGGCACATCGAGCGTCTGTGCAAGTGTCAGAAGCGTGTCCCGACCCGGCACGCTGCGCCCGCTTTCGATGAAACTGATCTGACGCTGCGAGACGCCTGCCTCGAGCGACAGATCGAGTTGACTCATGCCACGCACGTCGCGCCAATACCGCAGCAGGTCGCCGAGATCACCCGGCAGCGCTTTCGCATCGGGACGGGTGGCGCTCATCAGACTCCTCCCAATTGACATGGATGATCAAGGATGGCTCAGGGTACAGGCGCATGCCAGGCGAACGCCTCGAACTGCGCTTCGAGCGGAGGGTGCGTTACGCTGCTCGTGTAATTCGTGATCGTCGATGCGGCCACCACCGCAATGACCTCGAGTATCTGCTCGAGGCTGAACCCCGCTTCCAGAAAGCGTCGCTGGTCAGATTCGGCCAGGTGGCCGCGTTTTTCTATCAGCGTGCGCGCCAAAGCCGATAGCGCGGCCAGTCCAGCGTCGGCCGGCAAGGCACCGTGCCGGATCGCATCGATATCGGCGCGGTGTACGTCCTGCTTCAACGCGAGCGCCGTGTGAAACGCGACCGGCCATGCGCTGGCGTTCGCGACGGCGTTGGTGAGCAACACTGTCTGAATCTGCGGCTCGGTCAGGCTGCTTGCATGGACGCGCTGGAACAGGCCCATGAAGCCGTTGATCAGCACCGGCGACCCGGCCATCGTGGCCGCGATGTTCGGGATCAGCCCGAACGCCTCCTGCAATTGCTGGAGCACGGGCCTCGATTGTGGGGGAGCGGTTTCGATCGTGTAAGCGGTATAGCTGGACATGGTATTTCCTCGGCGATGAGCGCTACCGGAATGGAGGCGCGACAGCCGAAGAGTAGAAGCGGTCGTTCATTGCGCCAATTACATCCGATGTAATCAACGCGGCGAAGCATGGCATGCGGCGTATGAAATTGTCGTGCGTTCGTGGCCAGGCTGAACGACGGCTGTCGAAAGCAGAACTGATGTCAAAGCTTGTTGGTCGCCACACGACGCCGCGCGCATTGGCTCGACAGCACATCGGGCAAGAACCATCCGCGAAGTTCACCCCGCCGTCCCCACCCGGCAGGCGTGGTCCAGCAATCCCTCCGCCGTCCCTGTCCCATCGTCGCCGTCCAGACTGCTGTTCACCACAATCCATCCATCGCCGGCATCCGCCCCCGCGCCGGTCACGAGAATCGTCTGCGTGTCCATGGCCTGCCCATCCGGCAGGCTGCGCGCCACGACTCGGAAGGGATTGCTCGCGTCTTTCAGGCTCGTCACGCGCATGACGCGGTAGCGGTTGCCGTCCAGCGTCATTTCGCGCCACGTGTTGGGCGAATCGGTTCGATGGGGCGCGAGCGCGCTCGTCACGTCGGGCCGCAGGCAATCGATGTGGATATGCAACTGGTTTTGCGAGCGCCGATGCGCCGAGTTGATCTCGAGCCCGATCTGATCCGCGGCGAGCGTGCGCTTCACGCGCGTTTCGACGTAGTGCCGCGAGGTCCATGCGTCGGCCCAGTACTCGGGCGAGCCTGCGTAGAGAATCTCGGGGCTTTCGATGCCCGCAACGCGATCGGTCGGAATCAGCAGATATTGCGCAGCGCCGTTGATGTCTTTGAGCAGCGCGTAATGCGCCTGCAAATCCACCTTCGTGCACGGTCCCGGCGGCCGCGACGCCTGCGCGGCCGGCACGCATTGGCCGCCTACGATCTTCCACAACGCGTTCGAATCGACGGCGGCCAGGTGCGTGCACGCCGTGCTCGCCAGCACGGCGAGGCACGCGGCCAGCGCGGTGAATGCGATGGAAAGGGCGCGCGGCATCTGTGCGCGCGGCACGTATCGGGCAAGGGGCGCGCCGCTCATAGCACGGGCGCGGGCAGTGGGCCGAGAATCTGTTCGAACGCCATGCCGATGGCGAGCAGCCGGCGGTCGCTGCCGAGCGGTCCGTCCAGTTCCAGTCCCACCGGCAGTTTCGCGGACGTGAGGCCGGCCGGCAGCGAGAGGCCGGGCACGCCGGCGTTGCTTGCGGGGTCGGTATTGCGCAGATAGGCGTTCATCTCGTTGACGGGCGGGCCGCCGTCGATGGAGACGCTCGACGAGCCGTTCACTTCGTCGAGCGGCACGGCGGCGAGCATCGTGGTGGGAAAGAGCAGGGCATCGAGCCGGTGAGTCGCGAAGGTCTCGGCATAGTGCTGCTGGAGCTTCGGCCGCCACACGGTGATCGCCTCGTGGTACGCGTCGCGCCAGCCGCCGTCGAGTATCGCGTCGTAGGCGCGGCGCACGTCGGGGCTCGCGATACTCGCGGCAAGCGCGGCCACGGTCTTCACCGGCGCGCGGTTCGCGACGAGCCAGTCGTGCACGTCCTCGCCCGCTTCGTGGATCGCGACGGGGCCGCCCGTGCGTTCGTCGAGCATGAGCAGGTCCGCCATGGCCACTTCCACAAACGTCACGCCGGCCGCTTCGAGCCGCTTGAGCGCGTCGCGTGCCGTTGTCTCCAGCGCGCGTTCGAGGCCCTCCCACAGCGGCGCGGGCAGGCCGATTCTGAGCGTCGCGAGCGATACGTCGGGCAGCGTGGCGTCGCCCGTGATGACGCCGTCGAGCAGCGCGATGTCGGCGACGGTGCGCGCCATCGGGCCTACGGTGTCGCGTGTGTGCGAAATGGGCACCACGGCCTGCGGATCGTGATAGCGGCGCGCCGCGCCGCCGTCGCCCACCGAGGGCCTGAAGCCCGCAATGCCGGTCAGCGCGGCTGGAATGCGCGTCGAGCCGCCGGTATCGCTGCCGAGGCCGGCCGGCACGATGCGCGCCGCGATGGCGGCGGCCGTGCCGCCCGACGAGCCGCCGGGGATCAGCCCCGGGTCGTAAGGGTTGCGCACGGGGCCCGCGTGCGTGCTCAGATTGGTGCTCGTAATGCCGAGCGCGAGTTCGTGCATGTTGGCCTTGCCGAGCAGGATGGCGCCTGCTTCGAACAGACGCTTCGCCGACGGCGCGTCGTCAGCGGCCCTGAAGCCGGCCAGCGCGGGCGTGCCGCCCGTCGTGCTGAGCCGCCGCGTATTGATGTTGTCCTTGATGACGACGGGCAAGCCCGCGAGCGGCAGCAAGGCGCGCGCCTCGGGCGTCATGGAGTCGATGCGGCGGGCGTCGGCCAGTGCGCCTTCCACGTCGAGTTCGGTCAGTGCGTTGAGATTCGCGAGCGCCTGCGCTCTGGCGAGCAGTGTCGCGACGTAATCGGTGGCCTTCAGACGGCCTGCCTGGATGGCTTGCACGGCCTGCACCGCGGTCAAGGCGAGTTGTGTGTCGACGCTCCACGTCATGCGCAAGGCTCCTCACCCAGGTTTGTCATCGTTTCAGAAAACGCAGCGCGAAGCGCGCGACGGCGGGCATCACCGAAGGACGCACCAGCCTTGCGTCGTAGCCGCTCATGCGCCGCTCGTTTTCTTCGAGGCACATGTCGAGGAGCGCTTTCGGCGTCAGCGTTGCGTTGAGCGTGCCGCGATTGGCGGCAAGAAAGTTGGAGTCGTGCACGCCGCCGTCCGCGTCGATGCCGCGCGCAATGGCAAGCCGTTCGCGCACGAGCGCAATCCAGATTGCCGCCACGCGCAGCGTGTGCCACGGACGCCGCCACCACGGCAGATTGCGCCGGTACCAGGTCACCCAGTTCACGAAGAAGAGAATGTGGCGCGCTTCTTCCTGGATCACGGGCTCGAAGGTTTCGACAAGCGGCTCGGGAAAGTAACCCGATTCCCGCGCGGCGCGAAAGAGCCCGAAGGCGAAGAAGCTGTCGATGCATTCGCTGTAGCCCGTGAGCATCCAGGCCCATTCGGCGTCGCGCGGCTCGATGTAGTCGGGCTCCGGCGCAAGCGCGATGCCATAGGCCTGCACGAGCTTCGAGAGCACGACCTTGTGGCGCGCTTCCTCGTCGGCGTCGAGCGCGAGCGCTTCGGCAAGGAGCGGCTCGCGGATGCTCGCGGCGTAGGTCCTCACGCGGACCGAGGCGCGGCCTTCGGTCTGCACGGCCATGTCCCAGATGGGCAGCGACGTGAGGCGCGCAAGCGCGTCGGGCGCGAGCGGCGGCCAGTCGATGACGGCGGGCTTGTAGGGGTGGTGGGTGTCAAGCAGCATCCGGCAGAACATGCGCCGGTGGTCATCGGAGCCGATGCGCACGGGACCGGGCGTGTCGAACGTCCAGTGGCGGAACGCCGTATCGGCGTCGGCGTGGTCTTCTGCAACATGCGACAGGGTATCGGACATGGAGCGCGAGAGCAGGCGGCGAGGATGCCGCCTATTCTGTCACACCCCTCGCAGCGGCGCCGTGACGGCGGCAATGCGCGGCGCGCTGGGCCGGTTACTGTCCGCGTTTGCGGTTGTCGATCCACCGGCGGCCCCAGCGGGACGCATAGGCGAGGGCATGTTCCTCGTCGAAGAAGTAGTCGAGGGCATCGAACGAACGCGCGTCGCTTTCGTTGGCGGCGGCGGTTTCCGTGGCCACGCGTTCGATGGCGACGCGCTCGATGGTGAGGCCGGCGGCGAAGAGGCCGTTCGGCAGACGCTGGGCGACTGGCGTGACCGCGTAGCCCTTGTATTGGATGGCCCGGTTCATGGTGCTCGCGTGCAGGGTTGCTTCATTGGATGACTGAAGAGCAGCCTACGGCACGCAACGCGGCGGCGGAACCAATCTTTCTTCGCAAGCAAATCGATGGCGGTGTGGAACGCTCATGAGGGACGAGAGAGACGAGGATGAGCGCCTCGCCTGCATGCGCGAGCTTCCATGGCCGAGCGCGAAGGCCCGGCCCGTCGCCCTCGGCACGTCGTCAACCGGCAAGGCTCAGCAGCCGCGCACTGCGATGCGCCGCCGATGCGACTGCCTCATCCTCTTCTTCGGCGCGCCCCGCGTTGAACGCGATGGCGAATTGCGCGGCCTGTTTGCCCACCGTCGCCAGTTGATCGACCACCTTCGGGTCCGAACACGTGTGCGGCGTCTCGAAGCGCGTCTCGAGCGTGTTGATGCCGGCGCCGAACGGCGTAGGCCAGCCGCGCAACGCATGGACGATGGAGCGCAGCGAGGTCAGCACCGAACCCGCGGCCTGCCAGCCATAGGCCGTGACGATGCAGCCGACGGCGCGTCCGTCGAGATAGGGCCGCTCGTCGTTGCGCAGTTCTTCGAGCGTATCCAGCGCGTTCTTCACGAGGCCCGAGACGCCGCCGTGATAGCCGGGCGTGGCGATGACGAGCGCGTCGGCGGCGCGTACGGCTTCGATCAGTTCGCGCTGCTCCTGCGTGCGTTCGGGGTTTTCAGGCGCGTAGTGCGGCAACCGATGCAGAAACTCGCCGCCGAAGCGTTGGGTGCGCGCGCCGGCGCTTTCGGCGCCGCGCAACGCAAAGTCGAGCGCGCGCTCCGTGGACGACGCAGCACGCGTCGTACCGCCAATGCCCACGATGAGCGGCCGGCGGGAAGAATCGAAAAGGGTCAACGCAATGCTCCTTCGTTAGCGGAAGCCGGCGCGCTCGCGGCGCGGGGAACGCGCGACGGCAAGGGACCGGACAGGGGAAGCACGAAGCCGAAATCAAGGCAGGCTGTAAGCCTGAACCGCCATCTTAGTGACCGGGGGTAGCCGCGCGAACCGACTTTTCGTGCTAACGATATGAGGCGACGAGGGTATTGCAGCGCGGGGAGAGGAAGATGAGAGATCGCGCGCGAGCGCCGCGATAAGCATATGCGAAAGCATTCGTTGTGAAAGCGGGCGACGACTGGCTACGATGAAGCCGTCTCCTCTTTTGATGACACTCCTTGACATGGGACTGGGCTCCGGCCACCGGAAGGTGCCGGAGTTTTTTTTTGTGAGGTCCGCGTGCAGCCGCAGCGCTATGTGGGCGCGGCGCTACGTGGACGCGGCGCCATCGCGCCTTCAAACCTGCATGATGTTTCCGTCCGGCCCGATCTTGCGCGGAATGTCGTGATCGAGATCGAGTGGCCGTTTGGCGCGGCCCGCGCCTGCCCCAGCGCCGGTTCCATTGCCCGCAGCGCTGCCCGAGCCGGCCGCAGCCGGATCGGCGACTTTGCGCGCCGTGGTGTGGTCGCCGTTTTGTGCCCGCTTCTGGCGCGACCCCTTGCGCGCGCCGGCCGCCGGCTTGTGCAGGCGCTGCCGCGCTTCGGGTGGGTTCCACACCTCGACGTAGTGCTCGCCGGCCAGCGCCGGCAAGCTGAAGTCGAACAGCAGGGCGCACAGCACCGCACCCGTCAGAATGAATCGCACGTCGTTTCTCCGTATCGCCGTAGCGCCCGTTGTTTCGCAGTTCATGGGCGGCGGCAGTGCGCGCCGGTTCCCACACACGAACCGTCGCAGCCTGGGCAGTAATACCGGTCGCGCACCGCGGCGTCCACCACCCACGACTGCGTAGACGCCGGCGCCCGCGTGCCGACTGTCCGACCGTTCTCCGCCGCGAAAAAAGCCGGCTCGCCAGCCTTGCCGCGATGGACGGCTTCTTCGATCACCGCGTCGCCGAATGCCTGCCGCAACTGCGCGACGAACGCCGCCACCTCCGGCATGGGGTGCGTGATGGGGTGCGTGTGGGCCGCTGTGCCGGGCGGCACGCGCTGCGCTTCGTTACCGGCAGCGTCGCGTGTGCCCTGCGCCGCGTTGCCGTTGCGCATAGCGTGAACCCCTGTTTCCATGGCACCCATGGCACTCCGTTCCGGCAGGAATTTTCTCTGAAAAATACTCGCGCGATGTGAACCGGCGGCACGCAGCATACTGTACATTTATACAGGATTCTCCATAAACCGCAAGCTGGAAGTTCCAGCAGGTGAGGCCGCCCATGCAGATCACGGTGACGATTCCGCCCGACCGGCTCGACCCGGAAGGCGCGCAGGAACTGGCCCGCATTCTCGGCTGCGACGCTGCCGCGTTGCCCGGCGTGCTGGGCCGGCATGCCGAGGCGGCGCTGAGCGAATACCTTTCCATGTACCGCGGGCAGAAGGTGCTCAAGCGCGGCAGCGACATGCTCGAATACCGGCTGTACCTGCTGATCTCGATTGCGCTTGCGGGCCGCATTCCCGACGAGCAGTTCGTCTCCGCGCTGTTCCAGACCACGTCGGCGGAAAGCCGGCGGCTGATCCGCTCGGTGCTCTCGAAATATCAGTATCAGTTGCAGGAAGGGCTGCGGGCCACCATGGCGGCGTCCATGACGAATCTCGCCTACGACCGCGAGGGCGGCGTCTACACCATGGTGCTCAACAACACGAACATCGTGGACGAGCTGAACAAGCTGCTCGCCGCCGCCGACGGCACGCTCACGCCGGTCACGCGCCGGCGCGGCAGCGTGTCGACCTACGACATCCGGCCGTCGAGCTACGAGCAATTGTGCAAGCTGCTCGGAGTGCCGCCGCAGACCGATCATCTCGGCGATGGATGAAGCCAGCCGGGCAACTGGAACGCTTGAGCGCTGAAACGCCAAAGCACCAAAGCACCAACCGCAGCCCAAAGGAGGCCCGCCCGCATGACCGACCTGCTTGCCGCCGCGTCGCTCCTGACCGCGGCTGTCACCGTGCTGTATGGCTTGTGGTATCCCGAGATTGCCCGGGCGCTGGAAATGCCCGTGCCGGCGCGCGCCGCCGACGCCGGGCCGCGGCGGCATCAGGTGAGGATGGTGCTGCGCGCCCGCGTCGTGCCGCTCGCGGTGCTCTCGGTGTGCGTGGCGCTGGTGTTCGTGCCGGATGCGCTCGGCATCGTGCGCGAGGCCGTTTCGCTCGTTTCGCACGAGCCGCTGGCTGCGCTGCACTACGATTCGCGCAAGACCGCCGTGTGTCTGATCGTGGTGTTTTCGCTCGGTCTTGCGCTGCACATCGTGTTGCTGGCGTGGCGTACGTGGCGGCTGTTGCTGAGGCTCACGCCGTCGTGAACGGCACGCGGCGTTCAACCCGCCGCGCTCAACTCGCGACGCTTATCGCGTCACCCTTATCGCGTCACCCGTGCCGCGTCGCATTCACCCCGCCAGTTCCCCCCGTTCCGCCCTGGGTAGCCAGCGCGCCGCCGTCGGGCTCCGTGCGCCGCTTGCGGCCCGCCTTCGCGCCCGCACCGGCGCCTGTGCCGTCGGACTTGCGGCGCGTTGCCTGCCGTTCGATCACGCGTTGCAGCAGGCAGAACGCGCAGAGCAGGGCGCCGATCACGATGCGCGTCCACCACGAGCTGAGCGTGCCGTCGAAGGTGATGAGCGTCTGGATCGTGCCCAGAATCCCCACACCGAACACGGAGCCGATCACGTAGCCCACGCCGCCCGTCAAGAGCGTGCCGCCGATCACCGTGGCCGCAATCGCATCCAGTTCCATGCCCTGGCCCTGCAAGCCGTAGCCGGAGAGCACGTAGAGCGTGAACACGAGCCCGCCCAGCGCCGAACAAAAACCGCTGAACGCGTAGACGAGCACCTTCGTGCGCGCCACGGGTAGACCCATCAGCAGCGCCGAGCGCTCGTTGCCGCCCACAGCGTAGACGTTGCGTCCGAAGCGCGTGTAGTGCGCGATATAGATGGCGACGAAGAGCGTGACGATGGCCACCAGCGCGCCCGCGTTCAGCGACCCGCTGCCGGCGCGCACGCTGAAGCCGGCAATCGCGTGAAAGGCGGGGTCGTTGATCGTGATGGATTGCGTCGTGATGAGAAAGCACGTGCCGCGCGCGAGGAACATGCCCGCCAGCGTCACGATGAACGGTTGCAGCTTGAGGAAGTGGATCAGCGCGCCCATCGCGGCGCCGTAGAGCGCGCCGAACGCGAGCACCACCACCACGATGGCCCACACGGGCCAATGCAGCCGCTCGGAGCCCACCGCGCACAGAATCGTGGTGAGCGCGAGCACGGCGCCCACCGAAAGGTCGATGCCGCCCGAGACGATCACGAACGTCATGCCGATCGCGATGATGAGCAAAAACGAGTTGTCCACGAGCAGGCCGAGCAGCACCTGCAGCGAGAAGAAGCCCGTGTACATCACCGAGCCGAAGCCGAACAGCGCGGCGAACAGCATGACGGTGACGGCGATGGGCAGCGTGCGCGGGTCGATCAGCGGACGCAGCCAGCGCTCGCGCAGCGGGCGGCGCGGTCCGGAATTGAGGGCGCTCATTCGGATGCCTCGACGATAGGCCGGGTCCGCGCGGCAGGCAGGACACGTTGGAGATGGCGCGCGAGCAGCGCGCGAATGGTGGCCGACTGGATCACGCTCACCACGAGCACGACGGCAGCCTTCACGACGAGCGTCGCTTCGGGCGGCACGCCGATGGAGTAGGTGGTGTACGTGAGCGTCTGGATGATGAGCGCGCCCAGCACCGTGCCGGCGAGGCTGAAGCGCCCACCCGCGAGCGACGTGCCGCCCAGCGTGACGGCGAGAATCGCGTCGAGTTCGAGCAGCAGGCCCGCATTGTTGCCGTCGGCGCTGCGCACGTTGGAACTGGCGAGAATGCCGGCCACCGAGGCCGCCAAACCGCAGAACACATAGACGCCGAACACGATGGACGCCGAACGCAGGCCCGCAAGACGCGTGGCAACCGGATTGATGCCGATGGCGCGAATGAAGAGCCCAAGCGCTGTGCGGTTCACGAGCAGCGCCGTCGCGATGATGGCGGCCAGTGCGATCCACACCGAACACGGCACGCTCACGAGGTAGCCGTCGCCAAGCACGAGATAGCCGGGCGCGCCGATCGGAATGATCTGGCCGCCTGTGAGCAATTGCGCGATGCCGCGGCCCGCCACCATCAGGATCAGCGTGGCGATGATGGGCTGCATGCCCACGAACGCGACCAGCAGCCCGTTCCACACGCCGGCCGCGATGCCCGTGCCGAGCGCCGCGGCGAGCGCGAGCCCGACTTGCGATGGGTCGTCCGCGAGCACCGTTGCCGCTGCGGCGCCCGCAATCGCCACCACCGCGCCCACCGAAATGTCGATGCCGCGCGTCGCGATCACGAGCGTCATGCCGAGCGACACGATCACGAGCGGCGCCGCGCGGTTCAGGATGTCGATAGGCGCGCCGAACAGGTGGCCGTCCAGCATACGGATGGAAAGAAACGCGCTGTTGTGCGCGAGATCGAGCAGCGTGAGCAGCACGAGCGTGACCACCGGCCACACGAGCGGATGCGCGAGCGCCGTTCTGACGAGTTTCATCGTTCGCCTCCCGCAATGAGCCGGTAGACGTGGTCTTCGGAGGCCGCCTCGGACGTCACTTCGGCGACCTTGCGGCGGTCGCGCAGCACGGCAATGCGGTCGCTCACGCGCACCACCTCGCTCACTTCCGACGAGATGAACAGAATGGCGAGTCCCTTCGCGCAGAACGACAGCACGCGGTCCATGATTTCGAATTTCGCGGCCACGTCGATGCCGCGCGTGGGTTCGTCGAGAATCAGCATTTTCGGTTCGGTGGCGAGCCAGCGCGCGAGCAGCGCCTTTTGCTGGTTGCCGCCCGAGAGCAGGCCGATGGGCTGTTCGGCGTCGCGCGCCTTGATGCCCAGCAGCTTGATGTAGCTGTCCGCCATCTCGCGCTGCTTTGCGCGGCCAATGGCGCGCCACCAGCCGCGCCGTGCCTGGAGCGCGAGCACGATGTTTTCGCGCAGCGGCAGGTCGGCGATGATGCCTTCTTTCTTGCGGTCTTCCGGGCAATAGCCGATGCCGTGGCGCACCGCGTCGTGCGGCGAGCGCAGCTTCACGCGTCGTCCGCCGATGCTCACTTCGCCGCCGTCGGCCTTTTCCGCGCCGAAGAGGAGCCGCGCCGTTTCGGTGCGGCCCGAACCGAGCAGCCCGGCGAGCCCGACGATCTGGCCTTGCGCGATGTCGAGATCCACGGGGTTCATGAGCCCGCGCCGCGAGACGCCGCGCATTTCCACGAAGGGCCGCGCGTCGCCCGTGGGCGCTGCCTTTCGCTCTGCGACGTCGCGTTCCAGCCGCTCGCTCATGCCTTCATGACCCACCATCTTCGCGACGAGTTGCGTCATGGGCAGGTCTTTCGCGAGGTATTCGCCTTCGCGTTCGCCGTTGCGCATCACGGTGATGCGGTCCGACACCGCGTAGGTCTGTTCCAGAAAGTGCGTGACGAACAGGATCGCGATGCCCGAGTCGCGCAGCTTGCGCAGCACCGCGAAAAGACGCGCCACCTCGCTGTCGTCCAGACTCGAGGTGGGCTCGTCGAGAATCAGCACGCGCGCATCCACGGACACAGCGCGCGCGATGGCCACCATCTGTTGCACGGCGACGGGATACGCGTCCAGCGAACGCGTGACGTCGAGCGTCACGTTGAGCGCCGCCAGTGCATCGGCGGCGCGCGCGTTGATGGTCTTCCAGTCGATCGCGCCCCGCCGTTTCGGCTGGCGGCCGGCAAACACGTTCTCCGCCACAGAAAGGTTGGGGCACAGGTTGATTTCCTGGTAGAGCGTGCGAACGCCGGCCGCTTCCGCTTCGAGCGGCGTCGCGAAACTCACTGCCTTGCCGTCCAGCCGGATCTCGCCGGCGTCGTGAGCATGCACGCCGGTGAGCACGTTGATGAGCGTCGACTTGCCGGCGCCGTTCTGGCCCATCAACGTGTGGATCTCGCCGGGAAAGAGCCGGAAGTCGACCTGGTTGAGCGCCCGCACGCCCGGAAAGGACTTGCTGACGCCCGTCGTCTCGAGTATCGCGTTAGCCGCCATGTATGTGCCTATGCGCGCGCCCTGTGAGTGTGCCGTGATCAGTACTTGCGCTGCGGCATGATCTGCGCCGCGACGCTCTGCGGGAACACCGTTTCGTTCGTCACGATGCGCTTGGGCAACTGCTTGCCGGCCACGAGGTCCTTCACCGCGGTCATGAGCTGCGGCCCGAGCAGCGGGCTGCATTCCACGTCCACGTTGATCTTGCCCGCGACCATCGCCTGGAAGCCGCCGTGCGTGGCGTCGAACGAGACGACGCTCACATCCTTGCCCGGCTTCATGCCCGCTTCTTCCATGGCCTGGATTGCGCCCAGTGCCATGTCGTCGTTATGCGCGTAGACCACGTTCATCTGCTTGCCGTAGGTCTTCACGAACGCTTCCATGACCTGCTTGCCGCCCGCCAGCGTGAAGTCGCCGCTCTGCGACGCGATGATCTTGAACTTCGGATCGTTCTTGATCACTTCCATCAGGCCCGCATGGCGGTCGTTCGCGGGCGCGGAGCCCACCGTGCCCTGCAATTCGACGATGTTGATGGGGCCGGCGTCGTTGCGATAACGGTCTTCCAGCCACTTGCCCGCGCGCCGGCCTTCTTCGAGGAAGTCGGAGCCGATCATCGTGGTGTAGAGCGACTGGTCTTTCACGTCGATGGAACGGTCGGTGAGAATCACCGGAATGCCGGCCGCTTTTGCTTCGGTCAGCACCGGCTCCCAGCCGGATTCGACCACGGGCGAAAACGCGATCACGTCCACCTTTTGCGCGATGTACGAACGAATCGCCTTGATCTGGTTTTCCTGTTTCTGCTGGGCGTCCGAGAATTTCAGATTGATGCCGGCTTCCTTCGCGGCGCTCTTGATCGAGACCGTATTGGCGGTGCGCCATGCGCTTTCGGCGCCGACCTGCGCAAAGCCGAGCGTGATCTTTTTCTCGTCCGCATGGCTGCTGACAGCGGTCAGCGCGAATGCGGCGGCAAGCAGCACGCGAAGCGTCATGCGTTTCGTGGGTTCCATGGGGTGTGTCTCCGGTTCGTGTCGTTGGTATCCGGCACCGCCGTTCGCGTCCTGAGTCGGGTCTATGTGCCCGACAGCGGCAAGCACCGGTTCCTGCAGGCCCTGCTGTGACTGCTGTGTTGCCGACTGCTGATTGCTGCCCTGGTGTTGCCTGGGGGTTGCCTGGGGGTTGCCTGGGTGTCGCCTGGGTGTTGCCTGTTAATCCTGGTAATGCCGGATGTCTTGTGGCCGCGTTATTGCTGGCTGGATTCCGGCTTTCTTCTGCGCTTTTTTCTCAGGTTCTGTGAGTCTGCTTCGGTCATTTTTCATCCCGAAATGTGGCATGGTCAGGATGATTAATAGACATACTATATTCACCGAAACAGCCGCATGTGATCCGTGTTTTCCCCACCTAGCGCGAATAAATAGTCATGCTATTTGTTGATAAGGACGGCGATAAATTGCCGTCGTCCCACCATTTGCGTCCCGCGTTGCAGCATCGGAAAAATGGACCCTTCCCATGACAGATAAAACCCGCAAGCTGCGTTCGGCCGAATGGTTCGGCAGCGCCGACAAAAATGGCTTCATGTACCGCAGCTGGATGAAAAACCAGGGCATTCCGGACCACGAATTCGCGGGCAAGCCGATTATCGGCATCTGCAATACGTGGTCGGAACTCACGCCGTGCAACGCGCATTTCCGCAAGCTCGCGGAGCACGTGAAGCGCGGCATCTACGAAGCCGGTGGTTTCCCCGTGGAATTTCCGGTCTTTTCGAACGGCGAATCGAATCTGCGGCCCACGGCGATGTTCACGCGCAATCTCGCGAGCATGGACGTGGAAGAGTCGATTCGCGGCAACCCCATCGACGCGGTTGTGCTGCTCGCCGGCTGCGACAAGACCACGCCCGCGCTGCTGATGGGCGCCGCGAGCTGCGACGTGCCGGCCATTCTCGTCACGGGCGGGCCGATGCTCAACGGCAAGCATGAGGGCCACGACATCGGCTCGGGCACCATCGTCTGGCAGTTGAGCGAGGCCGTGAAAGCGGGGCGCATTTCGCTCGACGAATTCATGTCCGCGGAGGCGGGCATGTCGCGCTCGGCGGGCACCTGCAACACGATGGGCACGGCTTCCACGATGGCCTGCATGGCCGAAGCGCTGGGCGTCACGCTCCCGCACAACGCGGCGATTCCGGCCGTGGACGCGCGCCGCTACGTGATGGCGCATCTCTCCGGCATGCGCGTTGTCGACATGGTGTGGGACGACCTGCGAATCTCGAAACTGCTCACGCGCGCAGCCTTCGAAAACGCCATTCGCGTGAACGCGGCGATTGGAGGCTCGACCAACGCGGCCATTCATCTGAAGGCCATCGCCGGCCGCGTGGGCGTGCCGCTCGAACTGGACGACTGGACGCGCATCGGCCGCCACACGCCCACTCTCGTCGACCTGCAACCGTCAGGGCGTTTTCTGATGGAGGAGTTCTATTACGCGGGCGGTCTGCCCGCGGTGCTGCGACGCCTGGGCGAAGCCGGGCTCCTGCCGCATCCCGACGCGCTCACCGCGAACGGCAAGACGCTGTGGGACAACGTGCGCGCGGCGCCGAACTACAACGACGAAGTGATCCGCCCGCTCGACAAGCCGCTCGTGGCGGACGGCGGCCTGTGCGTGCTGCGCGGCAATCTCGCGCCGAACGGCGCGGTGCTGAAGCCGTCCGCAGCGACGCCTGAACTGCTCAAGCATCGCGGCCGCGCGGTGGTGTTCGAAAACCTCGAAGACTACAAGGCACGCATCGCCGACCCGGCGCTCGACGTGGACGCGAATTCCGTGCTCGTCATGAAGAACTGCGGTCCGAAGGGTTACCCCGGCATGGCCGAGGTCGGCAACATGGGTCTGCCGCCGAAGCTCCTGCGCGAAGGCGTGAAAGACATGGTGCGCATTTCGGATGCGCGCATGAGCGGCACGGCGTACGGCACGGTGGTGCTGCACGTCGCGCCGGAAGCACGCGCGGGCGGCCCGCTTGCCATCGTGCGCGACGGCGACTGGATCGAACTGGACTGCGAGACCGGCCGCCTGCATCTCGACATCACGGACGCCGACATGACCGCGCGCCTCGCGCAATGGAAAGCGGCGCAGCAAACGCTGCCCGCCGACACGAGCGGCTATCGCAAGCTTTACGTCGAACACGTGTTGCAGGCCGACGAAGGCTGCGACTTCGATTTCCTCGTGGGGTGCCGCGGGGCGGAAGTGCCCCGCCATTCGCACTAGATGTGCAATTAGATGTGGACGGGGCCGAGCACGCTGTCGGCATCCGCGCGTGCGTTTTCGAGCTGCACGAGGCTCGCGTGGCGCGCGCCCAGCGGGTCGCGGTTTTGCAGCGCCGTGAGTATCGCCTTGTGACGCGGCAGCGAAAGGGCGTGCGTGTCCGGATGGCGGCTCGTCAGCTTGATGGATTCCGATAACGCGAGCGACAGCATGTTGCCGATGTAGGCCAGCATGTCGTTGTGCGTGGCCGCCATGATGGCGCGGTGAAATTCGAGGTCGGGCGCGAGCAGGTCGCCCACCGTGGGCGCGTGCTCCATGCGTTCGAAGGCGGAGCCGATGCGCTTGAGGTCTTCGTCCGTGGCCGCCGTGGCCGCGAGCGCTGCGGCGGCCGGCTCGATGATGCGGCGCACGGCCAGCAGCGAATGGAAGAACGCGCTTTCCGGCACGCTGTTGATGGTCCAGTAGAGCACGTCCGGGTCCAGCATGTGCCATTCTTCGCGCGGCCGCACCACGCTGCCCACGCGCGGCTTCGACACCACCAGCCCCTTCGCCACCAGCACGCGCGTCGCCTCGCGCAGCACGGGCCGGCTCACGCCATAGGTTTCGCAGAGCATCGGTTCGGCGGGCAGCCGTTCGCCGGGCTTGAGCTTGCCGCTGACGATTTCGATGCCGAGCTCCTGCACGATGCGGGCGTGCATGCTCTTGCGGTTCTGAAGATGCCGGTAGTCCATGGTGTCCAGAGGGGGGCGTGCTGCCGCCGCTTGCCTTCCCATGCAAGCGCCGCGATGGCTGTTTGCGTTGGGTGAATCGTTGCGACGTTCGCCTCGATTGCCGATGTTGCTGTCCGCGCTTCGCCGTCCTGCAACAGCCGGTGACGCCACGGGGTAGCGCTGCAACAGCATAGCACGCAGGTTTTTGCGCGCCGGCGCGCCTTTCGTCGTCTGTCGCCGTGTCTTGCCGTGGCTCGCCGTACGTCGCCGTGTGCTGCCTTGTCCGCAGCCGCGCGAAACGGCTGCATCCGTCGAGGCGTCACGCTCGCTGGAACGCCGATGCGCAGCGGCGGCTCGCAAAACGCAGTGGCCCGCTTGCTGTTGAGCTTTTTTCAGAATGCCTGAGCGGACGCGTTCGTACCATCGGGAGCATCCCGTCTTTTGCCGATAAAAGCCGATGCCTTTCCTTCGCAACGCCTGGTACGTGGCCGCCTTCAGCAGCGAGGTGAAACCCGACGCGCCGCTTGCGCGCACGCTGCTCGACCAGCCCATCGTTTTCTTTCGCGATTCCGCGGGCGCGCCCGTGGCGCTCGACGACCGCTGCCCGCATCGCTTCGCGCCGCTTTCGCGCGGGCGTTGCGTGGACGGCGCGATCGAATGTCCGTATCACGGGCTGCGCTTCGGCGCGGCGGGCGAATGCACGCACAATCCGCACGGCGACGGGCGCGTGCCCGCGGGCGCGAAGGTGCGCGGCTACCCGCTGCTTGAACGCTACGGCGCGGTCTGGATCTGGCCCGGCGACCCGGCGCGCGCCGAGGCGAGCGCGCTGCCCGACTTCGGCTTTCTGGATCCGGCACATCGCTACACGAGTGAAGGCTATCTGCGCACGCAGGCGCACTATCAGCTGAGCGTCGACAACCTGCTCGACCTGAGCCACTTCCAGTTCCTGCACCCCGGCACGCTCGGCAGCGACGCCATGGCGCGCGGCAACGTCCAGTTCGCAAGCGACGACGAGACCGTCTGGGTCAGGCGCGAGGCGCACCGCGAGATCGTGCAGCCGTTCATGGCACGCTCGTTCGGCGTAGCGGAGGATGCGAGTGTCGACCGCTGGTTCGACGTGCGCTGGAATGCGCCGGGGCTGCTCGCCATCGCCGTGGGCCTCAACGAAACGGGCGCGCCGCCGGAAAACGCGCGGGTCTCGCCGTCGGCCCACTGGCTCACGCCGGAAACGACCACCACCACGCACTACTTCTTCTCGTTCGGGCTGCCGCGCGAGATGGGCGAAGCGGGCCAGGCGATCGTCGATCAAGCGATCGAAGGAATCATGGAGCCCTTCAGGAACGAGGACCTCCCGATGCTCGAAGCGCAGCAGCGTGCGATCGGCGATCGCGACTTCTGGTCGATGCAGCCGGCGATGCTGACCATCGACAAGGGCGCCGTGCGCGCGCGCCGCATCATGGAAGCGAAGCTTGCCCGCGAAGCGGCGGGCGGGGAGGGCGCGGCGGGCGCTACGGATGCCGGCGCATCGTTGGCCGGTCAACGGCCTGCTGCGCAGGGCGCTCCACAGCAGCCCGTTCCACAGCCCGATTTGCCGGCCAACCACGCCGCCTCGCAAGGCCCGAACGATCCGGCCCATTCCGACGACCCCGCCGCGGCGTTCTGGAAGATGCTCAACCTTGCCTAGCCACGAGCCCGCATGACGGCCACGCTCAGTTCGTTTCTCGCCGACGACGCCACGCGGTCCATGGCCGCGCTGCAACGCTATGTCAACGCGCCGGACCCCGACGCGGTATTTCTGGACGACATGCTGGAGCGCATCGAGGCCGCCCGCCGTCGGCCTTGTCCCACGCGTTCCCCGCGACCGCGCACCGGCCGCGCGCTGCGCGTGCTGCTGTTGAGCTACGCGGGCGCGGGCAACACGGGCGCGGACCTGCGGACCATCCAAACCATCCGCCACCTGCAACGTCTGTTCGGCGAGCGCGACGACCGCGGCGAGGGCTTGAGGATCGAACTCTTTGCACTGGGCGATCTCTTCGATCACCCGGTGCTGGCCGCCACCCCGCGCATGCCCGTGCAGTTGCCCTACGTGCCCGATGCGTTCGCCGCCGCCATACCCGACTACGACCTCGTGCTCAACGTGGAAGGGTCCACCTACACGTCGAAATTCTCGGACTCGCTCTCGGGCATGCTGATCGGCGGCGTCGCGCTGGCGAGCGCGGCGGGGGCGGTGGGGCCGGCCGGGGCGCCCGGCGCAGCGAACGGCGATGCGCAGGTCAGAGGCGTCGCATGGGGCATCGACAGCGGCGAGATGACGGACGCCCTGGCACGCTTCGCGCGGGCGGCGGCAACAACAGGCGCGCACATCTTCTGCCGCAACGATGCGGCGCGCGAGCATCTGGCGTCGCTCGACATCGCCTCGCTGCCGGGCGCGGACTGCGCCTGGAGCTGGACGCCGGTGCGCACCGCGCGCGTGGCGGCGTTGCCGGCGAACTATGTGGCGCTGTGTCCGAACAATCCGTTCTGGTGGCCCGTCACCGCGGACGTGGCGCGGGCGAAGGCGCTCGACACCCAGCGCGCAAGCTCCCCGCTGCGCTACGGCCCGTTTCACTTCCACACGTGGGACGACGCGCGGGAGGCGGCGTACGAGGCCTATGTCGAACGCTTCGCCGGATTGGCCGAACGCTTTCGCAAGCAAGGCTTTCCGCCCGTGCTGGTGGCCATGGAGCGGCTCGACCGGGCTGCCTGCGAGGCCATCGCGGCGCGCGTGCCCTTCGACGTGCCGATCATGGCGCGGGGCACCGCGACGCTGGACGACGTCGCAGGCACCGTGGCCCATGCCGCGCGCGTGGTGACGACACGCTACCACGCGGCCGTGGTGGCGATTGCGAACCGGGTGCCGGTGTTCGGTCTTTCGATGGACGCGCGCATCGACCGGCTGCTGACCGAAGGCGGGTTTCCCGGCTGGTTCGCGCGCTGCACGGACCCGGACGGCGGCGAACGGGCGCTTGCGCGCCTCTGCCAGCCGCAACCCGCCATCGATGCGCTGCGCGACGCCTACGCCTTGCTCGCAAGACGCGAGCAGATGCGGCTCGACCAGATGGGCGAATGGCTCGCGGCGGCCGTGGGCCAGCGGTAGAGCCTCGAACCGGTAATCCCGGCGGGCCCGACGCCGTGTACGAACGCATAATCGTCTGATCAGTCCGACACCGTCTGGTACCGCACCCTGCGCCGCCGAAAGGGCGAAATCGGCCAGAGAACCCCGCTACTTCGAGGCATTGGCCCGGCGCCTGGCGGCGTATCGTGTCATCAACGTTCTTCGGAATGTTTCCTCGGAATACTGACCACCCCGGGTCAGAATTCTTTACGCCGGCACTGCCGGCGTTTTTTTTGCTGACGCGGTCAGGCACCGTCCACGCGGCACGGTGCCGGCACGTCTGCGTGCGGTCCCGCTTCAAGTTTGCGTGCCGCAGGCCGTAAACTTCAGGGGAATCCTGCACCTGCAGGCTGGCATCCGCCCTTTGTCTGTTTCCCGCTATGGCCGCCGTTTCAGTCGCTCTCGCCTCCACCGCGCTTTTCGGCTTGCTGATGCTCGTGTTGCTCGGCTCGCTGTTGCGCTCCGGCGTGCCGGGCGTGCTCGAATGGTTCGCCGCCAACACCGTGCTCACGGCCGCGTTGCCACTGCTGCTCGCGCGCGGCCGCATTTCCGATGTTGTTTCCGTCCTGGTGGCCAACTTCCTCGTGGCGTTGGCGGGGTCGGTGCTGTACGCCGGATTCGCGCGTTTTCTCGGGCGCCCCGTGCGCTGGTCCTGGCTGCTGCTCGTTACCCTTTCGACCGTTCCCGCGCTTGCGTACTGGCGCTACGCCGTGGACAGCATCCCGGCGCGCGTGATGGTCTCCACGTTCTTCACCGCGGCCATCTGCTTTGCGACCGCCGTTCTCGTGGTGCGCAACCGCGAAGCCGATCGGGCGCGCTATCCGTACGTGGTGACGGTGGTGCTGGCAACGATCTTCGGGCTCTGCCAGCTGGCGCGCGGACTCTACTTCAGCGCGCTGCCGGGCGCGTCGAGCCCGCTCATGTTCACCACCAACGTCAACGTCATCCTGCTGTGCGTGGGCGCGGCCATCATGCCGGTGATGTCGATGTGCGCGATGCTGATGGTGCACGACGCACTGCTGGCCGATGCGCGCAAGGCCGTGAATCACGACTTCCTCACGGGCGCGCTGTCGCGCACGGGCTTTCAGGCGATGGCGCGCAAGTGCTTCGCCGAAGCGGACCAGCACGGCGCGCCGCTGTCGCTCCTGATCGTCGATCTGGACCGTTTCAAGACGATCAACGACACCTTCGGCCATGCTGGAGGCGACAGCGTGCTGCGAGAGTTCGCGGCGCTCACGCGCGTCCACCTGCGCCGCGACGATGCACTGGCGCGGCTGGGCGGCGAAGAGTTCGCGATCCTGCTGCCGCGCACGGCGCTCGCGGACGCCCGGCGCGTGGCCGAGCGCCTGCGCAGCGAAGCGAGCCGGCACGCCGTGAGCACCGACGCCGGCCCATGCCGCTACAGCATCAGCGGCGGCCTCGCGATGCGCGAGCAGGGCGAGACGCTGGATCGCCTGACCACGCGTGCCGACCGCGCGTTGTACGCGGCGAAGCTCGCGGGCCGTGACCGCGTCTGCCTGCACGAAGCGCCGCTCGAGCAGCCGGCGGCCTTCGGGTCGCCGACATGACGGACGAGATGAGCGGTGACATCGGCAGCAGCGGCGGCGCCCCTCCGTGTCCGGCCGCGGGCGGGTTTGCGTCCCACGCCAACTTCGCCTAAAGTTCTGCCGCGTCGTGCCGATATGGAGTTGCGCCACACCCTTATCCGCGGCGCTGGCCGAAGCTCGGCGCCGGGGTGAACCGCAGGTCCTCCAGCGTATTCGGCGGCACGCTGGCCTGTGCTTCTGCGTCGTCAAGTGGACCACCGGCTTTCCCCAACCGTAGCGGGACGACGCCAGGACGTCGCGCCAGCGCATCAGGGTGCATCAGGTGAAGCTCAGGTGAAAAACGCGAACGAAACCTACACGCTGCCGCGTGGCCGTCTGGCGACGTGGCTCACCGAGCCGGGGCAGGAGACGCCGCGCGACATCCGCGTCGAACTGGTCGGCACGCTGTTCGGCACGATGCCGATCTTCTTCGGCGGCGTGTTCAATACCATCGCCGTCGCCTGGGTGCTCGCGGCGCGCCATCCCACTGTCCTGTTCCGCCTGTGGCTCGTTGCCGAAATCGTCGTGTGCACGACGCGCTGGGCCGTGCTCGTGATCGCGCGGCAGCGCGCGAAGCAAGGCAAACCGACCCCCACCGACTTCTACATCAGCCTTGCGCCGCTCTGGGGCGCCACCGTGGGCTATGGCGCGTTCGTGAGTGCGATCAGCGGCGACTGGGTGGCCGCCACGCTCTCGTTCCTGTCCGCGGCCGCCATGGTGGGCGGCATCTGTTTTCGCAACTTCGCGGCGCCGCGCCTCGTAGCCGTGATGATCTTCCTGTCGCTCGGGCCGTGCTGCATCGGCGCGCTGCTGGCGGGCCAGAAGGTGCTGCTGCTCACGCTCGTGCAGATTCCGTTTTATCTCTTCGCGATGAGCGCGGCGGCGCGGCGCCTCAACGCGATGCTTATCACCACCATGAAGGCCGAGCGCGAAAACGACCGGCGCGCGCGTCACGACGGCCTCACGGGTCTCTTGAACCGCACCGGTCTCTTCCACGCCGCGCGCAACGGCTGGGGGACGGGCGCCCGCATGCAGCCCGGCATGATGCTGCTGTATCTGGACCTCGACGGCTTCAAGCCCGTCAACGACGCCTACGGCCACGAAGCCGGCGACACGCTGCTCGTGCAGGTAGCCGAACGGCTGCGTGCGCTGGCAGGCAAGCACGCGCTCGTGGCGCGCCTTGGCGGTGACGAATTCGTGATTCTCGACGACGGCGCCGCGTTCCCGGGCAAGGACGGCCCACACCAGTTCGCCCACGCCATGGCGCGCGAGATCGCGAAGCCGTTCGAGCTAGCGCCGGGCATCACGGCGCAGGTGGGCGCGAGTATCGGCATGGCGACCGTGCCGGACGACGCCACGAACATCGACGCCGTCCTGCGCCTTGCCGACGCCGCGATGTACGACGCCAAGCGCAAGCGCAAGAAGGACGGGTGGGGCGTGAGGCAGGGGCCGTCGGTTTCCGAAGCCGGCGCCGAATCCATCTCGTCCACGGACGCGGGACGTTGAGACACGCCATGCCGGGTGGCGTGCGCGGCCGCGGTTCTTGCGCGGCTCAGTCTTCGCGTCAGTCCACCACGCCCACCCGATACCGGGTGGTCTGCCGATACGTCTCGCCGGGCCGCAGCACGACGCGCTCACTGCTTTCCATGTTGATCTCGTTGGGAAACGCCGCGGCCTCCAGACACAGGCCCGCGTGCCGCCGATACACCGTGCCGTTGCGCCCCGGCTCGCCTTCCAGATAGTTGCCCGTATAGAACTGCAGTCCGCGCTCGTTGGTGGACACGACGAGTTCGCGCCCGCTGCCCGGGTCGTAGGCGCGCGCCACCTCGCGCACCGTGAATGCATTCGCGTCGGCGCCCGCGCCCGCAGGCTCGCGCAGGATGTAGCAATGGTCGAAGCCGCCCGCGCGGGCCAACTGCGCATGCGGCCAGTCGAGCCGCGCACCCAGCGGCGCGCTGTGGCGGAAGTCGAACGCGTTGCCCGCCACGTCGGCGCGCTCGATGGGAATCAGCTCCGCGTTCACTTCGAAGAACGCGTCGGCGTCGATCGTCATCACGTGGCCGCGAATGTCCGTGCCGGGCTGGCCCGTGAGGTTGAAGTAGCCGTGGCTCGTGAGGTTGAGCGGCGTGGGCGCGTCGGTGAGCGCCTCGTAGTCGAGGGTGAGCGTGCCGTCGTCGTCGAACGTGTAGCGCACCTGCACGCTCACGTTGCCCGGAAATCCGGCGTCGCCTTCGGGCGAATCGAGGCGCATGACGAGCGCGTCGCCGTCTTCCGTCACGTCCCACATCGCCCGATGAAAGCCGTGCGAGCCGCCGTGCAGCAGGTTGTTGCCCTCGTTGCGGTCGAGCGCGTATTCGATGCCGTCCAGCGTGAAGCGCGCGTTGGCGATGCGGTTGGCCCAGCGGCCCACGAGTCCGCCCATGTAGGCGCCGCTCGCGAGATATTCGGCGGGCGTGTCGTGGCCGAGCAGGATGTCGCCTAGGCGGCCGGTACGGTCCGGCACGTGCCACGAGACGAGCGTGGCGCCCAGGTCGCTGATGGCCACCTTCATGCCGTGCGCGTTGCGCAGCGTGAAGAGCGTGACCGGCTCGCCGTCGGGCAGCGTGCCCCAGGGTTCGGAAGTCAGTTGCGCGGTTCGGATCATGGAGTCTGCAGATTCGGATAAGACAGGGACGGACGGTTGCAACGACAGGGCGGCCCTGTATGGCCCTTATGGCGGTTATGGCGCCACCGCGGACCTCGCGCGTTCCTGATACTCGCGCGGCGTGCAGCCCAGTTCGCGGCGGAATACGGCATACATGTACTGCAGCGACGTGAACCCGCAACGCACGGCCACTTCCGCGCTCGATGCATCGCCCTTCACGAGCATCGCCTTGGCCGCGTCGAGCTTGTAGCGCAGTATCTCCTGGTGCACCGTGCACTGCATCTCACGCCGAAAATATTCCTCCAGCGAAGAACGCGACACGCCCACGTGGTCGGCCACCTGTTCGGTGCGAATGCCCTGGCACGCGTACTGCCGGATGAAGTGGCGCGCGCGCTTCACGTACTGGCTCGCGAGCGGCTGGTACTTCGTCGATTCGAGCACGTTGATGCCCACCGGCGGCACGAGCACGCGGTGGCCCGGAAAGCGCGCGCCGTGCAGCATCTTGTGCAGCAGGTGCGCGGCGGTGCGGCCCATCTCTTCGGTGCCCTGAATTACTGACGAAAGCTGGATGCGCGTCAGCGTGCGCGTGAGCGGATCGTTGTCGATGCCGATGATCGCCACTTCCTCGGGCACCGGAATGCCCGCGATCAGACACGCCTGGAGCAGGTGCCGCGCGCGGGCGTCCGTGACGGCGAGAATGCCGACCGGCTTCGGCAGGCGTTCGAGCCAGGCCGCGAGTTGCTCGGTGGCGTGGTTCCAGTCCGGCGCGCTGGTGGTCAGGCCGCGATAGATTTCCGCTTCCATGCCTTCGGCCTGCGCGAGCCGCTCGAAGGCGAGTTCGCGCTGCTGCGCCCAGCGGTTGGTGGGCGACTCGGGCAGGCTGTAGCAGGCCATGTGCTGCAACCCCGCGCCCAGCAGGTGGTTGACGGCGAGCGAGATCAGCTTGGCGTTGTCGGTGGCGATGTACGGCAGGTTCGGCGGGTACTGGGCAGCGTCTTCATACGACGAGCCCACCGCGACGAGCGGCAGCGTGCAGTCCGCGAGCACTTCGCATACGGCGGGGTCGTCGAAGTCCGCGATGATGCCGTCGCCGTCGAAGTGCTCGATGCCCGCGAGGCGGCAGCGGAAGTCCTCTTCCAGAAAGAGATCCCACGCCACACGCGTGGAGCGCAGATAGTCGCCAATGCCTGTGATGATCTCGCGGTCGTACACCTTGTTCGCATTGAACAGCAGCGCGATGCGGTGCGTCTTCTGGGGCGTCGGGTGTCGGATCGTGCTCGGCATGATGGTGGATGGGCACGGCGCGAACTGAAGCACAGCGCGCGGCTCACCCTTGTCTCCTGTCTTTGTCCGGTTCCTGGTTTCGCCTTACCTGTTGACCTGCCTGCCCGGCAGGAACAAGCAAAGCGTCCGGCGGTTTTAAGCGTCTGGCTATTTTAGGCGTCTTGCGCATTCGTGCCGAACATGGCGATGACGTTTGGCGGGAAACATCACGGGCGCTGTGAAATTTCGCAATTGTCGGCGGCGGGCCTGCACTGGCAGCATGGCCGCACCTTATCGAACGGCGCCCACGGCATGTCCACCTCATGCCCAACGCGCGCCGTGCCGCACCTGCTGTGACCGCTGCGGCGCAACATGACAATGGAGACGCCATGTCCTACTTCGAGCACATCCCGCCCGTCCGTTACGAAGGTCCGCAGTCCGAGCATTCGCTCGCCTATCGCCATTACAACCGCGAGAAGCGCGTGCTCGGCAAGACGATGGAAGAGCATCTGCGCATCGCCGTCTGCTACTGGCACACCTTCGTGTGGCCCGGCGTCGACATCTTCGGGCAAGGCACCTTTCACCGCCCGTGGCAGCAACCGGGCGACGCCATGGAGCGCGCGCAGCAAAAGGCCGACCACGCCTTCGAGTTCTTCACGAAGCTCGGCGTGCCGTACTACACGTTCCACGACACCGACGTCGCGCCCGAAGGCGAGAACATTCGCGACTATGTAGAGAACTTCGCGCGCATGACGGACTACCTCGCGCGCAAGCAGCAGGACAGCGGCATGAAGCTGCTGTGGGGCACGGCCAACCTGTTCTCGCATCCGCGTTACGCCGCGGGCGCCGCGACGAACCCGAACCCCGAGATGTTCGCGTATGCCGCGACCCAGGTGAGCCACGCGCTCGACGCCACGCACAAGCTGGGCGGCGACAACTACGTGCTGTGGGGCGGCCGCGAAGGCTACGACACGCTGCTCAACACCGACCTCGTGCGCGAGCGCGAGCAGTTCGCGCGCTTTCTCAACATGGTGGTGGAGCACAAACACCGTATCGGCTTCAAGGGCACGCTCCTCATCGAGCCGAAGCCGCAGGAGCCCACCAAGCACCAGTACGACTACGACGTGGCCACGGTGCACGGCTTTCTCACCCAGTACGGATTGCAGAACGAAATTCGCGTGAACATCGAGGCGAATCACGCCACGCTCGCGGGTCACTCGTTCCATCACGAGATTGCGATGGCGTTTGCGCTTGGCATCTTCGGCAGCGTGGATGCGAACCGCGGCGACCCGCAGAACGGCTGGGACACGGACCAGTTTCCCAACAGCGTCGAAGAAATGACGCTCGCGTTCTACGAGATCCTGCGTCATGGTGGATTCACCACGGGCGGCATGAACTTCGACTCGAAGGTACGCCGCCAGAGCGTGGACGCCGAAGACCTGTTTTACGGCCACGTGGGCGCCATTGACCTGCTCGCGCTCGCGCTGGAACGCGCGGCGGCGCTCGTGGAGAACGACCGGCTCGAACAGTTCAGGCAGCAACGCTACGCGGGCTGGGACACGGAGTTCGGCCGCAAGATTCTCTCGGGCGGCTACACGCTGCAAAGCCTCGCGGCCGAGGCGCAGCAGCGCGGCATTCATCCCGTACACGTGAGCGGGCGCCAGGAGCAGCTCGAGAACATCGTGAACCAGGCCATTTACGGCGTGCGTTGAGACGCTCCGCGCGCGAATCCGCACGCGGCAAAACAAGACACTGGGCGAGACACCATGTTCATCGGCATCGACCTCGGCACGTCGGGCGTAAAGGCCGTGCTGCTCGACCGCGACGGGCACGTGCGCTGCACGGCGACGCATGCGCTCGCCGTGTCGCGACCGCAGCCGCGCTGGTCCGAGCAGTCGCCGCACGACTGGTGGGCCGCGACTACCGCGGCGATGGAAGACCTGCTCGCGCAGGCGCAGGCAGCCGGCATCGAGCGCGCCGGCATCGAAGCCATCGGGCTTACGGGCCAGATGCACGGCGCCACGCTGCTGGATGCGAACGGCGACGTGCTGCGCCCCGCGATTCTCTGGAACGACGGCCGCTCGGATACCGAATGCGTCGAACTCGAAGCCGCGGTGCCGCAGTTGCATCAGATCGCCGGCAACCTCGCGATGCCGGGCTTCACGGCACCCAAGCTGCTGTGGGTGCGCAAGCACGAGCCCGATTGCTTCGCGCGTATCGCGAAAGTGCTGCTGCCGAAAGACTATCTGCGCTATCGCCTTACGGGCGGTTTCGCGACCGATCCCTCCGATGCAGCGGGCACGCTGTGGCTCGACGTGGCGAAGCGCGATTACAGCGACGTGCTGCTCGCCGCGTGTGGACTCTCGCGCGAGCAGATGCCGGACGTGTTCGAAGGCAATCGCGTGACGGGCACGCTCACGCCCGAGCTTGCGCGCGCATGGGGGCTGCGCGAAGTGCCGGTGGCGGCGGGCGGCGGCGACAACGCCGCGGGCGCCGTGGGCGTGGGCATCGTGAAACCGGGGCAAGCCATGCTGTCGCTGGGTACGTCCGGCGTCTATTTCGCGGTGTCGGACGGCTTTCTCGCGAATCCCGCGTCGGCCGTGCATAGCTTCTGTCATGCGTTGCCGCGCACGTGGCACTTGATGTCCGTGATGCTCAATGCGGCGGGCTGTCTCGACTTCTGCGCGCGCCTGACGGGCTACGCCGACGTAGCCGCGCTGCTCGCCGATGCCGAGGCGCATGCGGGCCGTGCGCACCCCTGGTTCCTGCCGTATCTGAGCGGCGAACGCACGCCCTGGAACAACGTGAACGCGCGCGGCGTGTATCACGGCATGACGCCCGACACGAACCGCGCCGACCTCGCCAACGCTACGCTGGAAGGCGTCGGGTTCGCGCTACTCGACGGCATGGACGCCTTGCATGCGGCCGGCCTCGTGCCCGACGAGATCACGCTGGTGGGCGGCGGTTCGCGCAGCCCGTACTGGACGCAGATGCTCGCCGACATCGCGGGCCGCACGCTCACGCTGCGCGCCGGCGGCGAGGTGGGTCCGGCACTAGGCGCGGCGCGCCTCGCGCATCTCGCCGTGGAGCCGGGTGCGTCGCTCGAAGCGGTGTGTCCCACGCCGCCCGTTACCGCGGTGCGCGAGCCCAACGCGAGCCGCCACGCGTGGTACAGCGACACGCGCCGCCCCGTGTTTCGTGCGTTGTATCGCGCGCTGGAGCCGGTGTTCGCCGCGACGGCGTAACCACCGCAGCGGTGAAGAAGCAGTAACGCGTCGCGCGAAGGGCCGCGCGGCGCCGCAAGACGGCATTACATCAACGACCATAAACAGGAGTGAGACATGAAACCCGTACTGCGTGCTACCCGTCGTTCCGTTCTGGCTTCGCTGCTATGCACCGCCATGGCCGCGAGTCTGTCGCTCGTCGCACCGCTTGCGCATGCGAGCAAGGACCATCCCGAAATCGGCTTCTGCATCGACGATCTGCGCGTGGAGCGCTGGTCGCGCGACCGCGACTACTTCGTGGCCGCCGCGCAGAAGCTGGGGGCCACCGTTTCCGTGCAGTCCGCGGATGCGAGCGAAGAGCGCCAGATCTCGCAGATCGAAAACCTGATTTCGCGCGGCGTCGACGTGATCGTGATCGTGCCGTTCAACTCGAAGACGCTCGGCAACGTGGTGGCCGAAGCGAAGAAGGCCGGCATCAAGGTGGTGTCGTACGACCGCCTGATTCTGGATGCCGACGTGGACGCCTACATCTCGTTCGACAACGAGAAGGTGGGCGAACTGCAGGCGCAGGGCGTCTATAACGCGAAGCCGAAGGGCAACTACTTCCTGCTGGGCGGCGCCCCTACCGACAACAACGCGAAGATGCTGCGCGAAGGGCAGTTGAAGGTGTTGAAGCCCGCTATCGATCGCGGCGATATCAAGGTGGTGGGCCAGCAGTGGGTGCCGGAGTGGAGTGCGTCCACCGCGCTGCGCATCATGGAAGACGCGCTCACCGCGAACAACAACAAGATCGACGCCGTGGTCGCCTCGAACGACGGCACCGCGGGCGGCGCGATCCAGGCGCTGGCCGCGCAACACCTGGCGGGCAAGGTGCCCGTCTCGGGCCAGGACGCGGATCTTGCCGCCGTGAAGCGCGTGATCGCGGGCACGCAGACCATGACGGTCTACAAGCCGCTCAAGCTGATTGCAGGCGAAGCCGCGAAGCTCGCCGTGCAACTCGCGAAGGGCGAAAAGCCCGCGTACAACGCGCAGTACGACAACGGCAAGAAGAAGGTGGATACGGTCCTGCTGCAACCCACGCTGCTCACGAAGAGCAACGTCGATGTGGTGGTGAAGGACGGCTTCTATACGCAGGCACAACTCGCGAGCCAATAACAAGGCAATAAGCAAGGCAATAAGCGGGCAGGGGGCAGGCACTCGCTGCAGGCGCGCCGTTGCGTGCCTGCAGCGAGCCTGATGCTGCTGTCGTATCCCCTCAGTGAGGCAAAAGCGAATGGAGCAACCACTGCTGACGATGCGTGGCATCGTCAAGGCTTTCTCGGGCGTCAAGGCGCTGTCGGGCATCGATCTCACCGTGCATGCCGGCGAATGCGTCGGCCTGTGCGGCGAGAACGGCGCCGGCAAATCGACGCTCATGAAGGTGCTTTCGGGCGTGTATCCGCACGGCACATGGGAAGGCGAGATCCTCTGGGAAGGCAAGCCGCTCAAAGCCGCGAACGTGCGCGATACGGAGCATGCGGGCATCGTCATCATCCACCAGGAACTCATGCTCGTACCCGAGCTTTCGGTGGCCGAGAACATCTTCCTCGGCAACGAAATCACGCTGCCGGGCGGCCGCATGAACTATGCGGCCATGTATCAACGTGCCGACGAACTGCTGCGCAGCCTCAACATAGAAGGCATCAACGTGGCGCAGCCCGTCATGAACTACGGCGGCGGCCACCAGCAGCTCATCGAGATCGCGAAGGCGCTCAACAAGCGCGCGAAGCTGCTGATTCTGGACGAGCCGTCGTCGTCGCTCACGGCGTCGGAAACGCGCATCCTGCTCGACATCGTGCGCGACCTGAAGCGGCGCGGCGTGGCATGCGTCTACATCTCGCACAAGCTCGACGAAGTGGAGGCCGTGTGCGACACCATTACGGTGATCCGCGACGGCCGGCACGTGGGCACGGCGCCCATGAGCACGCTCACCACCGAACGCATCATCCAGATGATGGTGGGCCGCGAGATCACGCAGCTCTTTCCGCGTGAAGAACACACGGTGGGCGAGGTCGTGTTCGAGGCGCGCAACGTCACGTGCTTCGACGTCACCAACCCGCGCAGAAAGCGCGTGGACGACGTGTCGTTCGCGGTGCGGCGCGGCGAGATTGTGGGTGTGGCCGGGCTGGTGGGGGCAGGGCGCACGGAGCTCATGCAGGCCGTGTTCGGTGCATATCCGGGCACGAGCAGCGCCACGGTGATACTCGAAGGCAAGCCGCTCAAGGTGCGCTCGCCGCTCGACGCGATTCGCGCCGGCATCGCGATGGTGCCCGAGGACCGCAAACGCCACGGCATCGTGCCCGCGCTCGGCGTGGGGCACAACATCACGCTTGCGGTGCTGGAGCGCTTTGTAAAGCGCGGACGCATCGACGCCGCAGCCGAACTCGACGCCATCAACGCGCAGATCCGGCGCCTGTCGATCCGCACGGCGCACCCGATGCTTTCCATTGCGAGCCTTTCGGGCGGCAACCAGCAAAAGGCCGTGCTCACGAAGATGCTGATGACCGAGCCGAAGGTGCTGATTCTCGACGAGCCCACGCGCGGCGTGGACGTGGGCGCCAAGTACGAGATCTACCGGCTCATCTTCGAACTCGCGAAGCGCGGCATGGCGATCGTGATGGTGTCGTCGGAGTTGCCCGAAGTGCTGGGCATCAGCGACCGCGTGCTCGTGATCGGCGAAGGCGAGTTGCGCGGCGACTTCGTCAACGACGGCCTCACGCAGGAACGCATTCTCACCGCGGCCATTCAGCCCGCGCGGCGCCCAGCCGAAGCGGCCGGCGCCGGTCCGTTCATCACTCATACCGGAGCGAGTGCAGCATGACTCCCGACCTCACTTCATCGCCCGCGCCGTCGCCGTATGGCGCCGAACGCATCAAGCAACTGTTCGCGCGCTACAAGGTGCTCGCGCTGCTGCTCGCGGTGGCGGCCATCTGGATATTCTTTTCGGTGCTCACGCACGGTGCGTTCGTCACGCCGCGCAACGTCTCGAACCTGCTGCGGCAGATGTCGATCACGGGCATGCTCGCGTGCGGCATGGTGTTCGTCATCATCGCGGGCGAGATCGACCTTTCCGTCGGATCGCTGCTCGGTCTCCTGGGCGGCGTGGCTGCGATTCTCGACGTGAATCATCACTGGCCCGTGGCCGCGACCGTGCCCGCCGTGATGGTGCTCGGCGTGCTGGTGGGCATGTTTAACGGCTGGTGGTCCACGTGGCGGCGCGTGCCGTCGTTCATCGTGGGGCTGGGCGGCATGCTCGCGTATCGCGGCATCCTGCTCGGCATCACGGGCGGCTCCACCATCGCGCCCGTTTCCGACAACCTCGTGTTCATCGGCCAGGGCTACCTGCCGCGCGTGGTGGGCGATACGCTCGCGGTCGTGCTGTTCGCCGTGGTGGCGCTGCTCACGGTGCGCAACCGGCGTAATCGGCAGCACTATCAGCTTGCCGTGGTGCCGATGTGGCAGGACGTGACCAAGGTGGTCGCGGCGGGCGCCGTGCTGCTCGCGTTCGTCGCCATGCTCGACCAGTACGGCGGTATTCCGGTGCCGGTGCTGCTGCTGCTTGCTTTGCTCGGCATTTTTACGTGGATCGCCACGCAGACCGTGTTCGGCCGGCGCATCTATGCGGTGGGCTCGAACCTGGAGGCCACGCGGCTCTCGGGCGTCAACACCGACCGCGTGAAGCTCGCCATCTTCGCGCTGATGGGCCTGATGTGCGCGTTCGGCGGGATCGTGAACACCGCGCGGCTCGCGGCGGGCTCGCCTTCGGCGGGCTCGATGGGCGAACTCGATGCGATCGCGGCGTGCTTCATCGGCGGTACGTCGATGCGCGGTGGCTCGGGCACTGTCTACGGCGCGCTGATCGGCGCGCTCGTGATGGCGAGCCTCGACAACGGCATGTCGATGCTCGACGTGGATGCGTACTGGCAGATGATCGTGAAGGGCACCATCCTCGTGCTCGCGGTATGGATCGATGTGGTGTCGGGGTCGAACCGGCGTTGATTGTTGTTTTGCCGCCGTTCCGGAGTTCTGCCTTCCAGGCTATCCCGCTTTCTGGTTTGTGGCTGCCGCCCGCGCTCGTGTCCTGGCGCGCGGCGGTCGCACGTTCTCTCTCCCCCTTCAATCGCGATCCGGTGCGCCGAGCGGAAACAGCGGCCGGTACGGACGCGCTTCGTCAACCGCACGCGCAAACGACGGCCGCGCGAGTAGCCGTTTCCGGTAGGCGATCACGTTCGCGAACGACGCATCGATGCGATGCGTCCAGTCCGCGTAGAACAGGAAAGGCGCGGCGCCGCAGTCCGCAAGACTGAACGCGTCGCCCGTGGCCCATTCGCGTTCTGCCATGACCTTGTCGAGCCAGGCGTACGCCGTGTCGAGCATCGCGCGCGCGTCCGTCACGCCGCGCGGATCGCGCTCCGCCTCCGGCCGCAGGCTGTCGTAGACGATTCGCTGCTGCGGCGTGGAAACGTAGTTATCGAAGAAGCGGTCCATGCCGCGCACCTCCAGCGCCGCGTGCGGGTCGTCGGGCAAGAGGCGCACGGGGCCGGGATAGTTGAGCTGCAGGTACTCGATGATGATGCTGGCTTCTGTGATGACACGTTCGCCGTCCACGAGCAGCGGAAAGCGCCGCATCGGCCAGAGCGTGGCAAGCGTTTGCCCGTTCTCGGGATGCTCGGGCCCGAGCGGGCGCCATTCGAAGGGCGTACCGTTCTCGTAGAGCGCGATCAACGCCTTCTGGCTGTATGACGAAAAGGGGTGGGCATAGAGTTCCAGGGGCATGGCGGTTCACCGTGTCGGGTTCAGGGAGTGCGGCGTCGACGGATTCGATCAGCCGCTTCTCATGGACGACGAACGAGCCGGGCGGGAATCGACATCGCGCCACGCGTTTCTTTCTGGAACGCGACCTGTTTGGGCCGACCCGGAACGCGCTATTATTCGCGCCATCGCGATGCGCCCGCACGGCTAGAGGCGCGGCGAGCATCGGCGGCACAGGGGACCACTCATGGAAATCAGGGAAATCATGACCACACGCGTCGTGACGGTGAGCTTCGACGACACCCTCGCGACTGTCAAACACATCTTCGATTCGGCGAAGTTTCATCACGTGCTCGTGGTGGAAGACGGCGAATTGCAGGGCGTTGTCTCGGACCGCGACCTGCTGCGCGCGTTAAGCCCGTTCATCGACAGCGTGGTGGAGGCGCCGCGCGACGTGGCGACGCTGAACCGGCGCGTGCACCAGATTATGGGCCGCAAGCCCGTGACGCTGGGCCCGGACGCGGACGTTTCAGCGGCCGTCGAGATATTTCTCGAGAAGGGCGTGTCGTGCATTCCCATCGTGCGCGACGGCATGCGGCCCGTGGGAATCGTAAGCTGGCGCGACGTACTGCGGGCGCTGGCGCCGCGCGCGGCGCAGTGAGAGGTCGCTGCCCGATATTCCCTCATCTGTTTCGAATTTTCAGACCCACGGAGTGTAGTCAGTGATTCAACCAGGCAACGTATTCAAGGACAACCTCGCCCGCCTGCCGGGCATTGAAGGCATCACGCGCATCGATCTGATCGACGGCAAGGGCGCGGTGGTGGCCAGTATCGACAACGTGCCCGGCAAGCAGGGATCGGTGGCCGTCTACCACTACCTGCAAACGGTGTTCGGCACGCTGGACGCCAGGGCCGCCGAGCACGGACTCGCCGTATTCGCCGAACACACCGAGGACGCACGCAAGCGGCCAGGGGCACATCCGAACGTGGACCGTTTGCTGGCGATCGCGGCGGGCGCGGAGGCGTTGAGTATCGGGGTGGTGAGAGGGGCGTGAGGTTCGCGCAGGCCTCACACGCGGCTGCCGTGCCTTCACACGACCTTGCGTGATGCCGCTGCGCCGGCCGCTTCCCATCCCGCGCGTTATCGAATCAGCACCGCTTCCACGGGCCGGCGGGGAGAAAACGGCAGCGTCGGCCCGTAGCCAAAGCGCAGGACGATGTCGGGGCGGTGCCCGGCCATCTCGACAAGACCCGCCAGCTCAGGACGGAACCGCGCCACTTCAACAGGTTGATTGATGAAGGCCACCTTGATGCCGAGGCTCGTCGCAGTCAATGCGAAGCGCTGGCAAGCGCGGCCCACCCTGATCCAATGCGCCTTGTCTTCGCGGTCGCCGGCAAACACGGCGACGCCGGCTGAAGAATCGACCTGACGTGCGTATTTGTCGCTTTCGCTGCGCGCGTTGAAGAACCGATCGAACGCGAACCGTCCAATGGCGTCCGGCAGCGCCGGGTTGCCGCTTGCCGCCGAAAAAAGGCCATCGCCTGACGTCATGGCGCTGCGCGGATTGAACCGGATCCACTGCTTCAACTCCCGCATGAACGCCATGTCCGCCATTTGAGCGCTGTTGGCGGCAACCACGAGTTCCTTCATTCGGTCGATATCCATGCGATGGGTCAGGATAGCCAGATGAACGCCGGAGGTGTCGGCCGTTTGTTCCAGGAGCGCAAGGTGCGCGGCAGGAACGGAGCGTCGGTCGTATTCGGCGCGGGTGGATTGCCGTTTCGGAATGGCTGCGTAGAGCGGACTCGCGATCATCGGCCCCTTGACGAAGGCATAGCGTATGAGGTCTCCGTCCGGCGCGATCTGGAGTTCACCGGGCCATCCCAGCGAGGTCGCCGCGATAGCGAGGTTTTCCGCCGCGCATCCGAGGCTCACGAACAGATGATGATCGTCGGGGTCGACCGCGGGCGTTCGGCGCGAAACATCCGGCGCAATCTCAATGAACCGGTCGCCGACGCGAAACCGCCAGGGCTGCGTGTTGTGGCTGTTGGCGGCAAGCGTGGCGTAGCGGATGACGTCGCGCATGTTGGGCGGCACAACGGGCGCTGCACGCAGGTGCCCTGCGTAGGCGTCGTAATCGGCCATCGATCCCGTGGACGACATCCACGCCGTCGCGCCGGCAGCCAGCATCAAGCCGCCCCCCGCGCCGAGGAAGAAAGTACGCCTGTTCATGTTCGCTTCCCCGTGCGTGGTGGTGACTGGTTCGTTCTGCGCTATCGGAACCTATGCCACGCGTGCGCCGTTGCCGTTGACCTGAATCAATCGGGACAGGAGTTTTATTTATCCGGCATGACGGCTTTAAAGCGCTTTTAATGCGTTTTTAAGCAATCTGATTATTTCGATTACTGTACGCGGGCGCACGGAATACGACAGATTTTCCCTTTAGTGTGCTTCGTATGGCGGGTGGGCCGATATTCAAAACAACAGACGAGAACTGCGATGACCGCGTTAGATGAATACCCTGAGCGTGGCGACTTCGCCCCCATCAGCGCGCAGAGCGCTCGCGCGCTCGCGGTGTCGATGGACGAATCCGGGTTCGGCGTGCTGAACGACGTTGTGTCGGCGTCCGTACTGGCAAAGCTGCGCCGCGCGGTATCCGAACTGATCGAACAGGACGGCTTCAAATACTTCGCCTTCAACGGCGCAGCGTGGTGCGTGAATACCTGCCTGGGCCCGCTTTTCGACGACGTCGAACTGCTCGCCCTGTTACGCCAGCTTTATATGCTCAAGATGGGTGTGTCGCCGCCCAGCGACCGGATCTTGCCCGTCATGCGCGTACTGGCTGGTGAGCAGGGGCGGCGTCACTCGTGCAACTTCCACTACGACTCGTATGTCGTCTCGATCCTGCTGCCGGTATTGATTCCGTGCGACCCGGGCGAGCCGCCGGGCCATCTCGTGATGTTTCCGAACTTGCGCAATGCAAGGCGATCGTCGGTCGTGAACATTCTCGAAAAGCTATTGATCGAAAAGCTGCTCGCGCCCGTGTGGCGTTTAGCGTTTGTCCGGAAATGGCTGTCGGCGAAGGTCGTCACGTTGACGCCGGGGAATTTGTACTTTTTCTGGGGTATGCGTTCGCTGCATGCGAATCAGGCCTGCGCGCCGTCCCGTGTCCGCTGCACCGTGCTGCTGCATTTCGGCGACCCGCACGAGCGCAGCATGTTCAAGGGCCTCAGCCACCGGTTGCACGTGATGCGCTTGCGGCGAATGACGCGCGGGTGACTTCGCATGCTGCGTTGCGCGCATCGACGAGCGCGCCACACCGGGATTCGCCACGTTACCGCTTGTTGTCCGTCGTCTTCAAAACCGTCCGCATATATTCGGTCGCAAACTCGATAAACGCCCTCACGCGAAACGGCAGCCGGCGTTGCACCGGGAAAATGATCTGCGCGGGAAGAGGCTTTGCATGCCACTTCGGCAGAATTCGCACGAGTCGTCCCGAGAGCAGGTCTTCCTCAACAAGCCATTCCGGCAACACCGCGATGCCGAGTCCCATGCGCACCGATTCGCGAATGCTCGTTACGCCTTCCGTCACGAACACGGGCTCGATCTGTAGCGTGTGCGTCGCATTGCCCGAGTGCAGCGTGACGTCTCGCGAACCGCCGAACTGCCGGCTGGACAGCGCGATCCACGGCAGCTTGCCGAGCGATTCCGGCGTGCCGCGAATCTTGTGATCCTTCAGAAACGACGGCGACGCGACGACGTATCGCGCGATCTCGCCGAGCGAGCGGGCCACCACGCGATCGTCGGTCAGCGTGCCCGCCAGGATGCCTACGTCGCAGCCTTCCTCGATCATGTGCAGCGGCCGGTTCGAATAGCCCAGTTCGATGCGCACGCCTGGATGCGCCTGAATGAAGCTGCTGATGAGCCGGCTCACGGCGGACTGACCGAAGTCGATGGTCGAGAACATGTGGATATTGCCGCTCAATTCGCTCTGGTCGTTGCGCAGCCGCTGTTCGGATTCCTCTGCGAGCGCGAGTAGCGCCTGTGCGTCCGCGAGGAATTGATGCCCCGTGTCGGTGAGACTCATGCGGTGCGTGTCACGGCGCAGCAGCGGTGCGCCGCACCGGTCTTCGAGCGCGCGCAACTGACGGCTCAGCGTGGGCTGACTCAGGTGTAGCTTGCGCGCCGCCGCGGAGATGCTGCCGCTCCCCACGATGGAGACGAAGGTTCGCAGCAGGGTAAGGTCGTCGAAGAGGGTCATACGCGTTGAGTATAAGCGATATGACGGCTATGCGGCTTCCGTCGTAGGCAGGTCGAGACGATGATGAACCCATCGCGTCACTACCCACCCGAACGGGGAACCACCATGAGCACACAAATCAGCACCAACGCAGTCAAGCTTGCATCGAAGGTCGCAATTGTCACCGGCGCCTCGCGCGGCATCGGCGCAGCTATCGCGAAGCGCCTCGCCGCGGACGGCATCGCCATCGTCGTGAATTACGCGGGCCGCGCGGCCGACGCACAAGCAGTTGTCGCCGAGATCGAAGCCGCAGGCGGTCGCGCTGCCGCCGTTCAAGCCGACGTGGCTGTGCCGGCCCAGGTTGCCGCGATGTTCGACCAGGCCATCACGTTGTTCGGCGGCGTCGATATCGTCGTGAACAACGCCGGCATCATGCAGCCGGGCCTCGTGCCGTTGGTCGATACCGACGACACGCTGTTCGACCGGCTCGTCGCCATCAACCTGAAGGGCACCTTCAACACATTGCGCGTGGCCGCGAAGAAGCTGCGCAGCGGCGGGCGCGTCGTCAATTTCGGCAGCAGCATCAAGGAACTCGCCACGCCGGGCTATTCCGTCTACGCCGCCACGAAAGCCGCGGTCGAAACGATGACGAACATCTTCGCGAAGGAACTGCGCGGTCGCAACATCACCGTGAATGCGGTCGCGCCCGGACCCACGGCCACCGAACTCTTTCTCAAGGACAAGACACCGGAGCAGGTCGAACGGCTCGCGAAGATGCCGCCGCTCGAACGTCTGGGTCAACCCGAGGACATCTCGTCGGTGGTGGCGTTTCTCGTGAGCAGCGCGGCCGATTGGATCGACGGCCAAACGCTGCGTGTGAACGGCGGCATTGTTTAACGCCGAGCCACTTCCCTTCATTCGAACCCGTCGCAAATCAAGGAGCCAACATGAAACACGTCATCGTCGTGACTGGCGCATCGAGCGGCTTTGGACGCCTGAGCGCCGAAGCGCTGGCAAGAGCCGGCCACATTGTCTACGCGTCGATGCGCGACACGGCGGGGCGCAACGCGCCCGTCGTCGGGCAGGTGGCGCAGTTCTCGTCGGAGCACGGTGTCGATCTGCGCACTGTCGAACTCGACGTGCTTTCGCAGGCGTCCGTGGACGCAGGCATTGCCCAGGTGACTCGCGAGCAGGGCCGCATCGACGTCATCGTTCATAACGCGGGCCACATGGCCTTTGGACCGGCAGAGGCGTTCACGCCGGAGCAATACGCTGAGCTTTACGACATCAACGTGCTCGGTACGCAGCGCGTGAATCGAGCGGTGCTGCCGCAGATGCGCAAGCAGAAGCGCGGCCTGCTCGTATGGGTGTCGAGCAGCAGTTCGGCGGGCGGCACACCGCCGTATCTCGCGCCTTATTTCGCGGCGAAAGCGGCGATGGATTCGATCGCGGTTCAATACGCGCGCGAGCTATCGGGCTGGGGTATCGAGACCTCGATCGTGGTGCCGGGCGCTTTCACCTCCGGCACGAATCACTTCGCGCATGCCGGCCGTCCTGCCGACGAACAGGTGCTCGAGGCCTATGAGAGCGGACCGAACGCGGGGCTGGGCGAGCGTATCCAGAAGGCCTTCGCCGCGATCGTACCGCCGCACGCCGACGTGGCGCTCGTCGCTCAGGCATTGGTCGATATCGTGAACGCGCCGTTCGGTCAGCGGCCGTTCCGCGTGCACGTGGACCCGACGCAAGACGGCGCGGACGTAGGCTTCGCCGTGCTCGACCGGCTGAGGGCCGAGATGCTGCATCGCGTGGGCCTGTCGGAATTGCTGAGGCCGCGCCGCTATTGACGCTGTCCCTTCGTGCCTTGCGCCTTTGTCCCACGCGGCGACTGGTTTATGCTCACGGCTCCCGTCACGATGCGATCGAATAGAGGAACGAATGGACCGGCTGACTGCCCTGGGAGTATTCGTCGCCGCGGTCGAGGAAGGCAGCCTTGCCGCGGCCGCGCGACGCTTTGGTTTATCCGCCGCGATGGCGGGCAAGTACGTGAGTGCCGTCGAGTCGGAACTCAACGCGAGGCTGCTCCACCGCACCACGCGCCGCCTGAGTCTCACTGATATCGGCGCGCGCTATTACGAGCGCTGCAAACAGATTCTGCACGCCTGGGACGAGGCCAACCGCGAAGCCAGCGACGCGCAAGGAACGACCCGCGGTGTGCTGCGTATTGCCGCGCCCGTCACGTTCGGCGCAATGCATCTTGGCAAGGTTCTGGCGCGCTATCTGGAAGCGCATGCGCACGTCAACGTCGAAGTGTCGTTGAGCGACCGTTATGTCGATCTGCTCGAAGCGGGCGTCGACGTGGCGATACGAATTGGACGCCTGCCCGATTCAGGACTCGTTGCGCGGCGCCTTGCGCCGTGTCGAATGGTGATCTGTGCGTCACCGGCGTATCTGGAGCGGTACGGTACGCCGCGTACGCCGCACGATCTGCGGCAGGCGCCGCGGCTCACGTTCAGCGAGGCCGTTTCCGTTGGAGACTGGACGCTGGTCGATGCGAAGGGCCGTGCGCATGTCATTGATGGCCCTTGCCGGATGGCGGCAAACAATACGCAGATGCTGCTTGATGCGGCGCTTGCAGGCGCAGGCATCGTCTACGGTCCGACATTCGTGTTCGGAGAACAGATCGCGCAGGGGCACCTCGTTGCGTTGCTGCCCGAATACAGCACGTCCGAACTGGTGATTCAGGCGGTTTATCCGAGCGCGCGCCACATGCCGCTGAAGGTTCGAAGCCTGATCGATCATCTCGTGGCGGCATTCGGGGACGAACCGCCTTGGGACAGCGTCGCGCGGCCGCGCAAGAGCGGCACGAAGCGCTCGCGTGGCCGCGTTGATCGAGTTGACCCGTAGACGCACGAGCGGGCCTCGCGTGAAGACGCGTTGAATCGCCACGCTCACGGCTCGCGCCGTGAAGTCCAAGTCGCTGTTACCGCTCGCGAACGAATGCTTCAATCACGCTCGCAAGTTCATACGGTGCTTCGAGCGGTGACAGGTGCCCCGTGTCCGGCAATACATGCAGACGCGCGCCGCGAAGGCGAGGCAGCAATTCGTGCTGCAATGTCTCGACGCGATCCACCTGGTCGCGCTCGCCTGCAATCACGAGCACCGGCGCGTCGATGGACGCGACGTCGGCGGTGATGTCTTCCAGCATCGCGGCGTTGGGCCACGCGGCCTTGGCCTGCGCCGCGCCGCGCAGGCTATCCGCAATGACCTGTTCGCGAAGCTCGGGCGCAAGCTGCTTCGCAGTCAGCACATGGTCCAGTACCCACTCGATCGATTCGCGCGAATCGTACGCGGCAGTCATCGCGGCGCGCTGTTCGTCGGTAAGGGCCATGGGCGAAGGAGGGGACGGCGCGACCAGCACGAGCCCCAGCAGCCCCGCGGGCCGACGCGATGCCAGCAGTTGCGCGACCTTGCCGCCCATCGAATGACCGACCACGACATAACGCCGCACGTTCAGGGCTTCGATCACTTCCTCCGCATCGTCTGCCAGATCGGCAAGGGCGTAGCCGTGCGCCGGCGCGTCCGACTCACCCCAGCCGCGATGGTCCGTTGCGATGATCCTGTAGCGGCTCTTGAGTTCGTTGGCGACGATATCCCACGTGCGAGACGAGCCGCCCCAATAGTGGAGAAACACGAGCGCGAGGTCGCCGTCTCCCTGTTGCCTTACGTGAATGGTCGTGCCGCTTGTCCGAATGTGCATGGCGATGCTCCCTTTCTTGATGTGCCAAACCGTGGACGCATCTTAGGTCGCGAGCCTCGGTTCGATAACCCTCGGTTCGTTATCGACAGCCGATCATGGGGCGACAGGATCGAATCGCCGCAGTGCGGGGCGCTATACTGGCGCGCTTCTCATCGATTTTGTCAGGTACCAAGGATTACATATGAGTACGTTACCGCCCTGTCCGAAATGCCATTCCGAGTTCACGTATGAAGACGGGGGCGTCTACATCTGCCCGGAATGCGCACATGAATGGTCCGCAGAAGCGGCGGCGCCTACTGAAGCGGCCGCGCGCGTTTATCGGGATTCCGCAGGCAACGTCTTGCAGGACGGCGATACCGTCACCGTCATCAAAGACCTGAAGCTGAAGGGTTCCGGTGGCGTGATCAAGATGGGCACCAAGGTGAAGAACATCCGACTCGTGGACAGCGACCACGATATCGATTGCAAGATCGATGGCTTTGGCGCAATGAGTCTGAAATCGGAATTCGTCAGGAAGGTGTGATGTGCGGCATGGCAACATTCGCCATGCCTTTCTCTACCGCGCGCGCTGATCGTTCAAGCCGAACGTCTGCGCGCGCGCACCATGGTGTGTCGTCACTTCGGCACCTGCCATCATCGGGGACGCTCTCAGAATCGGACCCGTCACGGCGTACAGCTTGTCCGCGTCCGTCCCATACATGTACAGATAGCCGTCGTTGCCGTCGATGTGCAACTCGGTCTCGCCAAGCTCGCCTGCACCCGCACGCTTTATCGCCGTCGCGAGCCGATGTTCCAGCGCATGGAGTCGCGTGCGGTCCTTCAGGTAGTAATCGAAGTGGACCATCATGACGGGGCCTGGCGGCCTTGGCATTTGCTCCGCCGCCGCACTGCCCGTGAGTATGGCGAGGCACAGGAGCGTAGCGAGCGTTCTTCGTTTCGGTGCAGGAAGGTTGTCTCTCATTGCATGACCTCAGCGGCGGCGTCTCAGCGATCGGGACGCCAGGCTTCGAACGTGACCGGCTTCGCGCGATTCGCGCGCGTCATGTGGGTTTTGTCCGGCGTGTCGTTGAGTGGGTCGGAGGACGTGAAGATTTCACTGTCGAAGAACCACGCCCGTTGCGCCGCGTCGTAGCGGAACGTGATGAAGTCGGTCCAATGCGCGCCGCACGCCACGGCGTTCTGCACCGTGAAGTAGCGGCCCTTGACCGCGAGCCCATCGTAGCCGTCTTCGAACGGATCGCACTGGCCGCCTTCGTTGACCCGCAATACGACCGTGTCGTTGCGCGCCGAGAGCCGGTACTGGCCGCCCGCCTGTTCCTCGAAGATGAGGAGGGGACGCGGTGACGGCTTGTCTGTCGAGTCGTCGGGCCGGTGAGCCACGACGAGCAGGCTTTGCCGTTCGCCCTCGATGTGCGGACCCGCCTGATACACCATCGGCACGTAACCCTTGGGCAGTTGCGCGGCAACGGTGGCCGGCAAGCCGGCCGCATGCGCAACAGGTGCGCTGAGGCTTACACATAGCCCCCACATAACGGCCGCTACTTTACGAAGCGCTAACGCGCTGTGACGCTCGATCATGGGCGTTCGTCTGTTCGTTGAATGTTGTCGTTGGCGTGCCGGCTCGCGGTCCGCGCGGGGCGGTGGTCGCTTTCACGCGTGGTCCAGTGCGGCACCTGAGCGGCACCAGCGCGGATTGTCGATGATCCCGCCCGCGCCGTCCAACCCGCTATTCAACTCCACTCGACCCGCCATCCGTGCGATCCGTTTTTGCTATCACCCCATGCCGCTTCCGGATTGTTCGGCTATCACCGCTCGCCTATAGTGCTCTCCAGCATGGCCGCCAGTGATCCGGGCGCCTTCCCACGGCCGGCCAAAAAAGACAAACGAGACATCCGCGCACGTCCCACGTGCGGCCCTATTGGAGGAGCAATGAATCAGATCGACTTGAACGGCCGGGTCATGGTGATCACGGGCGGCGCGCGCGGCATCGGCTATGCCGTCGCAGAGCGCGCGCTGCGTTCGGGTGCGGCCGTCGCGCTGTGGGACATCGACGCCGATCGCCTCGAAAGCAGCCGGCGCGAACTCGCCGAACTGGGCACGGTATCGGCTGTCACGGTCGAACTCACGGACGAGCGCTCTGTCGACGCCGCAACGCAGCAGACGGTGCGGGACCACGGCGGTATTCACGTCCTCATCAACTGCGCGGGCATCACGGGCGGCAACGGCGTGACGTGGGAACTGGAGCCCGAGGTCTGGCGCCGCGTGATCGACGTGAATCTGATCGGGCCTTACCTGACCTGCCGCGCCGTGGTGCCCCACATGTTGAAAGAGGGCTATGGCCGCATCGTCAACATTGCGTCGGTGGCGGGCAAGGAGGGCAATCCGAACGCCTCGCACTACAGCGCCTCGAAGGCGGGGCTCATCGGGCTCACGAAGTCGCTCGGCAAGGAACTCGCCGCGAAGAACATTCTCGTGAACGCCGTCACGCCCGCGGCGGCGAAGACCGAGATCTTCAACTCGATGTCGCAGCAGCACATCGACTACATGCTCTCGAAGATTCCGATGAACCGCTTCCTGATGCCGGACGAGGCAGCCTCGCTGATCGTCTGGCTCTCCTCGGAAGACTGCGCGTTCAGCACGGGTTCCGTATTCGATCTGTCGGGTGGCCGCGCCACGTACTGACGGCCGCGTTGCGAATCAGACGTAGGGGAAACAAGATGAACCCGACGACTTCAATGCCGTCCGTGGATCGCGTCGTGAGCAAGGCGATGCGCCGGCTGCTGCCGTTCCTGTTGCTCATGTACGTGCTCGCGTTTCTCGATCGCGCGAATATCGGCTTCGCGCAGAAGGCGCTGCAACACGATACGGGCCTTTCCGACGCGGCGTTCGCCTTCGGCGCGGGTGTGTTTTTCGCGGGCTATGCGTTGTTCGAGGTGCCAGGCAATCTGTTGCTGCATCGCGTGGGCGCTCGCGCATGGATGTGCCGCATCATGGTGACGTGGGGCCTCGTTTCGAGCGCGATGTGTTTCGCGAGCACGCCTACGTCGTTCTACGCGCTGCGCTTTCTGCTCGGCGTGGCCGAGGCGGGCTTCTTTCCCGGCATCATCTATTACCTCACGCACTGGTTTCCGCAGTCGGCGCGCGGCCGTGCCATCGGCGTGTTTTATTTCGGCGCACCGCTTGCGTTCATTTTCGGCAGCCCGCTCTCGGGGCTGTTGCTCGACATGCACGGCCTCGTCGGACTCGCGGGATGGCAGTGGCTGTTCCTGATCGAAGGCGGCCTCGCCTCGGCTGTGGGCGTGTGGGCGTTCTGGTATCTCGACAACAAGCCCGCCAACGCGCGCTGGCTCGACGATGCCGAGCGCCGCGTGCTGACGGAGGCGGTGGAGCGCGATGCGCGCCATGCCGCCGCCCACGGCCCGCAGCAGGTGCTCGCTGCGTTGTTCAACGCACGCGTGCTGCTCTTCGCCGGCATTTATGCGCTGATCCAGGTGAGCGTGTACGGCGTGATCTTCTTTCTGCCGCAACAGGTGGCGTCGCTGCTCGGTACGCGCGTGGGTCTGAAGGTTGGACTCGTCACGGCGGTGCCGTGGTTGTGCGCGCTCGCGGTGACGTGGATCGTGCCGCGCCATGCCGATCGTACGGGCTCGCACCGCGGGTGGGCCGTCGCGCTGCTCGTTCTTGCGGGGCTGGGCATTGCGCTCTCGGGCACGACGCACAACCCGTTGCTCGCACTGCTGGCGCTGTGCTGTGCCGCGAGCGGCTTTATCGCCGCGCAGCCGCTTTTCTGGACGTTTCCCACGCGCTATCTCACGGGCGTGGCTGCGGCGGGCGGCATCGCGCTCATCAATTCGCTGGGCAGCCTGGGTGGATTCATCGCGCCCAGTCTGCGCGCGCTGGTCCAGAACCTGGCGGCAGCGGGTACGCCGGCGAGCGGCGCAGCCGCAGGCCTCGCCGTGCTCGGAGCGGCGAGTCTTGTCGCGGCGCTGCTGGTCGGCACGCTGGTGCCGCGCGAAGCCGGGCCCACCACCGATACCTTCGAGCCGCGCGCCCACCGCGCGCGCTGATCTCATCAAGCGAGTTCATCGAGCAAGCTCATCAAGCAAAGGGAGCGACTACCCATGGCCATGCCCACCATCAAGCAGGTGCGTGCCTTCATCGTTCGCGGCGGCGGCGCCGACTATCACGACCAGGGCGACGGGCACTGGATAGACGACCACATCGCCACGCCGATGGCGCGCTATCCCGAATACCGGCAGAGCCGGCAGTCGTTCGGCATCAACGTGCTCGGCACGCTGGTGGTGGAGATCGAAGCGAGCGACGGCACCGTCGGCTTCGGTGTGACGACGGGCGGCGAGATTGGCGCGTTCATCGTCGAAAAGCACCTCGCGCGTTTTCTGGAAGGCCAGCTTGTAACCGACATCGAGAAGATGTGGGATCAGATGTACTACGCCACGCTTTATTACGGCCGCAAGGGCGTGGTGCTCAACACGATTTCGGGCGTGGACCTCGCGCTGTGGGACCTGCTCGCGAAAATTCGCGAAGAGCCCGTGTATCAGCTGCTGGGCGGCCCCGTGCGCGACGAACTCGTGTTCTACGCCACAGGCGCGCGCCCGGATCTCGCGAAGCAGATGGGCTTCATCGGCGGCAAGCTGCCGTTGCAGCACTGTCCCGCCGAAGGCGAGGAGGGACTCAGGCAGAACATCGAGAAGCTCGCGGACATGCGTAATCGCGTGGGCGACGATTTCTGGCTGATGTACGACTGCTGGATGAGTCTCGACGTGCGCTATGCCACGCGACTCGCGCAGGCCGCGCACGAGTACGGCCTCAAATGGATCGAGGAAGCGCTGCCGCCCGACGACTACTGGGGCTACGCGGAGTTACGCCGCAACGTGCCGCGCGGCATGCTCGTGTCCACCGGAGAGCACGAGGCGACGCGCTGGGGCTTTCGCATGCTGCTCGAAATGGGCTGCTGCGACCTGATCCAGCCCGACGTGGGCTGGTGCGGCGGCATCACGGAACTCATCAAGATTTCGGCGCTGGCCGATGCGCACAACGTGATGGTGGTGCCGCATGGGTCGTCCGTGTACAGCTATCACTTCGTCGTGACGCGCCACAACTCGCCGTTTTCGGAGTTCCTGATGATGGCGCCGAAGGCCGACCAGGTGGTGCCGATGTTCACGCCGCTCCTGCTCGACGAACCTGTTCCCGTGAACGGCCGCATGAAGGTGCCCGATACGCCGGGGTTCGGCGTGCGGCTGAATCCGGAATGCGCGCTCGAACGGCCGCATACGCATTGACGGGTGTGTCGAAGTGCATTGCAATGAGGCCTTCAGATAGGGCCTGAAATGCCCATCCTCGCAAGGAGAACAATGTGCTGCTCAAGGACAAGGTGGTGATTGTCACCGGCGGTTCGCGCGGCATTGGCCGTGCGATTGCACTAGCGAGTGCGCGCGAAGGCGCCGACGTTGCCATCAACTATTGGGGCGACAACGACGCCTCGTACGGCCGCCGCACGGCCATCTCGGAAGTAGTGGCCGAAATCGAGAAGCTGGGCCGCCGCGCGATTGCCATTGAGGGCAACGTGGCCGCGCCGCAAACGGGCATCGATCTGGTGCGTCACACCGTGGAGTCGTTCGGCAAGGTGGACGTGCTCGCGAGCAACGCGGGTATTTGCCCGTTCCATGCGTTTCTCGACATGCCGCCTTCGGTGCTGGAACGCACCGTGGGCGTGAACCTGAACGGCGCGTTCTACGTGACCCAGGCCGTGGCGCGGCAGATGAAGGAGCAGGGCACGGGCGGCGCGATCGTGGCCACCAGTTCCATCAGTGCGCTCGTGGGCGGCGGCATGCAGACGCATTACACGCCCACCAAGGCCGGCGTGCATTCACTGATGCAGTCGTGCGCCATCGCGCTGGGTCCGTTCGGGATCCGATGCAATTCGGTGATGCCGGGCACCATCGCGACGGACCTCAATGCAGAAGATCTCGCCGACGATACGAAGCGCGCCTACTTCGAAAAGCGCATTCCGCTGGGCCGCCTGGGTGCGCCGGAAGACGTGGCCGACTGTGTCGTGTTTCTCGCCTCCGACCGCGCGCGTTATGTGACCGGCGCCGCGTTGCTCGTGGACGGCGGTCTCTTCGTCAATCTTCAGTGAGCCGGCAGCGAAGACGCGCCGGGCGCCGCAACGCCCTCATAGACGTGCCCGGCCGACGCACTGGAAGGGTCGCCCGTGCGTGCGTCGGCGAGCGGCTGCGAGAAGCGGCGCAGCAGGCTCACGAAGTGTTCGGCCGGTTCGGCGAGCGACTCGTTCTTGCGTGTGAGCACGCCGAAGCCGGGCAGGCTCTTGCCGATTTCGAGCGGCAGCGCCACGAGCAGCTTGCCGCGCACGTGGTCGCGCACGACGGACTCCGGCAGCATCGCAACCGCATCGTATTTTTCGAGCAACTGGAGCGTGGCGAACACGGACGCACATTCGGTCAGATTCACCGGCGTAGCGAGCCCCGCGCGCGCAAGCTCTTCTTCGAACAGCACGCGTGCCGGACTCGTAATGGGCTGCGCGACCCACGGCCAGTCCACCAGTTCGGGCAGCGTCACGCTCGTGCTGCGCGCCAGCGGATGGCGTGCGCGCACCACGAGCAGCAGCGGTTCGCGCGCAAGCGGTTCGAAGTGGAAGTCGTTATGTTGCAGCGGCGTGGTGAGGCGCCCCAGCGCGAGATCCACTTCGCGGCGATGCAGGAGCTGCACGAGCTGGTCGCTGGTTTCGCCGAGGATGCGCACGTTGAGCAACGGGCGTTCGGTCTTGAGCGCGGCCACGGCCATGGCGAGCACGTCGGGTGCGGCGCCCATGATGGCGCCCACCGTGAGTTGCCCGTGTCCGCCCTTGCGCTTCACGTCGAGGTCTTCGGCAAAGCGCGTGAGTTCCGCGAGCGCGCGACGCGCGTAGGCGAGGGTCACGGTGCCGAGCGTCGTCGGTTCGATGCCGCGCGCGCTGCGCTCGAAAAGGCGAAACCCGAATGCCTCTTCGATGTCGCTCAGCATGCGGCTCGCACTGGGCTGCGCGACGTTGACGGCCTCGGCGGCCTGATGGACGTTGCGTGCGTCGTCGAGCGCGACGAGCAGTGCAAGGTGTTTGAATTTGAGCCGGTTGACGAGCGCGACTGCCACTGCCTGAGGGTTCATGGCCATGTGCGATTCGGTTTGTGGATCGGCCGATCCCAACAACGGATTGGTTGGCTATCGGTGCACGAATTATAGTCGCTCAAAACACGGCGCCGGGCCCGCCAAAACCCGCACGTGAGGAGAAACAGAGCATGGAGACTATCGCCTTCCGGATGGTGCTCAACCCCGGTCAACGCGACGAATACGAGCGACGTCATCGCGAGATCTGGCCCGCGCTTGCCGACGCGCTGCGCGAAGCCGGCATCAGCGACTACTGGATTTTCTTCGACGAAAGCACCCACCATCTCTTTGCCGTGCTCAAGCGCCGCGCGGGCCACACCATGGAGCAGCTTCCGGAGCTCGCCATCATGCGCAAATGGTGGGATTACATGGCCGACATCATGCAGACCGCGCCTGACGGCGCGCCGCTGCAAACGTCGCTCGAACCGCTGTTCCACCTGCCCTGAACGGACCAAGGGAGAGCGTCATGCCGCAGACCTTGCAGGTCGTCGATCCGCACGTTCATTTCTGGGACATCGATACGCACCATTACCCGTGGCTCGCGAAACCGGGCGTGTCGTTCGTTGGCGACGCACGCGAGCTTGCGCACAACTATGTCGTAGCCGACCTCGTGCGTGATGCAGGTGAGGCCGGCGATGCAGGTAGCGTCGAAGTGCTGAAGGTCGTCCACGTCGAGGCGAATCACGACCCTGCGGATCCGGTGGAGGAAACGCGCTGGCTGCAATCGCTCGCCGACGATGCGCGCGAGCACGAGGGCCGTGCAGGTCGAGGCTGGCCCAACGGCATCGTGGCCGCAGCGGACCTGAGCCGTCCCGACGCGCCGCAGATTCTCGCCGCGCACGCCGCGTTCGCCAACACGCGCGGCATCCGCCAGATTCTCAACGTGCACGCGAACCCGCTCTACGACTATGTGGGGCGCCACTACCTGCGCGACGACACGTGGCGTCGTCACTTTGCGCTGCTAGCCAGACACAGGCTCTCGTTCGATCTGCAACTGTATCCGTCACAGATGGAAGAGGCTGCGGCGCTTGCGCGGGCGCATCCCGACATTCCGGTCATCGTGAATCACGCGGGCATGTTCGTGGACCGCAACAGCGTGGCCGGCTATCGCGCATGGCGTGAAGGCCTGCGCGCGCTGGCTGCGTGCCCGAACGTGGCCGCGAAGATCAGTGGGCTCGCGATGTTCGATCACGAATGGACCGTGGAAAGCCTGCGCCCCTATGTGCTGCAAACGCTCGACACGTTCGGCGTGGAGCGCGCCATGTTCGCCTCGAATTTTCCGGTGGACCGGTTGTTCGGTTCGTATGGCGCGTTGTGGCGGGCATATGCGGACATCGTGAGCGGTGCCAGCGAAAGCGAGCGGGCCGCGCTCTTTCGCACCAATGCGGAAAAGATCTATCGGATTTGAGCAGCACGCCGAGGCCGCGCATAACACGAGAGCAACACGACGGCCCCAACATGGAGACACGGTTTGGAGACGAAAGAACATGACGGCCGCGTGCCGCGCCTCGAGCTACGCCAGGCGAGCAAGTCGTTCGGCCGCGTGCGCGCGCTGATCGACGGCAGCCTCGTGCTGTGGCCCGGCGAAGTGCACGCATTGCTGGGCGAGAACGGGGCGGGCAAATCGACGCTCGTGAAAATTCTCGCGGGCGTGCACGAGCCCGATAGCGGTGAACTGCGCATGAACGGCACCGTGTGCCGCTTTGCGACGCCTGGCGCAGCGCGCGACGCCGGCATCGCGGTGATCTATCAGGAACCCACACTATTTTTCGACCTCTCGATCGCCGAGAACATCTACATGGGGCGTCAACCCGTGGACCGGTTCGGGCGCATCGACTACGGCGCCATGCACCGCGAAGTGGATGCGCTGCTCGCTTCGCTCGGCGTCGAACTGACGGCTGAGCAGCTCGTACGCGGGCTTTCCATTGCGGACCAGCAGGTGGTGGAGATCGCCAAGGCGCTCTCGCTGAACGCGAGCGTGCTGATCATGGACGAACCTACTGCCGCGCTTTCGCTGCCCGAAGTCGAACGGCTCTTCGCCATCGTGCGCAAGCTGCGCGAGCGCGACGTGGCCGTTCTGTTCATCACGCACCGGCTCGAAGAGGTGTTCGCGCTCACGCAGCACGTCACCATCATGCGCGACGGCGAAAAGGTGTTCGACGCGCCCACCAGCGAGCTGTCCACGGGCGCGATCGTCGCGAAGATGGTGGGCCGCGATCTGGAAAGCTTCTATCCGAAGGCCGACGTGGCGCCTGGCGACGTGCTGCTCGCGGTGCGCGGCCTTACGCGCATCGGCGTCTTCAAGGACATTTCGTTCGAGGTGCGCGCGGGCGAGATCGTGGCCCTCGCGGGACTCGTGGGCGCGGGGCGCAGCGAGGTGGCGCGTGCCATCTTCGGCATCGACCCGCTCGATGCCGGCGAGATTCGCATTGCGGGCAAGCCGCTCGCGCCGGGGCGGCCGGCGGCGGCCGTCAAGGCGGGCCTCGCGCTCGTGCCCGAAGACCGACGTCAGCAGGGGTTGGCGCTGGAACTCAGCATCGCGCGCAACGCGTCGATGACGGTGCTTAGCAGGCTCGTACGCCACGGTCTGATTTCGGCGGGCCGCGAAATGCAGCTCGCAAGCCAGTGGGGCAAGCGGCTGCAACTCAAGGCCGGCGACCTCAACGCACCAGTGGGCACGCTCTCGGGCGGCAACCAGCAGAAGGTGGTGCTCGGCAAGTGGCTTGCTACGGGGCCGCGCGTGCTCATCATCGACGAACCCACGCGCGGCATCGACGTGGGCGCGAAGGCCGAGGTGTACGGCGCGCTCGCCGAACTCGTGCGCGAGGGCATGGCGGTGCTGATGATTTCGAGCGAGCTGCCCGAAGTGTTGGGCATGGCCGACCGTGTGCTCGTGATGCACGAGGGGCGCATCACGGCCGCCATCGCGCGGGCGGAAGCAACCGAAGAGCGGATCATGAGCGCGGCGCTGGGCGAGCGCGACATTCATCTGGGGCGGGCCGCATGATGCGCCATTCGACCACGCCCAGTCATTCGCTGCCGCATGCCGAGGGCGCGGCCAAGGTCGCTGCGATTGCCAGCCGCGGCGCGCCGGGCGGCATCGTCGGCGTGCTTGCGAAGAGCCGCGAAACCACGCTTTTCATCGTGCTCGTGCTGCTGATCGTGGGCACGGCGCTCGCGCGGCCGCAGTTTCTCAATCTGCAGAATCTGCGCGACGTGTTGCTCAATGTTTCGATTGTGGCCTTGCTCACGGCGGGCATGACCGTTGTGATCCTGATGCGTCATATCGATCTCTCGGTGGGGTCGGTGGTCGGCATCAGCGCGTATGCCGTGGGGAGTCTGTACGTTGCGTTTCCGCATATGCCCGTGGTCGTTGCGCTCGCGGCGGGGATCGGCATCGGCTTCGTGGGCGGGGCGATCAATGCGCTGCTCGTGGCAGTGGGCCGCGTGCCGTCGCTCGTCGCCACGCTTTCCACGCTCTATATTTTTCGCGGCGCGGACTATGCGTGGGTGCACGGCGGACAGATCAACGCCACGAGCCTGCCGGACGCGTTTTCGCGGCTCGCCACGGGTGCCGTGTTCGGTTTGCCCACGCTGGTGCTGCTCTCCGCGTTCGTGTTGCTCGCGCTTGCCGTGTATCTCAAGCAGTTCCGCCCCGGCCGCGAGTACTACGCGATCGGCTCGAACCCCGAGGCCGCGCGCCTTGCCGGCGTGAACGTGGAGCGGCGCGTGATGACGGGCTTCCTGATCTCGGGAAGCATCGCGGGGCTCGCGGGCGCGCTGTGGCTCGCGCGCTTCGGCACCGTGGACGCGAGCACCGCGAAGGGCATCGAGCTTCAGGTCGTGGCGGCCGCCGTGGTGGGCAGCGTGGCGATTACGGGCGGCGTGGGCACGATACTCGGCGCCACGCTGGGCGCGCTCGTGCTGGGCGTGATCAGCATTGCGCTCGTCGTGCTGCACGTCTCGCCGTTCTGGGAGCAGGCCATTGAAGGCGCGTTGATTGTGGCCGCCATCGCCGCGGATACGTTGCTCGCCCGCTCCGTCGCCAAACGCATGATGAGGAAACGCGACCATGGCTAAGTCAGCGGTCAAGCCGGATTCCGGATTGCTCACGCGCAGCCGCACCGTTGCGCCTAGTTGGGAAATGCTGCTCGCGGTGATTCTCGTGCTTTGCCTCGTACTGGGGCGCGTGCTGTCGCCGGTATTTCTCTCCGGCGCGAATCTCGGCAATGTGCTGGCGGACCTCACCGAAGTCGCGCTGATGGCGTTGCCGATGACGCTCATCATCGTGGCCGCCGAGATCGATCTTTCCGTGGCGTCGGTACTCGGCGCATCGAGCGCATTGATGGGCGTGCTCTGGCACATGGGCTTGCCGATGCCGGCGGTGGTGGCGCTCGTCATCGTCTTCGGCGCGCTCGCGGGGCTCATCAACGGGCTCGTCATCGTGAAGCTCAACTTGCCTTCGCTTGCGGTGACCATCGGCACGCTCGCGCTCTTTCGGGGACTTGCCTACGTGCTGCTGGGCGACCAGGCGGTGGCCGATTTTCCGCAGGCATGGACGCTGTTTGGCATGAACACGCTGGGCGGCACGTTCGTTCCCCTGCCTTTTCTGATCGTGATCGTCGCAGCCGTGCTGTTCACCGTGCTGCTGCAGGCCACCGCGTTTGGGCGCAGCCTCTTCGCCATCGGCGCGAATGCCACCGCGGCGGCGTTTTCGGGTATCGACGTCGCGAAGATCCGGCTGCGCCTCTTCGTGCTCTCGGGGGCCATGAGCGCGCTCGCGGGCATTGTCTACACGCTGCGCTTCACGAGCGCGCGCGGCGACAACGGCGAAGGCTTCGAGCTTTCGGTGATCGCGGCCGTTCTCTTCGGCGGCGTCAGCATTTTCGGCGGACGCGGATCGATGTACGGCGTGCTGCTCTCGCTCCTGATCGTAGGCGTGCTGCGCAATGCGCTGACGCTCGTCGACGTATCGAGCGAAACGCTCACCATCGTCACGGGCGCGCTGCTGCTCGCATCGGTGCTCGTGCCGAATCTCGCAGCGCGTATGCGGGCGATGCGCGACAGGCGGTTGCTCGCGCGCTCGAACTGAAGTGCCCGCAGTGCGGGCGCAATACGCAGAGTCGATACATAGAGTCAATGCGCAGCCGCAATACACAGCCGCAATACACAGCCGCAATACCGCGCACCACACCAGAAACATCAACAACTCCGGACACCCGTCCGGTCAATAGAGGAGACGCTTCATGTCGAGATCATTACGTCAGGCCAGTGCTGCGCTGCTGTGCGCGGCGCTTCTCGGAACCAGCGCGCTGGCAAGCGCCGCCGGTATCAAGGATGGGCTCAAGATCGCGTTCGTTCCGAAGCAGATCAACAACCCGTACGAGGTCATTGCCGACGACGGCGGCATGGCCGCCATCAAGGAGTTCAAGGGCGATGGCAAGGTGGTGGGGCCGTCGGATGCCGGTGCTTCGTCGCAGGTGCAGTACATCAACACGCTCACCACGCAGCACCAGGACGCCATCGTGATCGCCGCCAACGACGCGAACGCGCTCGTGCCGTATCTGAAACGCGCCATGTCGCAAGGCATCAAGGTGGTCACGTTCGACTCGGACACGGCGCCCGAAGGCCGCACGCTGTTCGTGAACCAGGCGAACGCGGAGAGCATCGGGCGCGGGCAGATTCAACTCGTGGCGAAACTGATGGGCGGCGAGGGCGAGTTCGCGATTCTGTCGGCCACGCCGAACGCCACGAACCAGAACACGTGGATCAAGTGGATGCAGGAAGAGCTGAAAAAGCCCGAGTACGCGAAGATGAAGCTCGTGAAGATCGCCTACGGTAACGACGACGACCAGAAGTCGTTCGTGGAAACGCAGGGGCTGCTGCAGGCGTACCCGAATCTCAAGGCGATCGTGGCGCCCACGTCGGTGGGCATTGCCGCGGCGGCGCGCTACATCTCCTCGTCGTCGAGCAAGGGCAAGGTGGCCGTGACGGGTCTCGGCACCCCGAACCAGATGCGCGCGTTCGTGAAGAACGGCACCGTGAAGGCGTTCCAGCTGTGGGATCCGGGCCAGCTCGGTTATCTCGCCGCCTACGCCGCAGCGAACCTGGCTTCGGGCACGATCACCGGCAAGGAAGGCGAATCGTTCGAGGCGGGCAAGCTCGGCAAGCGGACCATCGGCAAGAGCGGCGAAGTCATTCTCGGGCCGCCCACCACGTTCGACGCGGCCAATATCGACAACTTCAACTTCTGATCGCAGGGCTTCTCAGCGCGTGGCGGTTGCGGCCCCCGCGGCCCCGCGGACAGGCACTCGCCCCTCAATCCGCGCCGGCCGCTACTGCTGTCTTCATGCCGGCTCGCCGGCGCAGGTCTTCCGTCGTTTCGCTTGCACCGCCGGGCTTCCAGCCCGGCGGGCGCAGCAGATACCCCGCCGCCGTTCCCACATCCGTTGCCGACGCGATGTCGCGTGCGAGGCTCGCCCAATGTTCGAGTTCCACGACGAACGGGTTGTGCGAGCGCGTAGGCGTAACCAGCCCGTAGCGGCACGGTTCCTCGGCACGCTCCTCCACATAGGTGCCGAACAGGCGGTCGAACACCACGAGCACGCCGCCGTAGTTCGCATCCAGATACGCCAGGTTGGACGCGTGATGCACGCGATGTGCGGAAGGCGTGTTGAACATGTACTCGAGCCAGCCGAGCTTCGGTATCCACGTGGTGTGCAGCCAGAACTGATAGAGCAGGTTGAGCGTGAGCGTGGCCAGCACGACTTCGGGCCGCATGCCGAGCCAGACGAGCGGCGTGAAGAACAGCACGGCGCCGGTGAGTCTGCCCGTCCAGCCGAGCCGGAATGCGGTGGAGAGCGTGAGCTGGTTCGGCGAATGGTGCACCGCGTGCGTAGCCCAGAGGAAACGGATGCGGTGCGACGCGCGGTGATACCAGTAGTAGCAGAACTCCTGGACGAGGAAGAGCAGCGGTACCGCGACGACGCTGCTGAGCGCCAACGTGTGAATGCGGTAATGCCACACGACGTTGAGAACGGCGGTGGTGAGCGGTAGCGGCAACAGCGCGATCAGCTTGCGGCCCACCAGGTCCGCGAGCGAGAGCATGAATTCGTGCCAGTCGAACGGCGTATCGGTGTGCCGGTTCCTGATGCTGAGTACGCCTGCTTCGACAAGCGATGCGCTGACGACGACCGCCGAAACGGTAAGGCCCAGGAGCGTGAATTGTTCGGTAGATAACATGATGTCGACCTGACGGACTGCGATAAAGCGATGTGGGGCGGCACGGGCAATGCCGGCTCGTGGACTCGCGCAGCGGCCGGTTGCTTCGTTGTGCACGGCACCGTTCGCGTTCCTTGAGCGGCAATGTAGCCATCGGCACGGTTAAAAACCATGCGAAAACTATGTCGCGGGGTGTCATGGCAGGGCGCGCGTTGGGTGGTAGTTTTCGGGTAACGCGAAAGGGCGATGGCGCGCCTCCGATGCCGCGCAGGCCAGGCGCGGCCGGCAGACCAGGGACAACCCTGATTCGTCAGGCCGGCGAGGCGTGCCGGCCGGTGTGCCCAATCGGACGTCGATCCGACAAATTCCGACATTGGCCCGCGTGGCGCCGCCCGCGCGGCCGTCCGGCGCCACGCTTCGCCCAGACCCGCCAGCGCCTTGTCCGGCAAGCCTTTGCGGCTCACCGCACGGCTGTTCGCTTTGCGCATGTGTCGCATTTGCGCAAGCGTTTGTCGTAAATCGTCGGCCCACAGGGGTTTTTTCTGGCAACCATGTATGCACACTGTGAGCGGGCCGACGCCTGCCCGACGAGGAGATGAATTCAATGAATTCCCCAAAAGTCGTGGTCGAAGGGCTGTACAAGGTCTTCGGCAACAACCCGAAACTCGCGCTCGATATGCTGTCGGGCGGCGCAACGAAGGACGACATCTTCGCGAAGACCGGTCAGGTGGTCGGCGTGCAGGACGTGTCGTTCGAGGTGCCGGAAGGCGAGATTTTCGTGCTGATGGGCCTCTCGGGCTCCGGCAAATCCACGCTGATCCGTCTTATCAACCGGCTCGTGGAGCCGACCGCGGGCAAGGTGCTGATCGACGGCCGCGACGTGGCCGCCGTGCGGCGCTCGGAACTCATCGCGCTGCGCCGCACCGACATGAGCATGGTGTTCCAGTCGTTCGCGCTCATGCCGCAGCGCACCGTGCTCGCCAATGCGTCGTTCGGTCTGGAAGTGGCCGGCGTGCCGCGCAAGGAACGCGACAGGCGCGCGCTCGAGGTGCTCGAGCAGGTGGGTCTCGCGGCGTTCGCCCAGAAACTGCCCTCCGAGCTGTCGGGCGGCATGCAGCAACGCGTGGGTCTCGCCCGCGCGCTTGCCGTGAATCCTTCGCTCATGATCATGGACGAGGCGTTCTCCGCGCTCGATCCGCTCAAGCGCAAGGAAATGCAGAACGTGCTGCTGCAATTGCAGAAGGAGCAGCGCCGCACCATCCTGTTCGTTTCGCACGATCTCGAAGAGGCGCTGCGCATCGGCAACCGCATCGCCATCATGGAAGGCGGTCGCGTGGTGCAGATCGGCACGCCGCAGGAAATCATCAGCCAGCCCGCCGACGACTACGTCCGCGCGTTTTTCGAAGGCGTGGACACGAGCCGCTATCTCACGGCGGGCGACCTCATGCAGACCAACGCGGTGCCGCTCGTGCGCAATCTCGATGCGTCGAGCGTGGCCGAGTCGCTCAACGGCAGTGCGGACTACGCGTTCGTGCTCGACGAGGCGCGCAAGATTCGGGGCTTCGTTACGCGTGACGCGTTGGGCACCGCGACGCCTGCGCTGCGTCAGCTCGAACCCATTTCGCGCGGTGCGTCGCTCGAACAGGTCGTGTCGCGTGTGTGCGCGAGCGCGACGGCGCTCCCCGTGGTCGACGACGAGGGCTGCTACTGCGGTTCCGTCAATCAATCCGTTGTGTTGAAGGTGCTCACGCGCAGCCGAGGTTCCCATGTCTGAGATCATTCCGCTTGGCCGGTGGGTGGACGACTCCGTCCACTATCTGCTCGACCACGACGCCAGCACGTTCGACGCCATCGGCAAGGGCATCGAGAGCTTCGCCGCGCTGATCGAACACGGCCTGCAAGCTGTGCCGATGTGGGCCATGATGGCCCTCTTCATCGGCATCGGCCTGTGGCGCGTGGGCTGGCGCTTTGCGATCTTCGTCACGCTCTCGCTGCTGCTCATCTATGCCACGGGCTTCTGGGACCAGACGGTGGTCACGCTTGGCCTCACGCTGTCGTCCACGCTCATCAGTCTCGTGTTCGGCATTCCGCTCGGCATCTGGACTGCGAAGAACCGGCACGTCGCCCTTGTGGTGCGTCCCGTGCTCGACCTGATGCAGACCATGCCGGCCTTCGTCTACCTGATTCCGGCTGCCATGCTGTTCGGTCTGGGCCGCGTGCCGGGCATTCTTTCCACGGTCATTTTCGCCATGCCGCCTGCGGTGCGCCTTACGAGCCTCGGCATTCGCCACGTGAATCGCGAAATTGTGGAAGCGGGCCAGGCGTTCGGCTGCACGCCCTGGCAGCTGCTCTACAAGGTGCAATTCCCGAGCGCGTTGCCCTCCATCATGCAGGGCGTCAACCAGACCATCATGATGGCGCTCTCCATGGTCATCATCGCCTCGATGGTGGGCGCGGGCGGCCTCGGCAACGACGTGCTCGCGAGTATTCAACGTCTCGACATCGGGCTCGGTTTCGAGAGCGGGCTCTCGGTGGTGCTGCTCGCCATCATTCTGGACCGCATCACGGAAAGCTTCGGTCGCACACCGGGTTCCGCACCCGCGCCGCGCTTCGCCGGTCTGCGCAACGTGATGCGCGTGCGCCGCGACCAGCCGATGGCCGCGCAGAGTTGAGGTTGGCGGCGGCAGTCGCCACACCTGCCTGACCTTCCGCACCTGCCATTTAGCAATAGAAGATCGTTCCAGCAGACAAGCGCGCCGCACGTTTCGTGCGGCGCGTGGCCCAACCCGTGCCTGTACTTGCATCAGGAGAGCGACGTGACGACCGCCGTGATGGAGCTGGCCACCCGTACTGCGCCGTTGTCGAGCGCTGCGCATTTTGGTTTTCTCACGCTGCCCAGCTTTTCCATGATCGCGTTCACGAGCGCCGTGGAAGTGCTTCGCATGGCGAACTACGTGAGCCGCGAGCAGCACTATCGCTGGTCCGTGATTACGCCCGACGGCGTGCCGGTGCGCTCGAGCAACGGCATCAGCGTGCGGCCCACGCGCACCATCGAAGAGACGGGTATGCCGGACGTGCTGATCGTGTGCGGCGGCACGCAGATCCGCAACGCGGTGAACACGAACGTGACCACGCTGCTGCGCGAAGTGGCCGCAAGCGACGTCCCGCTCGGCGGTTTTTGCACAGGTGCCTATGCACTGATGGCCGCGGGCCTGCTCGACGATTACCGCTGCACTGTGCACTGGGAAGACCTCTCGGCGCTGCACAAGGAATTTCCGCGCGTGCATTTCGCCGACGAACTCTTCGTGGTGGATCGCGACCGGCTCACCTGCACGGGCGGCACCGCGCCGCTCGATCTCATGCTGAACCTCGTGGAAGCGCGCCTCGGTCAGCGGCTTGCCGCGCAGGTGTCGGAGCAGTTCATCCTGGAGCGCATTCGCAGCGCGAGCGATCCGCAGCCCATTCCCGTCGATGCGCGCGTGGGCTTCTCGCGCGCCGAGCTGGTCGAAGTAGTGCGGCTCATGGAAGCCAACATCGAAGAGCCGCTTTCGCTCGAAGAGCTTGCGCGGCTCGTGCAGCTTTCCACGCGGCATCTGCAGCGCATGTTCAAGGTCTATCTGAACGTGTCGCCCACGCATTACTACCTGTCGTTGCGCCTGAAACGCGCGCGCGATCTGCTGCGCACCACCGACGCCACCATTGCGCGCGTCACCACCGTGTGCGGCTTTCATTCGCCGTGCCACTTCAGCAAGGCCTATCGCGCGCAGTTCGGCCACGCGCCGAGCGCCGAACGGCGGCTCGCAAGCTGAAGCCCGAAGCAGCCTCAGGACGCCGATTCAACACGCCCGTTCGGAAAGACCCGAGTTCATGACAGACCAATCGATAACCCGAGGAGAATCACAATGAAATTGAAGCTGTTTGCTGCCGCCTGCGCATTCGCCGCAGCGGCCACGATGGTTCACGCGGCAGAGCCGGCCGCCTGCCGCAACGTGCGCTTCGCGGACGTGGGCTGGACCGACATCGCGGCCACCACGGGCCTCGCGTCGACCGTGTTCGACGGGCTCGGCTATCACGCGACGAAAACCATTGCGTCGGTGCCCATCACGTTCGCGGGCATCAAGAGCAAACAGATCGACGTGTTCCTCGGCTACTGGTCGCCCACCATGGACCCGATCATCACGCCGTTCGTGAAGGCCGGCACGATCAAGGTGCTCGCCACGCCCAACCTCACGGGCGCGAAATACACGCTCGCGGTGCCGGACTACGTCTATAACGGCGGCCTGAAGTCGTTCGCGGACATCCAGAAATTCGCCGACAAGCTCAACGGCAAGATCTACGGCATCGAACCCGGCAACGACGGCAACGCGCTCATCAAGAAGATGATCGACGGCAACCAGTTCGGGCTCGGCAAGTTCAAGCTCGTGGAATCGAGCGAGGCGGGGATGCTGGTCGAAGTGAACCGCGCGATTCGCGACAAGCAGTGGATCGTGTTCCTCGGCTGGGAACCGCACCCCATGAACGTGCAGATGAAGATCGACTACCTGGCGGGCGGCGACGACGTATTCGGCCCGAACTATGGCGAAGCGAAGGTCTTCACGGCCACGCCGCCTGACTACGCGGCGCGTTGCCCGAACGCGGCGAAGCTCGTGTCGAACCTGCAGTTCACCACGGCGATCGAGAACCGCGTGATGGCGCCCATCATGAACAAGGAAGACGCGAACAAGGCCGCGCTCGACTGGCTGAAAGCGAACCCGCAGGTGCTCGACCAGTGGCTCGCGGGCGTGAAGACGTTCGACGGCAAAGACGGGCTGCCCGCGGTGAAGGCGTATATCGCGGCGCATTAAGCATGTGGCGAGGCGCACGGCTTTCACGCCGTGCGCCTCGTGTGTCTCGTGCGCGTCGTGTGCGTCGCACGTGTCTCATACGATGACGTCCACGCTCAGACGTGGATGTCGAACCCTTCTGCGTACGCGTCCAGATCGCTGTCGTCCCAGAGCCGGCCGTCCACCAGTACCGGCGCCGCTTCATGCGCAGGCACCGCGATCTCCATGGCCGCCGCAGCCTCGCGATAGAGCGCGGTCTGATTGATCGCGGCCGCCACCGCCAGATAGTCCACCGTGTCGATGAGCCCCCAGCGCCGGTATTGCGTGAGGAACCATGCGCCGTCCGAGGCGCGCGGGTAGTTGACGTTGCCGCCGTCGAAGAAGCGCACGGGCAGGCGCTTGCCGTAGACGCCGTCGCGCACCTCGTCGGGCAGCGTGGCCGCAAGGCGCGGTGCGATCAGTTCATGCGGCACGCCGATGAACTCGGGTTGCGCGAGCCATTGCGCCGTGTCGTCGCGATGGCCGGGTTCATCCAGCCAGCGGCACGCATCCAGCATGGTCTGCACGAGGGCGCGCGCCGTGCGCGGATGGCGCGTCACGAATTCGCGCGTGGCAGCCAGTACTTTCTCGGGATGGTCGGGCCAGATTTCGCTCGTGAAAAGCGCCGTGCGGCCCGCATGGCGCGCCTGCGCCGCTGCGTTCCACGGCTCGCCGGCGCAGAAGCCGTCGAGTTGCCCCGCCGTCAACGCGTCGCCCATCTGCGGCGGCGGAATCACCACGCTTTCGATATCGCGCAACGGATGCACGCGTTCCGATGCGAGCCAGTAGTAAAGCCACATGGCATGCGTGCCGGTGGGAAACGTCTGCGCGAAGACGGGCTTGCGGCCCAGCGTGGCGAGCGCATCGTGCAGCGTGCGGTGCTCGTCGAGGGCGTCGGCCAGGCGGTTCGACAGCGTGATGGCCTGGCCGTTGCGGTTGAGCACCATCAGCACCGCCATGTCGGCCTGCGGCCCGCCAATGCCCAGTTGCACGCCGTAGGCGAGGCCGTAGAGCGCGTGCGCCGCGTCCAGTTCGCCGCACAGCAGCTTGTCGCGCACGGCGGCCCACGAAGGCTGCCGGCACAGTTCGAGCGTGAGGCCGTAGGCGTGGCCGAATTCGAGCATCTTCGCGGCCACGAGCGGCGCCGCGTCGGTGAGCGCGACGTAGCCCAGCCGCAGATGCGTCTTTTCGGGCGCGCCCGCCGCGCGTGGCTTCGCGTCCGCGGCGAGGGAGGAGGGTTTGTTCATTGCGGTTCCGTCATGTCGGCAGGCCGTCTGCATCGACGATCTGGCGCGCCGCCTCGGCCACCTTCACGCCCTGGTCCATCGCGCGCTTTCTGAGCGTGGCGTAGGCGGCGTGCTCGGTCATCTTGCGGCGGTCCATCAAAAGGCGTTTGGCGCGGTCGATCAGCTTGCGTTCCGCCAGTTCGTTTTCGGCCTGCGCGAGGCGCTCGCGCAACTGCGCCTCCTGGGCGAAGCGCGCGAGCGCGACTTCGAGAATGGGGGCGAGGCGCTCGCTCGCGAGCCCTTCCACGAGGTAGGCCGTCACACCCGCGCCCACGGCGTCGCGAATCAACTGCTGGTTCGCGTCGTTGCTGAACATCAACACGGGCCTTGGCGCCGTGGCGTTCATGACGGCGAGCTGTTCGAGCGTGTCGCGCGAGGGCGATTCGGTGTCGATGATGATGACGTCCGGCCGTTCCGTGGCGACCACGTGGTGCAGCGCCTGCGGCGTCGCGGTGGCGGGCAGCATCTCGCAGCCGAGCCGCGCGAGCGCGTCGCGTAGATCGCCGATGGGCTTTTCGGTGTCGGTAACGAGCAGTACACGCAGCATGGTGGACGCGAGTTTAGCGCAGCCTGGCGCGCGGCGGCGCCTGCAGTGCGGCCGCATGCTGTGTTTCGGCGGAAGGCACGGCGGTTGCCGCCGGCTTCTCACACAGCCGTTTCAATTCCGGCACGCACGATCCGCACACCGTGCCGCAGCCCAGCGTCGCCTTCAGTTCGACCACCGTCGCACCGCGCCCGATCGCCGCTTCAATGCGCGAGCGGCGTACCTGCATGCAGGTGCACACCACCGGGTCGCGCGGCGCCAGGTTGTCGCGCTGGGCGCTGAAGACGGCAAAGCGCGGACCGGTCCACGGCGTCGCGTCCACGAGCCGCGCGAGCAGCGCGTCGCCGCCCGTCGCGTCGCCCGCGAGCACGAAACCGTCGACGACGTTGTCTCGCCACAGCACGCGCTTGTCAAGCCCGCGCCGTGCGTCGCGGTATTCGAGCACGTCTTCGCCTGCGGGCAGGTCGAGCGCGGCGTGCAGGCGGTCGAGCCAGCTTGCGGGGGCCCGAGCGCTCTCTTCAGAAGTTCCCGCGATAGCGGGCGCTGCCGTGTGAGCCGCGCGCAGCACGATCACGTCGTCGGCCTCGATGCGGATGGACGCGTAGGCGCACGAAGCGAGCAGCGGCTGCAGCGCCGCCTGCAATGCGAGCACGTTGCCGCGCCGGGCGGCCACGAGCCGCCAGGGCAGCGGCGCAGCCTCGATGCGCACGGCCGCGTGCTTGAGTTCGGGCTGGCGCGAGTGCGGATCGGTGGCGCCGATGGTGGCTTCGTTGATGCCGCCGCTCGCGAGGAACTGACCGTTCCAGTGCATCGGCACGAACGCGGTGCCGGACTGGACGTCGTCCGAGAACTGCACGGGCAGCACGAGGCTGCCGCGGCGGCTCTTCACGCGCACGAGGTCGCCTTCCGCGAAGCCGCGCCGCGCGGCGTCGGCGGGGGCGAGGTTGACGGCGGCCTCGGGCGCGTGGGCGAGCAGTTTGGCGACGCGGCCCGTGCGGCTCATGCCGTGCCATTGGTCGCGCAGCCGGCCCGTGATGAGCCGGAACGGGAAGCGCGCGTCCGTGGGTTCGGCCACAGGCTGGTAGCGCGGCGCGTGAAAGCGGGCGCGGCCGTCGGCGGTGGCGAAGACGCCGTCCGTGTAGCGGCGCGCCTCGCCTTGCGTGCGGCCCGCCGGAAACGGCCACTGCTGCGGACCCTGCGCTTCGAGCACCGCGTAGCTGAGCCCGCCGATGTCGAGATCGCGGCCCACCGTGAGCCGGCGATGCTCGTCGAACGCGGCTTCGGGCGAGCCGAAACCGAAGAGCGGCGCGGCGTTTGCGTCGCGTTTGCCGTGCCTGGCCGCAAGGCGTTGCTGCATGCGCTGTGCCACCTGGTCGGCGATCCACCAGTCGGGCTTCGCCTCGCCCGCGGCGGGCACGGCGGCCCGCACGCGCGAAATGCGCCGTTCGGAATTCGTGACCGTGCCCGACTTCTCGCCCCACGTGGCCGCGGGCAGCAGCACGTCGGCGAAGGGCACGGTGTCGGTCTGCGTGAACGCGTCCTGCACGACGACGAATTCGGCCGTGGCGAGCGCTTCGCGCACCTTCGCGATGTCGGGCATGGAATGCACGGGGTTCGTGCAGGCAATCCACACCGCCTTGATCTTGCCGCTGCGCACGGCCTCGAACATCTCGACAGCGGGCAGCCCCGGCGTGGCGGGCACGGACGGCACGCCCCACAGCCGCGCCACTTCCTCGCGATGCGCCGCATTGCCGATCTCGCGATGCGCCGCGAGCATGGTCGCCATGCCGCCCACTTCGCGACCGCCCATGGCGTTGGGTTGGCCCGTCAGCGAAAACGGACCCGCGCCGGCCCGGCCGATCTGCGCCGTGGCCAGATGCAGATTGATGAGGGCGAGGTTCTTGTCGGTGCCGTGGCTCGACTGGTTGAGGCCCATGCAGTAGAGCGAGAGCGCGGCCTCGCTCGCGCCGAACCATTCGGCGGCCTGCATCAGGTCTTCTTCGCGAATGCCGCACAGGCCCGCTGCCACGCGCGGCGTGTACTCGCGCACCATCGCCTTCAACGCGGCGAAGCCTTCGGTGTGGCGCTCGATGTACGCGCGGTCGATCAGCCCTTCCCAGATGAGGTGATGCAGCATGCCGTTGAAGAGCGCGACGTCCGTGCCCGGCTGAATGGCGAGATGCAGGTCGGCGAGAGCCGCCGTGTCGGTGCGGCGCGGATCGACGACGATCCAGCGAATCGCCGGGTTCGCTGCCTTCGCCGCTTCCAGCCGGCGAAACAGCACCGGGTGCGCCCACGCCATGTTGCTGCCCGCGAACAGCACCGTGCGCGCCGCTTCGAGGTCTTCGTAGCAGGTGGGCGGGCCGTCCGCACCGAGCGCCATCTTGTAGGCGCTCACGGCGCTCGACATGCAGAGCCGCGAATTGGTGTCGATGTTGTTGGTGCCGATCAACCCTTTCGCGAGCTTGTTGAAGACGTAGTAGTCCTCGGTGAGCAACTGGCCCGACACGTAGAACGCCACCGCGTCTGGCCCGTGCCGTTCCACCACGCGCGCGAAGCGCTCGGCCACGGTATCGAGCGCGACGTCCCAGCTCACCGGCCGGCGTGCTTCGGAACGATGCGCGCGCATTTCGGGCACGAGTGCGCGGCCCGTTTCGCTTTGCGCCGTGAGCGCGAGCGAGAGCCCTTTCGTGCAGAGCTTGCCGAAATTCGCGGGATGCTCGGGGTCGCCTTGCACGCCCGTGATGCGGCCGCCTTCCGACTCGATGAGCACGCCGCAGCCGACGCCGCAGTAGCAGCAGGTGGAACGGGTGACGGTCTTCATGACGTGTACGCGCTTAAGCCTGGCCGAGATCGACATGCACGAGCCCGTCTTCGTCCACCTTCACCGGGAAGCGTCCCGCGCAGCCTTCGTCCGGCGCGCGTGCTTCGCCGCTCGCAAGGTCGATGTTCCATGCGTGCAGCGGGCACGTCACCGTCTCGCCGTGCACGATGCCTTCGGACAGCGCGCCGCCCTTGTGCGGGCAGCGGTCGCGCAGCGCGAAGACCTTGTTGGTGGCCGTGCGAAAGAGGGCGATGTTGCCGCCCAGGCTTTCGTCGCGTTGCAGCACGCGGCTGCCCAGTTGCGGAATGTCTTCGACGCGGCAAACGGGCGTCCACGCCGAGCCGTCCCGCTTGCCGTGTTCGCTTGCTGCTTCGCGCGCCATGATCTGGATTTCCATCGTGTGTTCCTCGTACGTCATTGCGTGCATTAGGCGACTATTAAGCGATTACCTTGAGCGGAATGTATTCGTGCTTGCGGGCGCCGCCAATGCGCGCTTCCCACGGATCGGGCAACCCTTCCAGCGAATACAGCAGCCGCTCGTAGAGCGCCTTGCGGCTCGCTTCGTCTTCCACCACTTTCTTCTTCACGTAGTCCAGACCCACGCGCGCGATGTAGTGCACCGTGCGATCGAGGTAATACGCCTCTTCGCGATAAAGCTGCAGGAACGCGCCCGTGTACTCCTTCACTTCCTCGGCGTTCTTCACCTTGACGAGGAACTGCGCCACTTCGGTGCGAATGCCGCCGTTGCCGCCCACGTAGAGTTCCCAGCCGCTATCCACGGCGATCACGCCCACGTCCTTGATGCCGGCTTCAGCGCAGTTGCGCGGGCAACCCGAAACCGCGAGCTTCACCTTGTGCGGCGACCACATGTTGGCGAGCATCGTTTCGAGGTCGATGCCCATCTGCGTGCTGTTCTGCGTGCCGAAGCGGCAGAACTCGCTGCCTACGCACGTCTTCACGGTGCGGATCGACTTGCCGTACGCGTGGCCCGACTTCATGCCGAGATCGCGCCACACGTTGGGCAGGTCTTCCTTGCGCACGCCGAGCAGGTCGATACGCTGGCCGCCCGTCACCTTCACCATCGGCACGTTGTATTTCTCGGCCACGTCGGCAATGCGGCGCAGCTCGCTCGGGTTCGTCACGCCGCCCTTCATCTGCGGCACCACGGAGAACGTGTTGTCCTTCTGGATGTTCGCGTGCACGCGTTCGTTCACGAAGCGGCTTTGCGGATCGTCCACGGCGTCGCGCGGCCACGTGGAGATCAGGTAGTAGTTGATCGCGGGGCGGCAGGTCGCACAGCCGTTGGGCGTGCGCCATTCGAGGAAGTCGTAGACCTGGCGGTGCGTGAGCAGACGGTGCTCGCGAATCGCCTTGCGCACTTCGCCGTGATTGCGGTCCGTGCAGCCGCATACGGCCTTCGTCTTCGGCGTTTCCTGGAAATTGGTGCCCACCGTGTTCATCAGGATCTGCTCGACGAGGCCCGTGCACGAGCCGCACGAACTCGCGGCCTTGGTGTGCTTCTTCACGTCGTCCACGGTGAAGAGGCCCTTTTCGGTGATCGCCTTGACGATGGTGCCTTTGCACACACCGTTGCAGCCGCAGACTTCGTCGCTGTCGGCCATCGCGCTCGCGCGGCTCTGGCCTTGCACGCCCGCGTCGCCCACGCTGGATTCGCCGAACATGATGTGGTCGCGCAACTCGCCCAGCTTGCGGCCTTCGCGCAGCAGCTTGAAGTACCAGGCGCCGTCCGCCGTGTCGCCGTAAAGGCACGCGCCCACCAGTTGATCGTCTTTGATGACGAGCTTCTTGTAGACGCCGCCCGCGGGGTCGGAGAGCACGATTTCCTCGCAGCCGTCGCCGCCGTTGAATTCGCCGGCGGAGAAGAGGTCGATGCCCGTCACCTTGAGCTTGGTGGAGAGCACGGAGCCCTTGTAGCTGCCGATGCCCATCAGCGCGAGGTGGTTCGCGCAGACCTTCGCCTGCTCGAAGAGCGGGGCGACGAGACCGTACGCAATGCCGCGGTGGCTCACGCATTCGCCCACGGCGTAGATGCGCGGGTCGTAGGTCTGCAGCGTGTCGTTCACGACGATGCCGCGATTGCAGTGCAGACCGCACGATTCGGCCAGCGTCGTGTTGGGGCGAATGCCGGCGGCCATCACGACGAGGTCGGCGTCGATCGTTTCGCCGTCCTTGAACTTCACGCCGCTCACGTGGCCCGCTTCGTTGCCGAGAATCTCCGTGGTCGCCTTCGAAAGCTTGAAGGCGAGGCCCCGTGCTTCCAGCGAACGTTGCAGCAGCTTGCCCGCGGTGGCGTCGAGCTGGCGTTCCAGCAGCGTGTCGGCCAGATGCACCACGGTCACGTCCATGCCGCGCAGCTTGAGGCCGTTGGCTGCTTCCAGCCCCAACAGGCCGCCGCCGATCACGACCGCGTGCTGCTTGACCTCGGCGGCGTCGATCATGGCCTGCGTGTCGCGAATGTCGCGATAGGTGATCACGCCTTCCAGCGTATTGCCCGGCACCGGCAGGATGAACGGCACGGAACCCGTTGCGATCAGGAGGCGGTCGTAGGGTGCTTCGGTGCCGTCGTCCGCGAACACGATGCGGCGCACGCGGTCGATGCGCTCGATGGTCTTGCCCAGATGCAGGCGAATGTCTTGCTCCGCATACCATTCGAGCGGGTTGAGCACGATGTCCTTGAACGTCTGCTCGCCGGCGAGCACCGGCGAAAGCAGGATGCGGTTGTAGTTCGGATGCGGCTCCGCACCGAACACCGTGATGTCGTACTGGTCGGGGGCGATCGCAAGCAGCTCTTCGAGCGTGCGGATACCGGCCATGCCGTTGCCGATCACGACGAGTCGGGGCTTGTTCATGCTGAATCTCCTGCGAGTGCGGGTGGAGCGGGTGGAACGGCTCAATGCGTTACGGAATGCATTCGGGTACAGAGGCGGAGTGCAGGTGCCGTGTGTCGATGCACATGCACTCCGCTTCGTGTCTTCGCGTATCAGGTATGCATCAGACGCGCGCGGCGGCAACGGACCACGCGTTGCGCCAGCGGTGCTTCACGTTGCTCATACCGGCCCAGCCAAGCGCGGCGAGGCAGGCGAAGAGCCAAAGACCGGTGGAGTAGGAACCGGTAGCCTGCTTGATGGAGCCGAGACTCGCGGCCAGGGCGAAGCCGCCCACGCCGCCCGCCATGCCAATGAGGCCGGTCATCACGCCGATGTCCTTGCCGAAGCGCTGCGGCACGAGCTGGAACACCGCGCCGTTGCCGGCGCCGAGGCAGAGCATTGCGGCGATGAACAGCAGCACCGTGGGCAGCGGGCCGCCCACGTTGAAGCCCGCGGTGCCGATCAGCACGGCCACGGAGGCGAACACTGTGAGCAGCGAACGCGTACCGCCGATACGGTCGGCCATCAGCCCGCCGATGGGGCGCATCACCGAACCCGCGAACACGCAGGCGGCCGTGGCCCAGCCGGCGATCTTCGGGTCGAAGCCGAACTGGTCGTGGAAGTAGCCGGGCAGGGCGCTCGCGAAGCCGGAGAAGCCGCCGAACGTGAGCGAATAGAAGAACATGAACCACCACGAATCGCGGTTGCCGAGCATGCGCGCATAGTCGCCCAGTTGCTTCTTCACGACGACGCCGGGCGCGTCTTTCGCGAAGGCCGTGTAGTAGATCAGCACGGCGACAACCGGAATGCAGGCGATGCCGAATACGTTCTGCCAGCCGAACGCGACAGCCAGCGCGGGCGCGAACAGGGCCGCGAGCACCGTGCCGGAGTTGCCGGCGCCGGCAATCCCCATCGCCGTGCCCTGCTGATGCGGCGGGTACCAGCGCGACGCGAGCGGCAACGCCACGGCGAACGATGCACCGGCTACGCCGAGCAGCACGCCGAGGAACAGCGCCTGGCCGAGCGAGTGCACGCCGATTTGCCATGCGCCAACCAGCGTCGCGATCACGATGGCCTGGCCGAGCAGACCCGCGCGCTTGGCGCCGACGCGGTCGGCGAGCAGACCCATGAACACGCGCAGGATGGCGCCCGCGAGAATCGGCGTGGCGACCATCAGCGCGCGTTGCTGCGTGGACAGCGCGAGGGTTTGAGCGATCTGGATCTGGAGCGGTCCGAGCAGGTACCAGACCATGAAGCTCAGGTCGAAGTACAGGAACGCCGAGATGAGCGTGGGGGTGTGGCCATTGCGCCAGAAGCTGCGGTCCATGTGAGTTCCGTCGTTGGATCGCTCGCCGTGTGCGTGTTCAAACCGTTGAACGCGCTGCACCGGTTGCGACGAACGTCGAACGCCATTGCCCGACCGAAGTGTTTCTGGATGAGCCGCATGCGCCGGCTGTGTGCCGCGTCGCGTGTGGGACTCATGCTGCCCTGCGCCGTTGCAGGGTGCGAGCCTCGCTATGCAACGGCCGTGCCACCTTGCATGAAAACGCGCAAAGCCTTACTGGATAAGGGTCTGAGGAGGTCGGTCGGGAATGGGATATTGCACCGCAGCAGTGCGCCGCACCGGCCAGAGGCACTGCTGCGGTGCGGTGCGTTGCAGTGAAGTGCAGGCGAGCGCATGCAGTGACGGAACATGAACCGTGCTGCACGAAGCGCATGAAGGGCGGGAAGGAATGAAGCGGCGGGACGTGCATTCCGTTGCCACGAGATGCACAGGGAAGCAGGGGAAGCGTGAAGCGCGCGGCACGAGCGTGCCGCGCGCGGGGTGATCGATCTCGATGAGCCGGGTCGTCAGCTCGTGGTCTCGGGCATGCGCTTTTTCAGTTCGCGCGAGGCGGCGAGCGGAATGCGCGCGTCGTCCCACTCGCGCAGCCATTCCACTTCACGGGCGGTGAAGACCTGGCCGTAATTGCGCAGGGCGTACTGCAGCGAATCGATGATGTGGTTGCGGATGATCTCGGGCGTGCGCTGGTCGTCTAGCACCGCACGGAACGCTTCGAGCGTGGCCATGGTTATTGCTCCTGTTGCTGTTGTGGCCGCGCGCAGGCGAGAAACAGCATGCGTGCGCGCGAACCGCGATGCGATCCGCGCTTTATCGCACGTCAATAGTCAGGAGACAAACGGAAAAAAATGGAGGGCTCGCGAATTGGCGAGAGATCCTGCCTGGGGACGCCGCATTTTTATGCGGCATGTTTCCATTGCGATGTGACGATGTGAAGGCGGATTCGATGACGGACTATCCGGCCGTTTACTCCGCCGGCACCGGAACGATCGATGAAATACGCCAGCCCGCGCCGGTGCGAAGCGCTACTTCGTACATGAGGAATCGCCCCGTTGTGGCGGACGCTTGCGACTTTCCGGAAGTGATCATGGTTGGCGCGTAGATCTGGGCGACGTCATCGCTGATGGGAAGTATCTTGATGTTGTCCGCCTCCGGTTCGAACTTCCACACGCCTTTGAAAGTTTCGCGGAAGTGGTCCAGCAGGGCGGTTTTGCCCCAGATCCGATAGGGACGCGCCACCAGGGCCACGGGATCGGGTTCGCTGGGATCGGCAGAGACGAAGACGCTGGCGAACTCGGCGAGATCATGCGTGGTCGCGGCATGTGCCTGACGCAGGAAGAGCGTTCTGACTTCCTGCTGATCGCCGTCGGTAAAGCGCTGGGCCGCTGCCGCTGTTTGCGCATACGCCGCAGGAAGCGCGACGACGAGCAACGACAAAACGGCAGACGTAAAGCCATTCCGATTCATGATGCAAACTCCTTTGATGGGGCGTTGACGATGGCGACAGTCCGACAGTCCGACAGTCGATCAGGCAGCGCGGTCACGCTGCGCTCATAGGCCCACCGGATGTGGAACGTGCAGCACGGCGACGCGATTTGCGCGGTCGCAAGACTCGAATGTGTGTGCGAGCAAGCCGCGCTGCTTTGCGCAGTCGGCCATCGCTGGCACGACGTCCCGGCGGGCAACGTAACGATGACTCATGTGGTTGCCGTCTGAACACGGTTCGCCGCAAACAACAGCATGGCTGTACCAAACCACCGGAGCGTGACCGCTCAGGCAAGACGCCCGGCGCTACCGGCCGTTTTCGTTTCGATTGCCTTGGGGGTTCGCATCGAGATCCACCGCATCGGGCACCTCGATCACGAGGTCCGTTTGCGCAACGGCTACGCAAGGCAGGATGTAGCCCTGCGCCTTTTCTTCGGCCGAAAGACCCGGCCACTCGATCGTATGGCGCACCGTGCCCTCGATCACGCGGCACAGGCACGTGCGGCAGGTGCCGTTGCGGCACGAGCGTGGCAACCGCAGATTCGCGAAGCCGGCGGCTTCGAGCACGGTGAGCGTATCGGGCGCCTCGAAGGTGCGGCCGAGCGGTTCGACGCGAACGCGTGGGATCGCCGCGTCGCGATGCTCGTTCGTCGAGGCGTTCGTCGAGGCGGCATGAGCGCTCACGTCTGCGCTCGTGGAACCGTCTGCGTCAGGCGCACTCATGGCTTGCTTCACATCGTTGCTGTTCAATGACGCTTTGCCCGTTCACGAAATGGATACGCCCAGCAAGCGTCCCGCGCCGAACGTGAAGGCTGCCGCGACGAGCCCGATCACGATCTGCCGACCGGCGGAAAACATCGCGCCGCGTCCGTTGAAAAGCGAGGTGAAGACGCCCACGGCGGCCAGCCCGAAGCCCGCCAGCGCCACGCATTGCACGATGGCCCACATGCCGTGCGCCCACAGGAACGGCATGGCCGGGAAGATGGCGCCCAGCGAGAAGAGGCAGAACGAGACGCCCGCCGCCGTCCACGGATTGCCGCCCAGTTCCGCGGGGTCGAGCCCGAGTTCCTCGCGCGTGAGCGTATCGAGCGCCTTGTCCTTGTCGCGCATGATCTGCGCCGCCACGCGGCGCGCTTCTTCGGCCTCTACGCCCTTGGCCTGATAGATCAGCGCCAGTTCGTGCCGTTCGGCGTCGGGCGTCTGCTCGATTTCATCGGATTCCTTCGCAATCTGCGTGCGTGCCAGTTCGCGTGCATTCGTGACGGAGAGCCATTCGCCCAGCGCCATCGAGCACGCGCCCGCGATCAGCCCCGCGAGCCCGGTGAGCAGGATCGTGCGGTTGGCCGCGCCCGCGCCGGCCACGCCCATGATGAGGCAGAAGTTGGAGACGAGGCCGTCGTTGGCGCCCAGCACGGCAGCGCGCAGGTCGTTGCCCGAGGTCACGCCCTTGTGCCACGACTCGGCGCTCGCAATCTGCGCGCCCTTCGACAGGCCCTCGGCATGCTGGCCCTCCACCACGGCGCGCACGACGTCGGCGTGATGCTGTTCTTCCGCGGAGAGCTTTTCGGCGTCGGGCTGGTGCGCGTATTTGTTGCGGTCGGCGTACTCGGCCGCGGCCAGCGTGGGCAGCACGAAGGCGGGGCCGAACGTGCGGGTGAGCGTGCGCATCAGGTGCGTCTTGATGCTGTGCCGATGCGGCCGCACACGCACGCCGTTGGCGCGCAGCTTGTCCGACCAGAGCTGCGCGTGCTCGCGCTCCGACGCCGCGAGCTGTTCGAACACGCTGCGGCGCGCGGCGTCCTTTTCGACGTGGGCGAGCGTTTCGTAGACGGCGGCGCTATCGAGTTCGTCGGCGAGATTCTGGCGATAGCGCTTGAGTTCGTGTCGGGAGGCCATGGCGTGGGTTCGGGCAGGTTCGGGCGCAAGCTTAACCCACGGGCCGCAAACCCGCTGCTACGGTGCTTCGCCTGCGCCTGCGGCTTCAGTGCGTCGTGCGCCTGCGCAGATGCCGGTAGACGGTATTTCTCGCGAGCCCGAGTTCCCGTGCCGCCGCCGACACGTTTCCGCCCAGTCGTGTCAGCGTGGCTTCGATGAGCGCCGCCTGCCAGTCCTGGAGGCGTCCGGGCGCAGGTGTTTCGTTGCCATTCACGGCGACGGCCGCGGCGGGGGCAACGGCGGGGGCGGGGCTGGCCGCAGGCTCGCAGTCCTCGAAGAAATCTTCGGGCAAATGCTCGAGGCCGATTTCGTGTTCGCCCTCGGCCATGATGCTCGCCGTGCGCAGCACGTTGGCGAGCTGGCGCAGGTTGCCGGGCCAGCGGCAGCGTGCGAAGCAATCCAGTACATCTGCACTGACGCGTTTCGGTGCATGCGGGTGCGTGCACTGGTTTTCCAGAATGCGGGTGACCAGCACCGGCAGGTCGGTGCGTTCGCGCAAGGCCGGCAGCGTCACGGCAAGGCCGTTGATCCGGTAATAGAGGTCTTCCCGGAAGGTGCCGGCCGCAATCATCTCGCGCAGATTGCGGTGCGTGGCGCAGACGATGCGCAGGTCCACGGGAATCGCCCGCGTGCCGCCGAGCGGCACGACGGTGCGTTCCTGCAGAACTCGCATCAGGCGTACCTGTTGGGCGAGCGGCATGTCACCGATTTCATCGAGAAATAAAGTGCCGCCGTCGGCCTGCACGATCTTGCCGGTGTTGCCGCGCTTCCTTGCGCCCGTGAACGCGCCGTCTTCGTAGCCGAACAGCTCGGCTTCGATCAACGTGTCCGGCAGCGACGCGCAGTTCACCGCGACGAACGGGCCGTCCGCGCGTGGCGAATCCTGGTGGATGGCGCGGGCCAGCCATTCCTTGCCCGTGCCGGTGCGGCCGAGCACCAGCACCGGAATGTCGCGTCCCCGCACCTTTTCGACGCGGCGCAGGACGTCGGCCATGCGGGCATCGCCGGTATCGAGCGAGGCCAGCGTGACGGCGGGCCCTCCCGGCGAGCCCTGCGCCGCAGACCCCGCGGGCCGCACCGCGGCCTGAGGCGAAACGACGCGCGGCGCCGCTGCCGTGGCGTGCGGCGCGGCGAATTCGCCGCGGGCGATCACGCGCACGCCGCTCGGCAGCGTCAACGTGAGACAGGCGCCGGGCGTCTGTGCGGCATGCTGGAGCAGGACAGGGAACGGTACGCCGAAGAGCGCGGCGAAGGGTTGCCGCTGGAGCGTGGCGAGCGGCTGGCCCAACTGGAACAGCGCGCTGCGGTTCGCCGAAAGCAGCGTGCCATCAGGCGTGAACGCAGCCAGCCCTTCGTAGAGCGTGCCGATGAATTCGGCGTGCGCGTGAAAGCGCACGCGCACAGCGTCGGCGAACTGGTTCGCGAACAGATGGTTCTCGATCATCTGCGCCGACATGCGCACGAGCGCGAGCGTGTGCTTGTGGGCGCCGCGCGTGTCGCCGCTCACGTCCAGCGTGCCGATGGCCTGGCCGAACGGGTCCACGATGGGCGTGCACGAGCAGGTGAGGATGTGGTTGGCGCGCAGGAAGTGCTCGCCGCCGTGAACGATGGTGGGCTGCCCGTCGACCAGTGCGGTGCCGATCGCGTTCGTGCCGCGATCGCTTTCCGCCCACGAAACGCCGGGACAGAGCGCCACCCGCCGGGCTTTTTCGATGAAGTCGTTGTCGCCCAGGCTGTGCAGGATCACGCCGTGGCGGTCGGTGAGCAGCACCATGCTCTGGGTATCGACGATCTGCGCATGCAGTGTCTCCATGACCGGCAGCGCGTGCGCATAGAGCGACTGATTGCGCTCGATCAACTCGCGCAGAGCGAGCGGCGCGAGAGGTTGGAAGTCGGGCGTTTCGCCGGTACGCAGACCGACCTCGCGCGAACGCGCGTGGGCCTGCGCGATGACGTCGGTACGGTTGGCCGATATCGCGGGCGGTTGAGTCACTGCGTGTCTCCAGTTCGTGCGGCGCGCAGGCGCCGGGCGCGCGACGAAGTGCATGGCTTCGTCCGGTCTCGCGTGGTGCACCGCGCAATGTCGGCGCAGCAGGGGCGCGCAAGTCAGCGTTCATCTTACAGGACGAGCCGGCGGGCACGGGCTCGTGAGGCCTTGCTCGGGCTCGGGGTATGCCCTGGTCCTTGGGTTGGCCCCGGCGCGCGCCATGGCCTCGCCTTTGCGCCGGTCATCACTAAATCGACGCCTGGCTTGCGAGGCTATGACTCCCTCCCGGCCGGGCATCACGTAAAACTTGCGGGTTGCCGCAACTCGTCTAAAGTGAATGGATCACGCGCCGGGCACGATTCCCGGCGCGTGATGTTTGAGCAGTGTTCAAGCCGTTCGAGCCGCGTGCGCGCGCGGCGCACCGAGGAGGAGCGAGGCAGCATAAGCGCGCAGCCCCGATGACCCGTGAACCGAAGGCGACCTCACCATGCAGATCATTTTTCCGAAAGAACCTCCTGAGTATTGCGGGCCCGAACTCACGCTGGCGTTTGCTGCGATGGTAGACGGCGAGCGGCTCGAATGCGTGATTACGGCTGAGGCGCTGGAAGATCATTTTGGTGCGGAGTCCACGCGCGCAGAGGACATGCTGGGTGCCTTCGACGCCCACCGCGAGCGCATCGAAGCGGCCGCGCGGCGGTTGCTCTCCGAAACGCGCGGGCGGTGCGCGGTGCTGCGAAGCGGCTACGTGCGGTTCTATGAAGCGAACGTGCGGCCGTCTTGATCCGCCTTGATTCGTCCCGCGTCCCGGCTCTGGCATGACCGGTCGCCTGAATGCAGTGCAGCAAAAAAAGAAGCACCCCGTGGGGTGCTTCTGTGCATTCGGCGTCTGCCCGACGCCTGGGTCGATATCCGGCCCGAGGTCAGGCCTGAGGTCAGGCCCGACGCCTACTCCGCCCCAAGATAGAAGAAGCGGAACAGGAACACCGCGGCAATGATCCACACCACGAGCTTGACCTTGCGCGCCTGGCCGGTCAGCAGCTTGAGCCCCGCATACGAAATGAAGCCGAACGCCACGCCGTTCGCGATCGAATAGGTGAACGGCATGAGCAGCGCCGTGAGCGAAGCCGGCACGGCTTCCGTCGCATCTTCCCAGGGCAGTTCCACCATCTCGCGCAGCATCAGGCACGACACGTAGAGCAATGCGGGCGCCGTTGCGTAACCCGGCACGACGCCTGCAAGCGGCGCCACGAAGAGGCACGCGAGAAACAGCACGGCCACGGTGATCGCCGTCATGCCCGTGCGGCCGCCGGCCTGCACGCCCGAAGCGCTTTCGATGTACGCCGTGGTGGAAGACGTGCCGAGCACCGATCCCGCGAGAATCGCGGTGCTATCAGCCAGCAGCGCGCGGTTCAGGCGGTGCATCTTGCCGTGCACGAGCAGGCCCGCGCGGTTTGCCACGCCCATCAGCGTGCCCGTTGCATCGAAGAGTTCGACGAGGAAAAAGACGAGGATCACGTTCAGGATGCCCGACGAAAGCGCGCCGCGAATGTCGAGCTGAAAAAGCGTGGGCGAAATGGAAGGCGGTGCGGAGAACACGCCGTGGAACTGGTTGCCGCCAAAGAAGAAGCTGAGCACCGTGACCCCGACGATGCCGATCAGGATCGCGCCGCGCACGCGCAGGAAGTCGAGCGTCACGATGGCGAAGAAGCCGATGATCGCGAGCACCACGTGCGCGTTGTGCAGGTCGCCGAGCGCAACGAGCGTGGCCGGATTGCCCACCACGATGCCCGAGGTCTTCAGCGAGATGATGGCGAGGAAGAGGCCGATGCCGCCTGTAATCGCCACGCGTATGGAATGCGGAATGCCGTTCACGATCACCTCGCGCACGCGGATCAGCGTGACGATCATGAAGAGGCAGCCCGAGATGAACACCGCGCCCAGCGCCGCCTGCCACGTGAAGCCCATGCCTTTGACCACCGTATAGGCGAAGTAGGCGTTGAGGCCCATGCCGGGCGCGAGCGCGATGGGGTAGTTCGCGTAAAGGCCCATCACGAGCGAGGCGAGCGCGGCCACGAGGCAGGTGGCCACGAACACGGACTCTTTCGGCATGCCTGCATCGCCCAGAATCGCCGGATTCACGAAGATGATGTAGGCCATCGTGAGAAAGGTCGTGAAGCCCGCGAGCAATTCGGTGCGCAGATTGGTGCCCGCTTCGTCGAAGCCGAAATAGCGTTTGATGGAGTCCATGAAGAAGGGCCTCTTGGTTTGGTTTTCGTGGATTCTTGATATGGCCATGCGAACGTGCCGTGCGGCTCGCGCGAGCGAGGCCTGGGGCCGCCGCCACTGCGGGCACGGCCATTGCGGCCGGCCGCACGCGCGGCAGGGTGGGCCGCGCTGTCACGGGCGGCATTGTAATCAGGATTGCGCGCGGCGTGCGTAAGCGGCACGCAACAACGCCGTGAAAGACGACGCGCTCAGGCCTGCGGCGGCTTGGGGCCCCAGCGGTCCAGCACGTGCTGCAGCACGTCGATGGGCAGCGGAAACACGATGGTCGAATTCTTGTCCGCGGCGATGGTGGTGAGCGTCTGCAGATAGCGCAGCTGCATGGCCTGCGGTTGTTGCGCGAGCATCTGCGCGGCTTGCAGCAGCTTTTCGGAAGCCTGCAGTTCGCCTTCGGCGTGAATCACCTTGGCGCGGCGTTCGCGCTCCGCCTCGGCCTGGCGCGCGATGGCGCGGATCATCGTTTCGTTGATGTCCACGTGCTTGATCTCGACGTTGGAGACCTTGATGCCCCACGCGTCGGTCTGCGCGTCGAGCACCTTCTGGATGTCCGCGTTCAGCTGCTCGCGTTCCGCCAGCAGTTCGTCCAGTTCGTGCTTGCCGAGCACGGCACGCAGAATGGTCTGCGAAAGCTGGCTGGTGGCCTCGAAGTAGCGCGCCACCTGAATCACGGCGCGTTCGGGGTCGACCACGCGAAAGTAGACCACCGCGTTGACCTTCACCGACACGTTGTCGCGCGTGATGACGTCTTGCGGCGGCACGTCGAACACCACGGTGCGCAGGTCGATCTTCACGACCTGCTGCACGATGGGGACAATCAGCACGAGCCCCGGTCCCTTCACTTTCCAGAAGCGACCGAGCAGGAACACGACGCCGCGTTCGTATTCGCGGAAGATGCGTATCGATGAAGCGACGAGCAGGATCAGCAGCACGATCAGGATGCTGCCGAAGCCGAAGGTGAATCCCATCATGAACGTTCTCCTTGTTGTAGAGGCGATGCATGGGGTGCCGGTGCCGGTGCCGATGTCGGTGCCTGCGCGTGCGTGCTGGCTTGCATGGACCCGACACCCGTGTTCCTGCCCGGTGATGGCGACGATCCCGCCGTGTGCGACGCTTCGCGCGCAGGCTCCACCGTGAGCATGAGTCCCTGGCGGCCCGTCACGCGCACTTCGCTTCCCGCGGCAAGCGGTTCGGCGCAGCGCACGCGCCAGCGCTCGCCATGAATGCGCGCCCAGCCTTCGGGCGCGGTCCCCGTCCCGTCCATGTCCTTCGTTGCGAGGCCCTCGTCCAGCACCACGCCGACGCTGCCGATCAACGCTTCCGAACCCGTCACCACGGGCCGTCGCCGCGCCTTGAGCGCGACACTCGATACCGTGAAGACGAAGAGCACGCTGAACGCGGTGAGCGCGGCGATCATGGGCAACGGAATGCCGAAGCCGGGCGCCTCGGTGTCCATCAACATCAGCGCGCCGATCACGAAGGCCACGATGCCGCCGAAACCCAGCGTGCCGAAGGTGGGCAGAAAAGCCTCGGCGATCAGGAACGCGAGTCCCAGAAAAATCAGCCCGAGCCCCACGTAGTTGATGGGCAGCAGTTGTAGCGCGAACAGCCCGACCAGCAGGCTGATGGCGCCCGCCACGCCGGGCAGCACGAAGCCGGGGTTCGCGAACTCGAAGAAGAGCCCGTACATGCCGATCATGAGCAGGATGAGGGCCACGTTCGGGTCCGTGATGACCGAGAGGAAACGGCTGCGCCAGTCGGGCGCGAGCGTGAGCACGGGCGCGTGTGCGGTGGCGAGTGTGGCCTCGCCCGCGGCGGTGGCGACATGACGGCCGTTCAGCACGCGCAGCAGGTCGGGCACGTCGCGCGCCATGACGTCGACGACTTTTTGCGCGAGCGCCTCGTTCGCCGACAGACTCACCGCTTCGCGCACCGCGCGTTCGGCCCAGTCGGCGTTGCGTCCGCGCAGCTGGGCGAGGCCGCGGATGTAGGCGGCGGCGTCCTGCACCTGCTTGCGTGTTTCGGTTGCGCGTTCGTCGCCGGCGGACGGCGGCTTCGCGTCGCTCGGGCGCTGGCCCGGCGGCTCGGCGCCGCCCATGCCGATCTGGATGGGCGTGGCCGCGCCCAGGTTGGTGCCGGGCGCCATGGCCGCAAGGTGGCTCGCGTAGACGATATAGGTGCCCGCGCTCGCCGCACGCGCGCCGCCTGGCGCGATGAAGGCGGCAACGGGCACGGGCGAGGCGAGGATCGCCTTGATGATCTGCCGCATCGATGTGTCGAGGCCGCCCGGCGTGTCGAGCTGAATGACGGCGAGCTGGGCGTGGTCGTGCGCGGCGCGGGCGAGCCCGCGCACGATGAAGTCCGCGCTGGCTGGGCCGATGGCGCCGGCCACGGGAATCACGATGACCGGCGCGGGCGCCGTGGTTGCATGAATGCTCGCATCAACGGCCGCACCGGCAGGAGCGCTGATCAGTAGCAGCCACGTGAGTGAAAACCCGTAGAGGATGCGCCGCGCGAGCGGCAGCGTGCGGCGCGACGACGCAGTGCGCATGACCCATGCGACGCGCGCAAGGCACAGCAAACGGCGCAAAAAAACGGGCAGCGTGTTCATCGCTGGCGGCCGGCATGCGTTTTTGGCGGTGCCGGCCGGGAAGGTGATGTTCTAAAGCTTAGTCCGATTCGGCCCGTTGCGTGCGTGTCAGCCGGTAATCCGTGGGGCGCATGCCGGTCCACTTGCGAAACGCGCGGTGAAAGGCGCTCGGTTCCGCGAAGCCCACGGCGGCGGCAATGTCCGCGATCGTGCGTGCCGTGTCCTGCAGTTCGCCGATGGCGATGTCGCGGCGCAGGTCGTCCTTGATGGACTGATACGTGTGGCCTTCCTGCTTGAGTCGCCGGCGCAGGGTCGCTTCGGCCACGTTCAGCCGCTCCGCCATGGACCCGGCATCGGGCCACGCGGACATGGGCAGCGCGCGCAGCGTCTTGCGCACGCGCGCCGCGAACGAACCCGGATTGCGGTACTTCACCACGAAGCTGGCGGGTGCGTCGCGCAGGAAGGCCTTCACCGAACGCGCCGTCTGGATCACAGGCAGGTCGAGAAACGCAGGCGAAAGATCGACGTACGACGCGTCCTGGCAGAACGCCATGTCGTCGCAGAACATGAGCCGGTATTCGTGCTCGGCGGGCGGGGCCGCGCAGCGAAAGCGCGCACACAGGAGCGGAATGCGGCGTCCCACGAGCCAGCACACGAGGCCGTAGACGATGATGAACCAGGTGGCATACGCGAACATCTTCGGCTCCGGGGTGCCCGGACGATGCTCGAAGACGAGACGTACGCGCGTGGTGTCGGCCTCCACGCGAACCGCGAGGTCGTCGAGCACGAGGCGCATGAAGCTCACGGCGCGCTGCAACGCCTGCTTGCCCGTGCTCGCCGTGAGCGCCGCGTGCGTCATTGCGATGAAGCTGCCGTAGCGCATGGGGTGCGAGTCCTGGCCGAAGAACTCGTCGTCGAGCGCACGCGCAATGCCTACCCACAGCGCGCCGTACTGCGCCGACGACACGCGGCTCTTCGGCGAGGCCAGCATCTGCGGAGCGATTCCGGCCGCGGCGACGAGCGGCAGCACGTCGAGCCCGCCCTCGCGTGCGAGCGCCAGCGTTTCCTCCACGAGGCTCATCGAGATCGTGCCTTTTTCGTTTTTCTTCATCGTGTTCGGGTAAGGATGTGCGTGGGCTGCCGCGCGCCCCGGGGCATGGCAAATCCGCTCACGCCGATTGATCGAAGCGGGCATCGAAGCGGCACACGGGCATGCCTACACTCCTTCTCAACCGGAAACACACAACGCGGCGAATACGGCGCGCGGCGCGTAGGCGTGCGCGAGGGCGAGACAGTTTAAAGCGCTGACGCGGCCCGCGCCATGTTCGCGCATGCGCTGCATCAAGCGCGATATCAAGCACGACATCAAGCACACCGCCGCAGCATCGAGGAGACAGGAGCCAGCCGATGGACGATTTCCATACCGACGAGCAACGCATGATTCGCGACGCGGCGCGCGAATTCGCCGCAGAACGGCTTGCGCCTTACGCTGCGCAATGGGATCGCGACGGCGTCTTGCCCGACGAAGTGGTGAAGCAGATGGGCGAGCTGGGTCTGCTCGGCATGATGGTGCCCGCGGAATGGGGCGGTTCGTATACCGACTACGTGGCGTATGCGCTCGCGCTCGAAGAAATTGCCGCGGGCTGTGCGGCGTGCGCCACGATGATGAGCGTGCACAACTCGGTGGGCTGCGGTCCTATCCTGAATTTCGGCACGCCGGCGCAAAAAGACCACTACCTGCATGACCTTGCCACGGGCCGCACCATCGGCGCGTTTTGCCTTACCGAGCCGCAGGCCGGCTCCGAAGCCAACAACCTGCGCACGCGCGCCGTGCTGCGCGACGGCCAGTGGGTGCTCAACGGCAGCAAGCAGTTCGTCACGAACGGCGCGCGCGCGGGCGTGGCTATCGTGTTCGCGGTGACCGACCCGGATCTCGGCAAGCGTGGCATCTCGGCCTTCATCGTGCCCACCCACACGCCCGGTTTCAACGTGGGCCGCCCGGAGCACAAGCTCGGCATTCGTGCGTCGGACACCTGTCCCATTTCGCTCGACGATTGTGCGGTGCCGCAGGCCAACCTGCTGGGCGAGCGCGGCGAGGGGCTCAAGATTGCGCTCGCGAATCTTGAAGGCGGGCGTATCGGCATCGCCGCGCAGGCGGTAGGCATTGCGCGCGCCGCGTTCGATGCGGCGCGTGTCTACGCGAGCGAGCGCATCCAGTTCGGCAAGGCGTTGCGTGAGCATCAGACCATCGCCAACATGCTCGCGGACATGGCCACGCGCCTCAACGCCGCGCGTCTGCTCGTGCATCACGCGGCACGGCTGCGCACGGCGGGCAAGCCCTGTCTTTCCGAGGCCTCGCAGGCGAAGCTCTATGCGTCCGAGCTGGCTGAAGAGGTGTGCTCCAAGGCGCTGCAGATTCACGGCGGCTACGGTTACCTCGCCGACTATCCGGTAGAGCGCCACTACCGCGACGCCCGCATCACGCAGATCTACGAAGGCACCAGCGAAGTGCAGCGGATGGTGATTGCGCGACACGTATAAAAGAAGGGCTCTTGGAAAAAGGCCCCAAAGAGATCTTAGCCACCGTAAGCCACCCTAAACGACCCCACGCGGGCGCACAATAAGCGGCACAGAGCGCACATTCGCGCCGATCAGGAGACGACGATGAACGACGGAGCTGCAGCGAAGCGGTTTATCGAGGCGCGCGATCTGCTGTTGCGCCATCGCACCGACTACGAGGGCGCGTATCGCGAGTTCGCATGGCCGGCGATGGACGAATTCAACTGGGCGCTCGACTACTTCGATGTCATCGCTCGCGGCAATCACAACCCGGCGTTATGGATCGTCGACGACCCGCAAAGCGAAGGGCTCAAGCTTTCGTACGCGCAGATGTCGGAGCGCTCTTCGCGCATGGCGAACTATCTGCGCAGCGTGGGCGTGACGCGCGGCGACCGTCTGCTGCTGATGTTGCCGAACCGCGTGGAGTTGTGGGACGTGATGCTCGCGGCCATGAAGCTGGGCGCCATCGTGCTGCCCGCCACCACGCAGCTTTCGCCTGACGACGTGCGCGATCGTGTCCAGCTGGGCGGCGCGCACTACGTCATCGTGGACGGCGCGGAGCTTGCAAAATTCGATTCGATCGACGCGAGCGTGAAGCGCATTGCCGTGGGTGCGCGGCGCGAAGGCTGGCTCGACCTGGCCGACGCTTGCGAAGCTTCACCGCATTTCGTGCCGGAGGGCCCCACGCGTGCGACCGACCCGCTGCTGCTCTATTTCACCTCGGGCACGACGTCCAAGCCGAAGCTTGTCGAACACACGCATCAGAGCTATCCCGTCGGGCATCTTTCTACGATGTACTGGATCGGTCTCATGTCCGGCGACGTGCACTGGAACATCAGCTCGCCAGGTTGGGCCAAGCATGCATGGAGCTGCTTTTTCGCGCCCTGGAATGCGCAGGCCTGCGTGTTCGTCTACAACTACGCGCGCTTCGTGCCGCGCGAAATACTCGAGGTACTCGTGCGCTTCAACGTGACGACGCTCTGCGCGCCGCCTACGGTGTGGCGCATGCTCGTGCAGGAGCCGCTCGCCTCGTACGACGTGAAGCTGCGCGAGATCGTGGGCGCGGGCGAGCCGCTCAATCCCGAGATCATCGAGCGCGTGCGCCGCGCCTGGAACATCACGATTCGCGACGGTTACGGGCAAACCGAAACCACCTGCCAGATCGGCAATTCGCCGGGGCAGCCCGTGGTGCCGGGGGCCATGGGTCGGCCGCTGCCAGGCTACACGGTGGAACTGGTCGATGCCGACGATCAGCCCGCGAGCGAAGGCGAAATCGCGCTGCCCGCCTTGCCGTTTGCGCAGCGTCCGCTCGGTCTCATGACGGGCTACGCGAACAACGCGAACGCGACCGACCACGCGATGCGCAACGGTTACTACCACACGTCCGACGTGGCGATGCGCCGCGACGACGGCTACTACGTCTACGTGGGCCGCGCCGACGACGTGTTCAAGTCGTCGGATTACCGGCTAAGCCCGTTCGAACTCGAAAGCGTGCTGATCGAGCACGAGGCGATTGCCGAGGCCGCCGTGGTGCCGAGCGCGGACCCGTTGCGCCTTTCCGTGCCGAAAGCGTTCGTCACCGTGCGTCAGGGCTTCGAGGCCGGACCCGAACTTGCGCGCAGCGTGTTCCGCTTCTCGCGCGAAAAGCTCGCGCCGTACAAGCGGATTCGTCGCCTGCAGTTCAGCGATCTGCCGAAGACCATCTCCGGCAAGATCCGCCGCGTCGAGCTAAGGCGCCGCGAAGAGGAGCGGCCCACTGAGCCCGACCGCCTGCCCGGCGAGTACTGGGAAGAGGACTTTCCCGATCTGCGTTGATCGTCACCGGGGCGGCGAGGGTTCGTCGCGCGCATCTTCGCCGCTACTTCACATCGCTTCATCTTCAGACGCCGCCGCATGCGTGTTGGTGCGCGGCGGCCTCTCTCGCACAGGAGACACAGCATGAGCGCCGTTCCTTCCGCTTCTTTCCTTTCATCGGCTTCGTCATCCGATGCACCACCTGCCGTCAAGCTGCTGATCGGCGGCGAGTTCGTCGACTCGAAAACCACGGAATGGCGCGACGTGGTGAATCCCGCCACGCAGGACGTGTTGGCGCGCGTACCGTTCGCGACGGCCGATGAAGTGGACGCCGCCATCCGCGCCGCACATGTCGCGTTCGCGACATGGAAGAACACGCCGGTGGGTGCGCGCATGCGCATCATGCTCAAGTACCAGGCGCTGATTCGCGAGCACATGCCGCGTATCGCGAAGACGCTGACCGCGGAGCAGGGCAAGACGCTGCCCGATGCCGAGGGTGACATCTTTCGCGGGCTCGAAGTAGTGGAGCACGCATGTTCCATCGGCACGCTGCAACAGGGCGAGTTTCTCGAAAACGTGGCGGGCACGGTGGACACCTACACGCTGCGCCAGCCGCTCGGCGTGTGCGCGGGCATCACGCCGTTCAACTTCCCGGCCATGATTCCGCTCTGGATGTTTCCGATGGCGCTGGTCTGCGGCAACACGTTCGTGCTGAAGCCTTCGGAGCAGGACCCGCTCTCCACCATGCAGCTCGTCGAACTGGCACTGGAAGCCGGCGTGCCGGCGGGTGTGCTGAACGTCGTGCATGGCGGGAAAGATGTGGTGGATGCGCTGTGCACGCATGAACTCGTGAAGGCCATTTCGTTCGTCGGTTCGACGGCGGTAGGCACGCACGTCTATCGCCTCGGCAGCGAGCACGGCAAACGCGTGCAGTCGATGATGGGCGCGAAGAATCACGCGGTGGTGTTGCCGGATGCGAATCGCGAGCAGTCGCTCAATGCGCTCGTGGGCGCCGCGTTCGGCGCAGCGGGACAGCGCTGCATGGCGACCTCCGTAGCCGTGCTCGTGGGCGCAGCGAAGGACTGGCTGCCCGACCTCGTGGAAAAAGCCAAAGCTTTGAAGGTGAACGCGGGCCACGAGCCCGGCACGGACATTGGGCCCGTTGTGTCGCGAGCGGCGAAGGCGCGTGTTCTCGGTCTGATCGAATCGGGCGTGAAGCAGGGCGCGACGCTCGTGCTCGATGGGCGCGGCGTGCGCGTGAAGGGCTACGAAGACGGCAACTTCATCGGCCCGACCCTCTTCTCGAACGTCACGACGAGCATGGACATCTATCGCAACGAGATCTTCGGCCCGGTGCTGCTCGTCATGACGGTGCCCACGCTCGACGAGGCCATCGCGTTGGTGAACAGCAATCCGTTCGGCAACGGCGTGGGCCTCTTCACGCAGAGCGGCGCGGCTGCGCGAAAATTCCAGAGCGAGATCGACGTGGGGCAGGTGGGCATCAACATTCCCATTCCGGTGCCTGTGCCGTACTTCAGCTTCACGGGCTCGCGCGGTTCGAAGCTCGGCGACCTCGGTCCGTACGGCAAGCAGGTGGTGCAGTTCTACACGCAGACCAAGACCGTGACCGCGCGCTGGTTCGACGACGCGACGACCAGCGACGGCGTGAACACGACCATCAGCCTGCGCTGAACGGCAAACAGGAGAACAGGCCATGAAAATAGGCTTTATCGGGCTCGGCAACATGGGTGCGCCCATGGCGCGCAATCTGCTGAAAGCGGGGCACGCGCTCAACGTGTTCGACCTCAACGCGCAGGCCGTGCAGTCGCTCGTGGATGCGGGCGCGAAGGCGGCGGCGTCGCCGAAGATCGCGGCGACAGACGTTGAATGCGTGATGACGATGCTGCCCGCCGCGGCGCACGTGCGCGACGTGCTCACGGCGAAGGACGGCGTGCTGGCCGGCATCGCGAAGGGCGTGACGATCATCGATTCGAGCACCATCGATCCACAGAGCGCGAAGGCGTTCGCGGCGCTCGCGGCCGACCACGGCAATCCATTCGTGGATGCGCCCGTGTCGGGCGGTACAGGCGGGGCGGCCGCGGGCACGTTGACCTTCATGGTGGGCGGCAGCGCGGCCGCATTCGAAGCCGTGCGGCCGGTCTTGTCCGCGATGGGCAAGAACCTCGTGCATTGCGGCGACACGGGCACGGGGCAGGTCGCGAAGATCTGCAACAACCTGTTGCTCGGCATCACGATGGCGGGCGTGGCGGAGGCCATGTCGCTGGGCGCGGCGCTCGGCATCGACACCAAGGTGCTTGCCGGCATCATCAACACGTCGACGGGGCGCTGCTGGAGTTCAGATACCTATAACCCGTTTCCCGGCGTGATCGAGACTGCGCCCGCATCGCGCGGCTACACGGGCGGCTTCGGCACGGACCTGATGCTCAAGGACCTGGGCCTTGCTACGGACGCCGCGCGTTCGGCGCATCAACCGGTGTATCTCGGCGCGCTCGCGCAGCAGCTTTACCAGGCGATGAGCAGCCGCGGCGAAGGACGGCTCGACTTCTCTTCGATCATCAAGCTGTATCGCGACGGCGAGGGCGCGTGATGATCGAACTTGACTACGCGCACGACGGGGCCATCGCGCTCGTCACATTGAAGCGCCCGCCCGCGAATGCGTTCACGCCCGAAGGCCTGCTGCAATTGCAACGAACCGTGGAAACGCTCGATGCCGACGAATGCGTGCGGGCGCTCGTCATCACAGGCGACGGTCCGCGCTTCTTCAGCGCAGGTGCGGACCTCAATACGTTCGCCGACGGCGACAAGCGCGTGGCACGCGAAGCGGCCGCGCGTTTCGGCGCGGCATTTGAAGCATTGCAGAACGCGCGGCCCGTGGTGATTGCCGCGATCAACGGCTATGCGATGGGCGGCGGACTGGAATGTGCGCTCGCCTGCGACGTGCGCATCGCCGAACAGCATGCGCAACTCGCCGTGCCCGAGACCGCCGTGGGCCTTCTGTGCTGTGGCTGCGGCACGCAGACGTTGCCGTGGCTCGTGGGCGAGGGCTGGGCGAAGCGAATGATCCTCACGGGCGAACGCGTGAACGCGCAGACCGCGTTGCGCATCGGCCTCGTGGAAGAAGTGGTGGAAACAGGCGCCGCTCGTGAGGCGGCACTGGCGATGGCGACGCGCGTTACGACGCTGAGTCCGCAGGCCATCACGTTCAGCAAGCAGTTGATCCACCAGGCGCGTAACGGCGTGCCGCGTGCGGCAGCGCTTGCGGTGGAACGCGAGCGCTTCGTGGACCTGTTCGATCATCCCGATCAGCGCGAGGGCGTCAATGCATTTCTGGAAAAGCGCGCGCCGCGTTGGAGCAGTATGGGGAGCAGTACGAGGAGTAGTACAGCGGAGGGCACACGATGAGCGCGCTTCGCGAGGCGTCGGCGCAGGTTTCGAGTCCCTCTAACCTCGCGCCGACCACTGAACCAGAGGTGATGTTGCGCGTGGTGAATCGCGTCGCGGTCATCACATTGAACCGGCCCTCGGCCATCAACGCGCTTTCGCACGCGATGGTGCGCGAGCTTGCCATGCTGCTGGAACGCTGCCGCGACGACGACGCGATCGTTGCAGTCGTATTGCGCGGCGCAGGTGAAAGGGGTTTTTGCGCAGGCGGCGACGTGCGCGCTTTGTATGCGCTCGCGAGGCAACGCGATGCAGAGACCAGAGCCGCATGGCAGCAGTTTTTCATCGACGAATACCGGCTCGACTACGCGATTCACACGTTTGCGAAGCCTGTCATCGCGCTGCTCGATGGCATCGTGATGGGCGGGGGCATGGGGCTCGGGCAGGGCGCGCGTCTGCGTATCGTGACGGACCGCTCGAAGCTCGCGATGCCGGAAACGCGCATCGGCTTTCTGCCCGACGTCGGCGCCACGCGTTTTCTCGGCGTGATGCCCGCGGAGATGGAACTGTACGTGGGCCTCACAGGCGCCACGCTTTCGGGCGCCGACGCGCTGCGCCTGCAACTGGCCGACCTTTGCGTGCCAGCGGAATGGCTCGCCTCGTTCGAGGAAAGACTCTTGCGCATGCCGCATGACGGCGATCTGCTCCATGCATTGCGACGCGTATTCGAGCCGCCTTGCAACGTCGTTCCACACGCGCCGCTCGCACCGTTTACGCAATTGATCCTGCGGCACTTCGACCGGCGTTCGGGTGTGGATCGCATGGTCGCGACGCTGAAGCAGGACTTGGAGCGTGAGGCGCCGCGCGAGATTCGTCAGTGGTTACAGGCGACTTACGACGCCCTGACGTCGCATTCGCCCACCATGCTCTACGTCACGCGCGAGGCGCTGCTGCGCGGGCGGCAGATGACGCTGGCCGAATGCTTTCGCATGGAGCTGGGCATCGTGACGCGGGCTATTGAAGACGGCGATTTTTGCGAAGGCGTGCGGGCGCATCTGGTAGACAAAGACCGGCGTCCGCGCTGGGCACCGCTCACGCTCTTCGAAGTGCGGCCCGAACGCGTGCGCCACTTCATTTCGTCGCCGTGGCGCAGGGACGCGCATCCGCTTGCGGAGCTGGGGGAAGCGTAGGCGCCAGGTGTAGACACTAAGCCAGCAGCACGCGTCTCAATTTTCGTTTCAACGACGTGAAGCCCGCGGCCTCGGCGGCCTTTGCGTTCGTAATCAAGACGTCGATTCGCTCGAGCGGGCACCACGTAATGCGGCTGCGCTGCCCGATCTTGCTGTAGTCGGCGAGCACGACCACGCGGTCCGCGTTGGCTACCATCGCGCGGGCCACGTCCGCTTCGCCCTGGTCGTAGTTGGTCGCGCCGTGCCGGGCGTCGATGCCCACGGGCGAGAGCAGGGCGAGGTCCGCGCGATAGCGATGGATGTCGAGCACGGTGGCGGCCCCCATGGTGGCCGCCGCACGATTGCTGATCGACCCGCCCAGCAGGATCACTTCGTTGGGCGCTTCGGCCTCGCCGCTTGCGCCGCGCATCTTCAGCGCCACGTCGATCGAGTTGGTGACCACCGTCAGGTTGGCGAGCTTCGCCAGTTGCTCGGCGAGCAGCGACGTCGTGGTGCCCGCATCCACGAAGAGCGTTTGCCCGCTTGCCACCATGCCCGTTGCCGCCTTTACCACAGCGGACTTCGCTTTCACGCGCGTATGGGCGCGTTCGTCGATAGGCGCTTCGTCAGCGGGGCGCACCGCGCCGCCATGCACGCGGCGCAGCTCGCCCATGGCTTCCAGGTCCAGCAGATCGCGCCGCACGGTTTCGCGCGATACGCCCAGCTCCGCCATGATGCGTTCCGTGGAAACGCGGTGCAGCGTGGAGAGCAGCGTACGGATTCTCTGATGACGGTCTTCCTGCCACATTTGAAGGGTGCTCTGTCTTGAAGTGAGGCGGCGAACAGCAGGCCGCAGCACGCGTAGCTTACCTGTACGAGCCGCGTTCCTTCGTTGTATTTTTTTGTGGACTTGCATATTTGTGCATTTGAAATTAGCCTTCGCTCACACCGGGCACCGTGCTCTGCGCACGACCTCTGTGCATCGCGCATATGCTCTTGCGTGACACGAATTTGACGCATTCCGCCGCTACTATCGGGCGCGCCGCCCGCAACGTCCTGACAGAACAACAGGCGGGCGGAGGCTCGCAGACGCGGCGACGGGAAGCCGCCTGCAGTCTTTCTGCAATTTTTTATAACGCAGCAATTTCGGCAGAGGATGGGAAACACCATGAACCGCACGAGGTCAAGCCGTTTTGTTTCGATGTCGGCTGTCGCGGCCGCCGCACTGGTTGCGGCCACGGGCATGACGCAGGTATGGGCTGCGCCGCCCGACGCGCTCGTCGCCGCGGCGAAACAGGAAGGGCAACTGACGGTGATCGCCTTGCCCCATGACTGGTGCGGCTACGGCGCCATGATCAGCGCCTTTCAGGCGAAGTACGGCATCAAGATCAACGAACTGAACCCGGATGCCGGCTCAGGCGACGAGGTCGAAGCCATCAAGGCCAATAAGGGCAACAAGGGACCGCAGGCGCCGGACGTGATCGACGTGGGCCTCTCGTTCGGTCCCACCGCGAAGGCTGCGGGCCTCCTGCAGCCGTACAAGGTGTCCACGTGGAAGTCGATTCCCGATTCGGCGAAGGACCCTGAAGGCTACTGGTACGGCGACTATTACGGCGTGCTCTCGTTCGAAGTGAACGGCGACATGATCGACAAGGTGCCGGCCGACTGGAGCGATCTGCTCAAGCCCGACTACCGCAATGCCGTCTCGCTCGCGGGCGATCCGCGTACGGCGAACCAGGCCATTCAGGCCGTGTTCGCGGCAGGCCTCTCGCAGACGAAGGGCAACGTGGCCGCGGCCGACAAGGCGGGGCTCAAGTTCTTCGCGGACCTGAACAAGAGCGGCAACTTCGTGCCCGTGATCGGCAAGGCGGCGTCGCTCGCGCAGGGCACCACGCCCATCATCGTGCGCTGGGACTACAACGCGCTCGCAGACCGCGACACGCTCAAGGGCAACCCCAAGGTGCACGTCGTAGTGCCGAAGACGGGCGTGGTGGCAGGCGTCTACGTGCAGGCCATCAGCGCCTACGCGCCGCACCCGAATGCCGCGAAGCTCTGGATGGAATACCTCTACTCCGACGAAGGCCAGATCGGCTGGCTCACGGGCTACTGCCACCCCATCCGCTATAACGAGCTGATTTCGGCGAAGAAGGTGCCGCAGGCGCTGCTCGACAAGCTGCCGCCGGCTGCTGCCTACAAGGCTGCCGTGTTTCCGACGCTCGCCGAGCAGGACGCGTACAAGGACACGATCACGAAGCAGTGGGACGGGGCTGTCGGCGCCAACGTGAAGTAAGTGAAGTAACCGAAGTTGCGACCAGGCGGCTCCGTACCCACGGGGCCGCCTTCTCGGGGAATATTGATGGCTGCTTCACAGGATCTCGGCCCGGGGTCGCCGGAACTCGTCGTTCCGCGCGTGCCCGCGCCGGCGCCCCAGGTCAACCCGGCACAGCATTCGGGGCTGCTGGTCTGGATCGGCGTATTGCCGTTTTTCGTTTTTGCCGTGCTCTTTCTGATTCTGCCGACCGCGTTTCTCATGGTCGGTGCGTTCCAGGACGCGCAGGGCCATTTCACGCTCGACAATTTCAGGCAACTGTTTCAGGAAGGCGTGCTCGACGCCTACTGGATCAGCTTCAAGGTCAGCGCGGCATCGGCCGCGGGCGGGGCCGTACTCGGCTCGCTGCTCGCATGGGCCGCGGTGCATGGCAAACTGCCGCGCTGGATTCGTCCCACGCTGATGACGTTTTCCGGCGTCGCGTCGAACTTCGCCGGCGTGCCGCTCGCTTTCGCGTTCATCTGCACGCTGGGCCGCGTGGGTCTCGTCACGTTTCTGCTCAAGAAATATGTGGGCGTCAATCTGTATGCCACGGGTTTCAGCATCCTGAGTTTCTGGGGGCTGACGCTCACGTACCTGTATTTCCAGATTCCGCTGATGGTGTTGATCGTCACGCCCGCACTCGACGGCCTGAAACGCGAATGGCGCGAGGCCTGCGATTCGCTGGGCGGCACCGCCTGGCAGTACTGGCGTTACGTCGCGTTGCCCGTGCTGTGGCCGAGTGTGCTCGGCGCCACGCTGCTGCTCTTTGCAAATTCGTTTGGTGCCGTGGCCACAGCGTATGCGCTCACGGGCAGTTCGCTCAATATCGTGACGATCCTGCTCTATGCGCAGATTCGCGGGGACGTGCTGCATAACCAGAATCTGGGCTATGCGCTCGCGCTCGGCATGATTCTCGTCACCGGTCTTTCGAACGGCGGCTATATCTGGCTGCGTTCACGCGCAGAAAGGGGGCGCCGATGAAGACGCAATCGCGCGTAGGCGCATGGACGGCGATGATCGTAGGCGCCGTATATTTCCTCGTGCCGCTCATCGCAACGTTCGAATTCAGCCTGCGGATGCGGCGCGACACGTATAGCCTGGACGCGTATCGCGTGGTGCTGGCCGACCCACGTTTTCAGGCCTCGTTCGGCTATTCCATTCTGATGGCGTTGCTCACCATCGTGGTGGGCATTCTGCTCGTCGTGCCCACGGCGTACTGGGTGCGGCTGCGTCTGCCGAAGCTGCGGCCCATCGTGGAATTCATCACGTTGCTGCCGCTCGTGGTGCCCGCCATCGTGATCGTGTTCGGCTATCTGCGCATCTACAACAGCAGTTCGATCCTGCCGCTCACGGGCAACGAGCGCGCGACGGATTTGCTGCTCGTGTGCGGGTACGTGACGCTTGCGCTGCCCTACATGTATCGCGCGGTGGACACCGGCCTGCGCGCCGTGGACGTTCGTTCCCTCACCGAAGCAGCGGAGTGCCTCGGTGCGGGCTGGCCGACCATTCTCTTTCGCGTGATCCTGCCCAACATCCGCTCGGGCATTCTCTCCGGCGCGTTCCTCACGTTCGCCGTGGTGATGGGCGAGTTCACGATTGCGAGCCTGCTCGACCGGCCCGCGTTCGGTCCGTATCTGCAATTGATCGGCGCGAACCGCGCCTATGAACCGTCGGCGCTCGCCATCATTGCGTTCGTGGTGACGTGGGCCTCCATGGGTCTGATCCAGGTGTTCGGCTCGGCGCGCGCCGCGAGCGCCCCCGGCCATTGACGCCGCAACGCAACCGATCCAGCAAGGCAACAAGTCATGGCATTTCTCGAAATCGAAAACCTGCACAAGACCTTCGGCACCAACACGGCGCTGCATCAGTTCGACATGCAGATCGAACGCGGCGAGTTCGTCACGTTCCTGGGGCCGTCGGGCTGCGGGAAAACGACCGTGCTGCGCATGATCGCGGGCTTCGAAACGCCCACGCGCGGCACGATCCGCATCGGTGGTCGCGACGTTACGCATATGCGCACGCGTCAGCGCAACGTGGGCATGGTGTTCCAGTCGTATGCGCTCTTTCCGAACATGACTGTGGCCGAGAACATCGGCTTCGGGTTGCGTGTGGCAGGCAAGTCGGCCGATGAGATTCGCCGCCGCGTGGACGAGATGCTGCAACTCATCAAGCTGCCCGCACTCGCCGCACGTTACCCGTGGCAACTCTCGGGCGGGCAGCAGCAGCGCGTGGCACTGGCGCGTGCGCTGGCGGGCAAGCCCGAAGTGCTGCTGCTCGACGAACCCCTTTCGGCGCTGGACGCGAAAATCCGCATTTCATTGCGCGAAGACATTCGCACGTTGCAGCGCGAACTGGGCATTACGTCGATCTTCGTCACGCACGACCAGGAGGAGGCGCTTTCCATCTCCGACCGCATCGTCGTGATGAACGAAGGGCGCATCGAGCAGGTTGGCTCGCCCGCGCAGATCTACAACTTCCCGCGCACGCGTTTCGTAGCGTCGTTCGTCGGCACGCTCAACATCCTCACGGGGCACGTGGTGGACCCGGCAACGGGGCGCATGGCGGTGGATGGCCAGGAGCTCGTCACGACCCGCGCGCTCGCATCGGACGATGCCGGCAAGAAGCGACTGCTCGCGTTGCGTCCAGAGGCCATCGTGCTGGAAGCACCGGCGCCGGGCCGCAATACGCTGGCCGCCACGGTGGAGGACGTGAACTTTCTCGGCTCCGTGGTGCGGATTCGCGCGCGCGTGAACGAGGCCGTGCTGTCTCTCGACGTGTTCAATGACCCGGGGCGTCAGTTGCCCGAGCGCGGGCAACCCGTGGCGCTGGGTTTTTCGCACGACAACCTGCTCGTGCTGGAAGAAGGGATTTGAGGGCAGCGGTGCAGGTGCGCTGCGCTAGCGGGTTCCCGGCGTGCGCCGATACACGGTGACGGGCCGCTCCTTATAGAGCACGCTGCCGCTTTCGCGGTAACCGCATTTGCTCGCCACGCGAATCGACGCTGCATTGGCAGGGCTGATCATGCAGACGGTTTGCGTGTTGGGCCATTTTTCGTCGGCCCATGCGAGCGCCGCACGTACGGTTTCGGTCGCATAACCTTGCCCGTGCGCCCACGCCGCGAGCGCCCATCCGATTTCGGGCGTGCCGTCGAACGGCGGCTCGATCTCGCGCTGGAAGTCCGCAAAGCCTGCCTCGCCTACAAACCTTCCCGTCGTTTTCTCGCGCACGGCCCAATAGCCGAAACCGAGCAGCGCCCAATGACCCGCGTAACGCAGCAGCCGCGCCCAGTCTTCTTCGCGGCTGAACGGTTTGCCGCCGATATAACGCGTCACCTGCGGGTCGGACCACATGGCGAGACTATCTTCGAAATCGTCCGCGGTATGCGGGCGTAGAACGAGGCGTGGCGTTTCGAGCGTCGTGGCGGGCTGCATGGCGCGTCCTCCTAATCTTCGTGCCGCACGAAGTCCACGATCGCCGCATTCAATGCCGCGGGCGCATCGCGATGCGGCGAGTGTCCGCAGTCAGTCAGCTTCACGAGGCGTGCGTGCGCCACGCTACGCTGGATTGCATCGATCTGTTCCATCGTGCCGTATTCGTCGTCGTGGCCTTGCACGGCGAGCAGGCGGCAGCGAATGTCGGGCAGCACCGCCGTGATGTCCCAGGCCCGAAACGCGGGGTCGAGCCAGATGTCGTTCCAGCCGAAGAACGCGGAGTCCACGTCGTCGTGATAACGCGCGAGCTTGTCGCGCAGATTGCCGTCGTCGTACTCGATCTTCGCTTTCGCGATGCTCTCGACCGAAACCTGCTCCACGACCACGTGCGGCGCGATAACGACAGCGCCGGCGAGCGCCTGCGGAAAAGCGCAGGCGTAAAGCAGTGCGATGGATCCCCCGTCGCTATGACCCACGAGCCACATCCGTTCGCGTTCAGCGGCATCGATGCCGAGCGCGTCGAGCAACTCCGGCAGAATCTCTCGTGCCTGCTGGTGCATGAATTCAACGGGCCATCTGACCTCCGCGGCGCGCGGCGTGGACTTGCCGTAGCCGGGGCGCGAGTAGACAAGCCCACGAAAACCCAGTGCGTCGCAGAGCGTTTGCGGCCATTGCTTCCACATCGCCACCGACCCGAGCCCCTCGTGCAGAAAGATGGCGAGCGGCGCATCATGCAGTCCGGCGTTGAGCCAACGGTATTCGATGCGCAGCGGGCCGTGCGAGCGCGTAGCCGGCAGCGCGGCAAACGCGGGGTCCGCGGCGGTGGCGCTGGGCAGGACGCTGGCGGGATCGGACATAACGGACATGAACACGCACCTCAAAGCAGTTCGCGTAGTTTGAACCGTTGAATCTTACCCGTTGCGGTCTTCGGCAGGTCGTCCACGAACTGGATGTCGCGCGGATACTTGTGGGGCGCGAGCCGTTCCTTCACGAATGCCTTCAGCTCGTCCACGAGCCTATCGAGTGGCGCAATGCCGGGCTTGAGCACAACGAAAGCCCGCGTTTTCACGAGCCCGCCGTGATCGACGCCCACTACCGCGGCCTCCAGCACCGCCTCGTGCTGCACGAGCACCATCTCGACTTCCACGGGTGACACGTATTGACCGCTGACCTTCAGCATGTCGTCGCTGCGCCCCGCGTACACGTAGCAACCGTTGGGCAGTTTGCGATATTTGTCGCCGCTGCGCAGCCATTCGCCCAGAAACGTGGCGCGGCTTTTCTCGCGATTGCCCCAGTACATGAGCGCGGCGCTAGGCCCCTTGATATAGAGGTCGCCCACTTCGCCCTCGGCCACAGGCTGCCCGGCTTCGTCGCGCAGTTCGACCTCGTAGCCCGGCACAGGGCGTCCCGTCGTGCCGTACTCCACTTCGCCCGGCCGATTCGAGAGAAAGATGTGCAGCATTTCCGTCGAGCCAATGCCGTCGAGAATTTCGCAGCCGAAATGCGCAGTAAAGCGCTCGCCGACTTCGCGTGGCAAGGCCTCGCCGGCCGAGGCGCACACGCGCAGTGCCACATCGTCGCGAGCGGGCAACTGAGGTGACGAGAGCATGTTCGCGTAAAGCGTCGGCACGCCGTAGAAGATGGTGGGGCGGTGCTTCGCGAGGCGCTCGAACACGGCGGCGGGCGTGGGGCGCTCAGCCATCAGTACAGTCGTGGCACCCACCGAGAGCGGGAACGTGAGGCCGTTGCCGAGTCCGTACGCGAAGAAAAGCTTGGCCGCAGAGAACACTACGTCATCCTCATGAATGCCGAGAACGGGTTTGGCGTAAAGCTCCGCGGTCCAGTACAGGTTCGCGTGAGTATGCACGGTGCCCTTGGGCTTTCCCGTTGAACCCGACGAGTAGAGCCAGAAGGCGATGTCGTCGGCACCCGTGGATGCAGGCTTCGCGGCGGGCGCGGCCTGATCGGTCAGCTCGTGCAGCACGCGCTGCGGTGCTTCGGCGGTCGCGTCCATGGGACGCGAGACGATCAGCATGCAATCGTCGCTTTCGGCGCCCGCGAGCGCTTCGCGCACGTTGGCGAGTACGGGGCCTGACGCAATCACGGCACGCGCGTGGCTGTGCGAGAGCATGTAGGTGTAGTCGGCCGATGTGAGCAGCGTATTCGCCACCACAGGCACCACGCCCGCGTAGAGCGCGCCGAGGAACGCCACCGGCAACTCGACCGTATCCTGCATGACGAGCAGCAGGCGCTCCTCGGCGTGAATGCCGAGGGCTTGCAGTGCACTGGCGAAGCGCCGCGCGCGGTCTTCGAGTTCGCCGTAGGAGGTGGCGCCTGCATCGTCGATATAGGCCGCCTTGCTCGCACGCGCCTGGTTCAGACGGAACACGTGCGTCGCGAAATTGAACTGCGCCGGCGGCGGTTCGGCAATCGATACGGGCCGGTTGGCCGGCGTTTCCAGCAAGGCTTCCATGGTTCCTCCAGGCTTGTGCGGCCAAGGGCCGATCTGCGTCGGGCTCTGCGGGCCGCGTGTGTCTCGTCTCTCTGATCTCAATGCGCTTGCATGTGCCGGCTGAACGCGTTGCCGTTCGTTGACGGCTTTGACGTGTGGCGGGTTGTGTCTCTCGGGTCTATCGTTTTGCTGCGAGTTACGGTTGATCGATTCGCGTGGTGAGTTGCGCGATCGCGTCGATTCCCCCGGCGGCCTGCTGGATCGCGGCACGCCGGTGATAGAAATGCAGCGCGCGCAGACCGCCCAGTTCTTCTCCACCGCCTGCGCGGCCGGGGCCGCCGTGGAGCGACATCGGCATGACGTTGCCGTGGCCGGTGTGGCTGGTCTGCGCGTTCGGCGAGACGACGTGCACGCGACCGTGCGAATCGGCAAGCGCCAACGCTACGCGGGCGAGGTGGACGTCGTCGTCGCCATAGACGGATGCAACGAGCGACCCCTGAGCGCGCCGCGCGAGTGCGATGGCATGCGCTTCGGGCAAGGTGTCGCCTGAAGGGACGCGTGCGCTTTCGATGCGGTACGGTGCCACTGTGACCACAGGGCCGAACACTTCGACGTCATGGAGGTGCTTCGCGGTGTCGGGGTCACGCATGGCGAAAAGATGCGGGCCGATGCATGCGGCAACGGAGGCGTCCGCATCGACGAGCGGCACGGTCGATCCGTCGAATGCGAGCGTGGCCTCTTCGCGCAGCAGCGCAATGCCTGCGCGCACGTTCTCGAGTTGAGCACGGCTCACAAGCGACCCCATGTGTACGCTTTCGTTGCGCGGGTTGCCCACCGTGACCCTGGCGAGCTTGGCCTTGAGGGCTTCCACTGCCGCGTCGAAAAGCGACGCCGGCACGAACGCGCGGCGAATCGCCGTGCATTTCTGGCCGGACTTCACGGTCATTTCACGCGCTACCTCGTTCACGAACAGGTCGAATGCGGGCGAGCCGGGCGACGTGCCCGCGCTGAGCATCGCGCTATTGAGGCTGTCGGCCTCCACGTTCAGCCGCGCGCCGCGCTCGACGAAAGCAGGGTGAGCGCGCAGCGTCGCCGCAGTTTGCGCGGAGCCGGTGAAGGAAACCACGTCGAACGCCTGGACCTGATCGAGCAGACCCGCCGCGCTGCCGCAGATGACGGAGAGCGCGCCGGGCGGCAGGATGTTGGCCTCCACGACGTCGGCCACCATGCGGTGCGTGAGCCAGGCCGTCGCGGTGGCAGGCTTGACGATGATCGGCACCCCCGAAAGCAGGGCGGGGCCGGCTTTTTCCCACAGTCCCCACGAAGGGAAGTTGAACGCGTTGATGAGGAGTGCCACGCCGTGCGTGGGTGTCAACACGTGTTGAGCGGCGAACGACTGGTCCTTGCTGAGCGACACGGCGGCGCCTTCGCGCAGCGCGCGCACGGACCCGAGCGATGCGCCCAGCTTCGCGTAATACGAGAGCGTGAAAATGCCACCGTCGATGTCGACAGCCGAGTCGTTGCGTGTCGTGCCGGAGTTGGCGGTGGCGATCGCGTAGTAGTCGTCGCGTTTCGATTGCAGCAGCTTCACGATGTCAGCGAGCCGCGCGGCGCGCTCGGCATACGTGAGCTGACGCAGCGCGCTGCCGCCTTGCTCCCGCGCGAAGCGGAATGCATCCGGCAGATCGATCCCGTCGCTCGACACGCGCACGAGCGCTTCGCCCGTTACAGGATCACGCAGCATCGTGCCGTCGCCCTGGCCGGCAACCCAGCGGCCGCCTGCATGATTTTTCAGAAGCTCAGTCATGGGTGTGTCCCGCCTCGTCAGGATGCAGTGAACTCGATTGCGCCTTCCGGCAGCAGATAGAGCACCAGTGCGCGGCCTTCGGAAACTGTGGGCCGATGCGCGCTGCCGGGGCCGTACACGCACCAGCCGGCAGAGCGGCCGTCGAATAAGGCGCCTTCGGTGAGCGGCATGATCAGGTCGATCTCGCCGTTGGGGTGACGATGATGTGGACCGGCAATCTCGTTCATGTCCACCACGTCGACAGAAAAGCCATGCAGTTCCGGCACTGGCTTGAAGACGCGCCCGTAGCGGATGCCGCCCGCTTCCCGGTTACAGAGCCAGCCTTGGGTCACGCCCGCGCGGCACGCGTCCGCGAGGTCCCGGAACATCGGGCTGCCTTCTGGCCAGGTTGCGTTGAGCCATGTGGAAAGGGCATCGTCTAGCGGTCTGCCGGCGATCTGTTCCGTCACGCCTGCAATCAGGCGCTGGAATTCCTGAGGGGACATGCCTGTCTCTCTCCAGAGTTTGGCGTATGCACGCAAGTTCATGCGGCTGCGTGGCTAGCGCGTGCCCAGGGTGCGATGTGGGCAGCGAGCCTGGCAGGTGCAGCGGCGGCAGTGAATTGCCGCTGCTGCCTGCTTCGGCGCGGCAGAGACGCATCGGACTCCGATCGGGGCGCAGCGGAAGATTTGTGATCGAAGTCATTTGTGGCGAAAATTAACCGTTCGCCATGATGCATGTCAAGCACTATAGTACATCTACTGATAAGCATGGACCGCAAAACATGAAGCAAACTTACGCCGGAGAGCTGCGTGCCGAGGCCGCGGAAGAACTGGGCAAGACCGAAGTAGAGCGCGAAACACGCGATCCCTTCCTGTCGGCAATGGGCGAACGCGTGCGTCTGCTGCGGGCGCGCCGGGGCATGACCCGCAAGTCGCTGGCCTCTGAGTCGGGGCTTTCGGAACGCCACCTTGCGAATCTGGAGTCCGGCACGGGAAACGCCTCGGTGCTTGTCCTGCGGCAGATTGCGGCCACACTCAACTGCGCGCTGGCGGAGATCATCGGCGACGAAACGACTTCGTCGGCGGAGTGGCTGCTGATTCGCGAGCTGCTGCACGGGCGCGACCAGGCCGCGCTGCAACGCGCACGCATTGCGCTTTCCGAGATGTTCTCGCAGGCGCCGCGCGACCCGCACCGCCAGCACCGCATTGCGTTGATCGGCCTGCGCGGCGCCGGCAAGTCCACGCTGGGCCGCATGCTGGCGCAGGAACTCAAGGCGCCGTTCGTCGAACTCACGCGCGTGATCGAGCAACTGGCCGGTTGCCCGCCCGCTGAAATTCACTCGCTTTATGGCGCGAGTGCCTACCGTCGTTATGAGCATCGCGCGCTGGAGGCCGTGATCCGCGAGCATGAGCGGGCTGTAATCGCCTCGCCTGGCGGGCTCGTTTCCGAACCCGGCACGTTCAACACGCTGCTTGCGCACTGCTTCACGGTCTGGCTCCAGGCGAGCCCGGAGGAGCACATGCGCCGGGTGGTGGCGCAGGGCGACCTGCGTCCCATGTCCGGCAACAGCGAGGCGATGGACGACCTCAAACGCATTCTGGCGGGACGCGACGAACTCTACGGCCGCGCCGACATGACCTTCGATACGAGCGAAAAGACACTCGCGGACGCCTATCTGCAACTGCGCGACCGGCTCGCCGTCAGGCTGGCGGCTGAAGCCGACAGGGAAGCTTCGCGGGCGGGCTAGCGCTAACGGCAGGTTCACCCACACCGGGGGGGCGGTCGGGGTTTACCCGCCAAAATGCATTAAAATGCATTTATAGGCTTTACATGGGAAATGTAGTGCATTATGTTTCAGTGAAACAGCATGCACTGCACCGTCCAGGAGACACCCATGTCCTCAGCGCAAGCCGCTCACCCGCTTCATGCCACCGCTTCCACCCCTTCCGCCGCAGCCCCGCTCGGGGTCGCAGCCACTCGCGTCGACTACCGTACCGATCCATCCCAGTACCGCCACTGGAAGCTGACGTTCGAGGGCCCCGTGGCTACGCTCGGCATCGACATCGCCGAAGATGGCGGCATTCGCGATGGCTACCGCCTGAAGCTGAATTCATATGACCTCGGCGTCGACATCGAACTGCACGATGCAATCCAGCGCATCCGCTTCGAGCATCCCGAAGTTTGCAGCGTGGTGCTGACCAGCCTGAAGGACCGCGTGTTCTGCTCGGGCGCCAACATCTTCATGCTCGGCCTGTCTTCGCATGCATGGAAGGTCAACTTCTGCAAGTTCACGAATGAAACGCGCAATGGAATGGAAGACTCGTCGCGCCATTCCGGACTCAAGTTTCTCGCCGCGGTAAACGGCGCGTGCGCGGGCGGTGGCTATGAACTCGCCATGGCGTGCGACGAAATCTGGCTGGTAGACGACCGCTCGTCGTCGGTGGCCCTGCCGGAAGTCCCGCTGCTCGGCGTGCTGCCGGGCACGGGCGGACTGACGCGTCTGACCGACAAGCGCCATGTGCGTCACGATCGCGCCGATATCTTCTGCACGGTGGTGGAGGGCATTCGCGGCGAGCGCGCCAAGGCGTGGCGCCTCGTGGACGAGGTCGTGAAGCCGAATCAGTTCGATCACGCTATCAAGGCGCGCGCGCTGGAACTCGCTGCGCAGAGCGACCGTCCGGCGGAGGCGAAAGGCGTAGCGCTCACGCGTATCGAACGCACGGACCGCGAGAACGGACTCTCATATCACACTGTTGAAGTCGCAATTGACCGTGCACGCCGAATCGCCACCTTCACGGCGAAAGCGCCGCAAGGGCCGCAGCCGGACAGCATCGACGCCATCGTGGCGGCCAGCGCCAACTGGTGGCCGCTGCAGTTCGCGCGCGAACTCGACGACGCGATTCTCTCGATGCGCACCAACGAGCTCGACATCGGCACGTGGATCTTCAAGACGGAAGGTGACGCACGCGCGGTGCTCGCCGCCGACGCGGTGCTCATGGCGCATCGCGAGCACTGGCTGGTGCGCGAGACCATCGGCATGCTGCGCCGCACGCTCGCACGTATCGACGTATCGTCGCGCTCCTTGTTCGCGCTCATCGAGCCGGGTTCTTGCTTCGCGGGCACGTTTGCGGAACTCGCGTTCGCCGCCGATCGCAGCTACATGGCGGCGCTGCCCGCCAACGAGGACGAAGAGCCCGCCATCACGCTCTCCGAAGTCAACTTCGGTCTGTATCCCATGGTCACGCATCAGTCGCGCCTTGCGCGTCGTTTCTACGACGATGCCACGCAGCTCGACGCCGTGCGCGCCACGATCGGAACGCCAGTGAAGCCGGTCGAGGCCGATCGTCTGGGTCTCGTCACCGCTGCGCCCGACGACATCGACTGGGCCGACGAGATCCGCATCGCGCTTGAAGAGCGCACCGCGATGTCGCCGGATGCACTGACAGGCCTCGAAGCGAACCTTCGCTTCAACGGACCCGAGACGATGGAGACACGCATCTTCGGCCGCCTCTCTGCCTGGCAGAACTGGATTTTCAACCGGCCAAACGCGGTGGGCGAGAAGGGCGCGCTCAAGGTGTACGGCAAGGGCAGCAAGGCGCAGTTCGACGTGGCCCGCGTCTGAAGCCGCATTCGCCACAGGCGCAACGCAAACCGACACTCGCAGCATTCGCACAAGGAACCGATATGTCCACGATCACCTCGATCAACTACAGCGAGAAGATTCCGAACAACGTGAATCTCGCCGACGATCGCACGCTGCAACGCGCGCTCGAACAATGGCAACCGAACTTCCTCTCGTGGTGGGCCGACATGGGCCCGGACGGCTCGCACGACTACGACGTGTATCTGCGCACGGCCGTGAGCGTCGATCCCGGTGGCTGGGCGCATTTCGATTACGTGAAGATGCCGGACTATCGCTGGGGCATTTTTCTCACGCCGGGCGAGGCTGACCGCAAGATTCATTTCGGTGAACATAAGGGGGAGCCCGCGTGGCAGGACGTGCCGGGCGAGCATCGTGCGAATCTGCGCCGCATCATTGTCACGCAGGGGGACACGGAGCCGGCGTCGGTGGAGCAGCAGCGTCATCTGGGCCTCACGGCGCCTTCGCTCTACGATCTGCGCAACCTCTTCCAGGTGAACGTGGAAGAGGGCCGTCATCTGTGGGCGATGGTTTATCTGCTGCATCGTTACTTCGGCCGGGATGGTCGTGAGGAAGCCGAAGCGTTGCTCGGTCGCCGTTCGGGTGACGAGGACAACCCGCGCATTCTGGGCGCGTTCAACGAAAGAACGCCTGATTGGCTCTCGTTCTTCATGTTCACGTACTTCACGGACCGCGACGGCAAGTTCCAGTTGTCGGCGCTTGCGGAGTCGGGTTTCGATCCGCTGGCACGGACGACGAAGTTCATGTTGACGGAAGAGGCGCATCACATGTTCGTGGGCGAATCGGGTGTCTCGCGTGTCGTGCAGCGCACGGCCCAGGTGATGAACGAGCTTCGCACCGAGGACCCGGCACGGCTGCGCGCCGCGGGCGTGATCGATCTCGACACGATCCAGCGGTATCTCAATTTCCACTACTCGGTGACGGTCGACCTGTTCGGTGCGGACCAGTCGTCCAACGCCGCAACGTTCTACAGCTCCGGCCTGAAGGGGCGCTACGAAGAGGGCAAGCGCGATGACGATCATCAATTGAACGGCCAGCAATATCGCCTGCTCGACGTGGAGGATGGCCGGCTCGTGGAGCGCGAGGTTCCCATGCTCAACGCGATGAACGAGGTGCTGCGCGACGATTACATCAAAGACTCCGTGGCGGGCGTGAATCGCTGGAACAAGGTCCTCGAAAAGGCCGGCATCGATTTCCGCCTGACGGTGCCGCACAAGGCGTTCAATCGCCGCATCGGCACGTTCGCGGGTGTTCGTGTCTCGCCGGATGGCCGCATCGTGAGCGAAACGGAATGGGCCGCCAATGAAGCGGCATGGCTGCCTACCGCGGAAGACCGTGCGTACGTGGCCTCGCTGATGGGTCGCGTGGCCGAGCCCGGGAAGTTTGCGAACTGGATTGCGCCGCCGGCGATGGGCATCAACCGTCAGCCCGTCGAGTTCGAGTACGTGCGTTTCAACTAAGTCTTTCCGCGCGGCGGCACCCGGTGTCATGCCGCACAAGATAGCCGCCGCCACGGAAAGGGGAGCAGACATGAACGGACCCGCACCCATCGAAGTCCTCCGGCAGCATCTGATCGATCCCGAGATCTGCATCCGGTGCAACACCTGCGAGGAAACCTGCCCCATCGACGCGATCACGCACGACAGCAACAACTACGTGGTCGACGCTGAGGTCTGCAACGGCTGCATGGCGTGCGTACCGCCGTGCCCCACGGGCGCGATCGACAACTGGCGCACGGTATTGAAGGCCGACGCATACGGCATCGAAGAGCAGTTCACGTGGGACGCGTTGCCGGCACAAAGTACGGCGGCGAGTGCGGCACTCGACCCGCTTGCCCAGCAGACGGCGCTCGAGGGGAACAGCGCGGCGAGAACAGCGGGCATGGAAGACGACGAGTCCCAAGGACCTGACGTGGACACCATGCGTGGTTCCACGGTGCCGCCATGGTCGGCCTCGAAGCCATACGTGAATCTCTACACGCACAAGGCGCCTGTGGTTGCGACAGTGGCCGGCAATTACCGCGTGACCGACGAGACCGCCGAAAGCGACATCCACCACATCGTGCTCGACTTCGGCGCATTGCCGTTTCCCGTGCTGGAAGGCCAGTCCATCGGTATCTTGCCGCCGGGCGCGACGAAAGACGGCAAACTGCACCATGCAAGGCAATATTCGATTGCGAGTCCACGCGACGGCGAGCGCAAGGGCTACAACAACGTGTCGCTCACGGTGAAGCGCGTGACGCGCGACCACCATGGCGATGCGGCGCACGGTGTGTGCTCGAACTATCTCTGCGATCTGAAAAAGGGCGACCGCGTGCAGGTGATCGGGCCGTTCGGCAGCACGTTTCTGATGCCTAACCATCCCGATTCGCATCTGCTCATGATCTGCACGGGAACAGGAGCCGCGCCCATGCGTGCAATGACGGAGTATCGGCGTCGCCGCAGGCTGAAGGGTGCAACGGGCAAGTTGATGCTGTTCTTCGGTGCGCGCACGCGCGAGGAGCTTCCGTATTTCGGGCCGCTCACGAACTTGCCGAAGGATTTCATCGATACCACGTTGGCGTTCTCGCGAACGCCAGGTGAGCCGAAGCGCTACGTGCAGGATGCGATGCGCGAACGTGCTGCTGACGTTGCGCAACTGCTCAGGGATGCCAACACTTACCTCTATGTGTGCGGCTTGAAGGGCATGGAGGAGGGCGTACTGCAGACACTGCGGGACATCGCCGGGCAGCACGGCCTCGCGTGGGACACGCTATGGCCGCGCCTTGTCCGGGAAGGGCGCCTGCATCTGGAGACTTATTGAGTTGCAACCGGCGCCACAGCGGCGGTGCTGACTACGGGCGCATTTGTGCCGTGTAGGTTCAACGGCTGCCCACCGGTTATCGTCGTGCGGCCGCCGTCGCTGAAGAACGCCTGCTCCGCTGCATGATTGAGCACGAGAATGCTGATGCGACGATTGGTGGGTTCGTCGGCCACGTTGCGATCGAGCGGCAGCACGTCGGCGAGGCCGCGCACCTGCAGCACCTTGTCCTCACGCATGCCGCCGGCTACGAGCGCGCGGCGCGCCGCATTGGCGCGATCTGACGAGAGATCCCAGTTCGAATAGCCGGCCGTACCGCCGCTGTAGGGTACGGCATCGGTGTGGCCTGCAATCGAGATGCGGTTTTCCACGTCGTTCAGTGCGGAGCCGATCTGCATGAGGATCGTGGTCGCATAGCTCTCCGGTTTCGCGCTGCCTGATGCGAACATAGGCCGGTTCTGCGAATCGACGATTTCGATGCGCAGCCCTTCGTTCGTGATGGAGATGCGGATCTGGTCCTTGAACGCGCGCAATGCAGGGGTCTGCTCGATCAACGCGGAGAGCTTCGCTTTCAATTGCTTGAGCTTTTCCGTATCGGCCGGCGCGGGCACCGCGACCGACGCCGCATGCGTTGATGCAGGTTGCGGCTGCTGTTGCGCACCGTCGCCGGGCTTCGTGTTCGCAAGGTCGCGGCCGCCGCCTTGTACGACATTGGGGCGCGAGGCGCCCGAGCCGTCCTTCGTGCCGAGCATGACCGAGAGAGGCGTATTGAAGTAATCCTCAATACCCTGCTTCTCGTATTTCGACGTGGATCCGAGCAGCCACATCAGCAGAAAGAACGCCATCATGGCCGTCACGAAGTCGGCATAGGCGATCTTCCATGCGCCACCATGATGCCCGTGCTCTTCGTGGCGCCGCCCGCGGCGCACGATGATGGCCGCCAGTTCTTCGCGCTGCGAGGACCGGTTCCCGTTGGGAGGTTTCGTCGCCATACGTGACTCCCCGCGGGTCAGGCCGCTTTGGGCGACTTCGTCGCGCGCACCGCGTCTTCGAGTTCCTGGAAGCTCGGGCGGTCCGCAGTGAAGAGCACCTTGCGACCGAACTCGACGGCGATCGCGGGCGCATAGCCGCTCAACGACGCGAGCAGCACGGCCTTCACGCACTGAAACGGTTTCGCTTCGGCGCGTCCGCGCGCGCTGAGCAGGTCTGCAACCGGGCCGATGAAGCCATACGAAAGCAGGATGCCGAGGAAGGTGCCCACGAGCGCGCCGGCAATCATCTCGCCAAGTACCGCGGGCGGCGCGCCTACGGACCCCATGGTGTGCACGACGCCCATCACGGCGGCCACGATGCCGAATGCGGGCAGGCCATCTGCCATCTTCTGGATGGCCTGTGCCGCTACCGAAGACTCGGCGTGATGCGTTGCAAGCTCTTCGTCCATCAAGTCCTGCACTTCGAGCACGTTGACGTTGCCCGTGGACATCATGCGCAGATAGTCCACGATGAAATCGAGCAGATGATGGTCTTCAAGCACGTGCGAGTACTTCTGGAAGATCGCGCTTTCCTCCGGCGCGTTGACGTCCGCCTCGAGCGCCATCATGCCGTCCTTGCGCGCCTTCTGGAGCAGCTCGTACAGCAGGGCGATGAGCTCGAGATATTTTTCCTTCGAGTAGCCGGGGCCCTTGAAGCACGCGGGCAGGCTTTTCAACGTTTTGCGAAGTGTGGAGACAGGATTGCTGACCACGAACGCGCCCACGGCGGCACCGAAGATGCAGAGGAATTCGAACGGTTGCACGAGCGCGGGCAGATGCCCGCCCACGCCCACGAAACTGCCGATGACCGACCCAATCACGACCACCCATCCAATGGCGACAAACATGCTGGCTCCCAGAAAGCGGATTGCGGCATGGCACTGAAACGGGTGTTCCAAAGCGAACGTCGCGCATATCCATGGTTGTTGTATGGCCTTGATATCGGCAGCAGCGCGAAGTTGCTGAAGTGTGGTCGCGTGAGAATTTTCCATGCCTCGTTGTTCGATGTTTGCGTTCTGCATGCATCGTCGACCCGAGGAATGGGTCCGAGCGCTCAGGCCCTTGACTCTTCGGAAGCAGTTGAGGCGCATGGTCGCAGCGGCTCGCGTCCTTGGCCGGTGTTGCCGCAGCCGGCACTTTGGCGCCCGCGCGGTGAGATAATCCGTGACTTTCCACCATTCTTCGCATCCGCAGGAGCATGCCGTGACGCGCATCGACAATCCGCAGCACGATCAGGAAGCCGGCGTGGCCGACGCCACCCAGGACACCACCCGCATCGACGACGTGCGCATCGGCGCGGTGCGCCCGCTCATTTCCCCGGCGCTACTGCTCGACGAACTGCCTGTGCCCGAGGCGACGCAGACGCTCGTGGAAGCAAGCCGCGCCGCCATTGCGAATGTGCTGAAGGGGCGCGACGACCGTCTCATCGCGGTGGTAGGGCCGTGCTCGATTCACGATCACGATCAGGCCATGGAATACGCACATGCCCTGAAGCGCAGTGCCGACGCGCTGCGTGACGAATTGCTGATCGTGATGCGCGTGTATTTCGAAAAGCCGCGCACGACGGTGGGCTGGAAGGGCTACATCAACGACCCGCGGCTGGACGGCAGCTTCCGTATCAACGAGGGGCTGCGTGCGGCGCGCCAGCTGCTGCTCGACATCGACGCGCTAGGTCTGCCCACGGGAACGGAGTTTCTCGATCTGCTGAGCCCGCAATACATCGCGGACCTCGTCGCGTGGGGCGCAATCGGTGCGCGCACGACGGAAAGCCAGAGCCACCGGCAACTCGCTTCCGGCCTGAGCTGCCCGATCGGCTTCAAGAACGGTACGGACGGCGGCGTGCAGATCGCCGCGGATGCGATCGTTGCGGCGCGCGCGAGCCACGCCTTCATGGGCATGACGAAGATGGGCATGGCCGCGATCTTCGAAACGCGCGGCAACGAGGACACGCACGTGATCCTGCGCGGCGGCAAGAAGGGGCCGAACTACGACAGCGCATCGATTGCCGAAGCCTGCGCCGTGCTGCATGCGGCGGGGTTGCCCGAGCAGGTCATGGTCGATTGCTCGCATGCGAACTCGAACAAGTCCCACCTGCGTCAGCGCGACGTGGCCCACGATCTGGCGCTGCAACTATCGGCGGGCGAACGCCGCATTGTGGGCGTGATGATCGAGAGTCACCTGGAAGAGGGACGCCAGGACCTCAAGCCGGGCGTGCCGCTCAAGCGTGGCGTGTCGATTACCGACGCATGCCTTGGCTGGAGCCAGACGGAGCCGGTGCTGCAGGAACTCGCCGAGGCCGTGCGGGCACGCCGTCGCGCCTGAACTTTATTGCACGTCACTCCATACCGCTGCGCGCTCGTCTGTCAGGGCGGTTCAAGCCCACCAAGGCATATGGGCGCGCGGCTGCATATTCAGTCGTCGATCGACTCGTGCACCGCCTGTGCGCCGCGGCGCCAGTAGCTCGACGCACGAATGCACTTCTTGTCGACGCCACGCTCGTTGCACAGATACTCGCGCACGGCGCGGATCGCTGACGATTCGCCCGCGGCCCAGACGAAGCCGGTGCCCGGCGGCAGATACGTTTCGCGCACGGCTTCGACCAGTCCGCACGCATCGCCGCGCCACGCCTCGTCGCGATAGCGCCAGACGGTGTAGAGGCTGGCGGCCGTACGAAACTCGATACGCGCGGACGGATCGCCCACTTCGAGCACGACCGCCGCGCGCACGCCTTGCGGCAGTTCTTCCAGTCGGCGGGCGATGGCGGGCAACGCGGTCTCGTCGCCGACAAGCAGGTGCCAGTCGAAACCCGCCGGAATCACCATCGACCCACGCGGCCCCCCAATGCCGAGGTATTGACCGGCTTTTGCCTGCGCTGCCCATGCCGAAGCAGGCCCTGCATCGTGCAGCACGAATTCAATGTCGAGTTCGCACGCGGCACGGTCGAAGCGGCGCGGGGTGTAGTCGCGTGCAACAGGTTTGGGCAGACCTTCCGGCCAGACAATGCCTTCTGGACCCAGGGTGGGCAAAGTGGGTTTCGTCGCGCCCGGTTCCGGGAAAAAGACCTTTACGTGGTCGTCGAACGAGGCGGACTCGAAATCATGCAGGTCGTCGCCCGTGAGCGTGACTCGTACCAGCGAGGGCGTGACTGCATGCACTCGCGCGACCTGCACCAAACGGAACTTCAAGGGATGACGGATACGTATTACGTCGAGACTGGCATTCTCTTGCATGAAGCCCTCCAGATTGGATGCATTGGCGTTCAGATGTCGTCTGCGGGGCTGCCGCCGCGCTGACCGCCGTGCTCGCCGTCGCCCTCAATTTCCGCCGTGGCGCGGGCGAGGATGGCGGCAATGCGGCGCTGCTCGTCGGGCGTCGCATCGGTGCGGCGCAATAGTGCATGTTTGAGCGCGCGTCGCGCTTCCACGAGTTCGGGCACCCAGCCGCCTTCCGTCGTGTCCGGAGCTTCTTCGCCCGCGAACGCGCGACGCATGATGTCCATCTTGCGAGCGATGTGCGTGAGTTTGGCGAGCATCAGGTCGGCGCGTTCACGGTTCTCCGCCAGATAGACGCGGCCGGCATCGGACAGCTCATAGCGTTTGCGGTTGCCTTCTACCTGCACCGTGACGTAACCCACTTCCTCCAAATAGGTGAGTGCGGGATAGACCATGCCGGGGCTCGGGCTATAGAAGCCGTTAGAGCGTGCATCGAGCGCCTTGATGAGTTCATAGCCGTGGCTGGGCTGTTCCGCGAGCAGCGCGAGAAGCAGCAATTGGAGGTCTTCAGACGTGAATTTTCGTGCACGTCCGAAGCCGTCGCCTTCGCCGCCGAAGCCGCCTGGGCCGCCGAATCCCTCGCCCCAGAACATGCCGCCGCGGCGATGATGGTGGCGGCCCATGGCGTGCCAGAGCGTATGAAGTGAAAAACCGTCACGGAACGGATGGGCGCCGCCGTGTCGGGAAAACGGGTGATGACGCATGGGATGACTCCTCATAATTGTCGTAAAACGTATCTTAAGATATATATCGTAAGAGTGTCTGTCAAACGGTTTTTAGCTCGAATGTGTGTTGGCTATCGCCGGCCAGTTTCTATAGGCGGCGAAATCTGCAGCCACACCTAAGCGCCGCTCGATTACCGGGGCCGCACGGAATGCTCTGTCGCGTCGAGGTCGGTGAAGTGGCAGGTCCACGCCACCGGTGGGTAGGCTCGATACGAGTCAGGAAAAGGGCGGCGCCGCGCGCGGCGCGTCGGCCGAGACAGGCATCAGCGCGGCGCCGCTCCGGCAATGGGTGGGTGAGTTTTTCCAGGAGGCGGCAGATGACCTGAAAGCCCGTTTTCCGGAACACTGAGGGATGAGGCGTAGCGTGCCCGCCCTCAGCGGACCGCTATGCTTGGTGCCGCAATCGCGTCGAGCATGTTCTTCGTGGCTGACGACGCGAAGGAAAAGTTCATTGAGGTGATGGCCCCCATTCTCGAAGCAAAATCCAGATGGGGAAGTGCGGGTCTTCGTAATCGATTTCAGCAGAGGCGCTGTTACCGCGACAATTTACGAACGGTGCCGATGACGCGTTGCATATCGGAAGCGTCTGAGGCGGCCACAGCTTGATTGGGACTTTTACGTCTTCGCTGTGTCCTGGCTGCGATCGGAGAATTGCATTTCGCTCGCGCCGCAGAACGACGTGCATTCATCTACTCGGGAGTCCGGTCCGTGCCGTCCTTTGCGAGTTCGGTCAATGCGGCCATGGCCCGCTTGTACGGCCCGAGATCCTCATTTGCAGCCTGCAGAATCAACGCTCCTTGCAGGCGCGCAACCCAGTCTTCCGCGAAATGCCGCGCCCGTGCTGGCGACATGCCACTTTCGCGCGCCAACGCTTCGACAGCGTCGATCCAGTGCGAAAACGCCAGTAGCAGACCGTGCCTCGCAACCGACCCGATATTGGACGTCGCGAGTTGCCCGAGCACGCAGGGCGTGCGTCCACCCAGGTACATCCGATCTAGCGCGGCCACGATTTTGCGGATGCGGGCTTTCAACGTGCCGGCCGATTGGGCCGCGTTCAGGATTTCACGATCGATCACCGCCGTGGCGCGCTCGAGTACCGCCGCAGCCATCTGTTCCTTTCCTTCGGGGAAATGGTGATAGAGGCTCGATTTGCCGAGGCCCGTTGCGCGCGACAGATCAGCAATTGACGCCCCCTCGAACCCGCGGTCCCGGAACACGGTGAACAGCCGGTCGATGATCTCGTCCTTCGATGCCTGAGCGGTAGCCATGGTTCTTTCGCCTCTCCAGAAAACTGATCGTTCGGTACAGATCGAAAGGGTAAGTCGCCTTGATCCACAAATCAATCCTTGACACGCGCATCCTCACCTACTACTGTACCGATCGTTCGGTTCAGTGAATGTGCGCAATCAATTCAGGCCGACGCCTCTTTCCGTGATCCAGGAGAACTCGATGTCCACGCTCGCCACGTATCAAACCGTTTCCGTCTCCGACCGCCGCACCGGCACCGCCGTCAACCTGTTCTACCGCGAAGCCGGGCAGAAGGACGCGCCCGCCGTGTTGCTGCTGCACGGTTTCCCGACTTCGAGCCATCAGTACCGCGGGCTGATCGATCGTCTGGCCGACAAGTACCGCGTGGTTGCGCCGGATCTGCCCGGTTTCGGCTTTTCCGACGCACCCGACGCGAAGACGTTCGGCTACACCTTCGACCACCTCGCCGAAGTGATCGAAAGCTTCACTGATGTGATCGGCCTGACGCGCTATGCGTTGTACGTGTTCGACTACGGCGCGCCGGTGGGCTTCCGCCTCGCTGCATCCCGCCCGGACCGCGTGTCCGCGCTCGTCTCGCAGAACGGCAACGCCTATGAGGAAGGTCTGAGCGAAGGATGGAACCCGATACGCGCCTATTGGCAGGACCCGTCCGATGCGAACCGTGAGCAACTGCGCAGCCTTCTGGTGGCAGGGACCACGCGGTTCCAGTACGAGCATGGCGAGCGCGATACGTCGCATATCGCGCCGGAGAGCTATACGCTCGACCAGCATTTTCTCGATCGCACGGGCAACGACGAGATCCAGCTCGACCTGTTCGGCGATTACAAGGCCAACGTCGCCGCCTACCCGCGCTTTCATGAGTATTTCCGCACGCATCGTCCGCCGGCCTTGGCTGTGTGGGGCAAGAACGATCCGTTCTTCCTGCCGGCAGGGGCCGAGGCGTTCCGGCGCGACATCCCTGATGCCGAGGTGCGTTTTATCGATGCAGGCCACTTCCCGCTCGAATCGCATCTGGACGAAGTGGCAGGCATCGTTCGGGCATTCTTCGCGCGGACGCTGGACGTTGCGCAAGGTCCGGCATTGTTCGGTGCACTGAATGACGTGCCGGCGTCGGATGAAACCGGGCCGCTGTTCGACGCCATGCGTGGCGTGTTCGGTTTCGTGCCTAATCTCGGCCATGCACTTGCGGTCGAGCCGCCAGTGCTCTCCGCATACCTGGCTTGGCTCCATTCGCTCGGTGCAACTTCGCTCGATGCGGTGGCGCAGCAGGTCGCAATGGCCGCAGCAAGCCGGGCGAATGCCGCCGACTATGGCGTAGCTGTTCACGCGACGCTCGCCGGCAAGCTCGGCGCGTCTGCAGATGTGGTCGATGCGCTGCGCAGCGGCAGCGTGCTCGCCGATCCGAAGCTGGAAGCGGTGCGCCAGTTCGCGACTGCCATCGCGTCGAAGCGCACCCAGGTGTCGGATAGCGACGTCAACATGTTGAAGGCGGCGGGTTTCGATCGTCGTGCGGCGGTGGCGATTGCAATGGCCGTGGCGGGCAAGACGCTCGTCAACACGGTCGCTCACTTGTCGCGGGTCGAGATCGACGCTGGCTTCCAGCCGGGCGCTGCTGCCTGACGCTGCCTTGCCGATGCGCCTGCGTACACCGCGGGCGCGGCAGTCGCCCGGGCAGGAAGACAAGCAGACGGCTGACGAATAGAGGAAAAGAAGAAAGGCGCTCAGGTTGAAGGTCTGAAGGCGGTCGAAAGGCCGAAAGTATCGAAATCGACGCTATCTTCGACACTCAATCCTCAGGAATCGGGCGGGCGCCAACATGACGGGCGCCATAGAGCAGCGCAAGCAAGCCTGCACTCGAATGCCGACGAGCCGCCAAAGGCCGTCGGCGCAGGCAAGCAAACGCGGTCAACAGAATGAAGTCAATGAGTCCAACGCCTCGCGCCTGCATTGAGCGGATCAATCAATGCAGACCGCTCACGCCGCACCCATCAAAAAATAGACCGTCCCGTAAGCGTGGTCAGCCATTCCAGCGACTGGACGCCCGCCAGCGAATTGCCGTTCGCATCGAGCGCCGGCGACCAGACGCACGCCGCCATCTCGCCGGGCAGAACCGCGACAATGCCGCCGCCCACGCCGCTCTTTGCTGGCAGGCCGACACGGTAGACGAAGTCGCCGGCCGCGTCATAGGTCCCGCAGGTGAGCATCAGCGCGGACAGGCGTTTGGCTGAACTGGCGTCCAGTACCCGTTCGCCGGTGGCCGGCGACACGCCGCCGTTGGCGAGAAAGAGCGCGGCCCGTGCCAGCTCCACGCAGTTCATCGAGATCGCGCACTGGCGGCAGTACGCATCGACGACGGTTTCCGGGGGCATTTCCATATTGCCGAAGCTCGCCATGAAATGCGCCATCGCGCGATTGCGATGCGCGTGCTGCAGTTCCGATTCCGCCACACGAGCCTCGTAGTCGATGCCGGGTTCGCCCGAGAGCCGCCGGATGAACTCGACCAGTGCCGTTTCCGCCTGCACGAAGCGGCGGCACAGAACGTCCGTCACCACGAGCGCACCTGCATTGATGAACGGGTTGCGGGGCTTGCCGTGTTCGGCTTCCAGCTGCACCAGCGAATTGAACGCCGTGCCCGACGGTTCGCGTCCCACGCGGTGCCACAGGTCGTCGCCGAGCAGTTTGAAGGCGAGCGTGCACGCAAAGAGTTTCGAGATGCTCTGGATCGAAAAGCGTGTGTCGGCTTCGCCCGTGCGGAACACCTGACCGTCGATCGTCACGACCGCCATGCCGAAACGGTCGCCGGATATGCGTGCGAGTTCGGGAATGTAGTCGGCCACGCGTCCTGTGCCGAGGTAGGGCTGCACGTCGTGGCGAATCTGCTCGAGGATCGGGGTGTAGTTCATGAGGGCAAGAGACGGGCGAAGGCGAATACAGTCAGTCGGATGCTCAATGGTGCAGGCTGCTTCGGCACCTGCGTTTCAGTGCCTGCATCCCACGATGGACGCAGCGTAGTGCAATGCAGTTCAGTTCAGTGCAGACGACGTGGGACGGCATTGTAATCGGGACTGCACTGCAGCAGGCGCCGCCGCGTTCCGCGGCGTGGTTTCATCCCGTGGAGGCTGTGCTAATCTGGTTTGTTCCCGCCCTGATCCGGGGGAAACAGACAGCATGATGGAAAGCCGCGATCCGACGGCGCCGGTGCGCGCCGTCTACGTGCTCGAGCAACGGCATGAAGGCAGCGAAGTGCCGTGGCGTGCGGAGCCGCGTGCCCAGTTGATTCGCTCGGGTAGTGGTGTGTTGACCGTGCGCACGGAGTCCGCGCTCTGGGTGGCGCCGCCCGGCCATGCGGTCTGGGTGCTGCCGGGCGTGCTGCACCGGCTGTCGTCCACGGCGCCGCTGGCGCTCCATACGCTCTACGCCGAAGGCGAACCGCTGCTCGTACCGGGCGCCGCGGCCGTGCCGCCCGTTGCGTTCGTGCCCGCACAAGGCTGCGTAGTGGCCATCGACCGGTTGACCGACGAACTGCTGCGAGCCGCGGCCATCTTCGGCCTGGGCTATACGGAAGAGGGCGCTCAGGCGCGGCTCGTGCAGGTCATCCTGGACCGCGTGTCGCAACTCGCCGCCATGCCGCTTTCATTGTTCCTGCCGCGCGATCCACGCATCCAGCGCGTGGCCGACATGCTGGTCACGAACCCCGCGGATTCCCGCGTGCTCGATGAACTCGCGGAAGCGGCCGGCGTGACGGCCCGTACAGCGGCGCGTCTCTTCGTCCGGGAAACGGGGCTCACGTTCGGTCAGTGGCGCCAGCAGTTGCGTCTGCTCGTCGCGCTCGAGAAGCTCGGCGCAGGCGCAAGCGTGACCCAGGTGGCGCTTGAAGTGGGCTACAACGATGTGTCGTCGTTCATCGCGGTCTTTCGCGATGCACTCGGCGAAACGCCTGCACGATATTTCCGCTAAGGCGCGCCTCTGGACGCGACATTCCGCAGCCGGATTATCGCGAACCCGATGAACCCCGACGAACCGCAGACGAACTGCACTTCAATGCGCTCCGGCCGCATCTCCGCCGCCGCCCTTTGCGGGCCGCGTAATCCAGATCAACGGAATGATCAGCACGAAGATGATGGCCGAGACGTAGAAGATGTCGTTCAGCCCCATCATCGCGGCCTGCGTGTTCAGCGTGAACTCGAAGAGCGCATTCGCCGACGGCTGACTCAGGTGCAGCAGCGTCTGCGTGGAGTCGATCTGCTGGCGAAAGAGCGGGTTGTCCACCGTTGCCTGCTCGGTGAGGCGCACGTGGTGCAGCACGGTGCGGTTATTCCAGGCGTTGGTGGAAATGGAGGTGCCGATGGCGCCGCAGAATACGCGCACGAAGTTCGACAGGCCCGCCGCGGCCGGCACCTTGCTCGGCGGCTGCCCCGCGAGAATGATCGCGGTGAGCGGCACGAAGAACATGGCCATCGGAATGCCTTGCAGCAGCGTGGGCAGCACGAGGTGCCAGGTATCGATCTCGATCACGTAACGCGAGCGCATGTAGAAAACGATGGCGAACCCCACGAACGCGAGCGTCGCGATGATGCGTGCGTCCGAGCGGGGCAGCACGCGCCCCATCACGGGTGCGAGGATCACCGCGAAAATGCCGAGCGGGGCGGTGACGAGGCCGGCATCGACGGAACGATAGTTCAGGTATTCCTGCATCCACTGCGGCAGCAGCACCAGATTGCCGAAGAACACGGCATACGCGACGGAAATCGCCACCGTGCCGCCCAGGAAGTTGCGCTGCGCAAAGAGCCGCAGGTCGACGATAGGGTGCTGCTCCGTCAGTTCCCAGACCAGAAAGAACGCGAAGCCGATCAACGCCGTCACGCCCAGTCCCACGATGAACGGCGAATTGAACCAGTCGAGGTCCTTGCCCTTGTCGAGCATGATCTGCAGCGAGGCCACCCAGGTGATGAGCAGCCCGAGCCCCACTACGTCGATAGGCGGCTGCCGCGTGGCCGATTCGCGCTTGCGATAGATGGACCACGTGATGGCGGCCGCGAAGATGCCGACTGGAATGTTGATGTAGAAGATCCAGGCCCAGCTGTAGTTGTCCGTGATCCAGCCGCCCAGCGCGGGCCCCGCGATAGGCCCGACGGTCGCCGTCATGGCCCATAGCGCCAGCGCGGTGGCGGATTTTTCCTTCGGCCAGGAGCCCAGCAGAATGGCCTGCGAGAGCGGGATCAGCGGTCCGGCCACGGCGCCCTGCAACACGCGCGCGGCGAGCAGCACCGGCAGGCTGGGCGCGACGCCGCACAACCACGACGCCACTACGAACATCAGGATCGCGCCCACGAACAGCTTCACCTGGCCGATGCGCTGCGTGAGCCAGCCGGTGAGCGGAATCGACACGGCGTTCGAGGCGGCGAATACCGTGATGACCCATGTACCTTCGTCCACGGAAACGCCGAGGTCGCCCGAAATGGTGGGAATCGCGACGTTGGCGATCGAGGTGTCGAGCACGTTCATGAACGTGGCAAGCGCAACGGCGATGGTGGCGAGCACGAGCTGGCCGCCGGCGAGCGGCGGCGGGGCAGCGGCGGCGGGCGCGGAAGCCGGCGAAGGCGCGGCCGGCGTAGCAGACGCAGTCCGTGGCGGATTCAAGCGATATCTCCGGAAAATCGGGCCGCATGTGCCGACGGGGTGGCCGGCTCACACCGATCAGCCGGTGTGCAGCCACAGGAAGACACCGGCCTCGACAGCGCGCAGAAACGTTGGCGCGAAATATCGACGCAAACCGCTCACACAAGGCGCCGGCTCACAACGAACATGCGACGGCGTGCGGCGGAATGCGGCAACGCGCCGCGAAAGATGCGAATCGGGCCAAGCTTACCCGCATTCGGACATGCACGTCGGCGCCGTGCGCAGCGGTCGCCGTCCGCAAATTTCAGGGCGCCGGCATGGGCGCCTGCACAGGGCGCCTGCACTGAAACGCGCGGTATGCTCGCGTTTGGGCACGCGCCCGCGCATGAGTCGCCGGACCATGCCGCAAAACCACATGCAGGGGATTGCAATGAGCTGGGAATCGTTCGAACACGGTTGGCGCCTTGCGCCGGCCGACGCGCCCGCGCGGGCGCTCGTCGTGCTGCTGCATGGCGTGGGCAGCAACGCGCAGGATCTCGTGCCGCTCGCCGACGCATGGCGCGGCTCGCTGCCGCAGGACGTGGCGTGGGCATCGCTCGACGGCAGCGAGCCGTTCGACGGAGGTTTCGGCGGGCGCCAGTGGTTCAGCCTGCGCGACATCGACGAGACCCGTCGCGGTGAGCGTGTCGCCGCCGCCTGGCCTGCACTCGAACGCATGTTGCGCGCCGAACTCGCGCATTGGGGGCTGCAGGGTTTCGGTCAGCTTGCACTCGTAGGCTTTTCGCAAGGGTCCATCATGTCGCTCTATTACGCTGCAACGCACGATGAGGGCGCCGTGGCCGTCGTGGCCTACTCCGGGCGGCTCGCCGTGCCGGTCATCGCGCACAGCCGCACGCCGCTCACGCTCGTGCACGGTGTGGAGGACGGCGTCATTCCCATCGCGGAGCTCGAACGGGCGGCCAACGCGTTCAGCGACGCCGGCTTCGCCGTGGGTGCCTATGCGTTGCCGGGCGTCGGCCACACCATTTCGTCGCAGGGCGCCATGCTGGGCCGCGAAGCATTGGCGCGCGCCTTTTCGGCCCTTTAGCAAAGGGCGGTGCGCATGGAGACCCGCTCCATGACCCGCGCCGAAATACGCGGAAACATTCCGGGATGCCAAATTATTCTGGCGCGGCTAAAGTTTGCGGCGGCATGCGCCGTTAACGGTTCCAATAGGCCGTCATGGCCAGCAGGAACCGTCCGGCGCGTGAGGTAGCGCGGCGTTCGCCACCGCGCGGCGCGCCAGGGCGGCGACGATTCCGATCGCCCAGGCGGGGCGGTCGACGACACGAGCCGAGCCCACTCATGGCCAGAACAACGCCGCACCCCTCCTTCCTGAAACGGTTGTTCCGCCACGACGTGGCCGTGGATCTCGGCACGGCGAACACGCTCATCTACACGCACGACGAGGGCGTCGTGCTCAATCAGCCCTCGGTGGTGTGCTTCCAGAAACACGCCGCGCCGGGCGAAGCCCGCGTGGCGGCTGTCGGCAGCGAGGCGAAGCAGCTGCTCGGCCGCACCCCCGGCAACCTCGAAACGGTGCGGCCCATGCGCCACGGCGTGATTGCCGATTTCTCCGCGGCCGAGCACATGATCCGTCAGTTCGTGGACATGGCCCAGCAGCGCCGGCTGTTCGGGCGGCGCGCGTCGTTCACCATCTGCGTGCCCGCGGGCGCGACGCATGTAGAGCGCCGGGCGATTCGCGAGGCGGCTGTGGCCGCCGGAGCGGGGCGGGTGAACCTGATCGGCGAATCGCTGGCTTCCGCGGTGGGCGCGGGCCTGCCGGTGTCGTCCGCCACGGGTTCGATGGTCGTGGACATTGGCGGCGGCACGACCGAAGTCGGCGTGGTGGCGCTGGGCGGTCTTGCCTACAGCGGCTCGATTCGCGTGGGCGGCGACCAGTTCGACCAGGCGATCGTGAGCTACGTGCGCAACCTGTTCGGCGTGCTGCTCGGCGAGCCCACGGCGGAGCACGTGAAGAAGACCATCGGTTCGGCGATGCGCGACGTGCCGCGGCAACGCATGAACGCGACCGGCCGCAGCCTCGACGACGGCCTGCCGCGCACCGTTGAACTCAGCAATCACGACGTGGCCGACGCAATCGTGTCGCCGCTCAAGCAGGTGATCGGCGCGGTGAAAGACGCACTCGAAAACGCGCCGCCCGAACTGGTCACCGACATCGCGAGCACGGGCATCGTGCTCACGGGCGGCGGCGCGCTGCTCGCGAACCTGGACCGGTGCCTTGCGGCGGAACTCGGCGTGGCGGTGCGCATCGCCGACGAGCCGCTGACCTGCGCCGTGCGCGGCGCGGGCGCGGCCGGGCAGGTGCTGGACGAGTACGCGTTCGAATAGGCGCTACAGGCGCGCGCAACCGGCACGCCCGCACGGTACGACGAAGGCCGCGTCGCACGCGCAAAGCGCTGCCGTGGGACAATCCACCGTTCCTTCATTGTCTCTGCGCCCATTTTCAGCGGATGTTTCGATCCCGCTGCGGTGCGTTCTCTTGTCTGTGAATCAACGTCCCGCTTTTGCTCTGGCTCACTCCGTTCGAGCCGATTCCGCTCGCGCGGCTTTTGTCCCGTCCTTCATTGCGCTCGCCAACGGCTTACGCATGCCCTACGTCGAGGCCGGCAGGGGCGAACTGCTGCTCTTCGTGCACGGTTCGCTGTGCGACTACCGCTACTGGCAACCGCAACTCCATGGCCTTGCCGCCCGCTATCGCTGCGTGGCCGTGAGTCTCACGCATTACTGGCCCGACGCCGACCGGCAGAGCGCCGTGCCCTTCAGCTGGAGCCGTCACGCGGATGAACTTGCGCAGTTCGTGGAGCGCCTCGGCGCTGGCCCCGCGCACGTGGTGGGCCATTCGCGCGGCGGCTGCGTGTCGTTCCATTTCGCACGGCGGCATCCGCAGCACGTACGTACGCTGACGCTCGCAGACCCCGGCGGTCCGTTGCAGATCGAAGGCCGCCCGCCCGCGCAATTGCCGGAAACGGTGAATGCGTTGCGGGCCCGCGCGGCGCAACTGATCGAGGACGGGCACGTCGACGCCGGGCTGCAACTGTTCGTCGATTCGGTGAGCCGCCCGGGCTTCTGGGCCAAAAGCACCATGACGTTCCGCACGATGGCCACCGACAACGCGCACACGCTCGCCCGCCAGTTTCGCGATCCGCTGCCGGCCTATACGCCCGCCGACGCAGCCGACGTGCGTTGCCCCGTCCTGCTGATCGACGGCGAAAAAAGCCCGGACATGTTTCGGCGTACCGCCAGCGCGCTCGACGCGTGGCTGCCCGATGCACGGCGCGAAACAGTGCAGGGCGCCTCGCACGGCATGAACCTCGCGCATCCCGCGGCGTTCAATCGCTACGTCGATACGTTCATCGCAGGCGTGAAGGCGAGGGTGCCAGAGCACGGCGTGTGAGCGCTGGTGCGCGCTTCGTCTTCAAGGCGCAAGACGCTTACAGTCAGCTTGCTTCGAGTATTGCGGGTCCCGAGACGGTTTGTTGTGTTGCACAGCATCAATTTGGCCAGTTCCTCGCCTTAGAATGCGAGGCCAGAGCCGCGACAGGTCGCCGCAACCCGCGCGACGGCACACCGCGTCTTTCATGCCCCGGCAAAAAAGGACTCCGAAGATGAACGAATCGAACACGCACGCCACGCTGCGCTTTTCCGATAGCGACCAGACCATCGAGCTGCCCGTCTACAAGGGCACGTTGGGCCCGGACGTAATCGACATCCGCAAACTGTACGGTCAGACCGGCAAGTTCACGTACGACCCGGGCTTCATGTCGACGGCGGCATGCAATTCGGCGATCACGTACATCGACGGGGACAAGGGCGAACTGCTGTACCGCGGCTACCCGATCGACAACCTCGCGCAAAACGCCGACTTCCTCGAAACCTGCTACCTGCTGCTCAAGGGCGAACTGCCCAACCAGGCCCAGAAGGACGAGTTCGTGAAGACCGTCACGAACCACACGATGGTCCACGAGCAGATGCAGTTCTTCTTCCGTGGCTTCCGTCGCGACGCGCACCCGATGTCGATTCTCGTGGCTGCGGTGGGCGCACTCTCGGCCTTCTACCACGACTCGCTCGACATCAATAACCCGCATCACCGCGAAGTGTCGGCCATCCGCATGATCGCGAAGCTGCCCACGCTCGTGGCGATGGCTTACAAGTACAGCATCGGCCAGCCGTTCGTGTATCCGCGCAACGAACTGTCGTACAGCGCGAACTTCATGCGCATGATGTTCTCGAACCCGTGCGAGGAGTACAAGGTCAACGACGTGCTGGTGCGCGCGCTCGACCGCATCCTCATTCTGCACGCGGACCACGAGCAGAACGCATCGACCTCGACGGTGCGTCTGGCCGGTTCGTCGGGCGCGAACCCGTTTGCGTGTATCGCGGCCGGTATCGCGTGTCTCTGGGGCCCGGCACACGGCGGCGCCAACGAAGCGGCGCTCAACATGCTCGAAGAGATCGGCTCGCCGGACAACATTCCCGAATTCATCCGTCAGGTGAAGGACAAGAACTCGGGCGTGAAGCTGATGGGCTTTGGCCATCGCGTCTACAAGAACTACGACCCGCGCGCGAAGCTGATGCGCGAGACGTGCCACGAGGTACTGGAAGAACTGGGCCTGCACGACGATCCGCTCTTCAAGCTCGCGATGCAGCTCGAAAAGATCGCGCTGGAAGACGAATACTTCGTGTCGCGCAAGCTGTACCCGAACGTGGACTTCTACTCGGGCATTGTGCAGCGCGCGCTGGGCATTCCGACCTCGATGTTCACCTGCATCTTCGCGATGGCACGTACGGTGGGCTGGATTGCGCAGTGGAACGAAATGATCGCCGACCCCGAACAGAAGATCGGCCGTCCGCGCCAGCTGTTCATCGGCGACACGCCGCGTGAGGCGAAGCCGATCGCGCAGCGTTGATAGCGCTGGCGTGCGAGGCGTAGCAAGTCGCATCGCACGCACTGAATACACCGCGCTCCCGCAGGAGCCTCCAATAGACGCCTCGATGGGTTTGCGCCCTCGGGGCGTTTTCATTTGGGCGCATGGCACGAGTTGGCACTGCGGGCCCACAGCAGGGGCTTGCCGAGCCGGCAATTCGCATGCGTTCTGTAGCGCTCGTATTCGACCAGTGGCCGGACGGTGTCTCGCATATCTAGCGGCACCAGGGCAGTCAGTCGCGGACATGCCGATACAGTGCAGCGCGCCTTCAAAAGGCGCCCCATGCCCGGCATGCCCGCATTCGATCAGCGGAAGCGATAGTCCACGCCGGTGGTGATCATGTCGCTCCTGACGGACGCTTCATTGCTGCCTTTCCAGCTTAGCTTGCTGTAGTTCACGTACTGCACGTGCACGTGCAGTACGGCGAAACGTCGTAGGCGGCGCCCAACCCCGCATTGAGAAAACCCGCCGACGCGTTGCGCGACTCCACGTCGCCGCGTCGACGGCCCACTTCCCAGCCTGCGCCGATGATGCCGAGAACCGAGAAGCGGTCGGTCACCGGCAGATAGCCGACCAGGTTGGCCGACACGGCGCCTAGTGTGAACTTGTCCTTCCGGCCGCCCGAGGTCGCCTCGACTTGCCCGAGACTGGACACTCCCCCTTCCACCGCGAAGTAGCGCGAGAACTGGTAGCCGCCGTGCGCGCCGAGCGCGGCGTTGCCGGACGACTTGCCCGACCAGCCCGCCCGGTTGGTCGTGAGCTTCTCGCGGCTCATGCCCAGATCGCCTCCGACGTACCGGTAGTTTTCGGAGGGGCGGGTCTCCTCGGCCCGGGCGGGATGGTTCGGTGTTGGTTGCGTGGACGTTGGTGGAAGCCACCCGCATCGCGGAAGAAAACCAAAGCTTTGTCTGAGGCGCCATGACTAGCGTTGTAAGACTCGACGTGCTGCTTGCGGAACGCAAGATGAAGTCTCGCGAGTTGGCCCAGTTGATCGGCATTACGGAGGTCCAATCTGTCGCTGCTGAAATCGGGCAAGGTGAAGGGCATCCGCTTCGATACGCTGGAGCGCATCTGCGAAATCCTGAAATGCCAGCCCGGCGATCTGTTCCAGTACCGCCCCGACGAACCCGGCTCGCCCGGCGACGCAGCGGACTGAACGGGGACTTCAGCGTTCCGGGTAACATCGATACAGGTATTGAAACTACCAGACAACTCACTGTTTTTTATCGGTTTTTTCTGCGCCAAGCCGGCAGCGCGGGTGACTGCGTGGCATAATCGCTCGACACGTATCGCATTGCCCGCAGTCACTTTTCCCCGCATATCATGGCCAAGACTCTCTACGACAAATTGTGGGACTCCCATGTCGTCCGCACGGAAGAAGACGGCACGACGCTCCTCTACATCGACCGTCACCTGCTGCACGAAGTGACGAGTCCGCAGGCGTTCGAAGGTCTCAAGATCGCTACCCGTCCGGTTTGGCGCATCAGCGCCAACCTGGCCGTCTCGGACCACAACGTGCCCACCACGGACCGCAGCCACGGCATCGCAGATCCGGTCTCGAAGCTCCAGGTCGACACGCTCGACAGCAATTGCGACGCCTTCGGCATCACGCAATTCAAGATGACGGACAAGCGCCAGGGCATCGTGCACATCGTCGGTCCCGAGCAGGGCGCGACGCTGCCGGGCATGACGATCGTCTGCGGCGACTCGCACACGTCCACGCACGGCGCGTTCGGCGCGCTGGCGCACGGCATCGGCACGTCGGAAGTGGAGCACGTGCTCGCCACGCAAACGCTCCTGCAAAAGAAGAGCAAGAACATGCTCGTGAAGGTGGAAGGCCCGCTGCCGCGCGGCTGCACCGCGAAAGACATCGTGCTCGCGATCATCGGCAAGATCGGCACGGCGGGCGGCACCGGCTACGCGATCGAGTTCGGCGGTTCCACCATCCGTTCTCTCAGCATGGAAGGCCGCATGACGGTCTGCAACATGGCGATCGAAGCGGGCGCACGCGCCGGCATGGTCGCCGTGGACGACACCACGATCGAATATCTGAAGGACCGTCCGTTTTCGCCGCAAGGCGTCGAGTGGGATCAGGCCGTGGCGTACTGGCGGAATTTCCGCTCGGACGAAGGCGCGCAGTTCGACCGCGTGGTCGAGCTGGACGCTTCCGAAATCGTGCCGCAGGTCACGTGGGGCACGTCGCCGGAAATGGTGACGTCCATCGATAGCCGCGTGCCGGACCCCGAGCGCGAAAAAGATCCGGTGAAGCGCGACGCCATGGAGCGCGCGCTGCAGTACATGGCGCTCGAACCCAACACGCCCATCGATGCGATCAAGCCGGACAAGATTTTCATCGGCTCGTGCACGAACGCGCGCATCGAAGACCTGCGCGCTGCGGCGTACGTGGTGAAGAAGCTGGGTCGCCGCGTGGCGCCGAACATCCGGCTCGCGATGGTCGTGCCGGGCTCAGGTCTCGTGAAGGCGCAGGCCGAGCGCGAAGGTCTCGACAAGGTGTTCACCGATGCCGGCTTCGAATGGCGCGAGCCGGGCTGCTCGATGTGTCTCGCGATGAACGCGGACCGGCTGGAGCCGGGCGAGCGTTGCGCGTCCACGTCGAATCGCAACTTCGAAGGCCGTCAGGGCGCGGGCGGACGCACGCACCTCGTGAGCCCCGCGATGGCTGCCGCCGCCGCGATCGAAGGGCACTTCGTCGACATTCGCAAGCTGGGTTAAGACCCTCGTCTCATTCAGGGTGACGGATCATGGATAAATTCGTTGTGCACACCGGCGTCGTGGCGCCGCTCGATCGCGAGAACGTGGATACGGACGCGATCATCCCGAAGCAGTTTCTCAAGTCGATCAAGCGCACGGGCTTCGGCCCGAACGCGTTCGACGAATGGCGCTACCTGGATCACGGCGAGCCGGGCCAGGACAACTCGAAGCGTCCGCTGAACCCGGACTTCGTGCTGAACCAGCCGCGCTACCAGGGCGCGTCCATCCTGCTCGCGCGCAAGAACTTCGGCTGCGGCAGCTCGCGCGAACACGCGCCGTGGGCGCTTCAGCAGTACGGCTTTCGCGCCATCATCGCGCCCAGCTTCGCGGACATCTTCTACAACAACTGCTTCAAGAACGGTCTGCTGCCCATCGTGCTGACCGAGCAGCAGGTCGATCATCTGTTCAACGACACGTATGCGTTCAACGGCTACCAGCTCACCGTCGATCTGGACAAGCAGATCGTGCGCACGCCGGATGCCCGCGAATATCCGTTCGACGTGGCCGCGTTCCGCAAGTACTGTCTGCTGAACGGCTTCGACGACATCGGTCTTACGCTGCGCCACTCGGACGAGATTCGCCAGTTCGAAGCGGAGCGTCTTGCGAAGCAGCCGTGGCTGAATCATCGGATCGTCGGCTGAGACCAGCCGCCGAAGCGCAAGAGTCAAAACAGAGAACAGCAAGGAAACATCGGATGAAGATCGCAGTGTTGCCCGGCGACGGCATTGGCCCCGAGATCGTCAAGGAAGCCGTCAAGGTACTGAACGCCCTCGGCGAAAAGTTCGAACTGGAAGAAGCGCCCGTGGGCGGCGCGGGCTACGAGGCCAAGGGCCACCCGCTGCCCGACTCCACGCTCGCGCTGGCGAAGCAAGCCGATGCGATCCTGTTCGGCGCGGTGGGCGACTGGAAGTACGACTCGCTGGAGCGCGCGCTGCGTCCCGAGCAGGCCATTCTCGGGCTGCGCAAGCATTTGCAGCTGTTTGCCAACTTCCGTCCGGCCATCTGCTATCCGCAGTTGACGGGCGCGTCGTCGCTGAAGCCGGAAATCGTCTCGGGCCTCGACATCCTGATCGTGCGTGAACTCAACGGCGACATTTACTTCGGCTCGCCGCGCGGCGTGCGCGAGGCGCCGGACGGTCCGTTTGCCGGCGCGCGCGAAGGCTTCGACACGATGCGTTATTCGGAACCTGAAGTGCGCCGCATCGCGCACGTCGCGTTCCAGGCGGCGCAAAAGCGGGCGAAAAAGCTTACGTCGGTCGACAAGGCGAACGTGCTGGAGACCTCGCAGCTGTGGAAGGACGTGATGATCGACGTCGCGAAGGAATATCCGGACGTCGAGCTTTCGCACATGTACGTGGACAACGCGGCCATGCAGCTCGTGAAGGGTCCGAAGGCGTTCGACGTGATCGTTACCGGCAATATGTTCGGCGACATTCTCTCGGACGAAGCCGCCATGCTGACGGGCTCCATCGGCATGCTGCCGTCCGCGTCGCTCGATGCGAAGAACAAGGGGTTGTACGAGCCGTCGCACGGCTCGGCACCGGACATCGCCGGCAAGGGCGTGGCCAATCCGCTCGCCACGATTCTTTCGGCCGCCATGATGCTGCGCTACTCGCTGAACCGCGCGGAGCAGGCTGACCGTATCGAAAGCGCGGTCAAGAAGGTGCTGGAGCAGGGTTATCGCACGGCAGATATCGTCACGCCGGGTTGTACCCAGGTCGGCACGGCGGCGATGGGCGACGCTGTGCTGGCGGCGCTTTAATCCGGCGGCGCCGCGAAGGCAACGTTGCTCGCAAGGTGGGGCCGCTTTGGCCCCGTCTTGTGCGCCCGTGTCTATCGGTGCCACAACTTGTTTTAAGTGCGGCAAAGTGGACCGTATCCGCTTGAATTTTTGGGTTTTCGTGTAGACTGTTGCGATGGCGACGATCCCCCAGATCATTTCGATTTCGAAGCTCCACGGCAAAACGGCCCGTGCAGTTTCGTTCGCCATGTCGTTCTCCATCACCACCATCAAAACGATTACCCCGAAAACGATCACGAAGCGCTGATCGTCCGTCGTGCCCGCCCGTCTTCCCCGCGCGGTCACGCCGGGCAAGATAGCGGGGAAGTGTCCATTTCAAGGGTAAGTCATGAACGTAGGTCTCGTAGGTTGGCGCGGAATGGTCGGCAGCGTCCTCATGCAACGCATGCAGGAAGAGCGTGATTTCGACCTCATCGAACCGGTGTTTTTCAGCACCAGCAACGCAGGCGGCGACGCGCCGTCGTTCGCGAAGAACGAGACGAAGCTCAAAGACGCGTCGAGCATCGACGACCTCAAGAAGTGCGACATCATCATCACCTGCCAGGGCGGCGACTACACGAACGACGTGTTCCCGAAGCTGCGCGCCGCGGGCTGGAACGGCTACTGGATCGACGCGGCTTCGTCGCTGCGCATGAAGGACGATGCGGTCATCATCCTCGACCCGGTCAACCTCGACGTCATCAAAGACGCGCTCGTCAAGGGCCAGAAGAACTTCATCGGCGGCAACTGCACGGTGAGCCTCATGCTGATGGCGTTGGGCGGCCTGTTCCGCGAGAACCTCGTGGACTGGATGACCGCGATGACGTACCAGGCGGCCTCCGGCGCGGGCGCGCAGAACATGCGCGAGCTGCTCCAGCAAATGGGCACGCTGTACGGTGCGGCGAAGGAAGATCTGGCGAATCCGTCGTCGGCTATTCTCGACATCGACCGCCGCGTGCTGGCTGCCATGAACAGCGACCGCATGCCGGTGGACCACTTCGGCGTGCCGCTCGCAGGCTCGCTGATTCCGTGGATCGACAAGGACCTCGGCAACGGCATGTCGCGCGAAGAATGGAAGGGCGGCGCCGAAACCAACAAGATTCTGGGCAAGCCGGCCATGGGCCAGCCGGGCTCCATTCCCGTGGACGGACTGTGCGTGCGCATCGGCGCCATGCGCTGCCACTCGCAGGCGCTCACCATCAAGCTGCGCCAGGACGTGCCGCTCGACGAGGTCAACAGCATCCTCGCTTCCGGCAACGACTGGGTGAAGGTGGTGCCGAACGAGCGTGAAGCGTCGATGCGCGACCTGTCGCCTTCGGTGGTGACCGGCACGCTGACGGTGCCGGTGGGCCGCCTGCGTAAGCTCGCGATGGGCGGCGAATACCTGTCGGCGTTCACGGTGGGCGACCAGCTGCTGTGGGGCGCGGCCGAACCGCTGCGCCGCATGCTTCGCATCCTGCTCGACAAGTAAAGTAAACTACGCGCTTACGACGCGTAGCCAACTTTCAAGAAGCGTCGCGCCAGTCGCGGCGCTTTTTTATTGTGCGCCGCGAATCCTGTCTCCATCCCCAACACAATCCGCGCGACGACGCGCAAACGATTCCAATGATCGTTCGATTCGATTCCGTTGAACCCGCTCGTGCGGTTCGGTCCCGGAAGGCTTGCGGCCCGTTGCGCAGCCTTGCTGCGGCAATCGCCGTGGCGTTCCTGGCGCCTGGCCTCTCGCAAGCCGCGCCTGCTGCGACCGCTGGAGCTTCCGGTGCCGCAAACGCCGCCGCTAGCGCGCCCAGCGCCGCGAATGTCGCGAGCGCGGCCGGTGCCGGCACCGCCAGTCAGTACACCGTACGCCCCGGGCAGTCGCTCAACGACGTGGCGATCGACGTCACGCAATCGCACGATCGCGCCACGCTTGCCCGTGCGACACGCGCCCTGTTCGACGCGAATCCGGGCGCGTTCATGGGCCACGATTCGAACCGGCTGAAGCTGGGCGCCGTGCTCAATGTGCCGTCGCTCGATGCGACGGGCGCGCCGGCCGCCAGTGGCGTGGCGCCGTCCGCTGCACCGGCCGCTTCCGCGGCGACGGTGACTGCGGCGAGCGCGGCGGCTGCTTCGCCGTCTGCGTCCCATGCGCAAGAACAAGCGCCTAATGCATTGCCGCACGCCACCATGGCGGGCACGGCCGCGTCGGCGAGTGCGGCGGCCGCAACCGCATCGGTTGCCGCAGCGACGGGCGGTAGTGCCGCTGCGGCTAGCGCCAATACCGCGGCGGCTGGGACATCGGTGCCCGCAACGACTTCGGCTTCCCCTTCTGCTTCGTCCACGCCTGCAACGTCCGCTGCGGCCACGTCGAGCCAGGCCGTGCCGGCCGCCACTGCGAGCGGCACACACGTCTGGAGCGGCGCCATCCAGCCCCCGGCAAGTGAACCGGCGGGCGCCGCGCCGGCTAGTACTCCTTCCGCGTCGAGCGCAACGCCCGCTCAGCCGGCCACTTCGGCTGCGGCGCAACCGGCTTCGCAGCCTCGCGTGCCGCTTTCCAGCCTCCAGCAATTGCTCGCGCTGAAGAATCGCGTGCTGATGGAGTTGCAGAAGCATGGCATCGGGGCTGGGAAGTCCGCTGCACCGAGCACGGGTGCAGCCGCGTCGGGTGCGACGGCGCAAGCGCCAGTCGGCGGGGCGTCGCAGGGGGCGGCGAAAGCGCCCTCCAGCAGTGCGCCGGCTATATCGGCGCCGGCAACGGGATCGCGGGCCGGTGGCGGGCCGTTCCAGTTGCCGCCTGTCGAGCCTGCCGTGGCAGCCGGTCTGGGTGCCGCGGTGGTGGCATTGATCGTCGGTTTTGCCGTTACCCGGCGCAAGCGTAAGGCAAGCACGGCGGGCGCCGCCGAAGGCGCGCCGTCTACTTTGGCTTCGGCGCAAGACACGCCGCAACCGCACGATGGCGACCGGGCTCGGGCGCGGCAGGCAGCAGCGACGGGCGCAGGCCTTCTCGCAGCCGACGCCGCCGCGCACATGGCCCGGCAGAACGAGGAAGCTGCGGCAGCCGCGCGCGACGACATTGTTCCGGAACTCGTGCCAACGCTCATGCCGGGCGGGGCGTCGTCGGATTCGGCGCTGTCTTCCGCGACCGAGCATGGCGATCATGCCGAAAGCCGGGACACACACGACGAAGACGTAACGGCCCACCCGCACGAAGCCGCGTTCGATCCTGCCGCATCGCAGGAACCCGCCGCCGGGCCCGAAGCGCAGGGAACCGGCCCTGACAGCCCGGAGACGTTCGACCACGTAACGGGAGCGGCCAGCCTCGCGGCCGCCGCGGAACTGGGCGCCGACGCGTTGCCGCCGACGCATTTCGAGCCCGTCGGGACGCCCGAGCATGCGCCGTACGAGCCGGAGGGCGAGAGCGGACCGGCTGCGCAGTCCCACGCATTCGAACCCGAAACGGCCGACGACGCGACCCGCGCCGCCAGCCTGGCCGCTGCCGCCGAATTGGGCGCCGAGGCGCTGCCGCTGCGGGATCTGGAACCGCAGCATGGCGCGACGGACGGCCTCCCACCCTTTGCGCAGCCCGAAGACGCAAGCCTGACTCAGACGGAATCGCAGCAGGATCAGAGCGCCACAGCCGAGCTTCACGAAGAGCCGTCAGCCGCACGAGCCGAGGGCATCCCCGCTGCGTCAGTCGAACCTGAAGCGCCCACTCAAACCACGCACCCCACGTCCGAGTTCCCGCACGAGGCCGTCGCGGCACTGGGCAGTCTCGACATGCCGTTGCCGCCTCGCGTCGAACAGCCATCGGTTGGAGAACCGGCCGCTGCGCCTTTCGCGCCGCCGCCCGTTTCACGTCCAATCGCATACGCAGGTTTGGCCGAGGCGCTGACTCGGGGCGCGAACGCGGGCGCCACGCCGGCGGCGGAACCGTCCGCGCCCGCTGGCGCAGCACCAGAATCGCTCTCGCTGCAGCCGGTCGCGTCGCCGGAGGCAACGGCGCAGCAGGCCGTTCCGGAAGCGGTGTCGGCTCCGGCAACGGTGGCGAGCGAAATCGCCGCAGGCACGGCCGGCGCCGCGGCGGTGGCCGGCCTCGGCGCGGCACGATTCGGTGCGCTGAAGCTCGATTTCGACCTCGAACTGCCGCCCAGCCCCGCGCAGCCGCTGCCCGCTTTCACGCCGGAGCAACTGGCGAAGATCGCGCGCAACAAGCTGGAGCTTGCGTCGGAGTACATCCAGCTGGGCGACCTCTCGGGCGCACGTACGCTCATCAACGAGGTGATCGAATCGAACGACGCCGGCACGCGGGACGAAGCGCGCGCGTTGCTGTCCACCCTCGCGCCGTTGTCCTGACGCTCGCCGTATGCGCATTGCCCTGGGAATCCAGTACGACGGCGCCGCGTTTTGCGGCTGGCAATCGCAGCCGCACGGACGGACGGTGCAGGACGAACTCGAACGCGCCTTGCGCGAGTTCGCGCAGACGCCGTTGCAGACCGTGGTGGCAGGACGCACGGATACGGGCGTCCACGGCCTGGGTCAGGTCGTGCACTTCGATACGGAGCTGGATCGCGCGTCGTTTTCGTGGGTGCGCGGCACGAACGCGTTCTTGCCGTCGACGGTCGCCGTGCAGTGGGCCAAGCCCATGCCAGAGGCGTTTCACGCGCGCTTTTCGGCCTTCGAGCGCACCTACTATTACGTGCTGTACGTGCACCCCGTGCGTTCGCCGATGCTCGCGGGCCGGGCCGGATGGATTCATACGCCGCTCGACGTCGACGCGATGCGCGAGGCCGCTGCGTGCCTGATCGGCGAGCACGATTTTTCGGCGTTCCGGTCTTCGGAGTGCCAGGCGAAGACGCCGGTGAAGCATCTGTATCAGATCGACATTCGTCCCCAGGGCGACTTCATCCACTTTCGCTTTCGCGCGAACGCGTTTCTGCATCACATGGTGCGCAACCTGATGGGGTGCCTCGTCGCGGTGGGACGCGGACGTTATCCTGTGGCGTGGCTCGCCCAGGTTCTCGATAGCCGCGACCGCAACCGCGCCGCGCCCACGTTCATGCCGGAAGGGCTTTATCTGGCGCGTGTGGGCTATCCCGCGCAATTCGAGGTGCCCGGCCCGCACACCGGCAGCGTGCCCTGGAGCGCCGTGTGGGCGGACGACGAGGCGCCTTCCGCCGCCGCGTCTCACGCTCAACCCGAACAGCAGACGAGTCACCAATCATGACGAACCCAGCCGCACCCTCCGCCGAAGGCCGCGAGCCCCAGGACCAGCACGCCCCGCGACATCGCACGCGGGTGAAGCTGTGCGGCCTCTCGAAGCCAGACGATGTGGAGCAGGCCGTCGAACTGGGCGCGGACGCCATCGGCCTCGTGTTCTATCCGAAGAGCCCGCGTTACGTCAGCATCGCTCAGGCGGTGGAGATGATGCGCGACGTGCCGCCGTTTCTCTCGGTGGTTGGGCTCTTCGTCAATGCCACGCCGGAATGGATCGGCGAGGTGGCGAGCAACGTGCCGCTCACCCTGCTGCAATTCCACGGCGACGAAACGCCTGAGCAATGCGAGACGCTGGCCGGCGTTGCCGGTTTGCCCTGGTTGCGGGCTCTGCGGGTCGCGGCCGATACTCGTCAGGCCGATTTGCTAAAATTGGCGCTTAACTATTCATCAGCCAACGGTTTGCTGTTCGACGCGCTCGTCGAGGGCTACGGTGGCGGCGGGAAGGTTTTCGATTGGTCACTTATCCCAGCAGAGCTCGCGCGTCGGGCCGTTTTGAGTGGTGGGTTGAACGCGCAAAACGTCGGTGAGGCGATCCGCCAGGTGCGTCCGTATGCCGTCGATGTCTCCAGTGGCATCGAAGTGCCGGGCGCAAAGGGCGTGAAAGACCACGCCCGAATGGCGGCGTTCGTACGCGCGGTGCGCGAAGCGGACGCGGGATGATTTCAGGTGGTGAGGCACCGTCCGGCCCAACGAGCGCCGGCTGCCGCACCCCTCACTTCAGAGTGACTCATGTACAACTTGCCCGATGAACGAGGCCATTTCGGCCAATATGGCGGCGTGTTCGTCGCCGAAACGCTGATTCACGCGCTTTCCGAGCTGCGCGAAGCCTACGCGAAATACAAGGACGATCCCGACTTCGTGGCCGAATATCGCCGCGAGCTGAAGCACTTCGTCGGACGTCCCTCTCCCATTTATCACGCCCAGCGCTGGAGCGAACTGCTCGGCGGCGCGCAGGTGTACCTCAAGCGCGAGGACCTGAACCATACCGGCGCCCACAAGGTGAACAACGTGATCGGCCAGGCGCTGCTCGCGCGACGCATGGGCAAACCGCGCGTGATCGCCGAAACCGGTGCCGGCCAGCACGGCGTGGCCACGGCCACCATCGCGGCGCGCTTCGGCATGGAGTGCGTGGTCTACATGGGCTCCGAAGACGTGCACCGGCAGGCGGCCAACGTCTATCGCATGAAACTGCTCGGCGCGACCGTGGTGCCCGTGGAGTCCGGTTCGCGCACGCTGAAGGACGCGCTCAACGAAGCCATGCGCGACTGGGTGACGAACGTGGAGAACACGTTCTACATCATCGGCACGGTGGCGGGCCCGCATCCGTATCCGATGATGGTGCGCGACTTCCAGCGCGTGATCGGCGACGAATGCAAGGTGCAGATGCCCGAGATGACGGGCCGGCAGCCGGACACGGTGATCGCGTGCGTGGGCGGCGGGTCGAACGCGATGGGCATTTTCTATCCGTACATCGACGACAACACCGTGCAACTGATCGGCGTGGAAGCGGCCGGCGACGGCATTGAAACCGGCCGCCACGCGGCCTCTCTGATGGGCGGCTCGCCCGGCGTGCTGCACGGCAACCGCACGTACCTGCTGCAGGACGAGAACGGCCAGATCATCGAGACGCATTCGATCTCGGCGGGTCTCGACTATCCGGGCGTGGGTCCCGAGCACGCGTGGCTCAAGGACAGCGGCCGCGCGCAATACGTGCCGATCACGGACGAAGAAGCGCTTAAGGCCTTTCACGACTGCTGCCGCATCGAGGGCATCATTCCGGCGCTCGAATCGAGCCATGCGCTGGCCTACGCTGCCAAGCTGGCGCCGACGTTGCCGAAGGACAAGATCCTGCTGGTCAACCTGTCGGGCCGCGGCGACAAGGACATGCACACGGTCGCTGAGCGATCGGGCATCAAGTTCTGAGCGCCGCCGCGATGCGCGACGAGTTCGAAGCGCCGCAACCGGAGTTCGAGCCGGCCGCGCCTGCCGATCAGGCGGGCACGGCCGGCTTGCCGCCGCATGATGCCGTGCTGGCCTCCGCTTCGGCGGCAGGCGGCGGGGCGGACGTGGCGGCTGCGCCTGCCGGTACGGTGCCTTCGGGCATTCGTCTCCTGAACCGCGATTTTCTGACCGAAGCGGCGGCGTTGCCGGACGCCTCGATCGACCTGATCGTGGCCGACCCGCCTTACGGCCTCGGCAAAGACTACGGCAACGACTCCGACATGCGTTCCGGCGAGGAATTTCTCGTCTGGACGCGCCAGTGGCTCGAGCTCGCCGTGCCCAAGCTCAAGCCCACGGGCTCGCTGTACATCTTCTGCACGTGGCAGTACGCGCCCGAAATCTTCTGCTTTCTGAAGACGAAGCTCACGATGGTCAACGAGATCATCTGGGACCGGCGGGTGCCGAGCATGGGCGGAACGACGCGCCGCTTCACGTCGGTACACGACAACATCGGTTATTTCGCGGTCTCGCGGGACTATTACTTCGATCTCGATCCCGTTCGCATTCCCTACGACGCCGCGACCAAGAAGGCCCGCTCGCGCAAGCTGTTCGAGGGCAGCAAGTGGCTGGAGCTTGGCTACAATCCAAAGGATGTCTGGTCGGTTTCACGTCTGCATCGGCAGCACGCCGAGCGCGTGGACCATCCCACCCAGAAGCCTCTGGAAATTGTCGAGCGCATGGTGCTTGCCAGCTGCCCGCCCGGCGGCCGCGTGCTGGACCCGTTCATGGGCAGCGGCACGACGGCCGTGGCCTGCGCGCGCCACGGCCGCGAGTTCGTCGGCTATGAAATCAACGAAAGTTACTGCGCGATTGCGCGCGAGCGCGTAAGCGTGGCAACGCCTGCAACCGTTCGCGGCGTGACTGCGGCTGTGGCGGCTGCTGAGAACCGCGCTGCCGACAGCGAAGGCGCAGCAAACGCTGCGCGGGCCACCGAAGCGGAGTCCGAACCGTGAGCCTGAGCACTGGCAGAAGCGGGCGGGCCGACCAGCTCGGTCGCCTGTCTGAAGAAGCCGGGCGCCCCCACTCGCGAAGTGCGCCGTAACCCCTTTCCAGAGAAAAATTCCATGTCCCGTATCCAGAAGACGTTCGATGCACTGACCGCGCAGCGCCGCAAAGGGCTGATTCCGTTTATCACGGCCGGTGACCCTGATCCGAACCGCACCGTGGAATTCATGCACGCGCTCGCCGCAGGCGGCGCTGACGTGATCGAACTCGGCGTGCCGTTTTCGGACCCGATGGCCGATGGTCCCGTGATCCAGCAGTCGTCGGAACGCGCGCTCGCCAAGGGCGTGACGCTGCGTCACGTGCTGGCTGACGTGAAGCGCTTTCGCGAAAAGAACGGCACCACGCCGGTCGTTCTGATGGGCTATGCCAATCCGGTGGAGCGCATGGGCGTGGATACATTTGCTGCCGCGGCGAAGGAAGCCGGTGTGGATGGCGTGCTGATCGTCGACTATCCTCCGGAAGAATCGGCTAATTTCGCCGAAAAGATGAAATCTTCGGGTATCGATCCGATCTTCCTGATCGCACCCACTTCCACCGACGAGCGCATCGCCGAAGTCGGCCAGATCGCAAGCGGCTACGTCTATTACGTGTCGTTGAAGGGCGTGACCGGCGCCGGGCATCTGGACGTTTCCACCATCGAAGGTAAAATCGCGGCCATCAAGTCGCACGTACCCCTGCCGGTGGGCGTCGGCTTCGGCATCCGCGACGCCCAAACGGCGCGCGCGGTGGCTGAAGTGGCGGACGCCGTCGTGATCGGCAGCCGTATCGTGCAATTGCTGGAGCAGGCCGCGCCCTCGGCGGCTGTCGGCGCCCTGACGCGCTTCATTACCGAAGTGCGCGAGGCTATCGACAGCGTGAGTGCGGCTGCACGGTAAAATTCGCCTTTACTTTCAACACGCTGCCGCCGGCTCGCCCGGCAGCGGCGCTGCCCGAGCAAGGCTTACGAAGGAATCAGTATGAGCTGGCTGGATAAACTGCTGCCGCCCAAAATCAAGCAGACCGACCCGAAGAACCGCAAGGGGATTCCGGAAGGCCTCTGGATCAAGTGCCCGTCGTGCGAGGCGGTGCTGTATCGCAACGACGTGGAGGCCAACCTGCACGTCTGCCCGAAGTGCGACCACCACATGCGCATCGGCGCGCGGGCGCGGCTCGACGGCCTGCTCGATCCGGAAGGCCGCTACGAGATCGGCCAGGAGATCGTGCCGGTCGATGCGCTGAAGTTCAAAGACAGCCGCAAGTACCCCGACCGCCTGAAAGAGGCGATGGACGAAACCGACGAGACCGACGCGATGGTCGTCATGGGCGGCGCCATCCATACGCTACCGGTGGTGGTGTCGTGCTTCGAGTTCTCGTTCATGGGCGGCTCGATGGGCTCCGTGGTGGGCGAGCGTTTCGTGCGCGGCGCGCAGAACGCGATCGAACAGCAGGTGCCGTTCATCTGCTTCACGGCTTCGGGCGGCGCGCGTATGCAGGAAAGCCTGCTTTCGCTGATGCAGATGGCCAAGACCACCGCGATGCTCACGAAGCTTGCTGAGGCAAAGCTGCCGTTCATCTCCGTGCTGACGGACCCGACGATGGGCGGCGTATCGGCGAGCTTCGCGTTCCTCGGCGACGTCGTGATTGCCGAGCCGAAGGCGCTGATCGGCTTCGCCGGGCCGCGCGTGATCGAGCAGACCGTGCGCGAAAAGCTGCCGGAAGGCTTCCAGCGCGCCGAGTTCCTGCTGCAAAAGGGCGCCATCGACATGATCGTGGACCGTCGCAAGCTGCGCGAAGAACTGGCGCGACTGATTGCGCTGCTGAGCCGCCAGCCGGCCGACGCCGTCGCCTGATACCGGGCGGCGCGCCCGCGCCGCCATCTCACGGTCTGCGGCGTCGTCGCCGCTCGAAACAACAAGATTTGCCCCTGCGCGCCGCAAGCGAAAGCAAGCGGCGCGCTGTCATTTCCGCGATAATCGCAGCGCATATGACGACATTCCCCTCTCTCGATGCGTGGCTCACGCATCTCGAATCCGCGCACCCGGTCGGCATCGACATGGGGCTCACGCGGATCGGCAAGGTTAAAGACGCACTGCAGCTCTCGTTCGCGTGTCCGATCATCACGGTTGGCGGCACGAACGGCAAAGGCTCGACGTGCGCGATCCTCGAAACGATCCTGCTGAAGGCCGGCTATAGCGTGGGCTGCCACACGTCGCCGCATCTGCTTGCGTTCAACGAACGCGCGCGCGTCAACGGCCAGATCGCGACAGACGAAGAACTGCTCCCGCATTTCGAAGCCGTCGAGGCGGCGCGTTGCTCGCTGCCGGAGCCCGTTTCGCTCACCTATTTCGAATTCACGACGCTCGCGATCATGCATCTGTTCGCAGCGCGTGACCTCGATGCAGTGATCTTCGAGGTGGGGCTGGGCGGCCGGCTCGACGCGGTGAACATTCTGGACACCGACTGCGCCATCATCACGAGCATCGACCTCGACCACACCGAATACCTCGGCGACACGCGCGAAAAGATCGCGCTCGAAAAGGCCGGTATTTTCCGCGCGGGCAAGCCGGCCATTTGTGCCGACCCGGTGCCGCCGCAGACGCTCATCGACTACGCCGAAGAAATTGGCGCCGATCTGTGGCTCTTCGGCCGCGATTTCCGCTACGAAGGCCAGCCGGGCAGCGAGCGTCAGCAATGGACCTACGCCGGCCGCGCCATGCGGCGCGCCGCACTCGCGTACCCGGCGTTGCGCGGCGCAAACCAGCTGATCAATACGTCTGCGGCGCTCGCGGGTCTCGAAGCACTGCGCGACCGCTTGCCGGTTTCGGCACAGGACATACGCCTGGGTCTTGCCAACGTCGAGTTGCCGGGCCGCTTCCAGGTGCTGCCGGGCAAGCCGTCCATCATCTTCGACGTGGGCCACAACCCGCACGCCGCGGCCGTGCTGGCGCAGAACCTCGGCAGCATGGGCTACTTCCCGTACACCTATGCCGTGTTCGGATCGATGCGCGACAAGGACATCGCGGGCGTGGTGCGGCATCTGAAGGGCGAAATCGACCACTGGTGCGTGACGGATTTGCCGCTGCCGCGCGCCGCGAAGGCCGAGGAACTCGAGCACGTGTTGCGGGACGCCGGCGTGACGGACGGCCCGGACAGCAGCGTCACGCGCTTCGAATCGCCTGCGGCAGCGTTTCAAGACGCGCTAAAACGGGCAACCGAAAATGATAGAATCTTGGTTTTCGGAAGTTTCGTGACCGTCGCCGGCGTAATGGCCTGGCGCAAGTCACAGCAACACTGACAGGCGGCTCCCGGGCCCAGCGGACCAGCCATTCATGGGAATTTTCTCGTTCGGCAAGAAAGACGACGCACCGAGCCGGCGCGGCGCAGACTCCAGTGCGACGCGGGGCGGCCGAAATGCGCGCGTCGAGCGGCGCTCGCGCCGCACCGAACGTCCGGCTGCGGACGCCGATGCCATGCTGCTCGACCCCAGCTTGCCGGAGAAGCAGCGGGCACGCCGGCGCCTGGTAGGCGCCATCGCGCTCGTGGTCGCGGCAATCGTCGTGTTGCCCATGGTGCTCGACTCGCACCCCAAGCCCGTCACCGACGACATCTCCATCGACATCCCCAACCGTCCGGTCGCCAAGGCCAGCACGGCGGCGCAGGACACCCAGGCGGGCGTCGCGCCTGACAACCCGCCAGCGCCTGATGTTGCGCCCGGTGCGTCGGGGCTGACGTCGGCAAGCCCGAATGTCGCGGCGGCCTCTTCGGCAGCGGCAGGCGGTAAAACGGCTGCGAATACGAAGTCCCCGGCCGCGGTGACCAGCAGCACAGCCAGCAACGCGCCGAGCGCCCAGGTCGCGCCTTCAGCAACCACCCAGTCCAAGACTCACAGCAACGCCGCACAGGTCGCAAACAGCGCGACGAACAACGCGGCCAATAACGCGGCAAACAGCCAGGCCAACAGCAGCGCCCGCGCAGCCAAGGCTGAACCCAGCACAGACGCAGGAAAAGACACCGGCTCCCCGGCTTCTCCGCCCGGCGCGCGGTTTGCGGTGCAACTGGGCGTGTTCCCGGACGACGCCAGCGCCCGGAATTGGGCCGCGAAGTTGAAAGCGGCCGGAGTTCCCGCATATACGGAGCGTCGCAAGCAGGCAGACGGTTCGATGCGCACGCTCTTGCGCGCCGGTCCGTTTGCGGACCGTGCGGCGGCGTCGGCGGCAATAGCGAAGGTGCGCGAGGCGGGCCTCGGCTCGGGCGCGAACGGCAGTAGCGGCCAGTCCGCGCAGTAAGCCACCGATAAGCCGCCGATGTTCACCGCCTTCGACTACGCTGTAATGGCGGTTATTGTGCTGTCAGCCCTGCGGGGCACGTGGCGCGGGTTTTTGTCCGAGGTATTCGGGCTCGTGGGCTGGATCGTCGCGTTCCTGGTGGCGTGCCGGTTCGTCGGTCTGGTGGTGCCGTGGATTCCGGCTAACTGGCCGGGTGGCGCGCTGACCCAGTGGTTGATCGCATTCGCGGTCATCGTGGTCGGCGTCATCCTCGTAGCGGGCGTGGCGAGCGCAGTGCTCAGCCGGCTCGTGCAGGCCACGGGCCTTTCCGGCGTGGACCGGTCGCTCGGGTTGTTGTTCGGCCTCGCACGCGGGGTCGTGCTGGTGTTGATTCTGGTCGCCCTTGCAGGCTTGACCGAACTGCCCAAACAAGCTTTCTGGCGCGACGCGCTGCTGCGGCCCTACGCCGAGCAGGGCGTGCGTGAACTGAAACCGCTGCTGCCCGAGGCGCTTGCCACTTACGTCCGCGTGTGACGGAGCGGCAAGTCGAGGCGGGCGGCCCGACAGGCGTGCAACGCCGCGGCGTATCACCGGGTACTCAACGCCCGCGCCGCTACCGATTTCGAATCTTTTGAAGGACATGCCATGTGCGGCATCGTAGGCGTAGTTTCCCGATCTCCCGTCAACCAGCTCATCTATGACAGCCTGCTGCTTTTGCAGCATCGCGGCCAGGACGCAGCCGGCATCGCCACCGCGAACGGCAGCACGTTCCATATGCACAAGGCCAACGGCATGGTGCGCGACGTGTTCCGCACCCGCAACATGCGCAGCCTGCCCGGCACCTGGGGCATCGGCCAGGTGCGCTATCCCACGGCGGGGTCCGCATCGAGCGAGGAAGAGGCGCAACCGTTCTACGTGAACGCGCCGTTCGGCATCATCCTTGCGCACAACGGCAACCTCACGAACTGGCAGCAGTTGAAAGACGAGATGTTCCGCGTCGATCGCCGCCACATCAACACCAATTCGGACACGGAAGTGCTGCTCAACGTGCTCGCGCACGAGGTGCAGCTTTCGAGTTCCGGTCTGCAACTCGACCCCGCGGCGCTTTTCAAGGCTGTTGCCGGCGTGCACCGGCGCGTGCGCGGCTCGTATGCGATCGTGTCGCTGATCGCGGACTACGGTTTGCTCGCCTTCCGCGACCCGTTCGGCATCCGCCCGCTGTGCATCGGCAAGATGGAAACGCCCGAGGGCACCGAATGGATGGTGGCTTCGGAGTCCGTGGCGCTGGAAGGCATCGGCTTCGAATTCGTGCGTGACGTGGCGCCGGGTGAAGCGATCTTCATCGACATCGAAGGCAACTTCCACGCGCAGCAATGCGCCACCAACCCGAGCCTCAACCCCTGCATTTTCGAACTCGTGTACCTGGCGCGGCCGGATTCGGTGCTCGACGGCGTGCCGGTCTACAACGCCCGCCTGCGCATGGGCGACTACCTCGCGGCGAAAATCCTGCGCGTGTTGCCGTCCGACGTGAAGATCGACGTGGTCATGCCGATTCCCGATTCGTCGCGCCCCGCTGCCATGCAGGTGGCGGCGAAGCTCGGCGTCGAATATCGCGAAGGCTTCTTCAAGAACCGTTACGTGGGCCGTACCTTCATCATGCCGGGCCAGGCGGTGCGCAAGAAGTCGGTGCGCCAGAAGCTCAACGCCATGGGCATCGAGTTCAAGGGCAGGAACGTGCTGATCGTGGACGATTCCATCGTGCGCGGCACCACCTCGCACGAAATCGTGCAGATGGCGCGCGACGCGGGCGCCAACAAGGTGGTGTTCGCATCGGCTGCGCCGCCTGTGAAGTTCCCGAACGTCTACGGCATCGACATGCCGACGCGCGGCGAACTCGTGGCCCACGGCCGCTCGGACGAAGAAGTGGCGCGCTTGATCGGCGCGGACGTTCTCGTCTATCAGGACGTGGAAGACCTCAAGCAGGCCGTGCGCGATATCAACCCGGCGCTGAAGGGCTTCGAGGCATCGTGCTTCGACGGCGACTACATCACGGGCGACGTGACCACGGAGTATCTGGACCGTATCGAGCGTGCACGGCTGGCACCGGACGCGCAGTCGGACCGCGATGCGGCAAGCGACGCTATCGAAGGCGGCGTCGCGCGCTCGCAATTGCATCTGCAGCTTTCGGTGGAATAAGCGCCCGGCAGCGCTGACGACGGCCGCGGTGATGAACCGCGGTCAGTCGTGATAGCATGGCGGCTTGCGTCGATTTGATCTCAGCTTGCGGACGCGGGGCAACCCAAAACAGCTAAAGCGACCGGTGCCGCCATCGCCCCGACGCTTGAAGCCGCTCAAGGTTGAAGCCACAGCCACACAGGCACCTCGCCAATTACATGAAGCCCGCTTATGCCGACGCAAAGCGGGCTTTTTTGTTGTCCGCCGATGCCACGTGTTTCCATGCCGCCGCATGGAAGACCGCATAAGCACGACTGCGCATCGGCCTTGAAACGGAAACAGAACCAGCATGGACGATACCCTCAACTTCGACACGCTCGCCGTGCGTTCGGGCACGCTGCGCAGCGACTTCAACGAGCATTCGGAAGCCATCTTCCTCACGTCGAGCTTCTGTTTTTCGAGCGCCGCCGAAGCGGCCGAGCGCTTCAAGAACGCCGAAGACGCGTACACGTACTCGCGCTTCACCAACCCCACAGTATCGATGTTCCAGGACCGGCTCGCGGCGCTCGAGGGCGGCGAGGCGTGCATCGCCACGGCGTCGGGCATGGCGGCGATTCTCTCGGTGGTGATGTCGGCGCTGCAGGCGGGCGACCATATCGTCAGCTCGCAAAGCCTGTTCGGCTCCACGCTCGGCATGTTCTCGCAGATCTTCAGCCGCTTCGGCATTGCGACCACCTTCGTGGATCCGAAGGATCTCGACGCCTGGAAGAACGCCGTGCGCCCCGAAACGAAGATGTTCTTCCTCGAAACGCCGTCGAACCCGCTCACGGAAATTGCGGACATCGAAGCAGTCGGCAAGATCGCGAAAGCGGCCAACGCGCTCTTCGTGGTGGACAACTGCTTCTGTAGTCCCGCGCTGCAACAGCCGCTGAAACTGGGCGCGGATGTGGTGATGCATTCGGCCACCAAGTTCCTGGACGGTCAGGGGCGCGTGCTGGGCGGCGCACTCGTGGGTTCGCGCAAATTCATCATGGAGAAGGTGTTTCCGTTCGTGCGCAGCGCGGGGCCCACGCTTTCGGCCTTCAACGCGTGGGTGCTGCTCAAGGGCATGGAAACGCTGTCGCTGCGCGTCGAGAAGCAGTCGGCGAATGCGCTGGAGATCGCGCGCTGGCTGGAGTCGCATCCTGCGGTGAAGCGCGTGTTCTATCCGGGTCTCGAATCGCATCCGCAATATGCGCTCGCGAAGCGCCAGCAGAAGGCGGGAGGCGCGATCGTCTCGTTCGAGTTGAAGGGTGACACGCCCGACGCGCAGCGGGCCAACGCCTGGCGCGTGATCGACAACACGAAGATCTGCTCGATCACCGGCAACCTGGGCGACACGCGGACCACCATCACGCATCCCGCCACGACCACGCATGGCCGCGTCACGCCGGAAGCGCGCGCCGCGGCGGGCATCACCGAAGGCCTGATCCGCCTCGCGGTGGGCCTCGAAAATTCGGACGATATTCGCCACGACCTGGCGCGCGGTCTGGATTCGAAGTAACGGGCTGCACGGTGCCGGCTCGATCTCGATGAGCCGGCGCTATACGTTGGCTACATGTTGGCAACGCGCCGGCAGCACATCAAACCGAACTGCCTGCTCAGTGGCGCTGCATGCGCCACTGCCCGGGCGCTACGCCGAAGCGTCGTGAGAAGGCGTGCGTGAAGGCGCTCTGGTCTGCGAAACCCACTTCGAGCGCGATGTCGGTGAGGGCACGTCGTGGATCGGCAAGCAGCGTCACCGCCGTATCGAGCCGCAGCCGCTGAAGGTAGCGATGCGGCGTTTCGCCGAACGCTTCGTTGAAGAGTTGATGAAAGCGGCGCATGCCGAAGCCGCAGTGCGCGGCGAGGTCGGCGATACGCAGCGGTTCGGACAAGTGCGTCCGCAACCAGCGGTCGATGCGGGCGAAGTCGAGGCCCGCCGATTGCACCGCCGTGGCCTCGCGCGCCAGGCCCGCCTGGGCAACGATGCCCGCACACAGCCGCGTGGCGGCATCCCAACTGAAACGGCGCGTCGGCAAATCGGGCGAATCCGGCCATTGCGCTTCGCCTGCCGTGCCCGTCGTGCCCACCGCAATGTCCCGAACAAGCCGCACGAGCACGCTATCCAGCGCGAGCGGTCGTGCCTGCGCGAAGAGCCGCTCGGGCACCGCAACGGAGGCCGCGGGCAGGTCCAGCACGAGTTGCCGGTTCTCGCCGATGCCCGCGTAGTCGTGGCGCGCGCCGGCCGGAACCAGCCATGCCGAGTGCGCGTCGATCTGCTGCGCCACGCCATCCACCGCCATCACCATCGTGCCGTCTAGCCCGAGCACGACCTGATGAAAGTCGTGCACGTCCGACGCCTCGATATCGCCGTAACGGCGCAGCGAGACGCTGGGAGCGAGCAGTGGCGTATGAGGATGCGGCATCGCGGCAAACCGGGTGACAGAAGGGGCGTGGGAGCGTGCCTTCACGTCATCGGCGTTTCTCGCTCACTCAGACAGCGAGCAGTTCCACTTCGAACACGAGCGTCGCGTTCGGCGGAATCACGCCGCCCGCGCCGCGCACGCCGTAGCCGAGTTGCGGCGGAATCGTGAGCTTGCGCACGCCGCCCACCTTCATGCCCTGCACGCCTTCGTCCCAGCCCTTGATGACCATGCCGCCGCCCAGCACGAATGCGAACGGGTCGTTACGGTCTTTGCTGGAGTCGAACTTCTGGCCGTCGGTGAGCCAGCCGGTGTAATGCACGGTGACCGTCTGGCCGGCCTGCGCCTCGGCGCCGGTGCCTTCGGTCAGGTCCTCGTATTGAAGGCCGGATGCGGTCGTGACGTTCGACATGAGTAACTCCTGGTCGCGATAAAGGAAAAGTCGACATTGTAGGCGTATTGCCTTGCCTTCACGCTTTTCGCACCTCGCGAAGCCCGGGTTGGCGCGGCGCCGGGAAAGATGGTCGGGCACGTTTCGTGCGGCGCCGGAACACCTTTGGCGGCGCCTATAATTCAGTCGCTCTTTATCCCTGTTTTCCCAGACTCCTACGAGCTTCGTTCAAGGAATTCCGATCGTGGCAACGTCCCTCTCCCGTGCCGAACGCGTGGCACGTCTGTGTGCCGAAACCGCTCTCTTCATGCGCGACCACGTGCTCTCGGTGGTGTCGCACGACATGCGTAGTCCGTTGAACGCCGTGCACAGCTGGGCGTATGTGCTGGAGCGCAAGATCGACGCCGCCGACGCCACCGCGCAACGCGCGCTCACCGGCATTCGCACCGGCATCGAGCAGCAGGTGAAGCTGCTGGAGGAGGTGGTCGACACCACGCGCAGCGAAACCAGGAAGCTCGCCATCGAACGCGAACCGTTCGGGTTGCGCGCGCTGGTGGATGCGGCCGTGGACGAAGTGCGCGCCGGTCTTGCCGACGCACGCGGCGTAACGATCGTGGTCGATACGCCGCTCACCTCCGAACAGGTGACCGGCGACCGCGAGCGGATTGCGCAGGCGTTGTGGCTGATGCTCACGTTCGCCACGGAAGCGAGCGCGCGCGGCGGCACTGTGCTGCTCGCGGCTGCGGCCATTGGGGGTTCCGCGCATTTCAACGTGGCGTACTCGCCGTCGCCGCAGACGCTTACCGACGAATCGCTGCCGCATCTGCTCGAAGCCTTCGCGCGCCGTCAGGCGCAGGAGCCGCGCGAAGCCGGCCGCATCGCGTGGGTGTTGTCGCTCTGCCGACGCGTGGCCGAAGCGCATGGCGGCGCCTTCGAGCAGGCCATGCCGGAGGTTGACAAGAGCGCGACGCTCGCGTTGCACGTGCCGCTCATGGCCGGATGAACGCGTCGCGGGCGGCACCCCAGTCGCCGCCCGATGCCGTCCGCTCGCTTACATCCCACTTTCGGGCCCTATACTGACGACTTTTGTTGTTGGAGCCCGTTGTCTTGATCTAGGTTATCGCCCTTGTTGGTGCGCTGCTGCTCGTGGCGCTCAATGGTTTCTTCGTGGCCGCCGAGTTCGGACTCGTCAAGCTGAGACAAACGCGCGTCCAGACGCTGGAGAAGCGCTACGGCATGCGCGGCAAGCTGCTCGCGCGCGTGCACGGCCGGCTCGATGCCTATCTGTCCGCCTGCCAACTTGGTATCACGCTCGCGTCGCTGGGTCTCGGCTGGATCGGCGAGCCCGCGTTTGCGGAACTGCTCACGCCGGTCTTCGAGCTGGCCGGCGTGACGTCCGCGCAGTTGATTCACGGCATTTCGCTGTTCTTCGCCTTCTCGTGCATTTCGTTCCTGCATATCGTGGTGGGCGAGCTTGCGCCGAAGTCGCTCGCCATTCGCGAGGCCGAAAAGATCGCGCTGTGGGTGGCCGCGCCGCTTTACGGCTTCTACTGGGTCATGTATCCGGCCATCTGGCTGCTCAACACGAGCGCGAACGGTGTGCTGCGCATGGCCGGCCTCGCGCAGACGCACAACACCGACGCCCAGTACTCCACCGAAGAACTCAAGCTGATCCTGCGCAGCCGCCGCACGCGCGCAGCGGGCCACGCGGCGAAGGCGGCAGCGGAGCCAGGAGGACCGGCAGCGGCGCTGGCCTCGGCGGCCACGAATGCCTACAGCGCCGACGAGTGGAACACCATCGCGCATTCGCTCGACTTTTCCACCATGACCGTGTCGGACCTCATGCGGCCCGCACACGAACTGGTGAGCCTGCGGCTGGACCGACCGTGGCAGGAAAACCTGCAGGTGATCGCGCAGCATCGTTTCAGTCGCTATCCGCTGTTCGAAGACGGGTCCGGCGAGCACGTGGCCGGTGTCGTGCATCTGAAGGACCTGTTGCTCGCCCAGGAAAGCGGCGCGGCGCACGGAAACGAAAGCCTGCGCCGTTACGCGCGCCCCGTGCAGTACGTTAAACCGCAGATGCCCGCGCTCGAACTGTTCCGACGCTTCCGCAAGGGCGTGCCGCACTTCGCGCTGGTGGGCAACAAGCGCGGCCGGCCGATGGGCTTCATCACGCTAGACAACCTGCTGGGCGCGCTCGTGGGCCAGATTCACGACGAGTTCCGCCAGAGCGATGCCGACTGGACTCGCATGGACGACGGCACGCTGATGGGCAAGGGCAGCTTGCCGGTGGTTTCGCTGGAGCGCGCGCTCGGCATCGACATCGACGAAGGTCGCGCCGAATCGGTGGGCGGCCTCGTGATCCAGGCGCTCAACGATCTGCCTGCCGAAGGTCAGCGCGTGTCGTTCGATCGCTTCGACGTGGTGGTCAAGAAGATGAAGGGTCCGCGCATCGTGCTCGTGCGCGTGTACCCGAAAGACCTCGAAGACCTGGGCGGCTGAGTCCGGTTGCCTCGGCGCTTGGCACGGCCGCGTTACCGGGCCGCTAGCCTCCAGCCTCAAACGCCCCGCCTCAAACGCCCCGCCTCAGGCACCCGGCACACCGTCTTCCAGCAGCACCGCCACCGGCATGGCCGCCAGCGCATCGCGCAGATAGAGCAGGCCGTCGCCGTTCACCTTCTGCGCAGCCGGGCTCAGCAGATCCATCAGCGTGCGCGACGCGAGCCCCGCGGGCATGTCGACGGCCGTGTCTTCCCACTTCGCCGGCTCCACCAGCGGCAGCCCCGCGCCGCCATCCAGCAGCGGCGCCGCGAGGCGCGTGCAGATCACCACCACATAACCGTTGCCGTGCTGACGCACGAACGCGATGGCGCGCTTCGCATGCGTGCCACGCACCGTGAGCGGCAGATAGACGCCGGTGCCGAGCACCTCCGGCATCTGCGCACGCAATGCGAGCAGCCGCTGCACGACGCCGAGTTTCACGTGTCCGTTGCGCCACGCGTGCAGTTGTTCCGAGGGTGGTGTGGTCGCGAGCGCGGCGGCGCGCGCCGCAAAGTCCACAGGGCGGCGATTGTCGGGGTCGACGAGACTGAAGTCCCACAGTTCGGTGCCCTGATAGAGGTCGGGCACGCCTGGCGACGTGAGTTGCAGCACGGTCTGTTGCAGGCTGTTCACGGCGCCGGCCGGCGCGATGCGTTCCACGAAATCGCACAGCTCGCGCAGGAAGCCGTCGCGCCGCTGGGGCGCAAGGATGTCGAACAGGAAGTCGCGGCAGGCGCGTTCGAAGGCTTCGTCGGGCGCGTACCAACTGGTGCGCTGCTTCGCTTCGCGCAGCGCCTTCAATTGCCACTGCGCCGTGCGCTCGGCGAGTTCGCGAATGCCGTCTTCGTCGTCGGCTGCGAGCCCTGGCGGCCAGCAGCCCACCAGCGTTTGATAGAGCATGGCTTCCGCCGCGGGTCCGGGCACCCAATGCTGCGGATCGGGGACGTTGCCGGCTGTATCGGGCGCCGGGGCCGCAGATACCGCGCCGCTTTCGACAAACCGTCGCAGCGGCGCGTTGACCGTTGACCAGCGGCGCAGCGCAGCGCCCCATTCGGGCGCGAGTTCGCTCAGCACCGCGAGCCGCGCACGCACGTCTTCACCGCGCTTGTGATCGTGCGTGGAGGTGGCCAGCATCGCGTGCGGAAAACGGCGGCGTCGCTCCTGGTTGGCGGCGTGAAACTGCTCGACCGTGATGGAGAAGTCGCCCGCATCCGCGCCCACTTCGTTGCGCGAAAGCAGCCGGCCGTAGCGATAACCCGCTGTGTCTTCGATCGCCTTCGCGGCAAGCGGCGCGGTGAGTTGCGAGAACAACGTGAGCGCGGTGCGCTGCGAGGAGAGCGCATGACTGAGCGTCGCGACCGTGGGGACGGGCGGCGCCGCGGGCCGCGGTTTTTGCTCGACCGCTGGAGCGGGTGACTGGGCCGGCGGTTGCGTCTGCACGTGAGACTGGGACGACCCCGCAGCCGCAGCCGGCCGATGACCGCGCCCATCGCGCCCATCACGCCCATCGCGTCCATCACGCTCCGCTTCCCGCACATTCCCCCCGAGCCACTCGTCCACACGCGCCAGCACCTCGTGGTCGCCACGCGAGAGCATACGTTTCGCCGCTTCGCGCGCTTTCGCGAACCACTCGTTGTCGGCGTTGGTGCGCAGGCCGTTTTGCGGGTAAATGCGATAGACGGGGAAATGCACCGCGAGCGCGGCGACCACGCGGCGAATCGCGGCGAACGTGAAGTCGCGCGTGGTCGGATGGTCGCGTGCGATGCGGTGCAGCGCGCGCGTGGCGCGGTCCAGTTCGGCCGAGAGGTGCTCGGCGAGTATCTGCCGCCGCGCGGCGATGGCCTCGTCGGCGAACGAGGGCGACGCGCCCGTCAGTTCCGCCCAGGTCGCCGCGAGCGGCGCGGCGCCGTCCGGGTCGTGGAGCAGCGAGCCGACGTCGTTCATGAAGTCGTAGCCCGTCGTGCCGTCCACGGGCCAGTCGTCGCGCAGCCGCTCGCCGCGCCCGAGAATCTTCTCCACCACGATGTACGGATGGTTGCCGCGCAGATCGACCAGCCGCTGCCGCAGGCGCTGGCAGTATTCGCGCGGCTCGGCGAGCCCGTCCACGTGGTCGATGCGCACGCCGTCTATCAGCCCCTGTTCGTAGAGCCGGAACACGAGCGCGTGCACGGCTTCGAACACTTCCGGCCGCTCCACGCGCACGGCGGCGAGCGTGCTGATGTCGAAGAAGCGCCGCCAGTTCACTTCGTCAGACGCCGTGCGCCACCACGCGAGCCGGAAATACTGGCGTTCGAGCAATCGATGCAGCCGCTCGCGCGACGCCACCGCCGTGGCCGCGAACGCTTCGAGCGCAGGCTCGAACGCAGCGGCACCGTGTTGCGCCGCGAACGTGCGCAGCGCTTCGCGCCCGGCCGCGGCCCGCGGATGATCGTCGGGCTGCGTGGTGAGTCCATCGAACGCTTGCGCAAGGGCGGTCAGTTCGGCGTTGTCCGTAGCGGCTTGAAGGATCGACGCGTAGTCCACCGGGCAGATGGGACACAGGTTGTCCCCGTACACCGCGTGAAACCGGCCGCTGTCGGCATCGAAGCGCAACGCAATGCGTCCGGCCTCCAGCTCCACGCCGTAGGGCGCGCCCAGACACGGCATCAGCACTTTGCCGCGCAGCGCCGGGTCCGGCGAATGCCAGTCGATGTCGAAGTAACGCGCGTAAGCGCTATGCCGCCCCCACTCGAGCACGTCGAGCCACCACGCGTTGTGGCTGCCGCCAATGCCCATGTGGTTTGGCACGATGTCGATGACGAGCCCCATGCCGCGCTCGCGCAGCTTCGCGACGAGGCGCTTCAGCCCGGCTTCGCCGCCCAGTTCTTCGCTGACCTGGCTGTAGTCCACGGTGTCGTAGCCGTGCAGCGAGCCGGGCCGCGCGGTCGTGATGGGCGACGCGTAGAGGTGGCTCACGCCCAGCGCGGCGAAGTAATCGAGGTGCTTCCCGGCGTCCTCGAAGGTGAAGCCGGAATGGAACTGGAGACGAAGGGTGGCGCGTGGGACAGTCATGATCGGTCAGGGGAGGGCGCCGACGGCGCGGGTGGTGCGGGCGTGGCTGACACGGCTGACGATGCAGGCGTCGCCTCGCGGCTCGCGGCACGGGCGCGGTCGACGGCGAGCAGGCGGTCGGAGAACGTCTCGTCGTCGAACATTTCGTCGACGGGCACGGCGAGGCGCCGGCGCCAGTTCGGATGCTCGTCGATGGAGCCGGGCAGGTTGGGCTGGTCCGCGAGCGCGAGCAGGTCTTCGAGCGGATACGTGACGAGCGGGCAGCGCGTGGCGGCCACGAACGCGAGCGCTTCGTCGAGCGGCGCCTGATCGGCGGGCGGCGCGGGCACGTCCGGGGCGGCGACGCCCGCGTGCTGGAACGCGGACCAGAGTGCGTCGCGGTCCGCCGCGCGTTCCTCGCGCGCGAGTTGCACGGGGTCGCGACCATCGGGCCGCGGCGCGGTTTGTCCGATGCGGTGCCGCCAGTCGATGTCCGTTCCGCTCCACCAGCCGCACACGGTGGGCAGATCGTGCGTCGTGGTGGTGGCTACGCCGTTGGCGTCCCACTGCGCGGGCGACATGAAGCGAGAACCGTCGCGCTCGAACCACAGCACACGGATGCCGGAGAGCCCGCGTTCGGCGAGCCGCTCGCGAAAGCCCGGCGGCACCGTGCCCAGGTCTTCGCCGATCACGACGGCGCGATGCCGCCACGATTCGAGCGCGATGAGCCGCAGCAGATCGCCGAGCGGATAGCGCAGGTAGGCCCCGTTGCGCGCGCTATCGCCCTCGGGCACGAGCCACAGCCTGCGCAGCCCGAGGATATGGTCGATGCGCACGCCGCCCGCGTGAGCGAATGCGGCGCGCAGCATGTCGATGAATGCGCGAAAGCCCTGCGTGCGCATGGCGCGCGGCGAGAACGTGGTGAGCCCCCACGACTGCCCGGCCTGGTTGAAGAGGTCGGGCGGCGCGCCCACGGAGACGCCTTGCAGCATGTCCTCGGGCCACGACCACGCGTGGCTGCCCGCGCTGTCGCATCCCACGGCGAGGTCCGCGATCAGACCGATCGCCATGCCTGCGTCGCGCGCCGCGTGCTGCGCGTGCGAGAGGCCCTTTGCCGCGAGCCATTGCAGGAAGAGATGGAAGTCCACTTCGCTGCGATGCTCGCTCGCGAAGGCGTCCACTTCGGGCGCACGCGGATTGCGCAACGCTTCGGGCCAGTCGCGCCAGTGGTGCGGGCTGCTGCTGCGGTTGCCGCTGCCGTTGCCTTCATGAGCCGCAAGCTGCGCCGCGTGCAGCGCTTCGAACCGCGCGTGATCTTCGAGCGCCCGTCCGCCTTGCGTGCAGAAATCCTCGAATTCGCGGGCGCGCGGCGAACCGTGCGTGCGCTCTTCAGTACAGAACCGCTCGAACAGCGCGCGCAGCACGCGCAGCTTGTTGCGCACCGCGGGCGGCCAGTCGATGAGCGGCAGCGCTTCGAGCGCGGCGCGTTCGTCCGCGGCATGCACCCTGGCGATGGCCGCTTGCGCCGCCTCTGTGCCGAACACCGCGGCGGGGTCGATGTGCGCCACGTTGAGCCACAACCGCGACGACGGCGCGTAAGGGCTGAAGCGCTGCGGCTCAGCGCTGAACATCGCGTGAGTAGGGCTGATGGCGAGCGCCTGCGCGCCGCGCTTCGCGCTCTCTATCGCAAGCGATGCGAGCGCCGTGTAGTCGCCTACGCCGCCATCGTCCGCGCGGCGCAAGCCATAAAGCTGCGCCGCGATGCCCCAGAGCGGCGGCGCGTGCGCGGCCTCGCCGTGCAGCGCGCGCCAGGCGTCGGCCACCGTGTGGCAGCGCTGCGGCGCCACGGCGAGCGTGATGCGTGTGTCGTTGAGCAACAGGCTGTGATACCCCGGCTCGCCGATGGGCGCGAGCAACGGCGCCTCGCCTCGGGGCGCCGTGAACCGTCCGTCGATCACGGCACCGCTTTCCAGTTCGATGCGGTAATGGCTGCCCGACTTCACGCCGGCCACGGGCAGCGCGACGGCGCGGTCGCAGTCCACGGAGATGAGCGGCGGCAGCTTGCGTCCCGCGTTCTCCGCTTCGAGCGCGGCGGCGCTCTGGCGAATCTGCGCGGCGTTCGAGCACGGCAAGCCGATGCGTTCGAGCAGCACCGCCAGCGTCGGCTCGGGCACGCGTTGCGAATGACCATGCGCGTCGGACCATTGCACCTCGAAGCCCGCCGCTTCGGCGAGCTGCGCAATCGTGGTGACGGTGCCGGCCGTACCGTTCGTGCGTCGTGCAGATGTCACGAGTTGGGCTCCCCGGGTTCGGCGCGCCGGGCGTCGTGGCCCAATGCGTATTCGCAGACGTCGCCCGTGAGCCACGCCACGCAGGCATACGCGGGCAACGCGTGGTCGCGCACGTGATCGCGGGCGCGCGGCGGCGTTTCGAAGATCACCTTGCCTGCGGGCAGTTCGGCAAGCGGCACGTCGTCGTCGCCCAGGTTTAGCGCGAGGGTCAGCGTTTCACCGTCGGAGAGGCGCCAGCGTGCGATGACAGCAGGCGCTTCGTTGCCGTCGCGTGCCTTGAGCACGCTGGCGCCCGCGGTCTTCGCATGAGCGAGCCGCGGCGTAATCAGCTTCGCGCGCACCGCGAGCGCCGACTTGTAGAAGTGCATCCATTCGAGCCGCTCGCCGCTTGCATGCGCGACAGGGTCGCCGCGCGGCGGCGACGAGGCCGCGAACGTAGCGGGGTCGTTCGGGTCGGGAATCTGCGCGCGGCGTTCGGGATCGGCGAACGCGGAGAAGCGCGCGAACTCGCGACGCCGGCCTTCGCGCACGGCGCTCGCAAGTTCGCCGGTGTAGTCGGTGAAGAACAGGAACGGCTGCTTCGATCCGTACTCCTCGTCCATGAAGAGCAGCGGAATCTGCGGCGAGAGCAGCATCAGCGCCGTGGCGGCCCGCACGGGGTCGTCCTGGCAGAGCATGCGCAGCCGTTCGCCGAATGCGCGGTTGCCGATCTGATCGTGGTTCTGCAAAAACATCACGAACGCCGTGGGCCGCAGGTGGCCGCTCGGCTCGCCGCGCGGGGCGCCGTCGTGCGCGGGCGAGGGGTCGCCCTGATACGCGAAGCCTTCGCCCAGCACGCGCGCGAGCTTGCGCGCCGGGGCCTCGGCATACGACTGGTAGTAGCCCTCCGTCTCGCCCGTCAGCATGACGTGCAGCACGTTGTGCGCGTCGTCGTTCCACTGGGCGTTGAAGTGCGATTCGAGCAGGCTCGCATGATTGCGCTCGTTTTCCAGCACGAGATGCACGTGGCGGCCGGGCTCCACGCGCGCGTGAACGTGATCGGCGAGCTCGCGCAGCCACTCGTCGTTATCGATGGCGTGCACGGCGTCGATGCGCAGTCCGTCGAAGCGGTATTCGTTGAGCCAGTAGAGCGCGTTCTCGCAGAAGAAATCGCGCACCTCCATGCGGTCGAAGTCGATGGCCTGGCCCCACGGCGTGTGCGAGCCGTCCTTGAAGAACGGCTTGGCGTATTGCTGGAGGTAATTGCCGTCCGGACCGAAGTGGTTGTAGACCACGTCGAGAAACACCATGAGGCCCAAGCCATGCGCCGCGTCGATGAGCGCCTTGAGGTCCTCCGGCCGACCGTAGGCCGAATCGGGCGCGTAGGGCAGCACGCCGTCGTAGCCCCAGTTGCGCGCGCCGGGGAATTCGTTGAGCGGCATGAGTTCGATGGCGGTCACGCCCACTTCCGCGAGCGCCGCGAGCCGCTTCGTCACGCCCGCGTAACCGCCCAGCGTGCCCACGTGCAGTTCGTAAAGCACCGTCTCTTCCCAGGGCCTGCCTTGCCAGTGTGCGTGCTGCCAGTGGTATGCGCGCGGGTCGATTACTTCGCTCGGGCCATGCACGTCCTGCGGCTGGAAGCGCGAGGCCGGGTCGGGTATCGCCAGCTCGCCGTTGATGCGGTAGCGATACAGCGTGCCTGCCCCGCACGCCGTTTCGGCTTCGAACCAGCCGTTGCCGGCCGGCTGCATATCGACCAGCGCAGCATCACCGCTGCCATTGCAGCCGCCTTCCAACTGCAACTGCACCGACTCGCACGACGGCGCCCACAGACGAAAGCGCGTGTGCGGCTTGTCGCTGCCGGCGCCCACGAGCTGCGCGCCGAGCGGCAGGCAATGCGCGTAGCGGCGCGTGTTGGGATCCATCGCAGATTCGGACATGATTCATCCCATCGTGTGTTTGCTGCGAGGCGCCTACGCCTCGTGCGGCGGTTCGTTGCGGTGGCTGATGGGCGGCGGCGCGCGACCGTCGTCTGTGTCGTCGGGCGAGAGCGTGCCGGGGTCGGGCGGCAGGGCGGTGAGCAATCGTTCGCCATGCTGGGCACCCGGCATCCAGCCTGTCTGCCAGTCCGCGTCGCCTGATGGCCGCGCGCCCAGCACGACCATCGTGTGCGCGGCCACCTTGAGTTCCGTCGCGCCGAGCGGCCGCTCCGGCGCCTCGGGTTCCGCCGTATCCAGCAGCACGTGCCATTCCAGATGCGGCGGGGGCGGCGTGAACGTGAGCGCGTCGCCCGATGCGTTGAGCATCATGAGCAGCACTTCCGTTTCGCCGTCCAGTGCCTGGCCCGCGCGGCGCAGCGTGAACGCGCGCCCTTCGGGGTCCTGCCAGGCTTCGATCGAAAGCGGGTCGCCGCGTTCGTCGAACCAGCCGATGTCGTAGACGCCCGGCAGCACTTCGCGGTCGCCGAACAGAAAACGCGTTTCGCGCAGCAGCGGGTGGTTCTTGCGCAGCGCAACGGCGCGCGCGACGAACACCGTCATCTTGCGTCCTTCGTCGGAGGCGGCAAGCGACCAGTTGTACCACGACAGCGCGTTGTCCTGACAGTACGCGTTGTTGTTCCCTTGCTGCGTTCGGCATGCTTCGTCACCGCAGAGCAGCATCGGCGTGCCGAGCGCGATCAGCAGCGTCGCGAGCATGGATCGCGACACGCGTTCGCGCGTTTCGCGCACCGCGGGGTCGTCGGTGGCGCCTTCGGCGCCCCAGTTCGCGCTCCAGTTTTCGTTGTGGCCGTCGTTGTTGCCTTCGCCGTTCGCCTCGTTGTGCTTGTGCGTGTAGGAAACCAGGTCCGTCAGCGTGAAGCCGTCGTGCGAGGTGACGAAGTTGACCGACGACCACGGCTTGCGAAAGCGCCGGTTGAAGAAGTCCGCGGAGCCCGTCAGCCGCGCGGCGAGATCGGGCCGCTGGCCGGGGTCGCCGCGCCAGTAGCGCCGCACGCTGTCGCGAAAGCGGTCGTTCCATTCCCCGAAGCCAGGCGGCAGATTACCGAGCTGATAGCCGCCGGGACCGATGTCCCACGGCTCCGAGATGAGCTTGCATTGCGAGAGCACCGGGTCCTGGCGCAGCACGTCGAAGAAGCCGGAGCCCGGGTCGAAGCCCGTGGACTCGCGGCCCAGCGTCACGCCCAGATCGAAGCGGAAGCCGTCCACGTTGTACGAGGTAGCCCAGTAGCGCAGCGAATCCATCACCATCTGCAACACGCGCGGATGCGAGAGATTGAGCGTGTTGCCGCAGCCCGTGTCGTTGATATGGTGCCGTTCGTCGCCGGGAATGAGCCGGTAGTAGCTCGCGTTGTCGAGCCCGCGCCAGCACACCGTGGGCCCCAGCTCGTTGCCTTCGCAGGTGTGGTTGTAGACCACGTCGAGAATGACCTCGATACCGGCCGCATGCAGTTGCCGGATCGCGATGCGCATTTCGTCGGGATGATGCGTGGAGAGATAGCCGGGCTCCGGCGCGAAGAACGCCGCGGTGTTGTAGCCCCAGTAGTTGTGCAGGCCGCGCGCCACGAGAAAGCGGTCGTGCAGGAACGCATGCACGGGCATCAACTCCACGGCGGTCACGCCCAGCTTTTGCAGATGCTCGATCACGCCCGGCGCCGTCAGGCCCGCGAAGGTGCCGCGCTCGTGAGGACGCAAATCTTCGCGCTGCATGGTGAGGCCGCGCAGGTGCGTCTCGAGGATCACGCTGCTGCCCCACGGCACGTTGGGACGCGCGTCGTGCGACCAGTCGAAGGTGCTGTCGTCCACCACGCATTTGGGCATGGCAGGCGCGGAGTCGCGGCGGTCGACGGAAAGGTCCAGCCGGTTCGAATGCACGCGATAGCTGAAGAGCGCGTCAGACCAGCGGAACTGGCCGACGAGGCGCCGCGCATACGGGTCCAGCAGCAGCTTGTGCGGATTGAAGCGGTGGCCGTGCTGCGGCTGATACGGACCATGCGCGCGAAACCCATACACGGTGCCCGGATGCGCGCCGGGCAAATAGCCGTGCCACACCTCGTCCGTGCATTCGGGCAGCGTGTAGCGCGAGATTTCCTTGCGGCCCGTGGGATCGAACAGGCACAGCTCGATGCGCCACGCGTTCGCCGAGAAGACCGCGAAGTTGGTGCCGAGTCCGTCCCAGGTGGCTCCGAGCGGGTAAGGCGCACCCGGCTGAAGCCGGTCCGGCAGGATGTTCGACATGAACCCGATTTCCTCTTGTCAGTTGTTCAGTTGTTCAGTGGGCGACGCTTCGGTGTAGCGCGTGCGTCGCTTGTGTCTTGCCTGTTCTGTGTTCAGAAAAGCCCGCCTTCACGGCTGTGCGCGCAACACGATGGTGGCGAGCGGCGGCAGAACGAGCGCGGCGGACTGCGGCTTGCCGTGGCTCGCAATGTCCTGCGTGACCACGAGCCCGGCATTGCCCATGTTCGATCCGCCGTACAGGGCCGCGTCGGTGTTGAGCACTTCGGCCCAGTGGCCCGCGCGCGGCAGGCCCACGCGGTAGCCCTCGCGCGGCACCGGCGTGAAGTTGCAGACGGTCACGATCTCGCGGCCCGCGCCGTCCACGCGGCGCCAGGCGAACACGCTGTTTGCCGTGTCGTCGCCGATGATCCATTCGAAGCCGCCCGGGTCGCTATCCAGTGCGTAGAGCGCCGGCTCGTCGTGGTAAAGGTGGTTGAGGTCGCGCACGAGCTTCTGCACGCCGCGATGCAGCGGGTCGTCGAGCAGATGCCAGTGCGGCGAGCCGTCGTGATCGAACTCGGCCATCTGCGCGAACTCGCCGCCCATGAAGAGCAGCTTCTTGCCGGGATGCGTCCACATGAAACCGAAATACGCGCGCAGATTCGCGAAGCGCTGCCAGCGGTCGCCCGGCATCTTGCCGAGCAGCGACCCTTTGCCGTGCACCACCTCGTCGTGCGAAAGCGGCAGCACGAAGCGCTCCGAATACGCGTAGACCATGCCGAAGGTCATGTTGTGATGGTGGTAGCGCCGGTACACCGGGTCTTCGTGCATGTAGTGGAGCGTGTCGTGCATCCAGCCCATGTTCCATTTGAAGTCGAAGCCGAGCCCGCCGTCTTCGATGCGCGACGTGACGCCCGGCCACGCCGTGGATTCCTCCGCCACCGTAATTGCGCCGGGCGCGCCCGGCACGTAGCGCACCTCGTGGTTGAGCCGCTTGAGAAACGCGATGGACTCCAGGTTCTCGCGCCCGCCATAAATGTTCGGCACCCACTGGTCCGCTGCACGCGAGTAGTCGCGATAGAGCATGGACGCCACCGCGTCCACGCGCAGCCCGTCCACGTGATAGCGCTTGAGCCACGCGAGCGCCGACGCCACCAGGTGCGCACTGACCTCGTTGCGGCCGAGGTTGTAGATCATCGTGTTCCAGTCCTGGTGATAGCCCTCGCGCGGATCGGCGTGCTCGTAGAGCGGCGTGCCGTCGAACGAGACGAGGCCGTGCGGGTCGTTCGGAAAATGCGCGGGCACCCAGTCGAGAATCACGCCGAGCCCTTCTTCGTGAGCGCGATTCACGAAGGCCGCGAACTGCTCCGGCGAGCCGAACCGCGCGGAAGGCGCGAACTGCGAAAGCGGCTGATAGCCCCAGGACCCGCCGAACGGATGCTCGGCAACGGGCAGGAATTCGATGTGCGTGAAGCCCATGCTTTTCGCGTACGGAATGAGCCGCTCCGCAAGCTCGGGCCACGTGAGCCCGCGCCGGTCTTCCTCGTTCACGCGCAGCCACGATTCGGGATGGACCTCGTAGATGGTCAACGGCTGCTGCGCGTTCTGCCGCGCGCCGCGCGACTGCATCCATTCATGATCGGTCCAGGCAAAGCCGTCGATCTCGTCCACCTTCGCCACCACCGAACCCGTGGCGGGCGGCCGCTCGGTCTGCATCGCGCATGGGTCGGCCTTGAGCGGCAGCGGATAGCCTTCGCGCGAGAGCAGCTCGTACTTGTAGCGCGCACCGGCCGCGACGCGCGGCACGAACAGTTCCCAGACGCCCGCGTTGTGCCGCAGCCGCATGGGGTGGCGGCGCCCGTCCCACGAGTTGAAGTCGCCCACCACGGAAACGCGCCGCGCGTTCGGCGCCCACACCGCGAAGCGCACGCCCGGCACGCCGTCGATTTCCATGGGACGCGCGCCCAGGCATTCGAGCACCGCATACGGGTCGCCGTGTGCGAGCCGCTGCAAGGGTTCGTCGCCGAGTATCGGGCCGAACGAGTACGTGTCTTCGATTTCCTGCTCGACGCCGTGCCAGTCGATACGTAGCCGGTACGGCACGGCTTCTTCCACGAAGCCTGCGAAGAGGCCATTCGGATGAAGCGGCGCGAGTTCGCCGATCACGCGGCCATCGGCGCGCGCAATCACGGTGACGCGCGCCGCGTTGGGCAGCATCGCGCGTACGGCGGGACCGTTGTCGGTCCAGTGCATGCCGAGTTGCGAGAACGGATCGGGATGGCGGGCATCGACAATCGCTTCGACGTCTACCGCGTGCAGGCCGGCAGAGGGATCGCGTTCACTCATGATCGCCTCCGCTGGGCGTGGCCGGCGTGGCCTCGCCCGAAGCGCCCGAAGCCGCCGAGGCGCCCGTATCGCCTAGCACGCGGCTCGCAATGGCGGCGAGCCCGCGTACCGGCAGGCCGATCCAGGTGGGACGGTTGGCCGCCTCGTAGCGAATCTCGTAGGCCGCCTTGCCGATCAGGAACAGGTCCAGCAGCGGCTGCTCGTGCGCTGCGGAAACGAGCGGAATGCGCGATTCCGCCACTGCCGCGCGATAGTGGCTGAGGAAGCTCTCCATGGCGTAGCCGCGGAATCGTTCGAAGAGCGCACGCTTGCGGTCGGCAGTCTGTTGCGGCGCGCTTTCCGTAGTGGGTTGCGCCGCTGCGCTCGCATACGAGAACGAGCGCAACAGCCCCGCCACGTCGCGCAGCGGACTCGATTTGTCGCGCCGTTCTTCGAGCGGGCGCGCCGGCTCGCCCTCGAAGTCGATCAGCCAGGCATCGCCCTGGGCCACCAGCACCTGGCCCAGGTGGAAGTCGCCGTGAATGCGCGTGCGCCACGCCACGGCGTCGAGCGGCACCAGGTTGGCGACGGCCTCGGTGAGTGCCGCGCGGCGGTCCATGAGGCTTTGCGCGATTTCGCGCGTGTCGGGCGAAAGCGTGCCGTTCGGGCCGAGTTGCTGGGCGAGCACGTCGAGCGCGCCCGCCAGCATGGTCTGCGTGTCTTCTATCCACGCCGCGATGTGTTCGGGCTTCGCGGGCTCGGGCGCGAAGGCGGGGTCGTCGGTGGGCGAGGCCAGCGCGACGTGCAACTCGCCCAGACGCTTGCCGATGGCGCCCGCAAACGCGCGGTAGCCTTCGATCGCTTCGTCCTGGGTGCCCGTAATGGGCTCGCCGTCGCTGCCGTTGGCTGCGGCGAGCGCGAGTTCGTCGATGGTGCGGCGCAGGTAGTCGAGCGCCCAGTTCCACGCGTCGCCCTGGTTGTCGATATAGCCCTGCAGGATGGCGAGCGTATGCGGCACGCCCTGCGGGTCCACGCGCACTACCTCGCCATAGAGCGGCGGCGTGTTCGCGTAGCCCACGTGCGTGAGGTAGCGGCTCATCTCCGCTTCGGGGTGCACGCCCGGCATCAGGCGCCGCACGAGTTTGAGCACGGCGGTGTCCGCAATCACGAGCGAGCTGTTGCTTTGCTCCGCGGCGAGCCAGCGCACCTCGGGCATCTCGCCCAGCGCGTCGAGCTCGCTGAAGCGCTCGCTCGGAACGAAGCGGATTTCGCTCTTCTGCACCGTGGGCACGACCGCGTGCTGGCGCAGTTTGCGCAGCACGCCGTGCGCGAAGAGCGGCAGCGCGAACGCGTCCGTGAGATGGCCGATGGTCCGCCCGCGGCGCACGCGCGCGAGCGCCAACTGGATGTGCAGCGGCGTGGTGGTGTCCATGCCCCAGGTGATGGCGATGGGCAGCACGTAGCGCTCGGTGTGGTCGCCGAGGTCCGCTTCGATCTCCGTGAACGCGAAGCCGCCTTCGGGAATCGTGGTGAGCGCGGCGAGGCGCACGCCGCGCAGCTTCTGGTCTTTCGACGCGAACCAGCGGCGCCGCGAGAGCCACGACGGCAGCACTTCGGATTCGAGCAGCCGGATGTTTTCGGGCGTCGCGCCGGTCTGACCTTCGCGAATCACCACGGTGACGAATTCGGGCAGCTGTTCCGACATGGGCTGGCTCCACGCGGGCCGCTGGTCGCCCGTGCAGAGCTGGAACCACAGGAAGCCGTAGGGCGGGAAGGTCAGCAGATACGGCAACTGACCGATGGCCGGAAACACCGAATCGGCGGTCATTTCGACGGGCACCATGCCGGAGAACTCGGAGAGGTCGAGTTCCACGGCCTGCGGTGCACGCGAAAGGTTGGCCACGCACAGGATGGGCGGCTCGCCCGGCATCTCGCGCAGGTACGCGAGGATCTTGCGGTTGTTCGGGCGCAGAAAGCGCAGCGTGCCGCGCCCGAACGCCTGCTTCGCGCGGCGCGTGGCGAGCATGCGGCGCGTCCAGTTGAGCAGCGAATGCGGGTCGCGGCTCTGTGCTTCCACGTTCACGGCGTCGAAGCCGTAGAGCGAGCCCATTACGGGCGGCAGTACCAGTTGTTCCGGGTCGGCACGCGAGAATCCGCCGTTGCGGTCCGACGACCATTGCATCGGCGTGCGCACGCCGTCGCGGTCGCCCAGGTGGATGTTGTCGCCCATGCCCAGTTCGTCGCCGTAGTAGATGACGGGCGTGCCGGGCATGGAAAACAGCAGCGAATTGATGAGTTCGATGCGGCGGCGGTCGCGCTCCATGAGCGGCGCAAGCCGCCTGCGAATGCCGAGGTTCAGGCGCGCGCGGCGGTCGCTCGCGTAGGTGTTCCAGAGATAGTCGCGCTCGGAGTCGGTGACCATCTCCAGCGTGAGTTCGTCGTGATTGCGCAGGAAAATGGCCCACTGGCAGGTGGGCAGCAGATCCGGCGTCTGCTTCATGATGTCGATGATCGGGAAGCGGTCTTCGCTCGCAATCGCCATGTAGATGCGCGGCATGAGCGGGAAGTGGAATGCCATGTGGCATTCGTCTTCGTTGCCGAAATACTCCTGCACGTCTTCGGGCCACTGGTTTGCCTCGGCGAGCAGCATGCGGTTGGGGTATTCGGCGTCGATGGTCGCGCGAATCTTCTTCAGGATGGCATGCGTTTCCGGCAGGTTCTCGTTGGTGGTGCCTTCGCGTTCCACGAGATACGGCACGGCGTCGAGCCGTAGCCCGTCGATACCCATGTCGAGCCAGAAGCGCATGATCTGCAGCACTTCGCGCATCACGGCCGGATTGTCGAAATTGAGGTCGGGCTGATGCGAGTAGAAGCGGTGCCAGTAGTAGGCGCCGGCCACCGGGTCGTGGGTCCAGTTGGAGGGCTCGGTGTCGATGAAGATGATGCGCGTGCCGGCGTACTTCGTATCGTTGTCGGACCACACGTAGTAGTTGCGATGATTCGAGCCGGGCCGCGCGCGGCGCGCGCGCTGGAACCACGGATGCTGGTCCGAGGTGTGATTGATGACCAGTTCCGTAATGACGCGAATGCCGCGCGCGTGCGCCTCCTGGATGAAGCGGCGCACGTCCGAGAGATGCCCGTAGTCCGGGTGCACGTTGCGATAATCGGCGATGTCGTAGCCGTCGTCGCGGCGCGGCGACGGGTAGAACGGCAGCAGCCAGATCGCGGTGACGCCCAGCCCCGCGATGTAGTCGAGCTTCGCGAGCAGCCCCGGGAAGTCGCCCACGCCGTCGTTGTTCGAATCGAAGAACGACTTCACGTGCACCTGGTAGATCACCGCGTCCTTGTACCAGAGCGGGTCGTTGGAAAGCTGCGAGGGGTGGCCGCGACGCGCCTTGCTTGCGCCGGCTTGCCGCGCTTCTGCCGCCACGGACTGCGGTTGCGTTTCGACGGCGCCGGCGGCGCGGACCTGCAACGTACCCGCAGGAGTGTCGTCACGTTTCATGTCGCACCTTCGTTCGGGAAATTCGGGCTGAGTTCGGGGTGGCGGGTGAGGTCGGCGGCTTCTGGTTCGACCGGTTCGATGCGCGGCAAACCTTGCGCCGGCTCGATGCGCCAGATCGCAAAGGGCCGCCTGCCGGGATCGAGCCTCACGTGCTGCCAGCGCCCGTGCCATTCGAAGTGCTCGCCGCTCGTTTCCTCCACCACCTTCAAGCGGGCGTGATCGTCCAGATGCCAGTGGTGGAACGTCTGCCACGAGAGTTCGAAATCGGCGCCCTGCTCGTTGAACGGGTCGAGGTTGATCGCGACGACGATCACGTTGTCGCGTGCCTCGGTGGCCTTCTCGAAACACAGAATGTGCTCGTTGTGCGCGGGCAGGAACGTGATGCCCAGGTGCGTGTGCAGCGCCGGATTGGCGCGGCGCACACGGTTGAGCGCGGCGATCTCGGCCACGATGTTGCCGGGCCGGTTCCAGTCCCACGCGCGCAGCTGGTACTTCTCGGAATCCAGATATTCCTCGCTGTTGGGCAGCGCGCGCGCCTCGCAGAGTTCGAAGCCGCTGTACACGCCCCACAGGCCCGAGAGCGTGGCGGCCAGCGCCGCGCGAATCAGGAAGCCCGAGCGCCCCGACGACTGCAAATGCCGTGGGTTGATGTCCGGCGTGTTGACGAAGAAGTTCGGCCGGAAGAATTCGCGCACTTCGGTCTGCGTGAGTTCGGTGAGGTATTCGGTGAAGTCGCGCTTCGACTCGCGCCATGTGAAGTACGTGTACGACTGCGAGAAACCGATCTTCGCGAGCCGGTACATCAAGCGCGGGCGCGTGAATGCTTCGGAGAGAAAGAGCACGTCGGGGTGACGCGCGCGCACGTCGCCGATCATCCATTCCCAGAACGGCAGCGGCTTCGTGTGCGGATTGTCCACGCGGAAGATACGCACGCCCGCGTCGATCCAGAACAGGATCACGTCGCGCAGCGCGAGCCACAGGTCGGGCTTCGCGTCGTGCGCGTAGAAGTCCGGATTCACGATGTCCTGATACTTCTTCGGCGGATTTTCCGCGTAGCGCAGCGTGCCGTCCGGGCGCCACGCGAACCACGTGGGATGTTCCCCGAGCCACGGGTGATCCGGCGAGCACTGAATCGCGAAATCCAGCGCGATTTCGAGGCCGTGCGCGTGCGCGGCGGCCAGCATGCGACGAAAGTCGTCGAGCGTGCCCAACTGCGGATGCACGGCGGTGTGGCCGCCTTCCGCTGCGCCGATCGCGTAAGGGCTGCCTACGTCGCCGGGCTCTGCGTTAAGCGTGTTGTTGCGGCCCTTGCGGTTGGCAAGGCCAATGGGATGAATGGGCGGGAAGTACAGCACGTCGAAGCCCATGTCGCGAATGCGCGGCAGCTTGGCGATGACGTCGTCGAAGGTGCCGTGGCGCGATTCGTCGTCGCTCATGGAGCGCGGGAAGATCTCGTACCAACTGGCAAAGCGGGCTTCGGCGCGTTCGGCGTCGATGCGATAGACGAGCGGATCGCGCGAGAGGAACGGCCGGTGGCGCGCCGCCGCAACGGCCGCTGCTGTGACGGGCGCGAGCAGCAGGTCGCGGCGGTCGTCGCCGTGCGCCTTCGCGTAGTGCTTGACGATGCGTTCGAGTGCGGCGGTGTCCGCGCCTTCGGCAGTCTCCGCTTCGGCCAGCACGAGTGCGAGCAGATGCGCGCCTTCCTGCAGTTCGAGATCGATGGACTGGCCCGCGTTCAGCTTCTTCTGCACATGGTCGACGAGCGAGGCGAAGTCGTCGCGCCACGCGATCACGGTGAATTCGTGACGGCCTACGCGTTCAAGCGGAATGCGGGCGGTCCAGAGGTCGGTGCCCGCGGGCTGCGTGGCGGTCATGGGCGCTTCGTGCCAGGCGGTTTCGTCGGCGGCGCGCCAGATCACGGCGGCGGCGATGCGGTCGTGACCTTCCGCGAAGATCGCGGCCTTCACCTCGACGCGTTCGCCCACCACGCGCTTCGCGACGAAGCGGCCGTGATCCACGGCGGGCGACACGCTTTCGATGGCGATGCGCGGCGCGGCGATGGCATCGAGCACGGTCTTGTGGCCGCTCTTGCGATCCTTCGGCTTGTCGAGCGGCGGTGCGAGATTCACGGGCGGGTCGGCCACCGCGGCGAACAACCGGCATGCGCCGGCCGCGAGCGTGAATGCGGCGAGCGGCTGCGGCATGGGGGTGGTGTTGGCCTGGTGGGGCGCTTCGACGTTGGCCCTGGTCTTCGTCGACACCTGCGCGGTGCTCGCGACGTTGGTACCTGAGATCTTTGTCTTCGACGCTTTGCTCGTTGCCGCGGCTTTGTTTGCGGCCTCTTTGTTCGGCATTGCTGTGTGCGTGGGCGGCGCGTCGGTGGCGGACTGCGATTGCCGTTGCGACTGCGATGCGCGTGTCGATTGTTCGGGCACGGCCGTTGTATCGGTATCGGCGTCGGTGGCGGGCTGCTGGCCTGCGAATGCGCCACGCGCCGACGCCACGGCGTCGAGCGAAAGAAACCGCGTGAAGGCGCCGGGCACACCATCCAGAAAGCGCGCGGGATCGGCGTGGACCGGCGCGGCCAGCTCGGGATTCACCACGATCAGCACCGCTTCCTGCGCGTCTCGCAAGTCGGCGTGGTCGCCGCGCAGTAACGCCGCGACCGGTGCACCTGGGCTGCTCAACAGGCGTAGCTCGCCGCTTGTATCCAGCGCCAGGGTGTCGCGCTGCAAGGCGTTGGCGTGCGTCACGTGCGTGGAGAGGTCGAACGGTGCGTTCGTGCACGCGTGTGCGAAGTGGCCGGCGCTGCCGCGTGTGAACGCGATGGGCTCGGCGACGCCGTACTCGAAGCCCATCGGCATGAGCCAGCCCGTGCCAACCGATGCGGCCGTGTACAGCGCGCGGCGATACGCGCGCTCGACGATGCTCGCGTCTGCGGCATCCGCGAAGTCGTTGCGCAGGCGCGTGCCGTACGGTGCTTCGGGAAACGCAATGGGCGCGGCGACGCGGCGCAGCGCGGCGTGTTCTTCGGTGAGCCAGCTCGAACGATAGTCCCACCAGCGCAGCGACGAAAACACGCTGTCGAAACCCACGCCTTCCAGCGCGGCCACGTCATGACGCGCAAGCCCTGGTGTGGCCGCGAGAAAACGCATGGACGGCACGCGCGCACGCGCTTGCCGGATCAGACGCCGCCACACCGCAGCCGGCACGCAATGCGGCGAGTCGAAACGAAAACCGCCCACGCCCGCTTCGCCCAGCGCGATCCACTGCTGCGTCCACCAGTCCACGAGCGGGCCTTCGCCGCTTGCCGTGCTCGCGCTGAAATTCGCGTAGGCAACGTTGTCGCCGCGATGACCGTGACGCGGGTCGAGCCGCGCTTCCTCGGCCTCGAATGGATGAAACCAGTCGGCGTGAGCGGCGAACAACGCGCCGTCTGCGGCCACGCGATCGATCGCGAGATCGGCGAGCAGCGTGAGGCCGTGTTCGCTTGCGGCATCGGCGAGTTCGCGCAGTGCTTCCGTGGCGGGCTGCACCGTGTCGAAAACGGGATGAAGGCGCGCGTGATCGCCGACGATCAGCGCATGTCCGGCCCGGCCTGGCTGGAACAATCCGCCGATCAGGACGTGGTCGAACCCGAGCGCGGCGGCATGGGCGAACTGGGCAGGCCACGCTTCGAATGGCCCGACAAGAACGGAGTGAGCGAAGTAGATACGCGGCGCATAGGCGTGGGGAAATTCCATTGGTCGTATCCCAGTTTCTTCGTGCGGTGTGGATGCACAGCGTGCGATCACAACGCCTGTTGGGCTTCCAGGGAGGCGAGCCCGCGCACTGCCCGGGGGCCGTGCGCGTACTCGTCAAATGTAGTCCATACAACGGCGTGTCGCCGGGGCATTTCCGACCGTATTTGCGGCTGCCGGCGTGCTCCTTCGGCAGCGTTGAGACAGCAAGGGACGTGCCAAAGCATTCGCGCGCAGAGGCACGGGAGCCACGCACGAGCGAGTGGCCTTCGCCGTGCAAGGGGCGTCAAAGGCCGGGATGGAATGGATGGGAGCGGAAAGAAGGCGCGTGAGCGAACGTCGCGCGGTAAAACTGGCGCAGCCAGGGCGCGTTTTACACGGGCCGCCGGCCCACGCCGGTGATCTGTCGGTGACCTGCCGGTGACCCGCTGGTGGCCTGCTGGTGACCCGTTACGCGTCGCCGCGCTTTACGAGCCCAGCAGGCCGGCCGCGATGTTCACGCACAGGCCGAGCACGGCCACGTTGAAGTAGAACGAGAGCAAGGCCTGTGCGAGCACGGCGCGGCGCATGCTGCTGCCGCGCAGACCGATGTCGGCCGTCTGCGAAGCCACGGCAATGGTGAACGAGAAGTACAGGAAGTCCCAGTAGTCCGGTTCGGGGTTGTCTTCGGGAAACGCGAGCGGCGGCTGCGGCGAATCGGAGCCGTAGAAGAGCCGCGCGTAGTGCAGCGTGAAGATGGTGGGAATCAGAAACCACGCGCCGATCAGCGTCGCGCCTGTGAGCAGGTAGTGCTCGATGGTGGATGCGGTGCCGAGGTTCTTCGCAGAAGCCAGTTCGAGCACGATGGCCGCGATGCTTGCCACCGTCGCCGTGCAGACGACCGCAAGCACGATGCTGGCTTTTTCGTCGTCCTGCTGGGCGATCTCGCGCACGCGCGAGTGATGGGCGAGACCCATGTGCGTCCAGATGAGCGCGAGATAGACCCACAGGCCGCTGTCCCAGCCCACGAGCAGTCGGATCATGGGCCGTATGGTGCCGGGCACGAACAGGCCGACCACGAGGCCGACCACGATGCCGGCAACCAGACGCGGACGGTTGCGCAGCACTTGAGGGTAAAGGGTCATGGGTGCGTTGAAAGCAGAGTGTGGGGTTCAGCGAACGCAACCTGTGCCGGGCGCGGACGCGACGCGGCGATTCTAACTTGGGCGGTGCGTTGGGCGATGCATGGGGCGGCGTATCGGGGCGACACATCGGAGCGACGCGTTGGAGCGACGTTCGGGGGGCACGTATCAGGCCGGGTAGGGAAGCCTTGGCCAACAAGGCGCTTTCCCCAGCGCGCGAACGCGCTGCAGAGGTGGTGGGAAAAGATCGTCAGCGCGCATACGCGTTATTGGCGGCGCACTATCATTGGCAGATGACCTCCACCCTCGTTCCTGTCGTCGAGCATCACGAACGCAACCGCGCGGGCCGCGACTTCGTCGTGGGCGACCTGCACGGCTGTGTGGACGCGCTGCGCTTCCTGCTGCGCGAAATCGACTTCGACCCGGCGCGCGACCGGCTCTTTTCGGTGGGCGATCTGGTGGATCGCGGCACCCAGTCGGAAGAAGCGCTTGCGCTGCTCGACAAACCCTGGTTCTACGCGGTGCTCGGCAATCACGAGGACACGTTGTGCGCCGTCGCCGAGGGCCGCCTGCCGCGGCATTACTGGTACGGCATTGGCGGCGCGTGGGGCGCGACGGTGCCCGAGGGGCGTCTCAAGCTCTACGCGCGCAAGCTGCGCACCTTGCCGCTCGCCCGTGTGGTGGGCAGCGGCGCGGACCGTTTCAACGTGCTGCACGCCGAGTTCTTCGGCGACGACACCACACTCGATGCCGGCAATTTCGACGACGACGCCCGGCAGCATCTGCTATGGGGCCGCGAGCTCGCGATGTCGATGGGTGAATCGCATCGGCAGGCGGGGCTCTCGCTCACGTATTGCGGCCACACGCCGATGCGGCAGATCCATCAGATCGGCTCGCAGGTGTTCATCGATACCGGCGCCTTCGGCCCTGGGGGCAAGCTCACCGTCGTGCAGGCGCGCACGGCGCATAGGTGGTCGGTGACTGTCGAGGCGGCGCGCGCCGAAGGCGCGGCGGAAATGGCGTTGCCTTGAGCCTTCGTGGTTCTGGCTGCCTGCGCCGAGGTGTGCCCTGAGGCGGTTCGGTCGAATCGCGGCGGCCTCTGGCTTTCTCAGCCCACCTGGTTCAGTTCGAACACCACGTCCACAGCCTTGCCGTTCCAGTTGTATTCGAGATACGCCGCGTGATGACAGTCGCGCAGCAGCATGGTGCGTAACGCGGCGAGGCATTCCCCACCCCTATGCCGCACCGACGGATACACGATGCCCGGCGCGCCCGCCGCTCGCGCGGCTCGCCCCAGCTGCTGGCCGGCCGCGTAGTCGTGCGGAGAGAGCACGGCGGGGTCGAGCCCTGCGTCCTCGTGCTTGCGCAGATCCACGACGTGGCCTTGTGCGAGCACGGTGTAGAGCCGCATTTGCTGACGCATGGGCGGCTCGGCGGTAGCGGCCAGAAACAGGCTCGTGTGATAGCGCGTTTCAGCGATGGCCGTTTCCTTCTGTTTCGCGCAATAGAACACGCCGTAGCTGCCGTCGGAAAACCGGCTGCCGAGCGGATTCAGATGCGTGAACGCCGCCATGATGGGCCCGTAGCCGGGGCCGAAGCGACGCTCCTCGCGCGGCACCAGGTCCAGTTCGCCCATTTCGGTGCGCAGGCGGTCGTTCGTCATGGCTTCGAGCGCATAGAGCGCCTCGAAGTCTTCGGGCGAGGCCACGCGGTCGAACAGGTTCACGGCGGGAAAGCGCGTGGGAATCACGCGATACGCGGGCGACCAGTCGAGCAACGCAACCGGCCAGCGGTCTTGCCAGTTCGGTGCCGTCACGCCCATCCGCCTCGCATTGCATCGAGATATTCGCGTACGGCGACGAGGTCGCTCACGTTGCCGGCCAGCATGCGGTCCAGCGCGCGCCGGCCGCCGAACGGAGGGGCGCTGTTGGGGCGCTTGACCCAGGCGTCCGCGGCGGAGGGCTGCGGCAACAGGATCTGCAAGGCTTTGTAGATGCCGAGCAGCAGCGAAAGACGTTCCAGTGTGTCGCGGCCCAGCCGTGCCGTTTGCGGCGACGCTTTCCACTTGAAGAAGGTGGAGCGACCGGGCGAGCCGAGCAGGACGATCTGCTCGTCGGCGGACAGATCCCAGTCGCGGGCCATGTTGAAAAACGCGCGCAGGCCCGCCGCCGACATTTCCGTCAGCGAGGGCTGCGTTCCGGCACGAGCGGGTGGCGGGTCCGAACGCGTGACATGAGCGGCTCTGGACATGATGAAGTTCCGGGAGAGTCCTGAATTGAACTGTATTTGCATAATAGTCCACCTGTGGATTGTTGCAAAGAGATATTCGGTATAATCCGCGGCCCGGCATCGAAATGGGTATTCGGCCGTTTGGGTGATGGCGGTTGGTGTGCGTGTGTATGCGTGTGTATGCGTTGGTATCGGAAGGAACGGGAGGCGTGGTGAAGGCGGCAGTAGCAGTGGTAGCGGCATCGATTGCCGTGGCGGTATGGGCGAGCGGCACGAGCAACGTTTGGGCGGCGGCTTCGCCGCGCTATATCGAGACCTGGAATCCGCAGGAGGCGCAATCCGCGCGCGCGGGGCAAGGTCGGCACGAGGCGCAGGTGCGGCCTGTCGCGGCGCGTCGCCGGGCAGTGTCGCAGCGGCATGTGAAGGTGCGTGTGAAGGTGCATACGGGCGTGCATGCGCATGCGGCGCAGGTTGCGCACGCAGCGCACGGGCGCGGGTCGCATGTCGAGAAACACGCCGGTCGTCTCCGTGCTCTGGGGCAGACGAGGTCGGCGTCGAGGCACGCCTCCGTCGCGCCCCACGGGCATCGCGCAGCGAGCAAAACCGCGCGCACCAGCGCTAAACGGGACGCGCAGCATGCTCCTCACGGAAAGCCGAAACTCGTGATGCAGACGCGGCCCAGCCACGCACAGGGCGCCGGCAAGCCGCAGACGCGTGAGCTGCCGCCTATCCTGAGCTGAAGTCCAGCCGAGGTCCGGGTCACCGCGTGGGCGCGTTACGACGCGTTTCCGGCGGCCCTCAAGCGGTCAAACGCGTTGATTACCTGACTAGCGCCCAAGCGACGAACCGCCTTGCAGCCCATTCTGTAGCCCGTTCGCAATCAGCCTGAGCGTTTCGATCGACCGCTCGTCGCGCACCCGCGAATGCAGCGTGACCTGCGAATCCGGCAGGGCGGGCAGGCCGAGCCGGGCCCCGACGTCCACCAGGCCGCGTGGCGCCACGCGCCGTGCCAGCGGTGAGATGGCGAGCCCCGCCGCCACGGCCGCGCCGATGGCGGTCACGCCTCCACCAATGAAGGTCTCGGTCCACGGCACGCCCGCGCCGTCCAGCGCGCGCAGTGCCGCGGCCCGCACCGAGCACGGCGCCGTGAGCAGCGCGAGCGGCAGCGGCGCGTCCGGTCGCGGCGCCCAGTCCGGCGCGCTGAGCCAGACGATCGGTTCCGTGAATAGCGGCTCGGCGTCGTCGCGTGGCGGTTCATCGCGCTCGTAACGGACGATGACCGCGTCCAGTTGCCGCTCGTCGAATCGCGCCAGCAACCCCGCCGACATGCCCATATGCAGTTCCAGCACGAGCCCCGGGTCGTGCGTGTTCAGCCGGGCGAGCAGATGCGGCAGGTTGGCGTCCGCGACGTGTTCGGAAAGACCCAGCGTGAGCTTGCGCCGCTCGATAGCGAGCGACCCCAGCGCCCGCTCGTGCGCCGAAAGCAGGTCGCGCGCGGCGGCGAGGAACGTGCCGCCTTCAGGCGACAGCTTCACCACACGCGGCGTGCGCTCCAGCAATTGCTTGCCGAGATGCCGCTCGAGCCGTTTGAGCTTGAGACTCACAGCGGATTGCGTGGTGTCGAGCGCATCGGCGGCGCGCGTGAAGCTACGCAGGTCGGCCACCAGCACGAAGGCACGCACGGCATCGAGATCGAGAACTTTCATTTCTGTTGAAAATGGATGAAATAGGCAGCAATGCCTGTTCATTATGGATGCGCGCCCCTAAGCTGGGAAGCGTCCGATCTTTCAACAGGAGGCCATCATGCCGTTCACCCGCATCGCCATTCGCGCCGGCAAGCCGGCGCCTTATCGCAAGGCGCTGGCGCAGGGCGTCCAGCGCGCGCTTGTCGCCACCTTCAACGTGCCGGAAGACGACATCTTCATGTCGATTACCGAGCATGACGAGGGCAGCTTCTTTTACGGCAAGCACTATCTCGGCATCGACCGCACTGACGATCTGGTGCTGATCCAGCTCACGGTCACCAATTCGCGGAACGAGGCGCAGAAGAAGGCGCTCTACGCGCAGATCGTGGAGAACCTGGCGAACGACCCAGGCGTGCGGCGCGAGGACGTGTTCATCAACCTCGTCGAGGTGCTGAAGGAGAACTGGTCGTTCGGTAACGGGATCGCGCAGTACGCGACGTGATGTGGGCGCGGGCTCGTTTACGGTCTGCTGTGATGTGGACGAGGCCTGCGCGGATGAGCCCGGCGGGGCGGACGGCGCGCGTGCGCCGTCCGCCGTTCGATCGTGGATCGTTTGCCGTGGAGGCGTCTGGTGTGAAACTGAATGGCCGCTCAGGTGGTTTCAGGCCACCTCAGGCGATCGTGTCCACCACGCCGCCGTCCACGCGCAGCGCCGCGCCGGTCGTGGCGGACGCCTGCGGCGAGCAGACGTACACCACCATGTTGGCGACCTCCTCGGTGGTGGCCACGCGCTTGAGCAGCGTGCTGCCGCGATGCGCGAGCACGAATTCGTTGGCCACCTGCTCCACGCTCTTGCCCTCCTTCTTCGCGGTATCGGCCACCATCGCGCGCAGGCCGTCCGAGAGCGTCGGACCGGGCAGCACCGAATTCACCGTCACGCCGCTGCCTGCCACGGTCTTCGCGATGCCGCGCGCAATGCTGAGCTGCGCTGTTTTGCTGAAGCCGTAGGCCAGCATGTCGGGCGGAATGTTGAGCCCCGATTCCGACGAGATGAACACCACGCGCCCCCAGCGACGATCCACCATGCCCTTCAGATACTGACGCGTGAGCCGCACGCCGGACATCACGTTGTACTGGAAGTAGCGCTCCCAATCGCTGTCTTCGGTGCTGAAGATGTCGCCCGGGCCGAAGACGCCAAGATTGTTCACGAGGATATCGGCGGAGGGCACGGCTTTCGCGAGCGCATCCGCGCCGGCTTGCGTGCCGAGATCGCCGGCGAAAGCACGCAGCTTCGCCTGCGGCACGGCTTTGCGGATGGTTTCGATGGCGCGATCCACGGATTCCTGGGTGCGTCCGTTGATGACGGTTTCGGCGCCCGATTCCGCGAGTCCCGTAGCGATCGCGAGCCCGATGCCCGCGGTGGATGCGCTGACTATGGCGGTCTTGCCGGAAAGATCGATGTTCATCGTGCAGTTCCTCGGTTGGCGCGGCGAGGCATGGCTCGGAGCCCGTTCACGCTGGTGACGCTCCCCGCCGCTGTTGGGGCATCGCGACGATGATAGAGAAAGATGGCGGAGCACGCGCTCAGGGTGGCCTGGCACGGCGGCATGCGAGAGCGGCAGCGCCGCGCGGCGGCGCATGGTCCCGTGACCGCGTGGCCGCGTGGCGGTATGGACGGCGTTGGTTTGCGCCTTTTCGTTCGCGGCTTTCGCGAGGAGGCTTTCGCGTCCAGGACCGGTGGGCGCTTGCCCGCAGGCGTGCTTGCCGCTCAACTACCGCCGACGTACGGGTCCTGTTGCCCCGCGCCGTTGGGGCGTGACGGCGCGATGCCTGGCGGTGTCGTGACTGGTGTGCCGGTTGTCCCCGCCGTGCCAGCCGTGCCGCTCGCGCTATTTGACGTCGTCGCCCCGCCCGCCGCGAGCGCCTGCATCACGCCTCGCGCGTAGGCGCCGGCTTGCTCCGCGTTGATGGCGGGGAACTGCGCGGGATTGAACGGCGGTTGCGCCGCCGTCTGCTGGACTGCGGTTTGCAGATGCTGCTCGACGGAAACGTCGGGCTTCGTCAGCGCATCGAGTTTTTCCGCGATCTGGTGAAACAGCTTCTGCAGGCCGGTCGGCTGCGCGGTTTGCGCGGCCTGCAGGTCGTTCGCGGCGGATGCGGGCGTCGTGACCGGCAAAGTCGCAGGCGCGCGGTTGACGTCGAGCGAGTCGTTCAGCGCCGCGCTCAGGTCAGGCGCCGAGGCTTCGCGTGCCGACAGCGGATTCTGCAAGCCGAAGCACGCGCGCACGGTGCGGATGATGGACGTGTGATCGAACGGCTGCGGGCCTGCTGAGCGCAGGATGGTTTGCGGCTTCGTGTACGGCGACACGATCACGGCAGGCACGCGCACGCCGTAGCGGTCGAACCCGAACACCTGACCCGGGCGCGGCGCTTCGGGGCATACCGCGGCGGGCGGCGGCACGTGGTCGTAGCAGCCGCCGTGTTCGTCGAAGGTGATGACGAGCATCGTCGAGGCCCAGTTCGGCGAGTTGCGCACCGCGTTGTACACCTGCGCCACCAGCGCATCGCCGTAGGCCACGTTGTGCGGCGGATGCATGTCGCACGGCATGTCGAGGCCAGGAAAGTAGCGCGGTTCGAGAAACGAGTACGCGGGCATGTCGTTCGAATTGACGTCTTCCAGGAACTCGTCGAACGGACGAAAGTTCGTGAAGTACGGCCACAGCCGTTGCAACAGCGCGGCTTGCGAGAAGTCGTGAAAGTAGATGCGCCACTTCTGCTGCGCGCCCTGCAACTCGTTGAAGATGCTCTGCATGGGAAACGGGAAGCCGGCAAGGTCGTTGTTCTCGTAGCCGTTCGCCGTGCCCGTGTGGACGAAGAAGCGGTTCGGCCACGTCTGGCACGGCGCGGAAGCGAACCACATGTCGGAGACCGCGTAGCTTCTGGCGAGCGTGGTGAGCGCCGGCAAGTCCTGCGGACTGAAGCAATGCATGATGTCGCGCGCCTTGCCGCCGTGCGCCACGTAATTCGCGGCGAAGCCGTTCATGGGCGCAACACCGCTGGCCGCAGCGTTGCCGTAAAGCTGCTGCGTGATGTCGACGAACGATTCGCCGGGGTCTGGCGCGGGCAGCGACATCGCGGCGGGGTCGCCCGGTGCTGTCCACGGCGCGATGGGCGTGTTGCCCGGCTCCGGGTTGGCGGTGCCGGGCGCGTGGGCGAGGCCGTTGAAGTCGCGTCCGTCGGTATAGAGGTAGCCCAGCACGTTATCGAACGAACGGTTTTCGAGCATCAGCACGACGATATGCCGGATATCGGACAGCGTTGCCATGTAGGGCTCCCAGGCTGGCGCGCGGCGCAAGGGACGGCGCGAGTTGGACAGGGGGACGGGACGAGCCGGACAGAGTCGTCGCGGGCATCGTCTCGGACGGACTGCCTTCTACGCAGACTGCAAAGTTGTTTCGCGAGGCGTCGTGCGCGTGACGCAGTTCACGCACACAGGAACGAATGGCGCCCGCGCGCTTTCAAACGAGCGCGGCGTCGAACATGGCGCCAGTGCGGCATTGTGCCTTGTCCGTTGCGCGCGGTCTGCGGTGCCGGGGGGTGCCTGCGTCCTGCGCCCCACCCTACGCACACCTTATGCGGTCGTGCGCTCATAAGGCGCACGTTGCCTCGCGCGTCGTTTTTCTGTCCGGCTGTCGGCTTGTGTAACATGAACGGTGGCGTTCTTGCCGAGGCGGGCGGCCACGCGGGCAGGGCGCGCCGCATTTCTTACCGGTGAATATTCATGGCTCGTTTTATCGAGATCGTGCTGGATATCGCTGTACCGGCGGTCCGTGATTGGGCCGGTCAAAAGAAGGACGGCAGCCGCCGACGCGGGAAGGCACCGGCATTCGTTCAATTGCTGGGCGAAGCGCTGCCGCAGCTCGAGCGTGCCGACGGCGATTCTGTCGCCCGCATCGAAAGCGTCTGTTTCGATAACGGCAGCGCGCTGGTCCATGCGGGCTGGCGGGTGGCGATCGAAGCGTCAGCAGATGCGCAGCGCGCCACCGTTTGGCATTTCGAGCCGTTTTCGCCGGGCGTCATGATCCGCTCGGCGGTATTCGATGTGGCGATCGATGCGCCGGGTGATGCATCGTCTGATGCGGCGCCGTCTGATGGAGCCCACCGCCCGGCCGGCCTCGCGGCCATTTCTTTCGACGACGCTCCCGCCGCGTTTCGCGAAGCGCTCGCCATGGCGGGCGAGCTGCAACCCGCCGCAACGCTCGCATTTGCCCGCACGCGCTGGATGTGGCCGCGCCCGGATGGCGTCGTGATCGACGTGACGCTCGATGCCGATATGGGGCCACCGGATCGCGCCGAGCCCTGCCTTCATGAACTGCGTCTCTCGATTGCCTTGCCCGATGATCCTGGAAGCGGGCCGGGCGGGGCCGTGCCCGCCGCCGCGTGGCAGGCGCTTTTCGCGACCGCACGCGACGCGCTCGCGGCGCTGCCCGCTTTCGTGCAACTGACGGATTACGCGGACCGCACATGCCGTAATCGCGTGGGCGCGGCGCTCACGGCGGTGCGTGCGGGCGGGGTCGATCTGTCGGGAGCACGTACCCAGCGCGAGGCGCTCGCCATCATCGGACGCAATGTCGCCGAGCATTGGTTCGGCAACGAAACCGGCGTGCGCGACGCCGCGGATACCGAGTTCGTCCATCAGATGCGAGTCGCGCAACGGCGCTTGCGCACGGCCATGCGCCTCTTCAAGGGTTGGGCTGACGAAGCGTGGGCCGACCGCATCGAACCCGACCTGAAGTGGCTTGGCAAGCTGCTGGGCAACGCGCGCGACCGCGACGTGTTCGTCGATTCGACGCTGCCGGCGCTGGCGAACGCGGACACCGACGCTGCGCGCTGGGCAGCCACGCGCGAGGCCGCCGACGTCCAGCGCCTCGCCGCGCGCGCGAAGGTGCAGGAAGCCATGGCGTCGCGGCGTTACGCGAACCTCGCGCTCGCGTGGCTCGAATGGCAGACAGCGCTGCTCTCGCGCGAGACGCCGCCCAATGCCGCGCGGCAGTCGCTCGCGAAGCATGCGAAGAAGCGCATCCGCAAACCGTATCGCCGGCTCGTCGAGACGCCGAAACTCACGACCATCGACGAGAAGGCGCGCCATAGCGTGCGCATCGAGGCCAAGCGTCTGCGGTACGCGCTGGAGTTCTTCGAGTCCATCTTGTCGCGCAAGACGCGCGTGGAGGTGGCGAAGACGCTCTCGCGCATCCAGAGCGTGCTGGGGGACGGCAACGACGCCGCGGTGGCGCTCGGTTATCTGGATGAACTTAACGTCGACGCGTATCAGCAGGGCTTTGCGCGCGGCTGGTGCGAGGCGGTCAAGCGTTACACGGCGCGAGAAGGCGAGCGGCTGCTGCGCGACCTCGATGCGCCGAAGATCGTAGGCGGCGACGGGTGAGCGCCGTTGCGCGGTCGCGGCTGGTCGTGTGGTGCGTGGCTATAATCGGCCGGCGTCCACGTCATGGACGTTGTTCGTCCCGCCGCGTTTCCCCCCCTCTTTGCCTTGCGCCGATGACTTCGCGTACCGCCCGTCCTGCCCGCTCGTCCCGTTCCTCGCGCTCCGCCCGTGCGTTGCGCGAGCCGCTCGAACTCGGCGGCTCCGTATGGTTTCAGGCCGGCGAGCACACGCTCGGCGGCGCGTCGCGCATCGCGCTGCTCGCGGCGATTGGCGAGACGGGCTCCATCACGGGCGCGGCCAAAGCGGTGGGCATGAGCTACAAGGCCGCGTGGGATGCCATCGACGCCATGAACAACCTGGCGGGCGAGGCGCTCGTCGAACGGGCAACGGGCGGCAAGGGCGGTGGCGGCACGACACTCACGCCGCGCGCACTCAAGCTGATCGCCACGTTTCGCGCGGTGGAGCGGGAGCACCGGCGGTTTCTCGAACGCGCGGGCGAGGCAATCGAAAATTTTGCAGACGACTGGCAACTCATTGGGAGAATCGGCATGAAGACGAGCGCACGCAATCAGCTGTACGGCAAGGTCTCGGCGATAACACGCGGAGCTGTGAACGACGAAGTGGCACTCGAGCTGCCGGGCGGGCAGACCATCGTGGCCGTGTTGACGCACGAGAGCAGCGAAACGCTGGGCCTGGCTCCTGGGGCGCAGGCGTTTGCGCTCATCAAGGCCTCGTGGGTGATGCTGCTCGTGGACGACGGCAAGCCCGTCAAGCTCTCGGCGCGCAACCAGCTGCGCGGCACGGTGAGCGGCGTCAAGCGCGGCGCGGTGAACTCGGAGGTCGCGCTTCAGCTCGACGGCGGCCCGGTGGTGACGGCAATCGTTACGAACGAGAGCGTGGATGCGCTCGGCCTTAACGACGGTGTGAAGGCGATTGCGGCGTTCAAGGCGTCGAGCGTGATTCTCGGCGTGAGCGATTGAGACGCAGCGGTCGCGGCGCAGGCGTCTGGGAAAGGCGGCCGGGCTGGGGGCTGCTCGATCAGGCGCTGCGCTGAGCACCGTCCGTCGCTTGGGTGTTGGAAATGCGACCTGCGGCGCGCGACGTGGGGCGCGGTCGCAGGTTAGACCGCTTCGGAGGGCCGCGGCGAAAGCGTGTTGCTAGTCTGCGAGACCGGGGCGGCAGGAGGGCGGTCGTAGCGTCCGGCTTTCCATTTGGCGCGGACGAACGGACGCTCGTGGCCGGACACCTTGAGCGCAATGTGCGTGACCCAGCGCTGGGTCGGCACGCGCACGTCATGCAGCGTGAAAGCGAGGATGGCGAGGCTGATCGTCACCGCGGACGCCGACAGCCGCCCAGGCTGCGCATGCCACGCCCATCGGATGAACGCGAGCGCCGTCAGAGCCCCGACGAAGCAGCCCGTCACGGCTTCGGATGGCGAATGCGCCTCCAGCGCGACCCGCGAGAGCCCCACTGCAGCGCCGGCCGCGATGCCGGCCACAATGCCGAGTATTCGTACCGGGGGCCGCGCCCGCAATAGCACGAGGAAAAAAGCGACTGGATAGACGGCCGTAGAGAGCATTGCGTGCCCGCTTACGCCAGTGAAGTCGAGCTCACGAATGCCGACACCCCAACCCAGAAAGGCGATCTTCGTCACCGTGACGATGCCGACGGCAATCCCGAGCAGCACTAGCCAACCCGCCGCAAGGCGCCACGAGTACCCGAACGCCAGCCACAGCGCAATGGCGAGCGCCAGCGGCAGCGTCAGGCCGGCGCCGCCGAAGCTGGTGATCAGGTACCACAGGTGGGAAGGCAACTCTGGCATGACATCGGGCGACCGGGCGCGTTCAGGGCAGGTTCATCACTTGAATAACGCGTAAGCCGCTTCATCCGACGACAACACGTTAAATGCATAAGCTCCAGTATAGCCGCCGCCCGCGGGAGGGGGCCGGCGGCCGTGCGGCAAGTCGGGCGCGGTGAGTCGCGCGACGAGAGGAGCGAAGCGCAATCCGGCAGGCATATTCGACGTCAGCGACAGACCCGGAATGGTGTTATTGTGCAACGCACAACATGTCGCCTTCCGCTCGCGAACGACGCAGCGGGAAGCGACAGATCGGTCCCTTTTACGAGGTCCCCGATGACCAAAAGCTTTACGAAGATCTGGCTGGGCGGCTTGAAGCGCCTGCTGGCCATCCAGAGCGAACACATTCGCAAGACGACGAAACGCGCGGGGTTGCGGCCGGCGCGTGCTGCAACGCCGACAAGAGCCACGACGAAACCGGCCGCCAAGCCCACCGTGAAGGCGCGCAAGCCCGCCACGCGCGGCACGCCGCCGGCAAGGGAGTCGCGCGTGCGTCCCCGCGCAGCCGCGTGGGCGACCGGGCACTGGACCCGTTCCTTCCATTCGGCGCCTGTTCCGGCCGGCCGGCTCGTGAATCACCTGTCCTACGGTCTCTACCTTCCGGCCGACCGCCCGACGACGCAGATGCCGGTGGTCGTGATGCTCCATGGCTGCAAGCAGTCCATCGACGAATTCGCCGAGGGTTCGCGCATGAACCTTCTCGCCGACCGGTACGGGTTCGCCGTGCTGTACCCCGAGCAATCGAAGCACGCGCATGCCCATCGGTGCTGGCACTGGTACGACACGAGCGAACATACGGGCCTCGCGGAGGCGCGCGCCGTGGATTCGCTCGTGGAGTCGCTGGTGGAGCAGCACGGGTTCGACCGTGAGCGTGTCTACGTGGCGGGTTTGTCGGCGGGCGCCGGGCTGGCTACGCTGCTCGCGGCGCACTACCCGCAACGGTTCGCGGCCGTGGCGCTGCATTCGGGGCCCATGTTCGGCGAAGCGCATTCCGGCATTACGGCGATGGACGTCATGCGGCGCGGCTCCCGTCACGACCCTGTGGCGCTGGTGGACAAAGCCGTCGACGTATCCGCGTACCCTGGCATGCCGGCCATCATTCTGCAGGGCGACGACGATCCTGTCGTCGCGCCTGTGAACGCGGAACAACTGGCCGTCCAGTTCTTGCGCCTGAACGGCCTGGTGGACGCGCGTGGCTCAGGTCGCGACGGCCAGTTGCGCGAGGAGCGCCGGGCTGACGTGGTGGTGCGCGACTACCTGCAAGCGGGGCGACGGGTGGTGAGCGTCTACCGGATCGGCAGCCTTGGACACGCCTGGAGCGGCGGCGACGACAGCGTGCCGTTTCACTCTTCAAAAGGGCCCGATGCCAGCGCCCTGATCTGGGACTTTTTCCGCCTGCAACGCCGGGCGGCACCGGCAGAAACCGCGGACCGCAGCGCGGCGGCAAGACTCTGATCAGTGCATGTTGCGCAGCAGCATCAGAATAATGATTCGGTGGCAGCTCTCAGGGTTTTCCCGTATAATCGGGTTTGTACTTAGGTGTTAACCCTTACACCGTCGAGGTTACCATGTATCTTCTGAGCCGCCTTTTCCTCTTCCTCACGAAGTCCGCCGATGAACGCGCCAAGGAACGCAACGACGCGTATCTGGCGGAAGCCACCGACCTGTACGACCTCGAGTTCCGTATGCGCAAGCTGGATCGCGAGTCGCGCACCCGTCAGCCGGCGTGGATGAATCAGCACTAAGAAGCGGGTGGGCGCGGTGGCGGCCTGCATCGGGCCGCCGGATGTCTACTTGCCTGCGGGCTACTTCCCCGCCGCAGGCAGATCCGGTGTCTTTGGCTCCTGTACGCCGAAGCACCCGCGATACGTCGCATAAAACGAGCAATAGAGCATCGTCGTCACGACGATGAGCGCCGGCATAACGAAAGCGAGTCCGTATTCGCCCGTGCCGAGCGCTTGTGTCAGCGCCGAAAGCGCCAGCGATACCGTGATCGATACGGCGAACCACAGCGCTGCGTACACCACGAAGGCGCCGCGATTGCGCCAGCAACTCACCACGCTGAAAAACATCGCCTTGATGGGCGGCACGTCGTGCCAGGCAATCAATATCGGCGAGAACCAGAACAGCATGGCCACGGGGATGTAGAGCGCGAATGCCGCCATCATGGCGAGCAGCACGTCGTTGTTCGCGATGCTGTCCGGCTCCGTCGAACCGCCTACCGTCATGAGCTTGAGCAGCGCGCCGCCGTCGGCGAGCGCCGACCCGGCGAGCACCAGCGCCATCGCCACCGCATAGAGCACCCCGAGCAGGATCAGCCGCCGCGCCACGACGGCGCCATACGAGCGGAACCCGTCAATCAAGATGGTGGGGAAGACCGGCTTGCCCGCGATCGTGTCGCGGCACGCCGCCATGAATCCCACTGCCACGCCCGGAATGAAGATGAGCGGCAGCACATTGCCCACCAGGGGAATGGCCGAAATCAGCGTCATCGCCAGCAAATAGGCAAAGAACAGCGTCAGGAACGCGAGCGGATTTCTGCGGAACAGCCAGATTCCCTGCCGGAACCAGACATAGCCGGCCTTCGCGGGAACTTCAATCAGTTGCATGAGGTATGAATGCCAGGAAGTGCGGAGCCGACGAGGCGTTCGCGCAGAATGCGCTCGAACTGTGCCGGGTCGTGTGGCTTGAGAAGCTCTGCCGCGCGCGGCAGATGGAAGTCGTACAGGCGCGACACCCAGAACCGGTATGCACCCGCACGCAGCATGTCGTCCCAGTGATGGTTTTCTTCGGTCGTGAACGGACGCACGGTCTGATACGCGCGCAGCATCGCTTCCACGCGCGCCAGGTCCAGCTTGCCCGTGGCGATGTCGACGCACCAGTCGTTCACCGTGACCGCCACGTCGAACAACCACTTGTCGCAGCCGGCGAAATAGAAATCGAAGAACCCGCCCAGCCGCACTTCGTGACCGGTCGACGGGTCGGCGTGCGCGAACAGCACGTTGTCGCGGAACAGGTCGCAATGGCACGGGCCGCCCGGCATCGCCGCATAGTCGGCCGAGGCGAAGAACGCTTCCTGGTGCGCGAGTTCCGTAGTAAGCAGTTCGCGCTGTGCGTCGGTGACGAACGGCAGCACGGCGGGCACCGTCTCGCGCCACCAGGGCAGGCTGCGCAGATTCGGCTGCACACGCGAAAAATCGCGGCCGGCCAGATGCATGCGCGCGAGCATCTGACCCACCTCGATGCAGTGCTCTTCACGAGGCGCCAGTTCGGCCGAGCCTTCGAGTTTCGTCACGATGGCGGCCGGCTTGCCGTTGAGCATGCCGAAGAGCGAGCCGTCGGCGCGCGGCATCGGATCGGGCACGGGCACGCGATGTCTCGCGAGGTGCCGCATCAGATCCAGATAGAAAGGCAGCTGCACTGCCGTGAGCTTTTCGAAGATCGTGAGAACGTATTCGCCGCGCGTGGTCGTGAGGAAGAAATTGCTGTTCTCGATTCCAGATTGAATGCCGCGGAAATCGACGACCTCGCCAAGGTCGTAGTCGCGCATCCATTGCGCGAGCTGGGGTTCAGTGACAGCGGTGAAAACGGCCATGCGCGAAACGTCGGGTCGGGTTGGTCGGACCGTCCGTGCCTGACGGGCGCGGCGGTGAGATCGGACAAACGGGCAATGAGTGATTGCGAGCACCGCGCGTCAGGCGGCGCGTCTGCGGCAGCGAAGGGCGCGTGCCCTGCGCTGCCGCGGTGTGGATCAGTAATGCAGGCTTACCGACGGCAGACGCTTGCTTGCCTGGCCGTTGTCGCGCACGGTGGGCGACGTATCGAGCGGCGCGCTCATCTGATAGTGCGTGCCGAAGTTCGAACGCACGTCGATTTCCACCGGCTTGCCTTTGTCGCGATATTCGGTGATTTCCGTGCCGTTCCCCGCCTTTTCGTGGAAGCTCGGCTTGCGCGGCACGTTGATGTCCACCTTCGACGTCACGTTTGCCGGCGGCCGGTTGATGGCTGCGAGATCGGGCAGCCCCGCGCGTTCGTTGGCCGACTGCGGAGCGGCCTGGGCGGATTGAGCGTCGACGTTGGCCTGCGCTTCGTCGGCGGGCGCGGCCATCGCAACGCTGCACATAGCAAGCATCGCCGCAACGGCAGCAGGGAGGAGCGGCTTCATGGTGTTTCTCCGTTCGAGTTTGGCGATTCTAACAAATCCGGCTCGCGCCACGGGCGCTACAGCCTTATTTTGCGCCGCTTTGGCCGTGTCCGCCGCGAGGCTGCCCGGTCATGCAGAACCTGTTTGGCATGCCGCTCGATGGTGCTGCCGCGCACGCGCGCTGCGCTCTTCGCGCCGGGTTCCGTGGTAATGTCGTTTGAACTATTCGAGGCGATCAAGATGAACAAGGAATTCAATCTGCCGACGCTGATGACACCGGCAAACGACTATCCCACCGAGGCCTTCGAAGACGCCACCGAAGCAGTGGCCCGGCTCTCGGCCATCTACGAAGCCAACACGGCGTTCCTGCGCGATGCGTTCGCCCGCTATCGCCGTAACGAGCCTTTCGAGCGTCGTGTGCGCGCCTGTTATCCGTTCGTGCGCATCCGTACCGAAGTCAACACGCAGATCGATTCGCGCCGCTCGTATGGCTTCGTCGCGGGCCCGGGCGTGTTCGAAACCACGGTGACGCGTCCCGACCTGTTCGGCAATTACTATCGCGAGCAATTGCGTCTGCTTTCGAAGAACCATCACGTGGCGATCGAAGTGGGTGTATCGGAGCATCCCATTCCGATCCACTTCGCCTTTGCCGAAGGCATTCATCTGGAAGGTGACCTGGATCGCGACCGTCTGCTCGCCATGCGCAACGTGTTCGACACGCCTGACCTCGCGCTGCTCGACGACCGCATCGTCAACGGCACGTACGAGCCTGCGCACGGCGAGCCGCAGCCGCTCGCGCTCTTCACGGCGCCGCGCGTGGATTTTTCGCTGCATCGGCTCAAGCACTACACGGCCACGTCGCCCACGCACTTCCAGAACTACGTGCTCTACACGAACTACCAGTTCTATATCGACGAGTTCGTGAAGCTGGGCCGCACGATGATGGCGCACACCGACGACCCCGAATTGCGCGAATACCGCTGCGAATACACGTCGTTCGTCGAGCCCGGCGATGTGGTGACGTACAACGCGAACCTCGACGAACAGGCCGACGAAGGCGCGCCGCCGCCGCGGCAGCCGCAGATGCCGGCCTATCACTTGAAGCGCGCGGATGGCAGCGGCATTACGATGGTCAACATCGGTGTGGGGCCGTCGAACGCGAAGACCATTACCGATCACATCGCCGTGCTGCGCCCGCATGCGTGGATCATGCTCGGGCACTGCGCGGGTCTGCGCAACACGCAGCGCCTGGGCGACTACGTGCTGGCGCACGGCTATGTGCGTGAAGACCACGTGCTCGACGACGACCTGCCGCTCTGGGTGCCGATTCCCGCGCTGGCCGAAGTGCAGGTGGCGCTCGAGCGTGCGGTGGCGCAGGTGACGCAACTCGACGGCGCAGAACTCAAGCGCGTGATGCGCACGGGCACTGTGGCGAGCGTGGATAACCGCAACTGGGAACTGCGCGATCATCGCGAGCCGGTGCAGCGGCTGTCGCAGAGCCGCGCGATTGCGCTCGACATGGAAAGTGCGACGATTGCGGCCAACGGTTTCCGCTTCCGTGTGCCGTACGGCACGCTGCTGTGCGTCTCGGACAAGCCGCTGCACGGCGAGCTGAAATTGCCTGGCATGGCAGACCAGTTCTATCGCGCGCAGGTCGACCAGCATCTGCAGATCGGCGTGAAGGCGATGGAGCTGCTGCGCACGAACGGGCTGCATCGGTTGCACAGTCGCAAGCTGCGGAGCTTCGCCGAAGTGGCATTTCAGTAAGCCGGGCTGTCGACATTCCGCCGTGGGCGGCTCACGCGATGAACGCCCACGGCCATCGCGGCAAGGTGGGTCGCGTATGCTACATCTGCCCGATCCCCGTCAGCCCAATCAGGCTGCCCGCGCCGAGCAACCACAGCGGATGAATCTTCGTCTTGAACGCAAGAGCCGCGCACACAGCGGTAATGCCCCATGTAACCCACACCAGGTCCGACGCCTGCGCGATGAGCACCGCACTGGCCGTGACGAGCCCCGCGGTCACCGGCACCAGGCCCTTCTGCGCGAAGCGCCGCCACGGGCGGTCCTTGAATCGCTCCCACGCGTGAAGCGCGAGGATCGTTACGATCGACGACGGTCCGAACTTCGCCACGGAACTCACGAGCATGCCCCACCACCCGGCCACATGCCATCCCACGAGCGTCACCACCATCATGTTGGGACCCGGCGCGGCCTGAGCCAGTGCGAAGAGGGCGCTGAACTCGGTGGCGGGCATCCAGTGATGCACATCGACCACTTGCCGCTGCATCTCCGGAAGGATCGTATTGCCCCCGCCGAATGCAAGCAGCGAGAGCTGACTGAAGATAATAGCGAGCGAAACGAGCGTGTCGGTCATCGTGAGGCCCTCGAGGCAATGAAGATGCTGAGCGGTGTGAGCACGAGCATGGTGGGCAGCAGCGGTACGCGCAGGATCGCGATCGCGATGAAGCCGAGCGCCGCGAGTGTCGCCGCAGCCGGATCGTGACGTAGCGGCAGCAGGATCTTGACCGCCATCGCGATGAGCAGGCCGGCTGCTGCCGCTGCGAGTCCGGCAAACAGATGTCTTACATGCGGATCGTTCTGCGTGCGCTCGTAAATCACGCCGAGCCCGACCACCACCAACGAAGGCCCGGCGATCAGCCCGAGCAAACCGGCAAGCGCACCGCGCAGGCCGCGAAAGCGCATGCCCAGCGCAACCGAAAGGTTGATGACGTTGCCGCCGGGCAGAAACTGGCACAGGCCAAGCAGGTCGGTGAATTCCGAAGCGCTGAGCCAGTGCCGCTGCTCCACGATGGCGCGCCGCGCAAGCGGTAGCGCGCCGCCGAACGAGGTGAACCCGAGGCTCAGGAAGCCGAGGAATATTTCGCGCACCGTGGGAACAACCGTCGACGGCGCCGTAGTGGAGTCGCCGGCGGCGTGCGTGTGGGCCAGAGCGTGCGGCGGTGCGCCGTTTGCGTCGCCGCGGTCCGAAGGAGAAGAGCCGTCCATGACCAGTGCCATCTTGTAAGAAGACCCGAGGGTAGCGCCGATCGGTTGTCAGGCAAAACGATTTTTGTGCCGTCCGCTTGTGACTTAGAATCACAAGCATGATCCGTAACCTTCCCCCATTTCCCGCGCTGCGCGCCTTTGAAGCGGCTGCAAGGCACAACAGCTTCACGGCGGCAGCGGACGAGCTTCATGTGACGCACGGTGCAATCAGCCGGCAGGTGGCGGCGTTCGAGGCGTGGGTCGGCGTGCAGGTGTTCCACCGTGTGGGCAAGCGCGTGCGGCTCACTGACGATGGCCGCCGGTACCTCGCGACGGTGCAGGCCGCCTTCGACAGCATCGCGCTCGCCACCAACCAGTTGCGCGACACCGCCGTCGTGAACGTGCTTCGTATTAACGCGGTGCCGACCTTCGCGATGAAGTGGCTGCTGCCGCGTCTGAACCAGTTTCAGCGCATGGTGCCGAACGTCGAGCTGCGGCTCTCCACGTCGAATGCGCCGGTCGAGACGCTCGACGCCTTCGACGTCGCGGTGAGGCGCGGCCCCGGGCATTGGCCCGACTGCGCGAGCGCGCACTTTCTCGATGAAATGGAAATTCCGATGTGCAGCCCGGCGCTCGTGCAGCGCCTGCCGATCCGCACGCCGGACGATCTTGCACGACACGTGCTGCTGCATTCGGATACGCGGCCCGACGCGTGGCGTACATGGCTTGCGGCCGCGGGTGTGAAGGTGAAGTGCCGCAAGAAGCAGTCGTTCGACCACTTCTATCTGGTGTTGCAGGCGGCGGTGGACGGGTTGGGCGTCGCGCTCGGGCCGCTGCCGCTGGTGGCCGACGAACTGGCCTCGGGCCGGCTCGTGGCGCCGTTCGCGGGACCGAGTATCGATGCGCGCGGCTACTGGTGGGTGGCGCGGCGCGAGGTGGCGAACGCGCCGCTGGTCGAACAGTTTTGCCGCTGGCTGGAGGCGCAGGCCAAAGGCGCTGCGCCCGCCGCCTGATGCTTATAGATAGAACATGCGGTCGTCGTCGGACTTCGCGGCGGCCTGCGGCTCCGTCTCTTCGCGGTCTTCGTAGAACGACAGCACGGCTTCGAGCACCTGGTCCGGGTCGTCGATTACCTGCATGAGGTCCGTGTCGCCCGGGCTGATGAGACCCATGGGCAGAAGCGAACTGCGGAACCACTCGAGCAGGCCGGTCCAGAATTCGCCGCCCACCAGAATGATGGGCACGTGGCGCGATTTCTTCGTCTGGATCAGCGTGAGCACTTCAGCGAGTTCGTCGAGCGTGCCGAAACCGCCAGGCATCACGATCACCGCGTCGGAGTTCTTCACGAACGTGACCTTGCGCGTGAAGAAATGGCGAAAGCGCAGCGAGATGTCCTGCCACTGGTTGCCCGACTGTTCGTGCGGCAACTCGATGTTCAGTCCTACCGAAGGAGCCTTGCCCGCATGTGCGCCTTTGTTCGCCGCTTCCATGATGCCGGGGCCGCCACCGGAGATAACAGCGAAGCCCGCATCCGAGAGTTTTCGCGCGATTTGCGTTGCAAGCTGGTAGTACTTCGAGTCCGGTTTCAGACGTGCCGAACCATAGATGCTGACAGCCGGGCGGATCTCCGAGAGGTACTCGGTCGCCTCAATAAACTCTGCCATAATCGTGAACATCTGCCACGACGCGCGGGCCTTCTTGGCCGTGGCGCGCTCTTGATCTGCGAGTGAACGCAGACTCGGAATCACTTTTCTCTTGTCCATAATGCCTGAAGAACGAAATCTGGAAGGTAAGACCCTGCTATTGGTCGACGGTTCGAGTTATCTGTACCGGGCTTACCACGCGATGCCTGATTTGCGCGGCCCGGACGGCGAACCGACTGGCGCGCTCTACGGCATGATCAACATGCTGCGCCGTATGCGCAAGGAAGTTACGGCAGAGTATAGCGCGTGCGTGTTCGACGCGAAGGGCAAGACGTTCCGCGACGACTGGTACCCGGAGTACAAGGCCCATCGGCCGCCGATGCCCGAGCCGCTTGCGAAGCAGATCGAGCCCATTCATGTCGCCGTGCGCGCACTTGGCTGGCCGCTTCTGATGATCGATGGCGTTGAAGCCGACGACGTGATCGGCACGCTCGCGCGCGAGGCCGAGCGCCACGGCATGAACGTGGTCGTCTCCACCGGAGACAAGGACCTGGCGCAGCTCGTGACGGATCATGTCACCCTCGTCAACACGATGACTAATGAAACGCTCGATCGCGACGGCGTGATCGCACGTTTCGGCGTGCCGCCCGAGCGCATCGTCGACTATCTCTCGCTCGTGGGCGACACCGTGGACAACGTGCCCGGCGTCGAGAAATGCGGCCCGAAAACAGCGGTCAAATGGCTCACGCAATACGGCACGCTCGACGACATCGTCGCACACGCGGACGAAATAAAAGGTGCGGTAGGCGACAATCTGCGCCGCGCGCTCGACTTTCTGCCGATGGCGCGCAAGCTCGTTACGGTGGAGACCGCGTGCGATCTCAACGGGCACGTCGCGTCGTTCGAAAACACGCTCGTCACGCGGCCCGAAGCGCGCGAAGAGCTGCGCGATCTCTTCATGCGGCACGGCTTCAAGACGTGGCTGCGCGAAGTGGAAATGGCCGCGGCCGTGGAAGAACCCGGTTCCACCGACGAGCCGGCGCCGCTCGTGGACGGCGAGCGCAACTACGAAACCATCCTGACCTGGGAACAGTTCGACGCGTGGCTCGCGAAGATCGACACCGCGGAAATCACGGCGTTCGACACGGAAACCACGTCGCTCGACGCGATGACGGCGAAGCTGGTGGGCATGTCGTTTTCGGTGGAGCCCGGTCATGCCGCGTATCTGCCGCTCACGCATCGCGGCCCGGATGCGCCTGAACAGTTGCCGCTCGACGAAGTGCTCGCAAAGCTCAAGCCCTGGTTCGAGAGCGCGGACAAGAAGAAACTCGGCCAGCATCTGAAGTACGACGAGCAGGTGCTCGCAAGCTACGGCATCGAAATGAACGGCGTCGAGCACGACACGCTGCTCGAGTCCTACGTGCTCGAATCGCACCGCACGCACGACATGGACAGCCTCGCGCTGCGCCATCTCGGCGTGAAGACCATCAAGTACGAAGAAGTGGCGGGCAAGGGCGCGCAGCAGATCGGCTTCGACGAGGTGCCGGTGGACAAGGCGTCCGAATACGCAGCCGAAGACGCGGACATCACGCTGCAGCTTCATCGCGCGCTGTATCCGCAGATCGAACCCGAAGCCGGCCTCAACCACGTCTACCGCAACATCGAGATGCCGACGTCGCGCGTGCTGCGCAAGATGGAACGCAACGGCGTGCTGATCGATGCGGAAAAGCTGCGCGTGCAGAGCCACGAGATCGCGACACGGCTCATCGAACTCGAACGCGATGCGTACGCGCTGGCGGGCGGCGAGTTCAACCTGGGCTCGCCCAAGCAGATCGGCCAGATCTTCTTCGAGAAGCTGCAATTGCCGGTGGTGAAGAAGACGCCGAGCGGCGCGCCTTCCACCGACGAAGAAGTGCTGCAGAAGCTGGCGGAAGATTATCCGTTGCCGAAGCTGCTGCTCGAACATCGCGGCCTCTCGAAGCTGAAGTCCACCTACACCGACAAGCTGCCGCGCATGGTGAATCCGCTCACCGGCCGCGTGCATACCAACTACGCGCAGGCTGTGGCCGTAACGGGGCGCCTTGCATCGAACGATCCGAACCTGCAGAACATCCCCGTGCGCACCGCGGAGGGCCGCCGTATTCGCGAGGCCTTCATCGCGCCGCCGGGCCACAAGATCGTATCGGCTGACTACTCGCAGATTGAGCTGCGCATCATGGCGCACATTTCCGGCGACGAGTCGCTGCTGCGCGCGTTCTCGCAGGGCGAGGACATTCACCGCGCCACGGCGTCCGAAGTGTTCGGCGTGACGCCGCTCGAAGTGAGTTCCGACCAGCGGCGCATCGCGAAGGTGATCAACTTCGGCCTGATCTACGGCATGAGTTCGTTTGGTCTCGCCTCGAATCTCGGCATCACGCGCGACGCGGCGAAGCTTTACATCGACCGTTATTTCGCCCGCTACCCGGGCGTCGCGCGCTACATGGACGAGACGCGTACCGCCGCGAAGGCGCGCGGCTACGTCGAGACCGTGTTCGGGCGCCGGCTGTGGCTACCCGAAATCAACGGCGGCAACGGTCCGCGCCGCCAGGCCGCCGAGCGCGCGGCCATCAATGCGCCGATGCAGGGCACGGCGGCAGACCTCATCAAGCTGTCGATGATCGCGGTGCAGAAGTGGCTCGAGGAGTCGCGCGTCGGCTCGAAGATGATCATGCAGGTGCACGACGAACTGATTCTCGAAGTGCCGGACGCCGAACTCGACCTCGTGCGCAAGCGCTTGCCGGAGCTGATGTGCTCCGTGGCGGCACTCAAGGTGCCGCTCGTGGCCGAAGTGGGCGCGGGCGCCAACTGGGAAGAAGCGCACTGATCGTGCTGCAGACGTGCAGCGGCGCCGCAAGCCCGGCGTCGCGCGCATGTCACACATCTTTTTTCAGGACTTGTTGCAATGCAAGGACGTCACTGACAATCGTCCGGTGTGGCTGCGCGCCTCGCCGCGTAGCTGCCGTACCCGAACGCGGTCAATAACCTGGAGAGTCGAATGCATCGGTTCATCGTCGTGGGTGGAGGAGCGGGAGGACTGGAGCTGGCGACGCGGCTTGGCGATCGCTACGGCGCGACGAAGAAGAACCGGGGCGAGCCACGCGCGCACGTGACACTCGTGGACCGTTATCCCACGCATATCTGGAAGCCGCTTCTGCACGAGGTGGCGGCGGGCAGCATGGACCCGTTCACGCAGGAGCTGGCCTATGCGGCGCAGGCGCGCTGGCATGGCTTCGAGTTTCAGCAGGGCGAGCTGTGCGGCCTCGATCGCACGGCGAAGCGCATCACGCTCTCGGCGGTGAAGGACGATGATGGCGGCGAGTTACTGCCGAAGCGCGAGCTTGAATACGACACGCTTGTCATCGCCATCGGCAGCATGACGCATTTCTTTGGCGTGCAAGGCGCGCAGGAACACTCCATTGCCCTCGACACGGTTCCGCAGGCCGAGCGTTTCCGCAAGCGTCTGATCGCGGCGTGCATGCGCGCCGAGCATCAGGTCCACGAGCCGGTGGAGAGCAACCCCGCGGACGGCGGCGCGCCGTCTGACGAGCCGCGGGTTCAGGTGGCGATCGTCGGGGGCGGCGCGACGGGCGTCGAGCTGTCCGCCGAACTGCGCAACACGGCGCAGGTGCTCTCGGCCTACGGTCTGCACAAGCTCGACCCGCGCCACGACGTGGGCATCGTGCTGATCGAGTCGGGGCCGCGTATCTTGCCCGCGTTGCAGGAACGCGTGTCGTCGGCCACGGCCGAGCTGCTCGTGAAGCTGGGCGTGAAGGTCATGGTGGGCGAGCGCGTGACGGAAGTCGCGCAGGGCCTCGTGCGTACCGCGAGCGGCAAGACCATTCGCGCCGATCTGACTGTGTGGGCCGCCGGCATCACGGCGCCGCCCGTGCTCGCGCAACTGGACGGTCTGTCCGTCAACAGGCTGGGGCAGATCCAGGTGCGCCGCACGCTGCAGACCGAAACCGACGACAACGTCTTCGCGATGGGCGACTGCGCCGCCTGTCCCTGGCCCGGCAACGAACGCAATGTCCCGCCGCGCGCGCAGGCCGCACACCAGCAGGCCAGCTTTCTGCTGCGCGCGCTCGGCAACCGGCTGGAAGGCCGGCCGCTGCCGGAATTCACCTATCGCGACTTCGGCTCGCTCGTTTCGCTCGGCCACTTCAGCGCGGTCGGCAATTTGATGGGCGGGGTGATCGGCGGCAACATGCTGATCGAAGGGCTCTTTGCGCGCTTCATGTACATGTCGCTGTATCGGCTGCATATCGCGGCCCTGCACGGCTATGCGCGGATGGTGCTCGACACCTTCGCACACTGGCTGCACCGCACCACGCTGCCGCGCGTGAAGCTCCACTGAGCGGTTTTCTGCAGACGTCAGGGTTAGGCGCCTACAATGCGCGAGCGTGTGCGGCCGAGGTTCAGGGTCGACACGTTCGCCATTTCCGTCCGTGCTTGCTTGCTGCGTTTCGATAGCGGGCTCTTCGTGTCACGTGCCCTCGCAGCCAGCGCTCTCTTCTCCCGGGCGGCTCACCAAGGAGCGCCGCATGCTGAAACCTGAAGTCGATAGCCTCGTTCCCCACGTCCCGTTCAATCGACGCACGTTCATCAAGGCCGCACTGGGCTCGGGCTTTGCAGCGGCCGTGTTGCCCGTGTCGGCACAAACCATCCACACCGACAGCGAAGGGCTGGAAGCTGGCGAGGTGGGCATTCACTCGGGCGACACGCTCGTGCCCGCCTACCGCGCGCAGCCGAAAGGCAAGACGCATTTGCCGGTGATCGTGGTGGTGCACGAAATCTTCGGCGTGCACGAGCACATCGCCGACGTCTGCCGTCGATTCGCGAAGCTCGGTTATCTGGCGATTGCGCCGGACCTGTACGTTCGCGAGGGCGATGCATCGAAGTACCCAACCATCCAGCAACTCGACGAGCACATTGTCAGCAAGGTGCCCGACGAGCAGGTCATGGCCGACCTCGATGCGACCGTGGCCTGGGCCGGCGAACATGGCGGCGACCTGAAGCGGCTGGGGCTCACGGGTTTCTGCTGGGGCGGGCGGATTGCGTGGCTCTACGCCGAGCACAATCCCCGGCTAAAGGCGGCCGTGGCGTGGTACGGGCGGCTCGTGGGCGACCACACCGCGATGACGCCCGCCAATCCGATCGATCGCGTCGCGGATTTGCGCGTGCCGGTGCTCGGGCTTTACGGCCGTCAGGACCAGAGCATTCCGCAGGACACCATCGAGCAGATGAAGCAGGCGCTTGCCCATGCATCGCAGCCGGCGCGCGACTCGCAGTTCGTGGTCTACGACGACGCGGGGCATGCGTTCTTCGCAGACTATCGGCCGAGCTACCGCAAGGCCGACGCCGAGGACGGCTGGCGCCGCGCACTCGCCTGGTTCAAGGAACACGGCGTGGCTTGAGGCGGTTCCGATGCGCGAGGCTGCGATTCGCGCATCGAGAAGGGCGGCCGCGGGCTCGTGTTGGCGCCGCGGCTGCTTCTAAAAGCGTTCGCGTAGCGTTCAGGCGTCAGGGATTCGGCCCGGTTGCGACCGGTCGCGACGCGTCCGTGCACCACTCGCTCCACGATCCGGGATAGAGCGTGGCGCCGTGCAGCCCCGCCACTTCCATCGCGAGCGCGTTGTGGCACGCCGTGACGCCGGAACCGCACTGCAGTACCACGTGGTCCGGGGCGGTGCCGGCGAGCAGCGCCGCGAAGTCCTCGCGCAACGCGTGGGCGGACTTGAAGCGTCCGTCGGCGCCGAGGTTGTCTTTGAAGAACCGGTTGAGTGCGCCCGGAATGTGGCCGCCGACCGGATCGATGGTTTCGTTTTCGCCTCGATAGCGGTCCGGCGAGCGGGCGTCGATCACGAGTTGTTCGCGCTGGGTGAGATTGCGCAGCAGCGCTTGCGCGTCCACGGTGGACTGCAGCGGGGCGCTCGCCTTGAAGGTGCCGCGGGAGGCGGGCGGAGCGTCGCTCGTGAGCGCTAGCCCGGCGGCTTGCCAGGCCTGCAGCCCGCCGTCGAGGAGCGCCACGGAATCGTGACCCAGCCAGCGCAGCAGCCACCAGAGGCGTGCGGCAAAGGCGCCGCCTTGCGCGTCGTATGCGACGACCTGCTGGCCTTCATTCAGCCCGTGTGCCGCGAGCGTATCGACGAGCTTTGCGCGATCGGGCAGCGGATGACGCCCGTTGCTGCCGGACTTCGAACCCGAGAGATCACGGTCCAGATGCAGATAGCGCGCGCCGGGCAGATGACCGGCGGCGTAAGCGGCTTCGCCGGAAGCGGGATCGGCAAGGTCGAAGCGGCAGTCGAAAATCAGCACGCTGCCCGGCGCGGCATCCAGCCGTTCCTTGAGGTTCGCGGCGGAGATGAGCGTGGTGTAGTGAGTGTGAGGCATGACGGCTCCTGGGGCATGGCGCGGGCCGGAAGCTTACTTGTACGTCGCTTGATATCGGCCCGCCGGATGCCGTCAGTCTAAACAAAAAAAGACGGGCGAGAGCCCGTCTTTCCCTGGCGCCTTGCCGCGCATCCGCAATTCGGCGATGCGTAGCGAGCGGTGCCTTAGATGTCGCCCAGTTGTGCGCGCAGGAACTCGTGGAAGTGCTGCATACCGTCTTCCATCGGGCTCTGGTACGGGCCCACCTGCGATTCGCCGCGCTCGTACAGCGCACGGCGGCCGGCGTCCATCCGCTCCGCAATCTCGTCGTCTTCGCGAGCCGTCTCCATATAGGCGGCGCGTTCGGCTTCGACAAACTCGCGCTCGAACAGCACGATTTCCTCGGGGTAATAGAACTCCACGATATTCGTGGTCTTCAGCGGCCCCTGCGGAATAAGCCACGAGACAACGAGCACGTGCGGATACCACTCGATCATGACGCCCGGGTAGTACACCATCCAGATGGCGCCGAACTCGGGCGGCTCGCCGCCGCGAAAACGCAGCACTTCGTCGTGCCATTTGCGATACGTCGCGCTGCCCGGCTTGCCGAGGCCGCTGTGCACGCCAACCGTCTGTACGCTGTACCAGTCGCCGAACTCCCAGCGCAGATCGTCGCAGGAGACGAAGCTGCCGAGGCCCGGATGGAACGGCACGACGTGATAGTCCTCGAGGTACACCTCGATGAACGTCTTCCAGTTGTAGTTGCACTCGTGGATTTCGGCGTGATCGAACATGTAGTCCGAAAAGTCGAAGTGCTTCGCTGGCCCCAGGTTCGCCAGGTCTTTTGCCACGTCGCGACCGCTCGACTCGAACAGCAGGCCCTGCCAGTTCTGCAGCGGCGTGGCGTTGAGGTTGAGGCACGGCTTGTCGGCGAAGTGTGGGGCGCCGAGCAGTTGCCCGTTCAGGTCGTAGGTCCAGCGGTGCAGCGGGCAGACGATGTTCTCGGTCTGGCCCTGGCCGTTGAGCATGATGGCCTGCCGGTGGCGGCAGACGTTCGAGAGCAACTCGATCTGAGCTTGCTGGTTCCGGACGAGCACACGCCCTTCGCCTTCGCCAGGTAAGGCAAAATAACTCCCCTTCTCGGGCACCATGAGTTCGTGCCCGACGTAGCGGGGGCCCTGCTGGAAGAGTGTTGCGATTTCGCGCTCGTAAAGCGCCTGGTCAAAGTAAGCCGTGACTGGCAGCTGGCTGTGGATGGACTTCAGCTGCAATGCATTGCTCAGATTGGACATTCCCACTCCCGATGAAGACGTGAAAGCAGTGAACAACCCAACCATCGAAGGTTCGACGAAGGTTCGATTTAGGGAGCCGGCGATTATACCCGTTTCCCCTTTTCGGGGGAGACTAAGTGCCTGATTTGGGTCAAATTTGTCCCCGGAGTTCAAATTTTCCAGGCGGACGCGATGGATTTGGTTACATGCCGGCTTGTAGCTGTAAGGGGACAGGCGCCGGCGTGCGGGTCGGAAATAACGCTTTTGCCGTAGAATGTCCGACTTGTTTCAAATTTGCGACCACCTCATGGCCAAAACCGCACCGAAGGATGCTGCCGCGTCCGTCGAGGACAACGGCGGCGCGCCGCTGCCGGAGAACTACGAGGCGGCGCTCGCAGAACTCGAAGGGCTCGTGGCGCGGATGGAGAGCGGCAATCTGAGCCTCGAGGAATCGCTCTCTGCGTACCGGCGCGGAGCCGCGCTCGTCACGTTCTGCCAGCAACAGCTGGAGAAGGTGGAGCAGCAGGTCCGCGTGCTCGACGGCGAGACGCTGCGTCCCGTGCCCCTCAATACGACTGGAAATGCCGCCCAAGAGGCAGACGACGATCTATGACTTTTGAACAGTGGACCCGCGCGGTGCTCGAGCGGGTCGAAGCGGCCCTCGAACACTATTTGCCGTCCGAAAAGACTGTCCCCGAGCAACTGCACGAAGCCATGCGCTATGCAGTGCTGGGCGGAGGCAAGCGGGTCCGGCCCTTGCTGTGCCATGCTGCGGGCGAACTCACGGGCGCGCGGGCCGAATGCCTCGATGCGGCCGCCGTGTCGCTTGAGATGATCCACGTCTATTCGCTGGTGCACGACGACATGCCCTGCATGGACGACGACGCGCTTCGCCGCGGCAAGCCCACGGTCCACGTGAAATACGACGAACCCACGGCGCTTCTCGTCGGAGACGCATTGCAGTCGCAGGCTTTCATCACGCTGACTGCCGACGTGCTGAGCCCGGCGCAACAGGCGTCGCTCGTGCGCGAACTGGCGGTGGCGAGCGGCTCGGTGGGCATGGCGGGCGGCCAGGCCATCGACCTCGCAAGCGTGGGCCACGCGCTCACGCGCCCGCAACTGGAAACGATGCACCGGATGAAGACAGGCGCGCTGCTGCGCGCCTCCGTGCGTATGGGCGCGCTTGCAGGCGAGGCGCCGGGTGCGGACACGCTGAAGTCGCTCGACACCTATGCGGCCGCCGTGGGTCTCGCGTTCCAGGTGGTCGACGACATTCTCGACGTCACGACCGACTCCGCGACGCTCGGCAAAACCGCCGGAAAGGACGCGAAGGACGGCAAGCCGACCTACGTATCGATCATCGGACTCGACGCATCGCGCGCGCTGGCACAACAGCTGCGCCGCGATGCCCACGCTGCGCTCGCGCCGTTTGGCGCACGCGCGCAGCGTCTTGCAGAACTCGCTGACCTGGTGGTTGACCGGGTCAGCTGAACGCGAAAGCCCGCCGCCGCGCATGAAACGAATGGAACAACGTTACGGGTGTGCGCGAAAAAAGTGCGGGCGCGTAAGTTTTCCTACAATGGAACGACGATGTACGACTTGCTGAAAACCATTGACGATCCTGCGGATTTGCGCCGGCTCGATCGCCGCCAGTTGCAGCCGCTTGCCGACGAGCTGCGCGCCTTCGTGCTCGACAGCGTGTCGCAGACGGGCGGCCACCTCTCGTCCAACCTCGGGACGGTCGAGCTGACGATTGCACTGCACTACGTGTTCGACACACCGCGCGACCGCATCGTCTGGGACGTCGGGCATCAGACCTATCCTCATAAGATTCTCACCGGCCGCCGTGACCAGATGCACTCGCTGCGGCAGTTCGGTGGCATCTCCGGTTTTCCGCGCCGCACCGAATCCGACTACGACACGTTCGGCACCGCGCATTCCAGCACGTCGATTTCGGCGGCGCTCGGCATGGCCGTCGCGAGCCAGCTGCAAGGCGACAACCGCTACGCGATCGCCGTGATCGGCGACGGCGCGATGACGGCCGGCATGGCCTTCGAGGCCATGAACAACGCGGGTGTCATGGAAGACGTGCCGCTGCTCGTCATCCTCAACGACAACGACATGTCGATCTCGCCGCCCGTCGGCGCGCTCAACCGCCATCTGGCGCGTCTCATGTCGGGCCGCTTTTACGCGGCTGCGCGCGCGGGCGTGGAGCGCGTGCTGCGCGTGGCGCCGCCCATGCTCGACCTCGCCCGCAAGCTCGAAGAGCACGCGAAGGGCATGCTCGTGCCGGCTACGCTGTTCGAGGAATTCGGCTTCAACTACATCGGCCCGATCGACGGTCACGACCTCGATTCGCTGATTCCCACGCTGCAGAACATCAAGGAACTGCGCGGTCCGCAATTCCTGCACGTGGTCACCAAGAAGGGCCAGGGCTACAAGCTGGCCGAAGCGGATCCCGTGCTCTATCACGGTCCGGGCAAGTTCAATCCGGCCGAAGGCATCAAGCCGTCCACGTCGCCGGGCAAGAAGACGTACACGCAGGTGTTCGGCGAGTGGCTGTGCGACGCGGCCGAACTCGATTCGCGCGTGATCGGCATTACGCCGGCCATGCGTGAAGGTTCCGGTCTCGTGGAATTCGAGAAGCGCTTTCCGGACCGCTACTTCGACGTGGGCATCGCTGAGCAGCACGCGGTCACGTTCGCGGGCGGTCTCGCGGCCGAAGGGCTCAAGCCCGTGGTCGCCATCTATTCGACCTTCCTGCAGCGCGCCTACGACCAGCTGATTCACGACGTGGCGTTGCAGAACCTGCCGGTTGTGTTCGCGATCGACCGCGCGGGTCTCGTCGGCGCAGACGGCGCTACCCACGCGGGCGCTTACGACCTCGCGTTCCTGCGCTGCATCCCGAACATGATTGTGATGGCGGCGTCGGACGAAAACGAATGCCGCCAGATGCTGTACACGGCGCTTCAGCAGTCGAACCCGACGGCCGTGCGTTACCCGCGGGGCGCCGGCACGGGCGTGGCCACCGTCAAGCAGATGACGACCATTCCGGTTGGCAAGGGCGAGGTTCGTCGCGAGACGTCGCAGCCGTCCGGCAAGCGGATCGCCATCCTCGCGTTCGGCACGATGGTGGCGCCTTCGCTGGCTGCCGCCGAAGAACTGGATGCGACCGTGGCGAACATGCGCTTCGTGAAGCCGATCGACGCCGAGTTGGTGCGCCGCCTCGCCGAGACGCACGACGCCATCGTGACCGTTGAAGAAGGCTGCGTGATGGGCGGTGCCGGCTCGGCTTGCGTCGAAGCCCTGCTGGAGAGTGGGGTTATCAAGCCCGTACTACAATTGGGCCTCCCCGACCGCTTCATCGACCACGGCGACCCGGCGCGTCTGCTGGCCGGCTGTGGGCTCGACGCCGCGGGCATCGCGAAGTCGATTCGCGAACGGTTCCTCGATCACGCGAGCAGCGCGGCCGGCAAGTCGGTCAAGCGCGTAGCGTGAGGTCGGGGCGGTCGTCGAGGGTATAGCGACTCCCGTTTCAACCGATGGGCCAAGGCCCATCTGGCAAAACGCCGGCGTGCTGCCGGCGTTTGCCTTTGCGCGTCCAGTTTTGCGCGCCATTGAGGACAACAAGATGAACCAGATGAACCCCGCCTTCGTGATGCCCGACGTGCAGAGCACGGTGGACACACGGCAGATCCCGATCCAGCGGGTGGGCGTGAGGGCGGTGCGCCATCCGTTGACGGTACGCACGGGTAGCGGCGAAGTGCAGCCCACCGTCGGCGTGTGGAATCTCGACGTTCATCTGCCGGCGCATCAGAAGGGCACGCATATGTCGCGGTTCGTCGCGTTGCTCGAAGAGAACCGCGAGCCGCTCGAGCCGGCCACGTTCCGCCGGATGCTGGCGGCGATGCTCCAGAAGCTGGAAGCGGACGCCGGCCGTATCGAAGTGTCGTTCCCGTATTTCGTGAAGAAAGTGGCGCCCGTCTCGGGCGTGGAAAGTCTGCTCGACTACGAGGTGACGCTCACCGGCGATGCGCGCAACGGCGAGACGCGGCTCTTCCTGAAGGTGCTCGTGCCCGTGACGAGCTTGTGCCCGTGCTCCAAGAAGATTTCGGAATACGGCGCCCATAACCAGCGCTCGCACGTGACGATCAGCGCTGAGCTGGCCGGCGATCTTGCGCCGGAAGAACTGATCGCCATCGCGGAGGAAGAAGCGTCGTGCGAACTGTGGGGACTGCTCAAGCGCCCGGACGAAAAGTTCGTGACCGAGCGCGCCTACGAGAATCCCAAGTTCGTCGAAGATCTGGTGCGGGACGTGGCGCAGCGCCTGAACGACGATGTGCGGGTGGTCGCATACACGCTCGAAGCGGAGAACTTCGAGTCGATTCACAACCACAGCGCGTACGCCGTGATCGAGCACGACAAGCGTGTTGCGTGAGGCGCCAGGCTTTTGATCGTGCCTACGCGGCGGGTGGAAACCGTGCCGCTTTTTGTTCGCCGCCTCGCCTGATGTCCCGCCCTTACTGCTGCGCGAGCGACGAAAGATCCCAGCGCGGCTTCACCGTGAACGCGTAGTTCTTCTCGGCCTGCGCCGGCCAGCGCTGAAGTCGCAGCGCGCCGGCAAGCGCGATCATCGCGCCGTTGTCGGTGCAGAGCGCGAGGTCGGGGTAGTGGACGTGGAACCCACGTTTCGCCGCCGCGGCCGAAAGCGCTTCGCGCAACTGCCGGTTCGCCCCCACTCCGCCTGCCACCACGAGTCGCTTGAGCTTCGTCCGCTTGAGGGCCGTCAGCGACTTTGCCGCCAGCACGTCCACCGCGGCGTCGACAAAACCCCGTGCGATATCGGCCTTGGCCTGTTCGCAGACGTTTCCGCCCAGCCGCTTCACCTGCGTGAGCACAGCGGTCTTCAAACCGCTGAAGCTGAAGTCGAGGTCGCCCGAATGCAGCATGGGGCGCGGCAGGTCGACGGCGCCCGGCGTGCCGAATTCAGCGAGTCGCGAGACTTCCGGGCCGCCCGGGTAGCCAAGGCCGAGCAGCTTCGCGGTCTTGTCGAAGGCTTCGCCGGCGGCGTCGTCGAGCGTTTCGCCGAGCGTCTCGTAGACGCCGACGTCGGTTACGCGCATGAGCTGAGTGTGACCGCCCGACACGAGCAGCGCGACGAACGGGAACGGCGGCGGTGCATCGACGAGCAGCGGCGAAAGCAGATGCCCTTCGAGGTGATGGATGCCGATGGTCGGCTTGTCCCAGGCCATGGCAAGCGCGTTTGCGATGCTGGCGCCCACGAGCAGCGCACCGGCGAGGCCGGGGCCTTGCGTGTAGGCGATGGCGTCGATGTCGCCTCGCGTGGCGCCCGAACGTTCCAGCACGTCTTCCAGCAGCGGCAGCGCGCGCCGGATATGGTCGCGCGAGGCGAGTTCCGGCACCACGCCGCCGTACTCCCGGTGCATGGCGATCTGCGAATGCAGCGCATGCGCGAGCAGGCCGCGCTCTGTGTCGTAGAGCGCAAGACCGGTTTCGTCGCAGGAGCTTTCGATGCCGAGAACAAGCATGATTCGATGCGGCGCGCGGCAGTGGCCTGGCGATAACCGGGCGGCGGTGCGGCGCGTGAGCAGAAGTTGGAGGCGAGCCTGAAAGTATAGCAGTGCCCAGGAACGGCGGCGGCCCGCAGGTACAATGCGCGCCATGGAATCTTTCGATATTGCGGTGATCGGCGCGGGTGCGGCCGGCATGATGTGCGCCTCTGTGGCCGGGCAACTGGGCCGGCGCGTGGTGCTGATCGACCACTCGCCGAACCTTGCCGAAAAAATCCGCATATCGGGCGGCGGCCGCTGCAACTTCACGAATCTGTATGCAGGACCGGCCAATTACCTGTCCGCCAACCCGCATTTTTGCCGCTCCGCGCTGGCGCGCTATACGCCGCGCGACTTCATGGCGCTCCTCAAGCGCCACGGCGTAACGTGGCATGAGAAGCACAAAGGGCAGCTTTTCTGCAATCAGTCGAGCGAGGCCGTGATCGACGTGCTGCGCGCCGAGTGCGACGCAGGCCGGATCGCGTGGCGGCGACCGCTCGCGGTGGAACATGTCGAGTACGCGCAGCCAGGCGGCTTCACGCTGGGCACGAAGGCGGGGCAGATTCGCGCACGCGCGCTCGTGATTGCGACAGGCGGACTGTCCATTCCGAAGATCGGCGCAACGGACTTCGCGTATCGTCTCGCAAAGCAGTTCGGCCACAAGCTCGTGGATACACGTCCCGCGCTCGTGCCGCTGACGTTTGCCGCCCAGGACTGGGCGCCGTTTTCGGCGCTCTCGGGCGTTTCGCTCGAGGTTCATCTCGTCACCGGCGACCGCAAGACCGGGGGCGAATTCGTGGAAGATCTGCTGCTCACCCACCGCGGCCTTTCTGGTCCCGGCGTGCTGCAGATTTCGAGCTACTGGCAGCCGGGAGAGCCGATCCACGTCAATCTGCTGCCGGAGCGGGACGTCGCGGCAGCGCTGATTGAGGCGAAAGGCGCCACGAAGCGGCAAATCGGTAATCTGCTCTCCGAGTGGCTGCCCAGTCGGCTCGCGCACGTCTGGCTGCAAACGCATCAAATCGCGCCCGAGGCGCGCCTTGCCGACCTCCCGGATCGCGCGCTACGCCGCATTGGCGAGACACTTTCGCGCTGGACGCTCACCCCGAGCGGCACGGAGGGCTATCGAAAGGCCGAAGTGACGCGCGGGGGCGTGGATACGCGCGAGCTGTCGTCGTCGACGCTCATGAGCGAGCGGGTGCCGGGGCTGTTCTTCGTCGGCGAGGCCGTCGACGTGACGGGATGGCTCGGCGGCTACAACTTTCAGTGGGCGTGGGCGTCGGGCGTGGCCGCCGGAAAAGCCGCCGCCGGATACGCAGAATCGGCTTGACGGCTGGCTGTCTTTGTGCAAAACGCTCTGCTATACTTTCCGTTCTTTGCCCCTTTCCCGTTATTGGAAAATGACGACGATCCGCGTTAAAGAAAACGAGCCGTTTGAAGTAGCGATGCGCCGCTTCAAACGCACGATCGAGAAGAACGGCCTGTTGACCGAACTTCGTGCACGCGAGTTTTACGAAAAGCCGACGGCGGAGCGCAAGCGCAAGAAGGCTGCCGCGGTGAAGCGCCACTTCAAGCGCCTGCGCAGCCAGATGCTGCCGAAGAAGTTCTACTGATTCCGGCGCCGCTGCGCCGCCTCGGACCTCAGGGTCCCCGGTCAGTGCGGCGGAAGGTGGCGGCGAGGTCCGCTGCCGCGAAGCGGTGCAGGAGGCAAGAGCCTGTACCGCGAGGCCATCCTGGTGAGGCCGCAACCAAAGAGTCTGCGCCAACCCGCTTGGAAAATGTTCCAAGCGGGTTTTTGCATTAATGCGCCGTCGGCTGTTGTGCAATGCAGGCGGCGCGGCAAGACTTCGTCTTGCGCGGTTCGAGCCGGTCGGCGAGCTTCCCGGGCGTTTTAGCAATCCAACGAATGCAGGTGAGTGATGAGTCTAAGAGACCAGATCAACGACGACATGAAGGCCGCCATGCGCGCGCGCGAAACCGAGCGGCTCGGCACGATTCGTCTGTTGCTCGCGGCAATCAAGCAGCGTGAGGTCGACGATCGCGTGACGCTCGACGACGCCGGCATCACGGTCGTCATCGACAAGATGATCAAGCAGCGCAAGGATTCGATCAGCCAGTTCGAGGCCGCCGGCCGTACCGATCTGGTCAGCAAGGAGAGCGCGGAGCTTGCGGTGCTGTCGGCCTATATGCCTGAGCAGCTTTCGGCTGGGCAGATCGCCGCCGAAGTTGCGGCCGCCGTTGCGCAGACGGGCGCCGCAGGCCCGCAGGACATGGGCAAGGTGATGGGCGTGCTCAAGCCGAAGCTGGCGGGCCGGGCCGACATGACCGCCGTGTCGGCGCAGGTCAAGGCTGCGCTCTCGAAGTAAAACGCCGTCGCTGGCCGGCGCCGTGCCGCCAAGGCGGCCCCGTGAGTCCGGCTGCGCCGCCATGCAATTCCGTACCGTCCCGCACGTTTCTGGCCGCGCCATTCGATGATTCCGCATTCGTTCCTGCAGGATCTGCTGAACCGCGTCGATATTGTCGACGTGGTTGGGCGCTATGTGCAATTGAAGAAGGGCGGCGCGAACTTCATGGGGCTCTGCCCGTTTCACAACGAAAAGAGCCCTTCGTTCACCGTTAGTCCTACCAAGCAGTTCTATCACTGCTTCGGTTGCGGGGCGCACGGCACGGCGATCGGCTTTCTCATGGAGCATGCCGGGCTCACGTTTCCAGAAGCAGTAAACGAACTGGCGCAGTCAGTGGGGCTGACCGTTCCGAACGAGCCGGCACCCGGGCGCGGCAACAGCGGTTCGTATGGCGGGCAGGGCGGCGGATACGACTACGGGCCGGCTGCCTCCAGGGCGGTCACCACAGCGCTATCCGACGTCATGCAGACAGCGTGCGATTTTTACCGCAAGCAACTGCGAGGCGCACCCAACGCAATCCAGTACCTGAAAAAGCGCGGGCTGACAGGCGAAGTTGCGGCGCGTTTCGGACTTGGTTACGCGCCGGACGGCTGGCAGAACCTGGAGGCGGCGTTCCCCAATTATCGGGACGACGCGCTGGTGGAAGCGGGCCTTGTGATCGTTAGCGAGAAGCAGGACGCGCAGGGCCACGCGCGCCGCTACGATCGCTTTCGGGAACGGATCATGTTCCCCATCCGCAATGTGAAGGGCCAGGTGATCGGCTTCGGTGGGCGCGTATTGGACGGAGGCGAGCCGAAGTATTTGAATTCGCCCGAAACGCCGCTATTTAACAAGGGCAGCGAGCTGTATGGGCTCTTCGAAGCCCGGCTCGCGATACGCGAACAACACTATGTGCTCGTGGTCGAAGGCTACATGGACGTGGTCGCACTAGCGCAGCTTGGATTCCAGAACGCTGTGGCCACGCTCGGCACGGCCTGTACGCCGATTCACGTGCAGAAGCTGCTGCGTCAAACCGACACGGTAATTTTCAGCTTCGACGGCGACTCGGCGGGGCGACGGGCGGCGCGTCGCGCGCTGGACGCCTGCCTGCCGCACGCGGCGGACAACCGCACCATCCGGTTCCTGTTCCTGCCGACGGAGCACGACCCGGACAGCTACGTCCGTGAATTCGGCACGGAGGCGTTTGCCGAACAGGTCGAGCGTGCCATGCCGCTGTCACAGTTTCTGTTGAACGAAGTACTGGTAGGCAAGGAACTGGACCAGCCGGAAGGCAGGGCACGCGCGCTCTTCGATGCCAAGCCGTTGTTGCAGGCTCTGCCGGCCAATGCGCTGCGTTCGCAGATCATGCACATGCTGGCGGACCGGCTGGACGTGCCGTTCGAAGAGGTGGCGGCCCTCTGCGAGGTGGATGCCCGGATTGCCGCCGCCGCGCGTACCGCGCCGCCGCGCAAGGACCGGCGTGCGGTAACGGGAATCGAGCAGCGCGCGCTGCGCAATCTCGTCATGCATCCGAAGATCGTGTTGGAGCTGGATGAAGAGGCCGAACGAGCGTTGCTTGCGCTGACGCGCAATGGCGAACTGTTCGAGGAGGTCGCCACGCACGCGCGCGCACTGGGGGACGCGGCAGCATTTCAGCTGCTCTCCGACCTGCTGAGAAACGGCGCAAACGCGGCAACCTTCGAGGAAATCTTTCGCGAAATTCTGAACTATGATGAAAACGTTCGGGATTTGTTGCTGAAGGATGCCGAGGATTCCGCCGTGATCGAGGAACGGCGCGAGCAGGAGCGACTGGCCGCTGAGGAGCTGAAGGCGGCGATTCTCAAGATGCGTTACGACGCGTGGTGCGACCGCCTGGATGCGCTGTCGCGTCAATCGAAACACACGCCCGAGGAATTGGCGGAGCTGACGGATCTGAACCAAAAGCGCGCCGAAATGAAGCGGCAGCTCGGGCTGTAACCGATCGGAGGCCGCGCGGGGAGGGGGTAAGCCCGCGTGCTATAATAAAAGGTTTCCAGCGGCTGTTTTTCCAGGCATCCAGTAATCCAGCAAGGGACGGACTCGCAATGGCAAAGACTACGGGCGGAAAAAGAGCGACAGGCAAGGGCTCCGAAGAGCCGACCACGACGGTCAATCAGGCCAGATCCTCTCGTTCCGCAGCAAAAGCGTCTGATGCCGGCACCGCCCCTGTTGCCAGAAAACGGGCCCCGGCGGCTTCGGCCGCGCGAGCTGCACCAGCGCGTGCAGCTAAAGCTTCGACCCAACCGGCCACGAAGCGGTCCGGTGAGAGAAGCGCAAGGGAAGTGCCTGCCGTCGCGGACGATGCGGCAGAGCGCGAGACTCAAGTATCCACGGTTCAAGAGGCTGTTGTCCAGCAGCCGCGAGTCGAGACTACAGCCGGTACGGCGAACTCCATGACGAAAAAGCTGAACGAAGTATCCGTCGATGACGACGCAACCCAGAGCGAAGAAACGGCGCCCACGCCCGCCAAGGGTGAGAAGGCGCGCGCCCGCGACCGCCGCGCAAAGGAAAAGGCGCTGCTGAAGGACGCGTTCGCGTCGACGCAGCCCGGCACCGTCGAGGAGCTCGAGGAGCGCCGCTCCAAGCTGCGTGCGCTGATCAAGCTCGGCAAGGAACGCGGCTTCCTGACCTACGCTGAAATCAACGATCACCTGCCGGACAACTTCACGGAAACCGAGGCGATCGAAGGCATCATCAGCACGTTCAACGACATGGGCGTGGCGGTGTACGAGCAGGCGCCTGACGCGGAAACGTTGCTGCTCAACGACAACGCGCCGGCCGCGTCGTCGGACGACGAAGTGGAAGAGGAAGCGGAAGTCGCACTCTCCACCGTCGACTCCGAATTCGGCCGCACGACCGACCCCGTGCGCATGTACATGCGCGAAATGGGTACCGTCGAGCTGCTCACGCGTGAAGGCGAAATCGAAATCGCGAAGCGCATCGAAGACGGCCTGAAGCACATGGTGATGGCCATCTCGGCGTGCCCCACGACGATCGCCGACATTCTCGCCATGGCCGAGCGCGTGGCGAACGACGAGATTCGAGTTGACGAACTCGTCGACGGCCTGATCGATCCGAACGCGGAAGATACCGACGGCTTCTCGGCTCAGGAAGCGGAGGAGATCGAAAACGCCGAAGAGGAAGAGGAAGAAGAGGAAGAGGAAGAAGAGGAAGACGACGACGGCACCGCGCAGGCCACGGCCAACGCGGCGCAGCTCGAAGCCCTCAAGCGCACCTCGCTCGAAAAGTTCGCGCTGATCAGCGAATGGTTCGACAAGATGCGTCGCGCGTTCGAGAAGGAAGGCTACAAGTCGAAGTCGTACCTCAAGGCGCAGGAAACCATCCAGAACGAACTGATGTCGATCCGCTTCACGGCGCGTACCGTGGAGCGTCTGTGCGATACGCTGCGTGCGCAGGTGGATGAAGTGCGCCAGGTGGAACGCCAGATTCTGCACATCGTGGTCGACAAGTGCGGCATGCCGCGCTCGGAATTCATCGCCCGCTTCCCGGGCAGTGAAACCGATCTCGAATGGGCCGACAAGATCGTGGGCGAGAGCCATTCGTACAGCGCCATCCTGTCGCGCAACATTCCGGCGATCCGCGAACAGCAACAACGGCTGCTGGACCTCCAGGCGCGCGTGGTGCTGCCGCTCAAGGACCTGAAGGAAACCAACCGCCAGATGGCGGCGGGCGAGTTGAAGGCACGTCAGGCCAAGCGTGAAATGACCGAGGCGAACCTGCGTCTCGTGATCTCGATTGCGAAGAAGTACACGAACCGTGGTCTGCAGTTCCTCGATCTCATCCAGGAAGGCAACATCGGCCTGATGAAGGCGGTGGACAAGTTCGAATATCGCCGCGGCTACAAGTTCTCGACGTACGCGACGTGGTGGATCCGCCAGGCCATTACGCGTTCGATCGCGGACCAGGCGCGCACGATCCGTATTCCGGTTCACATGATCGAAACGATCAACAAGATGAACCGCATCTCGCGGCAGATTCTGCAGGAAACCGGCCTTGAGCCGGATCCGGCAACGCTCGCCGAGAAGATGGAGATGCCGGAAGACAAGATCCGCAAGATCATGAAGATCGCGAAGGAGCCGATCTCGATGGAAACGCCGATCGGTGACGACGACGATTCCCATCTGGGCGACTTCATCGAAGATACGAACACCGTCGCACCGGCAGATGCCGCGCTGCACGCGAGCATGCGCGACGTGGTGAAGGACGTGCTCGATTCGCTGACGCCGCGCGAAGCGAAGGTGCTGCGTATGCGCTTCGGTATCGAGATGAGCACGGACCACACGCTCGAAGAGGTTGGCAAGCAGTTCGACGTGACGCGTGAACGGATCCGCCAGATCGAGGCGAAGGCACTGCGCAAGCTGCGTCATCCGAGCCGTTCGGACAAGCTCAAGTCGTTCCTGGAAGGCAATTGACGTAGTACCGTTGCCGCGGTTTCGAGGGCTGCGTCATGGCCCTGAATGCAACGGTTTCGTGTAACATGTCGCGACTGTAAACGAGGCCCGGCCTTCCCAAAGACCGGGTCTTTTTATTGGGCCGGACGCCGTGCTGGTTGCAGGCAGCGGACTCATAATCCGCCTCCGAAAGGACACCGTGGGTTCGAATCCCACCCGGCCCACCATTCCCCGTTCCATCGAACCAACAAGTTCTGTGCCGTTAAGCATAAAGTGTCCACCGTGACACGTTATGCTTTATTTCCCGATGGGACGCATTTTGCTTTATCGGGAATCGGTGGTAGCGTGAAAAGCTTTGTTCGCATCGCGCAGAGGCGAACGGACGCAAAAAAGCCGGCCTAAGGGCCGGCTTTTTTGTTGTGGCGGGGGGCCGCGTCGCCTAGCTCGCGCCGGGCGCCTCCCTCCTTCAACCAGTGATGGACCGTGGCCTTGCATAGACCCACTCGTAGGGCAAACAACGTCACGCCACGACAAGAGCGTGAGCTTGTCGAGTTGCTCGACACCGGTCCAAGCAGACAGCGTAGCCGACCAGTTGTTTGCTGAATCGCCAATGCTGTCGATGTTTCCGACGTGCCAAGTATATTTCTCGGCGAGTTCCCAGCCGACTGCCTTGGTCACTTGCCGACACAGCGCCGCGACCGACACGCTGTGCGATACGGCCAGCCGGCAGAAGTAACCGAGCAAGCTCTCGACCTCGGGGGTGCCGACGCCGATGGGAGCGAGAGCGTGCAGCGTCGAGCGCGGATTCGAAATCGCGTAGCTCATGCTGCGCTCCTTCTGCCAGCCGATGCCTTGGGCATTGATGGCTTCCTCGCCATCGAGGATTTCGGTAAGTATCCGGTCCCGCCGCGCCTCGGTGAGCAACGCTCGCCGGAGCGCCTCTGCGGACCAGCGGCCGTCGGCTTCGGCCAGTCTGGCTGCTCGAACAAGCACGCTGCTCAACGTGCTGATGCAACCCAGCGTGTTTTCATGGGGCGCCTCCGCGTAACGCGTCAACTCGCCGCCCCACAGCGCGGGCAGCATCTTTTCGAATGACTGGAGGCAGGCAATGAACGCCCGAACGTCCTCGGGCCGGTCCTGTCGGTAGCGTTCGAAGTGCAGGACGTGAGAGCGCCTCGCGAGCTGACCACACAGCGACATGAGCCGGTAGAGGTCGTATGAACCGACCAACACCATCTGCGTGCCGCACTGGTTCACGAGCGACTTCAGGGTATCAAGCTGAATCTCCAGCTTGGAGCTGCCGCGCGTTTGGTGAATGCTGTGAGCAGCCTCGTCAATGACGAGGAACTGGACTTTCCGCTCGCGCAGCGTACGTTCGACGGCTGTTCGCAGCGCCGCGAGACTGTTGCCGCTTGCACCCCGCGGCCGGTCCATGCGTCCAGACTGCGGGTCGATGCCATAAGCCGATTTCGGCGAGTCGAGGTCGTCGCCAAGCTGAGCGAGAGTCTGCCGATAGAAGAGTCTCCACGAGAAATCGTTCTCGCCCGAGGCAGGTGCTTCGACAGAGATTGCCGGAATCGTTCCGGCGTTGGCCTCCATTTCGACGGCGGCTCGCTCAACCGCCGCTTCGACCATGTACCTTGCCAGCGTGGTTAGGCCGGCGCCGGTCGGGCCGCAAACGAGGAGCGTGCTGTCCTGGCTGCCGGGGTAAATCAAGGTTTCCAGTTCAGTAGGCCCGAAATTGGTGCCGCCTGGTGTTGATTCAGTGAGTGCTCCGAAGCTAACTTATTTGGAGCCGGCCTTACCCCTCTGAAGTACCGAAAACCGGCAAGCTAACCAATTACAAATCGCGTACTTGGCCGGGGTAAGGTCGCCGCCGCAACGATGAAGAATCTGGCGGCGAAACAGGTTTTCGGAGGCGCATAACTACCGCTGGGGCAATCAACTCGACACAACAGAATCACCTATCGATTGGCTTCGACCCAAGCAGCAGGATGTCGACTAGTCGCCTGGCGCTTTGCTGCCAGTCTGGAGAAGAAGCGACGTTTGACACTCCCACGAGCGCACGCAGCAGGTCGAGTGGTTCGAGGTCTGCGCGGAGGTCTCCGCTCTCTACCGCGCGCGATACCAGTGTGCGAATTGCCGTCTTGATTTGCGTCCCAGATTCTTCGAACAACCCGGGCGATGTCACGCCGACAATCGTGTTCAGTGCGGGCGCAATGATTTTCTTGGCCGCAATGTAGTCGACAAATAGCAGCATCCACGTTCTCAGTGCCTCCAGCGCGGGTAGCTCACGAGAGAGCCGGCGCTCCTCTCCCGCGAGCCGCTCGACTTCTGCACGGTAGACGCCCTCCAGCAGAGCTGCGCGCGTGGCGAAGTGGCGATAAAGCGTGCCTGGGCCAACACCGGCCTGGCGGGCAACCTCCTCCAGGCTGATGTCGGCCCCCTTGTCCGTGAATGCCTTTTTTGCCTCTTCGAGAATGCGCTCGCGGTTGCGCAGCGCGTCGGCTCTCGGCTTCTTTTCTGTTGGCGTCGAATCAGTCATGGGCGAAAGGCTGGTTGCAATCGGAGGCGGCCTCCGATTATCATGAGAAACGGAGCCGCCCTCCGGATGGAGGGCCGTAGTCGTGGCAATCTTACAGTGACGGAGATATGAAATGACCAGACGCTATGGAGCGGCATCAACGACCGACGACGTGCTATCGGGGATTGACCTTCGCGGAAAGCGGATTCTTGTTACGGGCGTATCTGCCGGCCTTGGTGTGGAGACTGCGCGCGCCCTCGCGGCGCATGGCGCGAACATCGTTGGCGCAGCGCGAGACCTTGCGAAAGCACAAGAAATAACCAGACAGGCACGGCAGGAGGCAGTACCGGCTGGCGGCAGCCTGGAGCTTACCGGACTGGACCTTGCAAACCTCAGTAGCGTTCGAGCGTGTGCCAACACCCTGCTTGCTGATGGCCGGCCGTTCGACGTCATCATCGCCAATGCAGGGGTTATGGCCACGCCGCCCGGAAAAACCGCGGACGGCTTCGAAACGCAGTTCGGCACCAATCATCTTGGGCACTTCGTTTTCATTAACCGGCTCGCGCCGCTGCTTCAGGATGGCGGCCGGGTGGTGATGCTCGCATCTTCAGGCCATCGGTTCGCGGATGTCGACCTTGATGACCCCGGCTTTGAGCGTACGCCCTATGAGCCGTTCGTAGCATATGGGCGGTCCAAGACAGCCAATATCCTCTTTGCAGTCGAATTTGACCGCAGGCATCGAGCCCGCGGCGTCCGGGCTACCGCCGTGCATCCTGGTGGAGTCCGCACTGAACTCGGGCGTCACATGAGCGAAGAACATCACACCGCGCTCGTCGAGACGATTAACAGACAGCTCGCATCCGAGGGCAAGCCTCCGTTTGAATTCAAGAGCGTGCCTCAAGGTGCCGCCACGTCCGTCTGGGCCGCCGTAGTAGCGTCGCCGGAGGAAGTTGGGGCGCGGTATTGCGAAAACTGTCATGTGAGTGACGTTGTGGCTGACAACGCCGTGATTACACCCGTGAGCGAAGGTGTTCGCCGGTATGCTCTCGACCCTGTTCGCGCGGAGGCACTTTGGCGAAAGAGCGAGGAGATGGTGGGAGAGTCTTTCAACCCGCCCACCCTGTAGCGGAGGCGCTGCGCGCACCATAATCAGGGCAGGCTGAGCGCGGGCTGCCCTGAAAGGCTTCGAGTACATCGTCCCTTGCGGCACTCGCAATTTGCGTCCAGCGCCTTGTTCATCTCTTGAACTTGCTCGTCGGAGCAATTTGCGCTTGCCGGGTTCACACACGTGTGGCGCGCTTCGGCAGTCCGAGTATCACGGCGAGGCCGCCGGCGGTCATGATGGCCGAGACGAAGTAGACGCCGTTTGTCAGGCTCCCAGTTCGCGACTTGATGAATCCGAGCACCGTCGGACTGACGAAACCGCCGATGACACCAATGCAGCTCACAAGCGCCAAACCCACTGCAACCGTTTCCTTGCTCAGATAGGTCGGCGGAATGGACCAGAAGGAGATGCTCGCGCCGAATTCGAAAAATGCGACAAAGCAGAGGAGCGCCAAGGCCCCCGAGAGCGACGAATGGAGCTGCGGCATCAGGGCGAACGCCACTGCGGACAGCACGAGGAATCCGCCCACGTGGATTCGTCGTTCCTTGAAGTAGTCGGAGCTGCGCGAGATGAGCAAAACTCCCGCACCGGCGAACGCATAGGGCAGTGCGCTGTAAAGACCGACCTTGGCGAGGTTGTCGACGCCAAGACCCTTAATCATGGTGGGCAACCAGAACGTGAAGGCGTAGTTGCCGCAGGCGATTGAGAAGTACACGAAGGCAAGTAGCCAGACACGCGGGTCGGATACAGCCTTCCTGAGTTCCAGCAACACATTGCGTTCGGCACTGTCGGCCGTGTCTGCATCTGTATCGAGGACGCGCTGGACGATGGCTTTCTCCTCGTCGTCCAGCCAGCGCGCCTTCGATGGTCGGTCTGCCAGCATGAGATAGCAGACGAAACCAAGCAGGATGGTTGGCAGTCCTTCGATAACGAACATCCACTGCCAACCAGCAAGCCCGAGCGTACCGTTCATGGAGGTCATTACCAGGCCAGATATAGGACCGCCGATGATGCCAGCAACGGGGACTGCAAACATGAACTGCCCGGTAACCGCAGCACGCCGGCTTCGCGGGAACCAATAAGTGAGGTACAGGATGATGCCCGGAAAGAAGCCTCCCTCGAACAGCCCGAGAAGCGCGCGCACGACATAGAAGTGAGTCGGGGTCTTCACGAACATCATTGCTGCCGACGTTATGCCCCAAAGCATCATGATGCGTAAGAGCGTGAGTCTTGCACCAACCCGTTCGAGAAGCATGTTGCTCGGAATTTCAAACAGGAGATACGCCAGGAAGAAAATGCCCGCACCGAGACCGTACACGGCATCAGTGAAGCCAAGGTCCGCCTTCATCTGCAATTGCGCGTAGCCGACGTTGATTCGGTCGAGAAACGCGAGCAAATACGCGAGGAAGAGGAGCGGCATCACGCGCAGGGCAATCTTGCGATAGACGTGGTCTTCCTCCACAGCGTCGCCACGCGCCGGGGTATAAGCGCCTTTGTCAGCGTTGGATGAGATGGACATGTTGTCTCCGTTGCCTTTGTCTTTGTGCAGGCAGTGTCCAGAAACAGGCCGGGTATCGCTTCGAGGCGAACTAGCGGTTGTTGGCCGCAATGAGATGAAGCGCCAGTCTTCTGCGGACCTCGTCGGCCTGCTCAGGAGTCCAGTTGCGCAATCCTTTTCCGGTGCGCATTCCCAGATGCCCGGCGCTGACAAGCTCATTCAGCAAGGGAGACGGCTCGCTTGCGCAGTCCAGGTCCGGGAAAATGATTTCGTGGACGCTGCGTGCAAGTTCGAGCCCCACGAGGTCTGCGTTCTCCATCGGCCCGAGCACCGGCAGGCGCATGCCGAAGCTCAGCTTGACGACGGTGTCGATGGTTTCTGCATCGCACACACCGCGGTGCACAAGCGAGATGGCCTCACGCCATAGGGCGTGTTGGAGCCGGTTGCCGATGAACCCTGGCACGTCCTTGTGAACCTTGACCGGACACTTACCGACCGCGGCAAGAATATTGAAGGTGTCCTCAAAGACGACGCCGGAAGTGAAGCGGGTGCGGATGACTTCAACGAGCGGAACGAGGTGCGCGGGATTCCACCAGTGCGTACCCACGAGACGACAGCGTGCCTGCTCGTCGAGGTTCTCACCAATTGCTGTGATGGGGATAACAGACGTATTGCTCGCCAGAACCGCGGACTCCGGTGCAGCTTCGGCGATATCCGCAAAGAGCTTCTGTTTCAGTGCAACGCGTTCCGGGGCCGCTTCAATGACGAAGTCGGCGTCTGAAACCGATTCGGCGAGGTCGCGACACAAACGGATTCTCTCGAGCACGGGACCCGGCTCGATTCCCATCTGGTCGAGATTGTTCCTGATGTGGTGGCGCGCTGCCTGCAGTACATCGTGGCTTGTGTCGGTTATGGTCGTATCGTGACCTGCCGCAGCAAATACCTGAGCGATGCCGTGACCCATCAGGCCGGCGCCGACGACCGCCACTTTCGATTTCCTCTGCACGACTGTCTCCAATATGTGTCTGCAGCCACGATGGCTCGAACTGCAGTTCTGGAGTCGATACTATGCAGAGGGGGCTTGCGCAGTAAGGTCGTTATCGGACAACATTGTATCCAAATGGGACACGGAGGACCGATGTGTCAGCGAGACTGCCGTTGCTGAACGAGCGCATTTACGCTCCCTATAAAATTGAAATGCTGGTGGAGGTCCTGGGCGAACAGGGGATTCCGGCAGAAGAATGTCTTCGCGGAAGCGGCCTCGGCGTCGATGAAATCCACAATCCAGACCGCCTCACCTCGGTGCGCCAGTACCTTGGTGTCTGCCGTAATGCGGTCAACCTCTCCAGGGACCCTGCAACGCCATTCAAGGTCGGATTGCGGATGCATCTTTCCGCGTACGGGATGTACGGCTACGCCTTGATGTGCAGCGAGACGATGCGGGACTTCTTCAATCTCGGCGTGAAGTACCACAAGCTGGCGACGCCGACGCTGACTATCCAGTGGCGCGAGGATGCCGATGCGGCAGTCTGGGTGTTTCCGGACGCTTTCATCACGGGCCCTTCGCGGGAACTGAAGGAGTTCCTCATCGAACAGCAGTTTGGGCAGCACGTTACCCACTTGCGAGATGTCGCTGGCCGGGAAACAGTGGCCACCAGAGCCTGTTTTTCATTCCCGGCGCCGGCTCACGCCGCCATCTACGAACAGTATCTCGGGTGTCCGTGCTACTTCGACCAGCCAGAGTGCGAGCTCTATTACCCTGCGTCGCTTCTGGACCAGCGCCCGCAGCTTGCCCATCGGCTGACATCGACGCTGCTTCAGGAGACGTGCGACCGGCTTATTGGCCAAACGAAGACATCGACCGGAACCGCTGGCGAGATCTATCAACTGCTGATGCGCACGCCGGGCCAATTCCCAACGATGGAAGAGGCGGCGAGCGTGCTCAGCATGACACCGCGAACGTTGCGTCGCCATCTGGAAGCCGAAGGCACAACGTTCGCGCAGATTTCAGACGATGTTCGGTGCTCGCTCGCTACGGAGTACCTGCGAATGACCAAGCTCAGCACTGATGACATCGCAAATCTCGTCGGATTCGGCGAGACGTCCAACTTCCGGCGCGCGTTCAAGCGCTGGACGGGCAAAGTCCCCAGCGACTATCGCTGACCTGGTCTCTTCCGACCGTCCGGGCCGGTTTCCCCTATAGGGAAAGCACTAACTACCCTCGAAATGCCCGCCGCATAAGGACCGGCGGCGTTTCGGATACGGGCATGTCCTTTTCGCACGTTTTCGTGTCCTGTAAAGACCTCGCCCGCGCGCAGACCTCTCCTTACTATCAGGTCACTTTCCGGTGCTGAGGGAAGTGCGTGACGTTTGCATGGGAAACGCTCCCGGTTCGCGCGCGCGATTCGATAAAAAGGACAGGAGACAGAGATGCGATTCTCTCGGGCGGTCGTTGCCGCCGCTACAGCTTTTGCGATGGCCGCCATAATGGCGGCCCCTCAGGTCGCTCACGCTGCCGGGAAGTACAAGGTCTTCCTGAGCATGAGTTATTCAGGGAACGACTGGCAGACTGAAGCGCAGAACATGGTCAACGCGATGGCCAAAGCGCACAGTGACCAAGTCGACCTGAAAACCCAGATTTCCGGTACCGACGTTCAGCGCCAGATTCAGCAAATCAATGCGATGGTACAAGCGGGAGCGAACGCCATCATCGTGTATCCGATTTCTCCGACCGCCCTCAACCCCGCTATCCGCAATGCCTGTGCGAAGCACGTGGTGGTCGTCGCGTACGATTCAAAGGTCACGGAACCGTGCGCATACAACGTGTTCACCGACCAGAAGAAGCTCGCGACTGACAGCGCGGAATGGGTCGCCAGCAAGATGAACCATAAGGGCAATCTCATCTTCATTACGGGGGTGCCCGGCACCACCGTCGATACCGAAAGAAATGAGGCTGCGCACGCTGTCTTCAAGAAGTATCCCGACATCAAGATTGTCGGCGAGCCCAACGGCATGTGGTCTGCTGCAGTTGCGCGCAAAGCGCTGACGGAGACGATGTCGACGCGCAAATGGCCCGACGTCAACGGCGTGTGGGGTGGTGCCGCGTGTTACGTCTCCTGGTCGATGGAGCGAGAGGCCGGCGTCCCGGCGGACAAGCTTGTCCCGTGCGGGTCCGAAGGGACGAATGGTATGCGCGTCGCCATGCTCAAGGCAGGTACGCAGACGAGCGGAAAAGGCGACTACGCGCCGGCTGGCGCACCTGGCATCTCCATCGAAAGCCATCCGGCCGCAGGCGCCCTCGCGCTCAAGCTCGCTTTGAAGGTGCTCGCGGGACAGTCCGTATCCCGGATAACGATGATGCCGCTCGCCGTTGTGACGCCCGATACCGTGAAGCTGTGCAAGACCGGTTCGTGGGCCGAGATGCGGGATGGCTGCAACACTTTTGACCCGTCGCTCGTCCCGCCGGGCTGGTTCGCGAATATCTATAGCCCGGACACCCCGGAGATTGGTCTTGCTGCGGCACTTAAGGGCGAGCCAGAACCGAAGTGATGGCCCGGGCGCCCGGTCGTTGCGCCGGGCGCTGCGGTCCGATAGCCGGACGGAGCTTCAGATGAGCAGCACGTATGCAATCGCCATCGACGGTGTCACGAAGAGGTTCGGGGCGACCGTCGCACTCAATCGAGCATCCCTGCAGATACAGCAGGGCGCCGTGCATGCAATCCTCGGCGAAAACGGCGCGGGAAAGTCAACGCTCATCAAGGTGCTGAGCGGTATCGTGCGGCCAAACGAAGGCACGATTCACGTCATGGGAAAGCAGGTTTCCTTCTTGCGGCCTGATGACGCCCAATCTGCGGGAATTGCCACCGCATTTCAGGAACTCTCCCAGATTCCTCATCTCAGCGTAGCGCAGAACATGCTGATGCCGACGGAGCCAACCCGCTTCGGATTGAGACGAACAGGAGCGTGCATCAGGTTGGCGCTAGAGATTCTCGAGGAATTCGGTCTCGGCGACATCGACCCTCACTCACTGGTCAAGGAACTGGACCTGAGCGTACGTCAAAAGTTGGAGATTGCGTATGCCATATCGCGTAAGCCGAAAGTCCTTCTGCTTGACGAGCCGACGTCCGCTCTCACCAGTCAGGACGTCGTGTGGCTCGGCAAACGGATTGCGGACTGCCGTTTGAAGGGAATCACCGTTGTGCTCATCACCCACCGCATGCCCGAGGTCCGGGAGTTCTGCGCAGAGCTTTCGATACTACGCAACGGAACGTGTATTGGGACATTCAAGTCCGATGAAATTGCCGATGACGAAGTCTTCCGCCTCATCATGGGGCGAACACTCGGCTCGGCGTTCCCGGAGCGCCTCCCGCTTCCAGACGCGTCGATGCAACCTCGCCTGGGGGTCAAAAATCTGGGTTCTGGCAACCGGCTTCACGACGTGTCGTTTGAAATCCGGCCAGGCGAATGCGTGGGCATCGTCGCCCTGCAAGGCATGGGGCAGCTTGAGCTCTTCAAGGCGCTCTTTGGTCTCGCGCGTGCCACGACTGGAACAATAGAAATTGACGGCAAGACCGTTAGCGTGAAATCGCCTCGCGATGCGATTAACGCGCACATAGGCCTAAGCCTCGTCCCGGAAGAACGTAAGACCGAAGGACTGGCTCTCAACCTGTCGGGCCGCACAAACATCTCGCTGCCCACAATTTCGCAATTCTCGCGTTGGGGAAAGGTAGAACGGGCTGCCGAGACACTGGCGGTTTCGCGCGCCCTCAAGCGCGTGAACGGGGATATGCGCGGCCTCTTTGAACCCGCGGCATCTTTTAGTGGTGGCAATCAGCAGAAGTTCGTCATTGCCAAGTGGTTACTCGCTGAAAGTCGGGTATTGCTTCTCTTCGACCCAACGCGCGGCGTCGACGTCGGCGCGAAATTCGAAATCTATCAAGTGATGCGTAGCTACTTGGAATCCGGCGGAGCCATCCTGCTGCATTCCACGGAGATTCCGGAGGCCGTCAATCTTTGCGACCGCATTCTGGTCATGTACGCCGGGCGCGTTGTAGCCGAAATGGACGGGCGGGTTGCCTCGGAGCATGAGATTACGACAGCAATGCTCGGAAGCAAACTGGCCGTGGGCCAGCGAGTCGTGAAGGGGCAAACATGATGTCTACCCTCGCAAGGCAAAGCCACAGGCGCCGGTTGTGGCCGGTTCGTCTGGGACGGCACCGCGGTCTTCTGGTTGCAGTCGCTGTTCTCGCGATTGTTTTTGCTGTACTCGCACTCAGCCTTGCGCAGCCTTTTGGCTATAGCGACCTGAGTTCAACAGCGTCGAGTACGGCGAGTCTCGCGCTTGCCGCAATCGGCGAAACCATCGTCATCATCAGCGGTGGCCTCGACCTTTCCGCAGGCGCAGCCATATCGCTTGGCAACTGCCTTTTTGTGACACACGTGGGTGTGTCCGTGGAGTCTTACGTCCTCTGGTCGTGCATCGCTATCGCAGCGTGTGGTCTGGTGGGTGCCGTTAATGGTTTCTTTATCGCCTACATCAGACTGCAGCCTGTGGTCGTCACGCTGGCGACCATGTTCATGGCCCAGGGCATCACACTGCTTGTGATGAAACAGCCGGGAGGAACGGTTCCGCAGGATTTCTCCGCCGCGCTCGCAGGTGACGCTTTCGGTGGCCGCGTGCCTATGCCTCTTGTTGTTATTGCCATGGGGCTTCTTGCATGGCTGGTACTCAAGAACATGCGACTTGGGACCGCAATCTATGCCGTCGGTAGCGATGAGTCGGCTGCCTATCTCAAAGCGGTTTCAACACGTTCTGTAAAGTTCTGGGTGTATGTCATTGCAGGCTGCTTCTATGGTGCATCCGGTGTCTTCTTCTCGGCACAAACCGGAGGTGGTGACCCGCTCGCTGGAGCAGGGATGCTGTTGCCAGTTTTCGTCGCTGTTGTGCTGGGCGGGACACCGCTCGGCGGTGGCCGCGGAGGCTGCCTTGGCACGGTCGTTGGTGCGTTCTCGGTCACGCTGATTGCGAACATGCTGCTTGTTCTCAACGTATCGACCTACTACAGCACAATCGTCGAAGGCTTCATCCTCATACTCGCTGTCCTCGGCTCGACTGATGCAGGCAACGTTCTTCGTTCACTGAGCTTGCGCGGGCTTATGCGTTCAACCGCGAAACAGAAAACATCATCAAAAATCAAATCGGCGCGCGTCGAATCGAAGGGCGAAGCCCTGCCGGACGTGTCCCTACGAGACCGCCTGCGTTACAGCGCGGAGACCTTGCGTACCTGCCTCCCGTCCTTCGCGGGTCTGGTGCTCCTCGTCGTGCTGACCCTGTCGCTAAATGCTGGCATTGGTGTCGGCGCGTACCTTCAGTCGATGCTCGTGCTGTCTTCGTTCCTCGCTGTACTCGCGTTGGGCCAAGGCGCAGTCGTACTTGGCGGTGGCCTCGACCTGTCTGTTCCCTTTACGATTACCCTGGCTGGTGTCGTCTTGACCGGACTCGCGAATGGGGCCAATGCTGCCGGTATCTGGGCTATTCCGCTGGTCCTATGCCTGGGTGCGTTGATTGGAGTGGCGAACGGTATAGGTGTGGCGTTCCTGCGTATTTCGCCCCTCATCATGACGTTGGCCATGAACGGCATCCTGCAAGGCGCCGCACTCGTTTATACGAATGGCTCGCCTACGGGCTTCGCGCCACCTGCTGTCCAATGGCTCATGACAGGACGGCTCCTCGGCGTTACACCGGTCATATTTGCGCTCATCGCATTCGTGTTTGCGGCGTATATCCTGCTGCATTCGACCGTGTATGGTCGACGCCTGTTCGCAGTGGGAAGCAATCCCGTCGCTTCCGAATTCTCCGGGGTTCCCGTAAAGGGTGTCCTCGTGTCGACGTATGCCCTGAGTGGGCTTTGCAGTGCACTCGTTGGAGTGATGTTGAGTGGATTCACCGGACAGGCATTCAACGATATGGGAGACCCATATCTCTTGACCTCGATAGCTGTTGTGGTCGTTGGTGGGACGCTCATGACTGGGGGGCGCGGAAACTACGCCGGTATGTTTGGCGGCGCCTTGATGCTGACATCGCTCTCAACATTGCTTTCGAGTTCCACGTTGCCCTCAGCGGCAAGAAGTATCGTGTACGGCGCCGTTGTGCTCGCAGCCGTTGTCGCCATGCGCGAAAAGCGCCCGTCCTGACCCTGATGGCCGCGACATATTTCAAAGGAGACATCCCATGTTAGTTCCCGTTCGCCGCATCGTCACCCACAACGACGCAGAAGGATGCTCGTACGCGCTGAAGGATGAGATAGCAACGAATATCATCGGTACGTTGACAGAGCTTTGGACGACCGGTCCCGCACCTCACGACCATAAGACCATCGACGACGCTGGCGCAAAGTCGAAGACGCTGGAACCGGTGGCCAACGGGACCGTTTTCCGTTACTTCCAGATTCCACCGCAGTCTTCGACTGAACACCTCTCACGAGAAGAAAGGTTGAAAGCGTGGAGCGACCTGTTCCGCAACATTGGCGCGTCCCATTGCCAACCGGATACGAGTCGCGACCCGGGGATGCATATGACTTCGACGACCGATTACATCATCCTGTTGTCCGGCCAGATTACGCTGGTCCTCGACAAGACCGAACACGACCTCAAGCCATTCGATGTTGTGATTCAGCGTGGTACTAACCATGCCTGGGTGAATCGCGGCACCGAAGAAGCGCTCCTGATGGCGGTGCTCGTTGACGCCAAAGGCGTTTAAGCACCTCACTTTAGCGAGTGTGCGTTCAGAGAGGTGCATCACTCCGGCGTGGTCAGCCCCTGCCACTTCTCCATCAGGGTGGCAATGTCCCGAAACCACACGTTGGGGAGGTTCTGGACGCCCACTGCGCCGGCGCCCGCGTTGCCGGCGTATTCGCCCAACAACCACATCATTCGCACCGGAATAAAAGTCGCCACTGCACGGTAGTCTGCTTCCGGTATAGGTGCTATTGACCTGTAGCCGTCAATGAAGGCGAGCCACCTTGCACGTGATTTTTCGTCGGGCTCTTCGCGATGCGTGGCCAGCAGATTGCCCCAGAGGAAGACCGAAAGGTCATAGGCGAGATAACCGGGCCCGCTGTCATCGAAGTCGAAGAACGCCGCACGTCGGCTGCCATCGCCGCCAATGCGAATCATAGTATTGCCGCCGTGACAGTCCCCATGGCATATGACGCGCGATAGCGACGCTTCGGTGGTGGAGAACCTGTCCTCTAGCGCTGTCGCTATCTCGGTTAGTTTTCCCTTTACCTCGTCGTCCAGATGCCTGAGTGCCTTTATGCGGGATAGCGGTCGAAGCAGTAGATGAGCGATGTCAAGCACATAGCGACTTTCAGGACCGGCATACGTCTTGGCCCCGTCGTGGATGCGTGCCAGTTCGGCACCAGTCAGCCGGACATCATCCAGGTCATCGCCAAGATGCTTGCCGTCAAGATAGTCAAAGACTGCGAGTGTACGAACGCCTTCAGGCGCGGGCACGTCTGTCGACAGGGCACCATCCCGTGTCCTGTGCGCGGCGGTAACTGCAACCCCCTCTGCCTTCAGATGTTCGAGCAACGATAGCTCGAAGTCCGCATTACCTTCACCGCGAGCCCTTAGTGCTGCAAGCCTCGCGATTCTTCGCTCGCCATCTGCAAGCTGGAGTTCGTAGACGTCGTTGAACCCGCGACGCAAAAACAGGCAACTATCAATCTGCCCTACCGCGTATCGGCTTTCGACGGCCTCGGCGATGCTGTCAGCTTCAATTACTGACCTCACCGCCCGCAGCTGGGGCGAATCCACAGATTGGTTCATGGGCATATTGAACGAAGGGGGAACGTGAAGCAAAACGTAGCACCGTCAGTAACGCTTGACTCGCACGCAAACAGCCATGAGACGGCGCACATCCGCGGACAGCTTATGCTTTATTTTGCGGACGGATTATGGGTAACGGCACACTGTTCCGGCTGCATCGCCGGAAACGTTGTCGGGCGGTCTCCCGACAATTCTCTGTTCCGATACTTCCTGACCGATCCGTTGGCTTCCTCCGTTCCGGGGGGCAAGGAAAAGTTGCTGGCTCCTCGCGCCTATCCCGACGTATCTCTTCAAGACGCTCGCAAACGGCGTAGCGAACGCACGAAATAAATTCGCTGCTGGACAGGATCCGGCCGAGGCCGGAAAGCACAAAACGCAAATGTCGGCGAAGAGGGATGGCGCTGCCAACAGCGTCGAGGCCGGCATTACATCAAGTCATGCCGGCTCCAACAATTTCGGCGTTGTACCCGCGAAATTGGCTCACTATAGTCGAAGCACCCTATGAGCGTGACCGCCCGCGCGGTCGCGCCGATACGGCGGTGTTCCCTCCCGGGGCAACATTGTTCTCTCAATCGAGTCGAGGAAGAGCCGTGATGAAACCGAAGAGCCTGAACCCGGTCGCCATAACACTTGCGCTCGTCTGCGCGCCCGCATTTGCCGCCGGCGAAATAACATTCGTGTCGCAAGGCGGTGCTTACCAGGAAGCGCAGACGAAGGCGATTCTCGATCCGGCGGCAAAACAGCTCGGCATTACGATCAAGCAAGACAGCATTCCGGACGCATGGCCGCAGATCAAGGCACAGGGCTCGGCGGGCAAGCCGATCTGGGACGTCGTCGATACGCCGACATCGAACTGCCTGCGCGGGGGCCACGAAGGGTTGCTCGAGAAACTCGACTTCTCGAAGATGCCGAACGCCGCCGCCGTGCCGGAGAAGTACCGCACGCCATACTCGGTCGCGTACGAGTTCTACTCGACCGTGATCGGCTACAACAAGAAGACTGTGAAGAAGGTGCCGCAAAGCTGGGCGGACTTCTGGAACGTGAAGGGTTTCCCGGGCACGCGCGCCCTGCGCAATGATCCTCAAACGGTGCTCGAGGCCGCACTGCTCGCCGATGGCGTACCGCGCGACAAGCTCTATCCGCTCGACGTCGATCGTGCGTTCAGAAAACTCGCGCAAATCAAACCCGATATTGCCGTGTGGTGGACTTCCGGCGGCCAGTCTGCGCAGTTGCTGCACGACGGGGAAGTGGATATGGAAATGATCTGGAACGGTCGCGCGAGCGCGGTCGCGAAAGACAATCCGGACATCACCTTCACCTATAACGACGGCATTCTTCAGAACACGCAGCTGTGCATTCTCAAGAACGCGCCGAATCTCGCAAACGCCGTGCGCTTTGTCGACACAGCCGTATCGCCCGATCTTCAGGCCAACCTGCCGACCTACATCGACTATGGTCCCGGCAACCCGGCTGCGTACAAGACCGGCAAGATCTCGGCGAAGCGCGCGAGCGAGTTGCCGAGTTCGCCCGAGAATGCGAGCAGGCAGGCGCTGATGTCCGAGGAATGGTGGGCGTCCGAAGCCGGCATTCAGGCGAAGGCACGCTGGCTCAAGTTCATGCAGCAGTAACGCAGCGGCTCATCGCGCGCCGCCGGCACGAGCGGCCCGTACAAGCCCTTCGCTGCGCATCGATCACTCGCCCACTGTGTACGACTACCTCATTCTCGGGGGCGGCTCGGCCGGCTGCGTGCTTGCCGCACGGCTTACCGAAGAGGCCGGCAAGACTGTCTGCCTCGTCGAAGCCGGCCGTGATCTCACCCAGGCGTCGATGCCGGCCGATATCCGCAGCCGATATCCGGGGCGAGCCTATCTGGACACACGCAATATCTGGCAGCGTTTGCAGGCGCGCATGAGCGCGCCGGCCGCGCGGCGGCGCTACGAGCAGGCGCGTGTGCTCGGCGGCGGCTCGGCGATCAATGCGCTGATGGCCAACCGCGGCGCGCCCGCCGACTATGACGAATGGGACGCGCTCGGCGCAACGGGTTGGACCTGGGCACAGTGTCTGCCTTATTTCCGCAAGCTCGAAACCGACTGCGACCTGGATGGACCGCTTCACGGCACCAATGGCCCGCTGCGCATCCGCCGCGCGAGCGCCGATCGCCTGTCGCCATTCGTGCGCGGCGTGCTCGGCGCGCTTGCGCGGCACGGTCATCCGCTGCGTATCGATCAGAACGGCCCGTGGGAAGATGGCGCCTACGTGGGCGCCTTTGCGGTCAGTGCGGCAGGGGAACGTATTCCCACGTCGATCTGCTATCTCGACGCGACCGTCCGGGCGCGTCCCAATCTGACGGTGTGTACCGATACGCTCGTCGAGCGTGTGAGATTCGAAGGCCGCCGTGCAATCGGCGCTGACGTGCGCTTCGCCGATGGTGCGTTCAATACGTTGCGTGCGCGACGGATCATCGTCTGCATGGGCGCGATCCACAGTCCGGCACTTCTCATGCGCAGCGGGATCGGCCCTGCCGACGAGCTCGCCGCATCCGGCATCGGCGTCGTCGTCGCCCGTGATGGCGTTGGCCGAAATCTGATGGAGCACCCGTCCATTGCGGTATCGGCGTTCCTGCCGCGGGAAATGCGCACGCCGTTTCCCGACGAGCACCATGAGCAGGCCATCATCCGCTACTCGTCAGGGCTGCCAGGCACACCTGCAGGCGACATGCATGGCGCGATTCTGTCACGCTCGGGCTGGCATTCGATCGGATATCGGCTCGGCACGATGTTCTTCTGGGTCAACAAGTCGTACTCGCGCGGCCGCGTGCGGCTCGCCTCCGCGCATGCCGAGGAAGAACCGCTTGTCGAGTTCTCGATGCTGTCGGACCCGCGTGACCTCGAACGGCTCAAAGGCGCTGTACGCTTCGGCGCACATACGCTTGCCGACCCGATGTTCGCGAGCGCGCTCGGGCCCATCTTTCCGTCGAGCTACTCGCCCCGCGTTGCGTCGATCGCGCGGCCCGGCAAGTGGAACGCGATGCAGCGCGGCCTGCTGAGCGCGCTGCTCGACAGCGCCGGGCCGCTACGTGGCACGCTGATCGAGCACATCATCACGCAAGGCGTCTCGCTCGATACGCTGCTTGCCGACGACGCGGCGCTGACTGCGTTCGTCATGCAATCGGTCGGTGGAACATGGCATCCGTCGGGCACCTGCCGAATGGGCACCGCTCACGACCCGCTCGCGGTGACGGCACCGGACGGCTCGGTTTTCGATGTCGAGGGACTGACGGTGTGCGATGCATCGCTGATGCCTTCGATCCCCTGCGCGAATACGAACGTGCCGACAATCATGATCGCGGAGCGGATCGCCGATATGCTGCGAGGGCGCCAGGGCGAATAGCGGGGGGGCGCGCTGCGGTCGACGGCGCGCGGGCGTATCAGGCGCCGTATCCGACCACGCCCTTCACTTCGAGAAACGCTTCGAGCCCCCACTCGCCATATTCGCGTCCGTTTCCGGACTGCCGGTAGCCGCCGAACGGCGCACCCGGATCCCACGCGGGGTAGTTCAGGTGAACGCTTCCCGCACGCAGCCTGAACGCGACGCGGCGCGCACGGTCGAGGTCGCGCGACTGCACGTACGCGGCGAGCCCATACGGGCTGTCGTTCGCGATGGAGATGGCGTCTTCCTCGTCGCGGTAAGGCAGGATCGACAGAACGGGGCCGAAGATCTCTTCGCGCGCGATCGTCATATCGGGCCGCACGTGCGCGAACACGGTCGGCTGCACGTAGTAGCCGCGCTCGAGCCCCGCGGGCCGGCCGAGCCCGCCCGCGACGAGCGTCGCGCCTTCCTCGATACCCACCGCAATCAGCCGTTGCACGCGCTCGAACTGCACGTCGCTGACGACGGGGCCCATCGTCGTTTCCGGCGCGTCGGCGGGGCCGACACGATGCGCGGCCGCGGCGCGCCGCGCGATCTCCACCGCCTCGTCGTGGCGCGAGGCCGGCACCAGCATGCGTGTGGGCGCGTTACACGATTGCCCGCTGTTGTTGAAGCAGCTGTTGACCCCCTTCGTCACCGCCGTTTCGAAATCGGCATCGTCGAGCAGCAGGTTCGCGGACTTGCCGCCAAGCTCTTGATGCACGCGCTTGACGGTCGGTGCCGAGAGCGTCGCAATTTGTACCCCCGCGCGCGTCGAACCGGTGAACGACACCATGTCGACGTCCGGATGGGCGCACAACGCCGCGCCGACCGTCGGGCCATCGCCATGCACGAGATTGAAGACCCCGGCCGGCACACCTGCCTCGTCGAGCACTTCGGCGAAGAGCACCGCGTTCAGCGGCGATATCTCGCTCGGTTTGAGCACCATCGTGCAGCCCGCCACGAGCGCGGGCGCGACCTTGCAGACGATCTGGTTGATGGGCCAGTTCCATGGCGTGATCAGCGCGACAACCCCCACCGGCTCGTAACGCACGAGCGTCGTGCCCTTGCTGCGCTGCCACGCGAACGTTTCGCAGGTGTGCAGCAGTTCCTCCAGGTGCCGGCGGCCGAGCGCGGCTTGCCAGTTGCGTGCGAGCTGGCGAGGTGCGCCGATCTCACGCGAGATCGTGTCGGCAATCTCGTCGCTGCGCGTGAGATAGACGTCGAGAATCCGGCGTGCGAGCGCAATGCGCTCCGCGGGATCGGTCAGCGAGAATGTTGCGAATGCGCGCTTCGCGGCGGCCACGGCGCGATCGACGTCGCGTGGGTCGCCGAGGGCGACTTCCGCGAACGGTGTTTCGGTGCACGGGTCGATCACGGGCAGCCGGGTATTGCCGGCAGGCGTGCGCCAGGCGCCGTCGATATAAAACTTCAAGGCGTTCTTCATACGCGTGCTGCCTCCGCCATGCCGCCGCGGCGGCTGATCACCATCATGAGCACCAGGGCCAACGTGAGCGCCGTGAGCAGGGTGCTGATCGCCGCAATCGTCGGATCGATCTCGTCGCGCAGCGTGACGAACATCCGGCGCGTCAGCGTCTGGTTCGGACCACCGGAGATGAAGAGCGCAACGACCGTTTCGTCGAGCGCCTGAATGAACACGAATACGGCTCCGGAGATCACGCTCGAACGAATCTGCGGCAGCGTCACGGCCAGAAAGCTGCGCAGCCGGTTCATTCCGAGGCTGCGCGCGGCCATCTCCTGAGCATGGTCGAAGGAGCGCAGGTCCGCACCGACAGAAATCACGACATACGGCAACCCGAGCATCGTGTCGGCGAGAATCAATCCGCCGAGCGTATTCACGTAGTCCAGCTGCGCATAGACGAAGAACACGCCCACGGCGACGATGATGATCGGCACCATCAGCGGCAGCATCAATACCGTTCGGAGCCGGCGAATCAGGGGATGTGCGCCATGCTCGATCGCATACGCCGCGGCCACGCCGACGGGTGTTGCGATCGCAGTCGCGCACGACGATGCGATGAGCGTGGTGCGTGCCGCGGCGAGCCAGTCGGGATTGCCGAAGAACGCCTCATACCATCGCAGCGACAACGCAGGCGGCGGGAACGTCATGAAGCGCGTATCGGAAAACGACAGCGGTACGACGATCAGCACCGGAATCATCAGAAACGCAAGGATCAGCGCGACCGATGCGACGAGCAGGCCGCGCGCGAGCGGATTCGGCTTCATTTCGCCCCCAGGGTCTTGTCGAGCGGAATCACACGGCTCGCGGCATAGAAGATCGCAAACACGCAGACCAGCAGCACCACGCTTACGGAACTCGCCGCGCCCCAGCTGTTGTAGATCTCGACGTTACGGCTCACGACCATGGAGACCATGATCGACTTGCCGCCGCCCATCAACTCGGGCGTGATGTAAAAGCCGAGGCAGAGCACGAACACGAGCGTGACGCCCGCAACGACGCCGCCCATCGACAGAGGCAGAAACACGCGCAGGAACGCATGGGTCGGCGACGCGCCGAGGCTGGCGGCTGCTTGCGACAAGCTCCAGGGAATCTTCTGCATTGCCGAGTAGAGCGGCAACACCATGAACGGCAGGAGGATGTGGACCATCGCGATGATGGTGCCGAACTGGTTGTAGGCAAGCTGCAGCGGTTGATCGATGAGGCCCGCTGCAATGAGCCCCTTGTTGACGATGCCCGTGCGCTGCAGCAGCACGAGCCATGCATACGTGCGCACGAGCACGCTCGTCCAGAACGGCAGAATCACCATGCCGAGGATCAGTGTGGCGAGCCTTGGGCGCACCGATGCCGCGAGATAGGCAACCGGATAGCCGAGCAGCAGCGTTACCCCGGTGACGATCGCGCTCAGCTTGAAGGTGAGCAGGAAGGTATCGAGGTAAGTACCGCTGAAAACGCGCCGGTAATTCGCGAGCGTGAAACCGCCATCGTGACGGATCGATTGCCACGACAGCCACGCGAGCGGCACGACCAGCAAAATGACGACGATCGCCAATGCAGGCGCCATCAGCAGCAACATCGTGCGGTCTTCGCGCCGCTGGTGGCGCATCGCCGCATCTGTCTCGCTCGGCCTCATCGTGTCGCACCCGGAAACGATTCCTCTGGCAGCCGTCATCATGCCCCCATGGCATCGAGAAACTGATACCACGCAGCGACGAGCCTGACGCCCGGCGCGCGCAGCGAATGGAACGGGACGGGCCGCAGCCCCTCTTGCGCCAGCAGCGCGAGATCGGGCGTCTCGCCCAGCGCGAGCGCGGCCGCCTGCTGGCCGACAAGGCTCGCCATCGCGACGCCTGCGCCGTTGTAGCCGAGACAGAACACCGTGGCGTCGTCGCTGCGGCCGACGTGCGGCAGCGCGTTGAAGGTCATGCCGACATAGCCCGACCACTGGAACTCGATGCGCAGGCCGGCCAGGTCGGGAAACAGGGCGACCATCGCGCGGCGCAGCGCCTCGAAGCCCGTTTGCTGTCCTTCCTTGCCGAACGCATCGCGTCCGCCGAACAGCATGCGCCCATCGGCGCGGCGAAACCATTTCATCATCCGGCGCGTTTCCGTGTAGCTGCGGCGCGCGGTCATGAGTTTCGCGTCGAGCCCGGCCGGCAGCCGCTCGGTCGCGATCATCGCGCTGCGAAACGGCACCAGCTCGCGCTGGTAGGCGGCCGTTGCCGACGTAAGGCCGGAGTAGGCGTTCGTCGCGACGATCAACTGCTTTGCACGTACCGTCGCAGCCGGCGTGCGCACGATGACGCCTGGGGCGCCTGACACACGCTCGATTGCCACCACGGGCGTCGATTCGTGGATCGGCACACCGCGCGCTGCAAGGCCGCGCGCGATGCCGAGGACGTATTCGAGCGGCAGGATGGTCCCGGCGTCCGCGCTCAACACCCCGCCGACGAATCCCGCAGATCCCGATTCCGCTTCGACCTCACCGCGGGTCAACGCCGACATCGAGCGGTCGCCGAGCTCCGTGCGCACCCAGTCCGCCTCGGCAATACAAGCGGCGAGCGCGCGCTCGGTATGCGCGCAGCGCAGGCTGCCGCTGTGTTCGAATGCGGCGCGCGTCATGGCAAACTCGTCGACGAGCGATTCGACCACGCGCACGCTGTCGTGCGCGAGCCGGTGCATCCGCTTCGCGACGTCGAGACCGTGCCTTGCTGCAATCGCAGGAAACGACAGCCGGAACTTGGACGACACCACGCCGCCGTTGCGCCCGCTCGCGCCCCACCCCACCGGGTTGGCGTCGAGCACCACGCACGGCACACCGCGCTTTTCCAACGCATGGGCTGCGGCGAGGCCCGAATAGCCCGCGCCGATCACGGCAACGTCGGTGTGCAGATCGCGCGCGAGCGGCCCGCTGCCGACCGGGGCGTCGAGCGTACCGGCGCGCGCGGCGAGGTGGCGCCAGAGCGAATCGGGCGGCGGCGAAGTGCAGGCGAGCGGCGCGAGCATCATCAGGCCACGGCGAGCTCGGCTTCGACGGCATCCGCCAGCGCGGCGAGCGTCGGAAAGCAGAACGTCGGCGTCGTCACCTGCTCGGGCACCGGTGTCGCGCCGAAGCCGTTCTGTCCACGACGGCGCTCGATCCAGCAAGTCGCGTAGCCCAGTTGCGTCGCAATGCCGATGTCATGGTATTGGCTCTGCGCCGTATGGAGAATCTCGCGGAACTTGTAGCCGAACGCCGCCTGACGCCCGCGGTTGTAGGCGAAGAACTGCGGGTCCGGTTTGGCGACACCGGTCTCGTCGCAGCAGACCGAATCGTCGAACGGATCGCCCAGCGTATGCGCGTACGAGGACAGCGCCACGCGGTCTGCATTCGTCATCGCGACGAGGCGAAAATGCTTGCGCAGCCGCCTGAGCGCTTCGACCGAATCGACGAACGCGGGCCACTCGAGCACGTCACGCTGGAACGCGGCGGCCGACTGCGCATCGTCCGGCAAACCCAGCTCCTTCGCGAGCGACAGGTACACGCTCGCCATTTCGTGGCTCGACCGGCCGGGGAATGCGGCACGGCCGCGCATGTACGGCTCGAAGATCTGCTCGTCGGTCAGATCTTTCGTGGCGCTGCCGCCGATGCGGCGCACCGATGCGAGCACGCCTCGCTCGAAGTCGATGAGTGTGCCGACGACGTCGAATGTCAGCACCTTGAAATCGGTGAGCTTCATGAGTTCATCCTTGATTGCGTTGCGATTGGCCGGGAAGAATTGGCCGGGAAGAGAAGGGCAGGGCCGGGCGTCGCGCGCCCGTCATGCCGGTACGACGATCGTGTCGGACGGCGAAATCGCGACACGTATGGAAGCGCCGGCTGGCGGCACGCGCTGCCGCGCCTCGTGATTGCCGGGCTGGCGCAGGCTCACTATCGTGCCGTCGGCGAGCGACGCAAATACGCGCAGGCTCTCGCCCTGGTACAGCACCTCCGTCACGCGTGCGGTGAGCCGGTTCGCGTCGGGCGGCGCATCGCCCGCGTCGATCACGAGCTTTTCGGTCTGCACCGCGAGCAGCAGCCGCTCGGCGCGCGGAAGCGGGTAGGCCGTACGCAGCACGGTGTCGCCGAGACTCACCGCATCGTCGCCCACGCGCACGACGGCCAGCAGCGTGGCCTCGCCGATGAAGCTCGCGACGAAGGCGTTGCAGGGGCGGTCATAGAGGTGCTCGGGCGTATCGACCTGGACGAGCTGGCCGTCTTTCAATACCGCGACCCGATCGCTCATCGTCAGCGCTTCCCGCTGGTCGTGCGTCACATAGATGATCGTCGCGCCGAGCCGGCGATGCAGGCGCCGCAGCTCGATTTGCATCGTCTCGCGCAATTGCTTGTCGAGCGCGGAGAGCGGCTCGTCCATCAAGATCAGTTGCGGCTCAAACACCATCGCGCGGGCGAGCGCCACGCGCTGCCGCTGCCCGCCCGACAATTCGCTGATCCGCCGGTGTTCATAGCCGCGAAGTTCGACCATCGCGAGCGCGTCGGCCACTTTGCGGGCCCAGCCCGACCTGGGCTCGCGGCGTGCGCGCAGCGGAAAAGCGACGTTTTCGCCAACCGTCATATGAGGAAAGAGCGCGTAGCTCTGGAACACCATGCCGATGTTGCGCTTGTGCGGCGGCGCGAATGTAATGTCTCGCTCGCCAACCCAGACGCTGCCGGCACTCGGTTGCACAAAGCCGCCGAGAATGCCGAGCAGCGTCGTCTTGCCTGAACCGGACGGGCCGAGGAGTGAGACGAATTCGCCCTGCGATACGTCGAGCGACACGTCGTCGAGCGCCACGACAGGCCCATAACGCTTTGCTGCGGATCGAATCGATACGCCCGCCCTGGCTCGTGCATCCATTGTTGGGTTCCCGCTCGGCTGCCTCAGTGATCAAAAATATAGGCGCCGATCTTTTTGGCTGCAATTCCCGAATTGTTGGATTAGGCATAACATCAGGTCATGCCCAGCCTACGCAGAAAACTTCCCAGCGCTAACGCGCTTTTCGTGTTCGAGGCGGCCGCGCGCTGCGGCAACTTCACGCGCGCGGCGCAGGAGTTGTACGTCAGCCAGCCGGCCGTCAGCCGGATGCTCTCGCGCATGGAAGATCATCTCGGCGTGCGTCTCTTCGAGCGCGTGCACGGCGGCATCGAACTCACCGAGAACGGCCGGATTCTGTATCGCAAGATTTCCGAGGGATTGAACGGCATCGAAGACGCGATCCGCGAAATCGAGGCGCGCGCGACGGGCGTCGAGCCCGTCACGCTGTCGGTGTCGACCGCATTCACGACACACTGGCTGATGCCGCGGATGAGCCGGCTCAATCAGGCGTTTCCGTCGGTCGACCTGCGCTTCCAGCTGATTTCCGGCCGGATCGGCGGGCCGCTCGGCGACGTCGATCTCGGAATGCGTTTCGTGCAGGAGGGCGAAATGCTCGAGAACAGCGTGCCGGTGATGCCGGAAGTCCTGTTGCCCGTTTGCAATCCGCGCTATCAGGAACTTGCGTGTACCGACGAATGGCGCGCGCACGGCGACACGGTGATCGTGATGGACGACGAGGAGCGCGGCTGGCACGCGCGTTTCGCGGCATTCAAGAACAAGACGCGCCACGCGGCCGGCGTGTTGAGCTTCAACGACTATGCGATCGTCGTGCAGGCGGCACTGCTCGGCCAGGGAATCGCGCTCGGCTGGGTCAACGTGGTGATGCACTGGCTCGCACAGCGGGCGCTCGTGCCGGCCGAGAGCGAACTGGTGGTGACCGATCGGATCTGTTGTCTTTCATGGGCGCCGGGCCGGCCCCCGCGCCCGATCGTCGCCGAGGTGCGTGACTGGCTCATTGCCGAGACGCGCGCGGACATCGAGGCAGTCGATGCCGCTTATCCGGAACTCGGGTTGGCGGCAGCGGTGCGCGCGGGGTTGGGGCGCCAGGGGTAACGGTAAGAACATAAACTCGACAACGAAAGAGCCGCGCGACAATTCGGGAAGCTGACTCCCATGAAGCGCCCCTATGCCGGAACGATCCTCGCACTATCAAAGTGTCAGCGCGACTGCAGCTTGAATCCTTCGCCGCCGATACCTGCCCGGTCCACCGCCGAAATGCGGTTGCGGCCCTGATCCTTGGCCTGATAGAGCTGCGCATCCGTCAGATTGATGAAAGCCGTGACGTCGATGCCTTCGTTCGGCACAACGGTGCCTACTCCGAAGCTCGCCGTGACCCGCTGACTATGCGGCGAGCGCAGATGCGCGATGGCTTCATCCGCGATCAGCGCGCGGCAACGCTCTGCGACGCGTACGGCCTCATCTGCGTCGGTTTCCGCGAGCACGAGCACGAACTCCTCGCCGCCGAAGCGGCCCACGAACGCGTTCGGCCCGGCAGCCTCGCCGAGCACGCGCGCAATGCGCTTCAGACATTCGTCGCCCTGCAGGTGACCGTAATAATCGTTGTACGACTTGAAGAAATCGATGTCGACCATCACGAGCGAAAGCGGCTTGCCCGATGCCGCCGCGCTCGCCCATTCGCGCGCGATGACCGTGTCGAACATGCGACGGTTGCCCACGCCCGTCAGGCTGTCGGCGAGCGACAGGCGTTCCAGTTCGCGCTGGAGCTGCGCGAGCCGTTCCTCGGTGCGCTTGCGCTCGCTGATGTCGAACATGAAGCCGATCAGCGCGTCGACGTCGCCGTTCTCTTTGCGCACAACGTGGACAACGTCGCGGATCCACACGTAGCCGCCGTCGGCGGTCAGTGCGCGATAGTCTGCTTCGTGGTCGGCGCCTGCCTGCGACTGCGCGACGCAAAAATTCACCACGGACTCGCGGTCGTCCGGATGCATGCGCGCGGCCCAGTCCTCGACCGTTTTCCAGGTGGAGGGCGCATAGCCGAGCAGCGCTTCGATCTGCGGGCCGATATAGGCGAACTGCATCGTCGCCCAATCGATCTTCCAGGGAATTGCCCGGGTGGATTCGAGCAGTGTGCGGTAAACGGCGGGGTTGTCCTCGCCGGGCTGGCGCCCGGGCGGTGCAAGGCTCGCCTCGTGGCGCAGGAATGCGGCCTGAAGGGAACCGCCGGCCGGATCTTTGTCTTCGTGGCTCATCGTGATCGTCCCATAACGCGTAAGTGCATTATCGGCCGCTAACGGTAGGGTCTTGAACGCGACTTGGAAGATCGATCGACAAGATCGAAGGAGCTCGCCCGGTTCGACGCTGGTTTCGGAGGACCCTGCCGGCTACGGTGATGATGCGCTTCGCGGCCCTATGGCAATGAGATATTGCGCTATGCTCTGCGCCGCTTCCCTTGCGCTACGCATGACACCGACGAGCGTAGCCGAGGCAGCGCCGCACCATTCGCCGTAGCCAACCAGCCACAGGCGCTCATCGCCTCTGGCGCGCGTCCCGTCTGTCCTCGGCAATCCGTTGGCATCGCAGATCTGTAGCGGGTCAAGATGTTTGAGCGCGGGGCGGAACCCCGTGCACCAGATCACGACATCGACGCGGGAATGCGTGCCGTCGCTCCACACGACGCCGTCCGCATCGAAGTGGCTGAACGGACGCATTGGGTGCAGAACGCCTCGCGCGCGCGCGTCCCGTACAGGCGGCACCATGACGATATCGCCCAAACCACCTACCGGCGCCGTCATCGTGTGCCCATCGCGAAGAGCCTGCCATTTGGCTGTCGCGCGTTCGAACAAGACCCGGCCATCCACATCATCGGGAAGAAAAACGGGGTCATGCAACGTCACCCACATAGCGTTGCAGACTGTCGATACCTCCGCCAGGATTTGCGCGCCCGAATTGCCGCCGCCCACCACCAGCACGTTTTGTCCGCGCAGATCGTCCGCGTTGCGATACTGCGCCGAATGCATCTGGCGACCCCGAAAGATCTCGCGTCCGGGATAGTCGGGGACATACGGCGCGCTCCAGGTGCCGGTCGCGCTCACGACTGCTCTCGCGAGCCATTCCCCTCGATCGGTGCTGACCAGCAAGCTGCCCTGGACGCGTGAAACGGATTTGACATGAACCGGGCGCCGCACAGGGATGTGATAACGATCCTCATATCGCGCCAGATAGGCGATGACCTCGTCGCGCGACGGGTACGTGCCGTTTGATACGGGCATCTGCCAGCCTGGCAGCGAACTCCATTGCGCCGGCGAGAACAGGTGTAGTGAGTCCCAGGTATGTCGCCAGGCGCCTCCGGGGGCGCTCTGGTCGTCCAGCACGATATAGTCGAGTCCCGCACGGCGCAGGAAGTAGGCGGTGGCAAGCCCGGCCTGGCCACCTCCGATTACTACGACATCAATGTCTGCAGGCATGCGCTTTCTTCCCCATCTCCCGATCCGGATTCTGGCGGCGACGCAGCCCGGTTCGCTTCATGGCGATGGTCGGCGGGCTACGTCGCTCCGTTTTGTCACAGACCATGTGGCTCAACCATTGTTGTGCCTCAGCTTGTAGGGCGGCGACGATACTCGTCTTGACACACGTCAAGAAGGATCGGACGGCCCTCGCCATCATGGAAAACCGTCTAATGTACAAACGGGACCGCACGAGCGACCCGTGCCCCGCACAAACCTGTGGCTTCGTCTGAACCTGAACCTGAAGCGATGCGGGACGGTCCTCGACACCCTCGCACCGGAACTGCATTGGCCGGCACGATCTTCCGTATTACCTGATTCCGCGGCATTCCTTTGAGGAGCAAGGTCATGAGCAACGTTGAAGTGGTCCTGTGCAGCCCTGTACGCACGGCGATCGGCACCTACGGCGGGGCACTCAAGGACGTGGCGGCGCCAACGCTTGGCGCTGCCGTTATCCGCGAAAGTCTCCGGCGCGCTGGATTGGCTGCCGACAAGGTCCATTCGCTCGTCATGGGCAATGTGATTCAGGCCGGCGTGAAAATGAATCCGGGGCGACAGGCGGGCATCGCCGGGGGATTGCCGGTCGGCGTTCCGGCGCTGACGGTCAACCGTGTCTGTGGGTCGGGCGCGCAGGCCATCGCCAGCGCGGCCACCGAAATCTGGGCCGGCATGATCGAATGCGCGCTCGCCGGTGGTATGGAAAACATGGATCGCAGTCCCTACCTGCTGCCGCAAGGGCGCTGGGGGGCCAGGATGGGCGACGTGACGTTGTTCGACAGCATGCTGCTCGATGGGCTCAACGACGCCTTTAGCGGTCAGCATTCAGGCTGGCACACAGAAGACCTTGTGGCGAAGTGCGGCATCTCTCGCGAGGACCAGGATCGTTGGGCGTTGCGTTCGCAGCAACGCTTCGCGCAGGCGCAGGCTGCCGGGCTCTTCGACGCAGAAATCGTGCCGCTGGAGGTGCCGGGTCGCAAAGGGCCAACGGTGTTTGTCCGCGACGAGCACAATCGGCCGGATACCAGCGCCGAGTCGCTTGCCAGGCTCAAACCGGCCTTTCGCAAGGACGGGACGATTACCGCAGGCAACGCGCCTGGCCTGAACAGCGGCGCGGCTGCAATGGTCGTTGCCGAGCGAGGCTGGGCCGAACGCAATGGCCTGACGCCCATGGCCCGGCTGGTCAGTTATGGCGTGGCAGCCGTGGAGCCCGGTTTCTTCGGCCTGGGCCCGATTCCCGCGGTGCGACAGGCAATTGCACGCGCCGGGTGGTCTATATCGGACGTGGATCGCGTGGAAATCAACGAGGCGTTTGCGGCAATCGCGCTGGCGTGTCTGCGCGAGCTCGGCTTTGCGGAAGACGTTGTAAATACAGAGGGTGGCGCGATTGCTCATGGACATCCGATCGGTGCTAGCGGCGCGGTGCTGACTACGCGGCTGTTGCATCAGATGCAGCGTGGCGGCGCTCGGCGCGGGATCGTGACGCTGTGCATTGGCGGAGGACAGGGCATCGCGCTGGCACTCGAACTTCTGTGAACGCCGGTAGTGGTTCCGCCCGCAAGCCATGATTCGTTGAAGCGGTGAACCGACCATTGGCATGCGAGCAGCAGAGCAACTACGCCGGCCGCTACGTCGCTCTTCGTAGAAATGACGCGACGATCGTCAGCACGGTGGCCGGCGCGCCCCAACCGCGAACCGCTCCTCACAATGACAATCGCCGCTAAACCTCCCGCCGACACCGCAAAAGCGCTGCCGACCACCGACCGCGCAACAGGACTTACGTCGGCAGAGGCTCAGCATCGCCTGCAAGCATTCGGCGTCAATGCCATCGAAGAGGTTCGCACACCGCGATGGCGCCAGCTTCTCGGCAAACTCTGGGGACCCGTGCCCTGGATGCTCGAAGCGGTGATCGTGCTACAGGTCATGCTTCATCGTGGCGAGGAGGCGCTGGTCATCCTGTTTCTGCTTGCTTTCAATGCCCTTGTTGCCTCCATACAGGAAGGGCGCGCGCAAGACGCGCTGACGTTGCTGCGACGGCAATTGCAGGTCAACGCGCGCGTGCTGCGCGACGCGCACTGGGGCCGTCTTCCCGCGGCGCAACTGGTTCCCGGGGATGTGGTGCACGTGCGAGCAGGCGACATCGTTCCTGCGGACCTCGTTTTGTTCGATGGCGCAGTGACGCTGGATCAGTCGGCCCTGACCGGCGAGTCTCTCGCTGTCGATGCAAGCGCCGGACAGCCCGCGTACACCGGGTCGATCGTGCATCAGGGCGAAGCCAGCGGCGAAGTCACTGCCACCGGCTCGCGAACCTACTTCGGCCGGACGGCGGAACTCGTGCGCACGTCCAATGCCCCCAGCCATATGCAACGCACGATCTTCTCGATCGTCAAGCGCCTTGTCGCCTTCGACCTCGTGCTTGTAGTACTGGTTATCTTTTACGCCGCGACGCATGGTTTGCCGTGGGGCGATACCGCGGTGTTCGCGTTATTGCTGCTCGTCGCGTCGGTTCCGGTCGCCTTGCCGGCGACCTACACTTTGGCTACGGCTCTCGCGAGCACACGTCTTTCGAAACAGGGGGTTCTCGTTACGAGGCTGCCTGCGGTAGAGGAAGCTGCGGCAATGGATACCCTTCTGTCCGACAAGACCGGTACATTGACGCAGAACAGGCTGTCCGTCGCCGGGGTCAAGGCATTGGCAGACGTCGACGAGGCCACCGTCTTGCGCGCGGCAGCAATGGCCAGCGACGATGCCTCTCAGGATCCCCTCGACCTTGCGATCCTTTCTGCCTATCGTACGGGCGCGCAATCTGCCCTTCTGCCCGCGCGCACGGATTTTCGGCCCTTCGATCCGGCAACCCGATTCAGCGAAGGCATCTATGTCGTCGATGGACAGGCGTGGCATGCGCTGAAAGGCGCGACCAGCGCAGTATTCGAACATTGCGGTGCCGACGTGGCGCAGCGTCAAGCCGCGCAAGACACGGGGCGGGCGTTGGCCGCTGGGGGCGCGCGCGTGCTCGCGGTTGCGGCGGGTCCCGCGGGCGCGATTCGCCCGATCGGCCTGGTGGGCCTCTCGGACCCGCCTCGGGACGACGCTGCCGAACTCATCGCAAAACTCGGCCAGCTTGGCGTGAGAGTGTGCATGGCCACCGGCGACGCACTGGAAACAGCACGGGCAATCGGACAACGACTTGGGCTGGGCACACGTATCTGCGTTGCACGCGAAGACGACTTACGACAACCCGAAAAATGCGACATCTTCGCTCGCGTGCTGCCTGAAGAGAAGCACGCCATTGTCAGCGCGCTGCAACAGGCAGGACACGTCACGGGGATGACGGGCGACGGCGTCAATGACGCACCTGCGCTGCGACAGGCGGAACTCGGTATCGCCGTGGCCAGTGCCACCGATGTGGCCAAGGCCGCAGCGGGCGTCGTGCTGACCGATCCAGGCCTGAGCGGTGTCCTGACGGTGGTCGGTGTGGGGCGAGAAGTGCACCGACGCATGCTCACGTACATTCTCAACAAGATAGTCAAGACACTTGAGATCGTCGTTTTCCTCACACTGGGTCTCTGGCTCACCAAAGGCTTTGTGATTTCACCGCGGCTGATCGTGTTACTGCTGTTCGCCAATGACTTCGTTACGATGAGCATCGCAACCGACCGCGTTCTACCGGCAAGCCAGCCACAACGCTGGCGAGTCGGGCAACTGGTCGGCGCCGCGGGCGTGCTCGCAGCAGTTTCGCTTGCGTTCACGCTATCGCTGTATGGCGCGGCGCGCACAGAGTTCGGGCTGAGTGCCGGGCAGATGCAAACCATGGTGTTCCTGCTGCTGGTATTCACCACGCAGGCCAACATCTACGTACTCCGCAACGACGGGCCCATGTGGGCGTTCGCTCCCGGTACGCTCATGACGTGGGCCAGCGCCATCGACGTCGTCCTGGTGAGTGTGCTGGCCGTAACCGGAACGCTGATGGCAGCAGTCCCACTGGAACTCGTCGGCGCCCTGATCTGTGCCGTTGCCGTGTTCGCTCTGCTTCTCGACCGAATCAAGAGCGTCGTGTTACGGCGCTTTATGTTCGGCGGCGCGTAACCGACGCTCGCGCGTCATGGATCTTGCGCCGCCACCGCGCTCGTCTCCGACCAGCCGCCGCCCAGCACCTTGTACAGCGTGATGAGGTTCGACTGCTTGGCGAGTATGTCCGTGACGAGTTGCTGTTGCGCGGTGTAAAGCGTGCGCTGCGCATCGAGCAGCGTCAGGAAGCTGTCGGTGCCGCTGCGGTAGCGTGCCTGCGCGAGGTCGTAATACTGCTGCGCTGAGCCCACGTAGTCGCGGTCCGCGGCCACCTGCGTGACGTAGGTCGTGCGTCCCGCGAGCGCGTTGGACACTTCCTTGAACGCCGTCTGGATGGCCTTTTCGTAGTTGGCGATGTCGATGTCCTTTTCGACTTTCGCCACGTCCAGCGAGGCGCGGTTGTAGCCGAAGTCGAAGATGGGCACCGAGATGGACGGTGCAAACGTCCACGCGCCCGTGCCGGCCTTGAAGAGGTTCGAGAGGCTGCCGCTCGTGGTGCCCGCGGAAGCCGTCAGCTCGATCTTCGGAAAGAACGCGGCGCGCGCCGCGCCGATGTTCGCGTTGGCGGCCTTCAGCGTGTGCTCCGCTTCGACAATGTCGGGGCGGCGCGTGAGCAGATCCGACGGCACGCCTTCGCCAATGTCCGCCAGCGTGTTCTCGCTTTCCATCAGAGACGGGCCCTGCGGCAGATCGTCGGGCAGCGGCGCGCCGATTTCGGCGACGAGGTTGTTGCGATCCTGCGCCACTGCACGCGTGTACGAGGCGAGGCTCGACCGCGCGCTGGCAAGCGAGTTTTCGGCCTGGCGCACGTCCTGCAGCGACGCGCTGCCCATCTTCATCATGCTGACCGTGAGGTCGTAGGTGTGCTGGTCGGCGTCCACGGTGTTCTGCGTGATCTGCAATGAAGCTTCGTCGGAAAGCAGTTGCAGATAGTCCGTGGCGACTGTCGCGATCAGACTGATCTGCGTGCTCGTGCGCGCGGCGTCCGTCGAGAGATATTGCTCCAGCGCCTGGCGCTTCAGGCTGCGCAGGCGGCCGAAGAAGTCGATTTCCCACGACGTGAGGCCCACGCTCGCGCTGCTCGAACTGTAGGCGCTCGTGGAGCCTTCCACGCGTTCGCGCGTGACCGAGCCGGATGCGCTGATGGTCGGGCCGATGTTCGCGCGCGCAATGCGGTACTGCGCTTCGTACTGCGCCACGTTGAGCGCGGCGACGCGCATGTCGCGGTTGTTGGCGAGCGCGAGTTCGATCAGCTTTTGCAGGCGCGGGTCTTTGAAGAAGTCGCGCCAGCCGAGGTCGGCACCCAGCGGTGCCGCAGCCGTACCCTGCGCGGGCTTCTGCTGCGCCGGCGCGGGCACGGTGGACCAGGTGCTGTCGACCGGCGCGGCCGGGCGCTGGTACGTCGGGTCGAGCGTACAGCCTGCCAGTGCGGCCGCACAGAGAAGGGCGATCAGGGTGCGTTTCATGCGTTGCCCTCGTTGATGTCAGCGGAGTCCGTGGTGTGACCGTGTTCCTTGAACAGTCTGCGCACCACGACGAAGAAGACCGGTACGAAGAAGATGGCGAGCACCGTGGCCGCGATCATGCCGCCCGTCACGCCCGTGCCGATGGCGTGGCGCGCGCTGGCGCCGGCGCCCGTGCTGATGACGAGCGGCAGCACGCCGAACACGAACGCGAGCGAGGTCATCAGGATAGGTCGCAGACGCATGTGGGCCGCTTCGAGCACGGCATCCACAAGGCCGTGCCCTTGCGCCTGCAGGTCCTTCGCGAACTCGACGATCAGAATGGCGTTCTTCGTGGAAAGCCCGATCGTGGCCAGCAGCCCCACCTTGAAGTAGATGTCGTTCGCGAGTCCGCGCCCGTGAGCGGCAAGCAACGCGCCCAGCACGCCGAGCGGCACGACGAGCAGCACGGCGAGCGGAATCGACCAGCTTTCGTAGAGACCTGCGAGGCACAGGAACACGACGACGAGCGAGATCGCGTAGAGCGTCGTAGCCTGCGAGCCGGCCTGCTTCTCCTGGTAAGACTGTCCCGTCCATTCCAGAGCGAAGCCGGGCGGCAGTTTGTGCGCGAGCTGCTCGACCGCGTTCATGGCCTCGCCGGTGCTCACGCCAGGCCGCGTGGCGGCCGAAATGCCCATGGCGAGCTGCCGGTTGTAACGCTCGATCTGCGGCGGCCCGAACGTCCAGTGGCTCTTTGCGAACGACGAGAACGGCACCATCGTGGAGTCGTAGCCTGTGGTGCTCGTGCTCGTCGTGCTGCCTGAAGAGGACGAGGACGACGAACTCGACGAACTGCTGCTTGCCTTCACATACCAGTCGCCGAGGTCCGTGGGCATCATGCGATACGGCGCGTCGGACTGCACATAGACCTTCTGCACGCGCCCCGTGTCGATGTAGTTGTTCACGTAGGACGAACCGAACGCAGTCTGCAACGTGTCGTTGACGTCGGAGATGGAAAGCCCCAGCGCGTTGGCTTTTTCGCGGTCGATGTCCACCTTCAGCTGCGGCGTGTCTTCAAGGCCGGACGGGCGCACCATTGCGAGCGTCGGCTCTTGCGACGCCATGCCGAGGAACTGGTTGCGTGCCGCGAGCAGCTTGTCGTGGCCTGCGTCGCCACGGTCTTCTATCTCGAAGTCGAGGCCGCTTTGCGTACCCAGTTCCTGAATGGCGGGCGGATTCAACACGAAGATGCGCGCATCGCGATTGCCGGCGAAATGCTGATTGGCGCGCGCGATGATGGCCTGTGCGCTGTCATGGGCGCCGCGCTGGCTCCAGTCCTTGAGGTCCACGAACGCAATGGCGTTGTTTTGTCCTTCCCCGTTGAAGCTGAAGCCGTTGATGGCGATGATCTGCTTGACGCCCGGCTCGTCTTTCAGCACGTACTGCTCCACGGCCTCCACCGTCTTCAGCGTACGGGAGGCCGGCGTGCCCGCCGGCGCGCTGATCGACACGATGAAGTAGCCCTGGTCTTCGTCGGGCAGGAACGAGGAGGGCAGCGTGACATAGAGCAGCGCCACGATGCCTGCGATCACGCCGTAGAGCAGCATGTAACGCGCGGGCCGCGCGACCACGCGAGCGAGCGTGGAACTATAGCCCGCGTTGCTCTTTGCGAACCACCGGTTGAACCAGCCGAAAAAGCCGCGCTTTTCGTGGTGCTCCACGTCGATGCGCTTGAGCAGCGTGGCGCACAGCGCCGGCGTAAGCGTGAGCGCGAGCATGACGGACAGCAGCATCGCCGAGACGATGGTGATGGAGAACTGCCGGTAGATCGCGCCCGTGGAGCCCGCGAAGAACGCCATGGGAATGAACACGGCGGTGAGCACCGTGGTCACGCCGATCAGCGCGCCGGTAATCTGCCCCATCGCTTTCTGCGTGGCTTCCTTCGGGCCCAGCTTTTCCTCGCTCATGATGCGCTCGACGTTTTCCACCACCACGATGGCGTCGTCCACGAGCAGGCCGATGGCGAGCACCATCGCGAACATCGAGAGCACGTTGATCGAAAAACCGATCATCGACATCACGCCGAACGTGCCGAGCAGCGCAACGGGCACCACGATGGTCGGAATCAGCGTGGCACGCACGTTCTGCAGGAACAGGTACATCACGAGGAAGACGAGCACGACGGCTTCGAACAGCGTCTTCACGACTTCTTCGATCGAGATGCGCACGAACGGCGTGGTGTCGTACGGGTAACTGATCGCGACGTCTTTCGGCAATTGCGGCTGGATTTCGGCGAGCTTCGCGCGCACGGCGTTGGCTGCATCCAGCGCGTTGGCGCCCGTGGCGAGCTTGATGGCGAGCGCCGCGGCGGGCTTGCCGTTCAGGCGCGACGACGTCTCGTAGCTGTCGCCGCCCACTTCGACGCGCGCCACGTCCTTCAGCAGCACGCGTGAGCCGTCGGTGTTCACGCGCAACAGGATGTTGGCGAACTGATCGGCCGTGGTCAGAAGGCTCGACGAGCGGATGGTCGCGTTGATGGCCTGCGAATCCGTTGCCGGCGACCCGCCTACCTGCCCCGAGGAAAGTTCGACGTTCTGGTTCGTGATAGCCGTGGTCACGTCCGAGGTCGTGAGTCCGAAGCTGTGCAGCTTCACGGGGTTGAGCCAGATGCGCATGGCGTGCTGCGCGCCGAATAGCGTCACGTCGCCCACGCCGTTCAACTGCGAAAGCGGGTCTTCGATCTGCGTGGCGATGATGTTGCCCAGATCCACCGAATTCCAGGTGCCGCCCGGCGACGAGAGCGCGACGATCAGGAGGAAGTTCGTCGATGCCTTCGCCACCTGCACGCCTTGCTCCTGCACGGTCTCCGGCAGGGTAGGCGTGGCCTGCGTCACCTTGTTCTGCACCTGCACCTGCGCGATGTCGGGATTCGTGCCGGGATTGAACGTCAGCGTGATGGTGGCCTGCCCCGCAGAACTGCTCGTGGACGACATGTAGAGCACGTTGTCGATGCCGCTCAGCTTCTGCTCGATCACCTGGGTCACGGTGGCCGCGACGGTGTCGGCGGAGGCGCCGGGGTAGGTGGCCGTTATCTGCACCGAGGGCGGCGCGATGGTGGGGTACTGCGCGACAGGAAGAGTCGTGACCGCCGCCGCACCCACCAGCATGATGACGATGGCCATGACCCACGCGAGAATGGGACGCTTGATGAAGAACTCTGCCATGCCGTTCTCCGCCTAGCGTTGTGCCGACACGGCCGAGGCCGTGTCGGCTGCGGATGCGTCGGCCGCATCGGATGCGGCGGATGCCGCTTTCTCCTGCGTCTGCGACGTATCGGCGGCGACCTTGACCGGCGCGCCCGCATGCACGCTTTGCAGACCGCTCACGATCACGCGGTCGCCTGCGTGCAGGCCCGACGTCACGATCCACTGGTCGCCGAACGCGTTGTCGGCCACCACCTGCACCTGCTGCGCCTTGCCGGCCGCGTCCACCACGTAGACGCTCGCCTTGCCGTCCGAGGCGCGTGTCACGGCCATCTGCGGCACGAGTAGCGCGTTGTCGTTCTCGCCCTCTTCCAGACGGGCGCGCACGAACATGCCGGGCAGCAATTCGCGCTCGGGGTTCGGGAACGTGCTGCGCAGCGTGACGGAACCGGTGGTGGCATCCACCGTGACGCCGGAGAACTGCAGCGCGCCGGGGTGCGCGTATTCGGTGCCGTCTTCCATCACGAGCGTGACGGCGGCGCTGTCGGTGCCCGTCTTCTTCAGTCGACCGGAGGCGAACGCCCTGCGCAGCTTCAGCCATTCGGTGCTGGGGCGCGTGACGTCGAGGTACATCTGGTCGAACGCCTGGATGGTGGCGAGCGCCGTAGTCTGGTCGGAGGTGACGAGCGCGCCTTCCGTCACGGTCGATGCGCCGATGCGCCCTGAAATAGGCGCCCGCACCCGCGTGTATTCGAGGTTCACACGCGCGGATTCGAGCGCTGCCTCGTCGGCTGTCACGGTGGCGGCGTCCTGGTGGACGGCGGCGACGGCGTCGTCGTAGTCCTGCTTGCTCACGGCGTTGATCTTCACGAGTTCCGTGTAGCGGTCCGCTTTCGTCTTCGCATCGGCCAACGTGGCGCGCGCGTTTTCGAGCGTGCCGCGCGCCTGGTCGTAGGCGGCCTGGTACGTGGCCGGGTCGATCTGATAGAGCACCTGACCCGCCTTCACGTCGCCGCCTTCCACGAACAGGCGCTTGAGGATGATGCCGCTCACCTGCGGGCGCACGTCGGAGACTTTCTGCGAGGAAAGGCGGCCGGAGAGTTCGGTGGTTTCGACGATGTGCTGCGGCGCGAGCGTGAGCACCCCCACCTGGGCGGTTTGGGCGGCGAAGCCGGCGGGCGGCCCGCCAGCCTGCTTGCTACAGCCGGCGGTGCCGAGTATCGCGAGTATCGAGAGTGCGGCAAACAGCCGGCGCGGCCTGGGCGCCGTGCGGCGGGGCGCGTCGTGGTTCGGAAGGATTGGCGTTTTCATCTTTGACCTGTTTGGACATCGCGATGCCTCGCAATACGAGAGCGGGACGGCACCGGACGCTTTAGTGGCACTTCAGCGGCACCCCAGCGGGACCGGTGCTGGGCAAGGCGTAACGCTACCGATGGCGCATTTTTTCGTGCTTACGGAAACTTACTGTTCAGTGACGCGCCAAGACAGATGAAATTGACGAGGGGGTGGCTTCGGCGTGCGAAACACCGGGCCGCGCGGCATTTACCTCGCGTGGGCGCAAATCTCAGTAATATTCCGAAAGCCAATCGGGCCTTCTCCGGGCTACGATTACCCCGTCCCCACCTCGCCCCGAACGACCGAAGTGCACGCTCCAGCCCTCTCTGACTCCGCCCTGCAAGTCCTGCTCGTCGACGACGACGCCGAGCTGCGCGACCTGCTGCGCAAGTTCTTCCAGCAGCGCGGCATCGCTTTCTCTGTCTTGCACGACGCCACGAATCTGGCACGGCGGCTCGAGCGCGAGCGTCCGTCCATCATCGTGCTGGATCTCATGATGCCGGGCGTGGATGGCCTCACCGCGCTCAAACAGTTGCGCGTCAGCGGCGACACGATTCCGGTCATCATGCTGACCGCGCGTGCGGAAGGCGTGGACCGCGTGCTGGGTCTTGAACTCGGCGCGGACGACTATCTCGCCAAGCCGTTCATGCCGCAGGAACTGCTCGCGCGCATTCATGCGGTGCTGCGCCGCCAGGGGCGGCCGCAAACCACGGCGGCGCAGGAGAAGCGCGTGCCGTGCAGGTTCGGCCGTTTCGAACTGGATTTCTCGTCGCGCACGCTGTTGTGCGAAGGCACGCCCGTGAAGCTCACCGGCGGCGAGTACGCGCTGCTCGAAGTGCTCGCCTCGCATCCCATGGAAACACTCTCGCGCACGCGGCTCATCGAACTGCTCTACGGTCCGGACGCCGAAGTAACGGAACGCGGCATCGACGTGCCGGTGTGGCGCCTGCGCCGCCTGATCGAAGACGATCCGTCCAATCCGCGCCGGCTTCAGACCATGCGCGGCGTGGGCTACATGTTCATTCCCGACAGCCCGGCCGATGAAGAATCCGTTTGATTCGATGTTCGGTCGGCTCGTCATCTCCACGGTGGGCCTGCTCGTGCTGGTTCACCTCACGTCGCTGCTGCTGATCGAGCGAAGCCGCGCGAGCCTCGCCGCCTTCCATATTTCGCGCGTCGTAGAGGCGGCCGCGAGCATGGGCGGGCAGGAGAGCGGCGAGCGGTCGGTGGCGAACATCCTCGGCATTTCGTTCGTGGACCTGAAGAAACTGCCGGCCGCCGAGGCGCAGCGCTTTCGCGTCGACACGATCGGGCCCATCGAACGGCAACTGCGGCACGTGCTGCCGCCGGGCACCCACGTGGCAATGGACAACGACGGCACGCTGCGCGTGCTCCCGGCAGGCAGTACGCGCGGCATCGTGCTGCCGCAGGCAGACGTGCCGCTCTACCGCTTCACCGGCGCGCTGGCGTTGACGTTGGCGTTTGCCGTGGTGGTCGCGGTGGTGCTCGCGTGGCGGTTCAACGGGACGGTACGCGACCTCGCCGCCGCGGCGCGCGAGCATCGCATGGGCGTTCATGCGAGCCTCGTGCGCAAGCGCGGACCGCGTGAGGTGCGTGAGTTGATCGACGACTTCAACGACATGACGCGCGAACTGGCCGAGGCCGAGCGCGAGCGCGCCGTGATGCTCGCGAGCATCGCGCACGACCTGCGCACACCGATCACGCGCATGCAGGTGCGTGCGGACCTGCTGACCGACCGCGCCGATCGCGACGGCTTTCTGCGCGATACCGAATCCATGTCGCGCGTCATCACGCAGTTTCTCGACTTCGCCCGCGAGAGCCCCGAAGGTTCGCCGCAGATCAGCGTGGACGCGCATTGCCGCCGCGATTACACCGATGCACTGGGTCCCAGCGGCGAACCCGACGCGGATGCGCTCGTCACGCTCGATCTGCACGCGGGGCCGGACTTCATGCTGCCCACGGTCGATATCGACCGCATCCTCTCGAACCTCGTCGAAAATGCGCTGACCTATGGCGAGCCGCCCGTCGAGATTTCGACGCGAGCGCACGAGGGCCATTACGAACTCGTGGTGCGCGACCATGGTCCCGGCGTGCCCGAGCTTGACCTCGACCGCGTGCTGCGCCCGTTCGTCAGGCTCGATCCTGCGCGCGGCGGCACCGCGCACAGCGGCCTGGGGCTCGCGATCGTGCGCCGCCTCGTCCGCCATCACGGCGGCACGCTTCAGGTCTCCAACGCGTCCGATGGCGGACTCGTCATCACGATGACCTTTCCGAGCCGAAGCCGCCTCACGAGGAGTGCGGGTACAGGCTCGCGCCCGTAAGCGCTAGCGCTCCACAAAAAGTAACTTGACAGCGTGCCTTGCTCTATCCATCATCACGTAAATGATAATGACTTGCATTCGCATTCATTTGAAACGTGCGGAGGACGGAAAAATCATGAGCTGGGGCGACGAAAACACGCAGTTTGTCGTGGTGGTGAACCACGAAGAGCAGTACTCGATCTGGCCGGAATACAAGGCGATTCCCGCCGGTTGGCGTGCCGCGGGCAAGTCGGGATTGAAGGACGAATGCCTCCGGTGGGTAGACGAGGTGTGGACCGACATGCGTCCGTTGAGCCTGCGCAAGGCCATGGCGCAAGCCGAGGCACAAGCAGGAGAGGCACCGCGCGGCACCGGGACGGCGGCTGTCTGAGCGATGCGCGCCGCGACGCAAGAGGTTGGGGTTATGCCGCCCATCACGCTCGTTTGCCTTGCGCACGCGGGCGGCAACGCGGCGCTCTATCGGACATGGCCTCGCCAGTTGCCCTCGTTCATCGACGTCATGGCGATCGATCTGCCCGGCCATGGCGTGAAGCGCGACCGCCCGCTTCTGGCCGACTGGCCGTCTCTCATTAGCTCGGTGGCTGACGAGGTCGCGGGCGCTTTAGATACGCAGACCCCGTTCGCGATTTTCGGCCACAGCATGGGCGCCCTCGTGGGTCTCGAACTGACCCATGCGCTGCGGCAGCGCGGGCTTCCCGGCCCCGTCTGGTTCGGTGCGTCGGGAACCGTTTCGCCCGCGCGTCGGGGCATCGAAACGCACTGGCTCGCGGCTCGATCCGAAGTGCTTGTCGAGCGCCTGCGCGTGCGTGGTGGGACGCCCGCGGCGCTACTCGATGACCGCGAGTTCATCGATTTCATGCTGCCCGCCCTGCGTGCCGATTTCCATTTGTGCGGGGTACATCCCGCTCATCTCGCCATGCGTGTGGCCTCGGGCCGTCAGCCGCTCGACTGCGCGATCGACGTCTTCATCGGACGTGACGATCCGGCAACGCACGATGCGGCAGACGTCGAAGCGTGGTCCCACGAAACACGGGGCCGTTGCACGGTTCATCGCTTCCCCGGCGGGCATTTCTTCATCACCGAAGACGCAGACGCGGTACTTGCCGCCATAGCCGCCGCACTCGAGGCCGCGCTGGCGCCCGGCGGAGCGAAGTGCGCGGACGCTGCGCCATCTTTCGCGGGAGAGCCTTCATGACGCTATTGACCCATACGGTTGCGCTCAGGGAGCAGGTGTTCGAAAGCAACGGCACGCGTCTCGCGGTGATCGAGGCACAAGACGGTCGTCCGCTCGACGAGAGTCTGGCGGTCTTGCGCGCGCGTATCGAGGCGGCGTTGTCGAGTCACGGCGGGGTGTTGTTGCGCGGCTTTCATCCGGCGGGAGTTGGCGGCTTCGACCGCTTCGTCTCGCATTTCGGTCGCGCGCTCGACTACGAATTCGGTTCCACGCCGCGAAGCCGCATCGAAAATGGCGTCTACTCCTCCACGGAATATCCGGCCGATCAGTGGATCGATCAGCACAACGAGCAGTCCTATACGCGCCATTGGCCCGCGCGCATCTGGTTCTACTGCGACGTGGCGTCGGCACGGGGCGGCGCCACGCCGGTGGCCGACAGCCGGCGCGTGTACGAGCGGCTGTCGCCGTCGCTGCGCCGGCGTTTCGCCGAGCGCGGCGTCATGTACGTGCGCAACTATGGCAATGGTCTGGACGTGCCATGGCAGCAGGTGTTTGGCACTACTGAACGATCTGGCGTGGATCGTTATTGCCGCGAGCGTGGCATCGAATACGAATGGCTGGACGATGGCGAGGGGCTGCGTACGCGCGAGGTCTGTCAGTCGGAGCTGTGTCACCCCGTTACCGGCGAGCGCGTCTGGTTCAACCAGGCGCATCTCTTTCATTTCACGAATCTGCCGCAGGCGCTGCGCGAAGCGCTGCTGGACGTTGTCGACGAAGACCGTTTGCCGCGCAACACCTGTTTCGGCGACGGCACGCCCGTCGAAGCCGCCATGCTCGACGAGATTCGCGCCGTCTATCGCGAAACGATGCTCTCGTTCGACTGGCATGACGGCGATCTCATGGTGCTCGATAACGTGCTCATGTCGCATGGCCGCGCGCCATACGAGGGCAGGCGCCGTGTGCTCGTTGCCATGACGGGCGAGTCGGGCGCAGCCACGCCATAAGGGCAGGGACGGCAAATGCAAACGCAGACGCGAACGCAATCGCGCTGCTCGTATCGCTCGAAATCGAGGATGGCAACCTGGAGAACTGGAGAATGACCCGATGACCACGCATTCCAATCCGCTTCCGCTCTTCGACTTTTCGCCGTTCGAGGGCAAGAGCGAGCACTACGTCTCGCTCATCAAGGCATTCGCGGCGGCTGCGCCCTTTCGCAGCGCAACCGTGGATGAACTCGTGCTGGACGACGACTTTCATCGTCGGCCGCTGCGTCCCGAGGACTTTGCGTTCCTCAAGTTCATGAAGCCCGTGCGGCCGCACAACGTGAGCCGTCTGGCGGCACTGGCCTCCGGCCGCACGTTGATGTCGATCTACGAGCTCGACATTGCCCGCGCTCCGGCAGGAAGCGGTCCCGACTCATGGCGGCGTTTCACCGAATTCCACGATGAGAACACGCGTGTACTCGGCGCACAGATCGCGCCTTTTCTGGAGGCCTACGCGTTCGAGTACCTGAGCAAAGACGTCGACGCGGGTGAGTCCGTGGAGAGGGCAAGCGCACGGCTCGCGGCCATCGTCGACGCTGAACTTGCCTTCTGGAGCGACACGTTCGCGCGTCTCGTCGCGAACGACTATCTGGAAGAAGGGCTGCGTTTCATCATGGTTCAGCGCTGGGCGCTTGCGGTATCGAAGCGCCGCGCGCTGGCACGTGCGCAGGCGAGCGGCTTCTTCGATCTGCTCGCGCGAGCCGAGCGTCCCACCTTGCATGCCGCAACGCCCGACGACGCATTGCTGGAACGCGTAGCGGCTGCAATGGGCGTAACGGGCCGTCAGCACGCCTACTGGCAGTTCTATCTGCCGACGAGCACCGCGAAATGCAATCTGCTCTACGCGCTGGCGCGCCGTCCGGACCGCGCGTTCGGGCTCGTCGGCGCTGCCTTTGGTGCCGAGGCCGAGTGGCTCGCGTTCGGTCTCGCACTGGAGCGCGCCTGTGCCCATTTGCAGCCCGCAGGCAGGGCACCGGCAGAGGCAACGACCCTCAAGAACGAACTTGTCCAGCGCTGCGCGAAAGCGCTGCGGCGTCTGGCCGTGGAGATGGGCGAGCAGGCGCACGGCCAGTGCGTGCAAGGCATCGTCGCGGCCGAGCGGCTGGCCGAGCGCGCGCGCTGGGATCTCGGCGAGCAGTTGCGCTGGCTCTCCTCGATTCGCCATTACGTTGCGTTCGCGCATCGCATCAGCGCGCGCATCGATGCCGAGTATCCCGACATCGATCGCGAAACGTTCATCGAGCCGATAGAGATGTGTTCGACCACCCACGTGCACAACGATCATCGGCTCGTGACGATCGAAGAAGGCGACATGCTGTTCTGGGGCAACGTCGGCATGCAGCTTGAAATGCACATCGGCGACAAGGTGCTGATTCCTGATGGTCGCCTGCATGGTTCCACCGTGACTTCGCACGAGTGCACGTACCACCAGCCGATCATTCCCGACGAGTGGGTCAATGCACTCGTTGCCGAACTCGATCAGCCGGCAACGGTTTGACGCCCTCGCAGGGCATATTCCTCACCCGTGGCGCCGCATGAAAGATACCGAGACGAAAGGCGTCGCTTCCCCACGATTGCAGCAACGACGTTCCCGGCCCCAAGGCCCGGGAAAGCCCGCGCGCATGTCGCGCTCAAACGTGGAGCAGGAAGCGAATGATGGAAGCAGGCAATGGAGGCGCGTTCGGCCAGATGCCGGGCGGCCGCCCGGGTCCCCTGGCGTTCGATGCAGGCGACTGGCGCAGCCGTGTCATCGCAGGGCGCACAACGGGCGCTACGGCGTCGATTCCCGAGTGGCTCGCCGCATCGTATTCGACGCTGCGCGCACAGGTGCTGGACCCGGCGTATCCGTGCTTTTTCGGCACGATAGCGGAGCGGCGCGGCGAGATGTTCTATTCGTTCGTCAACGGCAAAGACACGCGCGAACTGCCCGCGACGATGCAAACGTTCGCGACGCTCTCGGCTCAACCGCAGTACCGCAGGAACAATCTGGCCGTGTTCTTCGAGCCCGACGTGCAGCCGCTTTCGCACAGCGCTTATCGCGAGTTGTTCTGGCGCATCCTGCAGCAGCTGCACGACGTCGACCCCGACGCGCAGGCCGACGAACAGCCGGACCCGATGGAAGAAGCATGGGAGTTTTCATATGCCGGTGTGCAGATGTTCGTGGTCTGCGCGTGCCCTTCGTTTCGCGCACGCCGCAGCCGCAACCTGGGGCCGGGCATGGTCCTGCTGTTTCAGCCACGCTCGGTCTTCGTCGACACGATCACCAACAAGGTTATTGGCCGCGAGGCGCGCAACGAAGTGCGCAAGCGGCTGGATGCGTGGGACGAGATTCCCGCGCATCCCGATCTGGGTTTTTTCGGCGATCCCGGCAATCTCGAGTGGAAGCAATATTTTCTCGAAGACGCGAACGTGCCTGCGGGCGATCGTTGCCCCTTTCTCAAACGCATGCAGCAGGCGCACGAACACAAACACGAACATGCTTCTGCAACCGCGAGCGGCCGTAGCGAAGAGGACGCGTAAGGGCATGCCGCGCGGGCGCGGGCCGGCAATGAACACCCGCGCCTGCAAGAAGCCGTTGGCACGGCATGTCCGCGCACCTCTCGTCATCAAAGGAAATACATGTCCTTACTTCTGCATCTGGTAAGCAAATCGCGATGGGCGCTGGCCGTTGCGCTCGCGGCGAGTGTCGCGGGCGGCCTCGGCAATGCTGCGCTGCTTGCGCTCGTCAATCAGGCGCTCAGTGCGGCGCCCGAGCAGCTCACGCGCCTTGGCTGGCAGTTTCTGGCGGTCGGCGTCGTGGTCGTGGCCACGCGCACGCTCGCGCAGTCGCTCTTCATGTGGCTGGGGCAAAAGGCGAAGGCGACGCTGCGCATGCGTACCATCCGGCGCATTGGCGAGGCGTCGTATCCGCATCTGGAAAAGCAGGGCGCGGCGCGCTCGCTCGCCGTGTTGACCCAAGACCTGGATACGATCGTCGTGTTCTTCGTGAGTCTGCCTTCGCTCGCGATGCAAAGTGCCGTGATCGTGGGCTGCCTCGTCTATCTCGGTTATCTGTCGTGGCTCATTCTGGCCGTGGCGGTTGTTTCCATCGTGCTCGGCATGGCGGGTTTTCGTTATGCACATACGCGCGCGATGTTTCATCTGCGCAGCTCGCGCAAGCGCGAGGACGATCTCGTCAAACACTTTCGCGCGCTCTTCGACGGCGCGAAGGAACTGAAGCTGCACCGCGAGCGCAAGCGCGCCTTTATCGACGACACGCTCGAAACCAACGTCGAAGCGGTGCGCGTGCAGCGCACGCGCGGCTATATGCTCTACGCGGCGGCATCGAGCTGGGGCAACTGCATTCTGTTCGCCTTCATCGGCCTCACGCTCTTCGTGTTTGCGCGTCACATGCACGTGGACGCGCACGTCATGTCGGGCTACGCGATCGTGTTCGTCTACATGATCATGCCTATCGAGGCGGTGCTGTCCGCTATACCGAACCTCAGTTCGGCACGCGTGGCACTGGAACGCATCGAACAGGTCAGCGCGGAACTGCCGCCCGAAAAATCGCTCGCGCCGGCCGCCGTCAAACCGTTCGCCACGATTGCGCTGCAAGGTGCGACCCACCGCTATTTCCGCGAGAAGGAGAACGAGGTCTTTACGCTCGGTCCCATCGATCTCGCGTTTCGTCCCGGCGAAGTGGTCTTTCTGATTGGTGGCAACGGCAGCGGCAAGACCACGCTCGCGAAGATGCTCGTCGGCCTTTATGTGCCGGAGAGTGGCCACGTGCTGCTAGACGGCAGTCCCGTGGAGGAAGCGCAACGCGATCTCTACCGCCAGCAGTTCTCGGTGGTGTTCAGCGACTTCTTCCTTTTCGAGAACCTGCTGGGCCTGCCGCAGCAAGGTCTGGATGCGCTCGCGCAGCAATTGCTGGAGGAGCTTCAGCTTGCCCACAAGGTGCGTGTGGAAGACGGCGTTTTCTCCACGCTCCAGTTGTCGCAAGGGCAGCGCAAGCGGCTCGCGCTGCTCGTCGCTTACCTGGAGGACCGGCCGTTCTATGTGTTCGACGAATGGGCCGCCGACCAAGACCCGCTGTTCAAAGACGTCTTCTACCGGCGCCTGCTGCCGGGGTTGAAGGCGAAGGGCAAGACCGTGCTCGTCATCACGCATGACGACCGCTATTTCTCGCTTGCCGACCGCTTCATCAAGCTCGATTTCGGCCGCATCGTCGAAGAAGGGCCGGGCGCTGCACTTGTGCGCATGCCGCTCGAAGCAGTGCATTGCGCCGATCTGGCGGTGGCTCCTCAATCTGGAATGTCCGCATCATGAACGTCAACGCTTCGATTCTCTCCATCGGGCAACCCCGGCAACCCCGACAACCGCAGCGCGAAGCGATGTACGTGCTCGACAACGTGTCGTTCGCCGTGGGTCCACGCGTGCTCTTGCAGCCCCTCACGCTGACGTTGCCGGCCGGTCGCGTATGCGGCCTCATCGGTCACAACGGCTCGGGTAAATCGACGCTGCTCAAGCTGCTTGCGCGTCAGCAGACGCCTACGTCCGGCTCGCTCTCGTTCGAAGGGCGAGCGCTGCCCGAGTGGGACAACCGCGCGTTTGCGCGACGCGTGGCGTATTTGCCGCAACAGCAGCCCGGCGCCAACGGCATGACCGTGCGCGAACTGGTCTCGCTCGGTCGCTACCCGTGGCACGGCGCGCTCGGCCGCTTCACGGGCACCGACCGTGACCGGGTGGACGAAGCCATGGAATTGACGGACATCGCTCACTTCGCGGACCGCCTCGTGGACAACCTCTCGGGCGGCGAGCGGCAACGCGCGTGGATCGCCATGCTGGTTGCGCAGGACAGCCAATGTCTGCTGCTGGACGAGCCCATCTCGGCGCTCGATATCGCGCATCAGATCGAAGTGCTCGATCTCGTGCGCACGCTCAGCCAGCGGCGTGGGCTGGGCGTCGTAGTGGTGCTGCACGACGTCAACATGGCGGCGCGTTTCTGCGACGAGCTCATCGCGCTCAAGCGCGGCACGCTGCTGGCAAGCGGTGCCGCGCAAACGCTCATCGAAGAAGCGACGCTTGCCGAGATCTACGGTGTACCGATGGGCATCGTGCCGCATCCACGCGGCGGAGCGCCCATTAGCTTCGCGTACTGAAGCAGGTATCGGGCAACCCCGGCAAGCATCAAGCAGTCCCTACGCAGGCGTACCGCAGAAACGCCGCGCCAATCCCCCGCAATGACGACGTTGTGCTGCCGCCCGTGCCCAGCAGGTACGAGCAGCGGTTCCAATTCGCATGCTCTTTTGCCATGCCCGACGCGAAGCACGGCGAAACTCAGGAGGAAAGGATGACTGTGATCGAAACGCGGCGCCCCGCGAAGCCTGCCGCGAGTCGCGACGGTACGCGCCATGCTGAAGGTGTGATGAGCACGCTGCCGGCAGACGATCTGGTCTCGGCGTTGCAGGCCCACGTGCGGCAGCGTCCCGATCAGGTGGCAGTGCGGTTTCTTGCCGATGGCGAGTCGGATGCGCGCGAGTTGAACTACGCAGCGCTCGACGCCGGCGCGCGTCGTCTCGCGGCGGTATTGCGTAGGCACGGCGCAGCGGGCGATCGCGTGCTGCTCATGTTGCCGAGCGGCCTCGACTATGTTGTCTCGTTCTTCGCGTGCCAGTACGCGGGCATGATCGCGGTGCCCGCCTATCCGCCTGAAGCGCAGCACAGCGCGCATGTGGAGCGGTTGCGCCGTATGACGTCGGATTGCGCAGCGCGCATCGCGGTGCTCGACGCATCGTCTCGCGCGGGTCTTGCGGCGGCTGTTGCAGGCAACGGGCTGGGGGATGCGGTGCTCGTGGATGCCTCGGCGCGCGACGTCGATCCAAGCGCCGGGTTTTGCGTCGAGCACGTCGACCCGCAGGCGATTGCGTTTTTGCAGTACACGTCGGGGTCCACGGCGTCGCCGAAGGGCGTCATGGTGGGTCATGCGAATCTGTGCATCAACGTGGCAGTGATGGCGCACGCCATGGATTGCCGTCCCGGCGATCGCATGTTCTCGTGGCTGCCGCTCTATCACGACATGGGGCTGATCGCGGGCGTGCTGATGCCGCTGCTCTGTGGCTTTCCGGTCACGCTCGTCTCGCCGCTGCATTTTCTCGAACGTCCGGCGCGCTGGCTCACGGGCGTGGCGACCGAGCGGGCCACGCACACAGGCGGCCCCGACTTCGCGTTCAGGCTTTGTGCAGAGCGTGTGCGCGACGCGCAGCTCGACGGTCTCGATCTGTCTTCGCTGCGCGTCGCATTCTGCGGCTCTGAGCCGATTCGCCAGGCCACGTTCGAAAGCTTCGTGGCCCGCTTCGCATCGCACGGCCTCGACCCGCGTGTCATGTACGCGTGCTATGGCCTCGCGGAAGCGACGCTGTTCGTTTCGGGCGTGAAGGCCGGGACAGGCGCTGCGGAGCGCCGTTTTTCAGCGTCCGCGCTCGCCAGGCCCACGCCGCTCGCATTGCCGTCTGCAAGCGATGCTGACGCCAAGGCCGTGGTCGGCTGCGGTGGGCCGGCATGGGCCCATACATTCGCGATCGTCGACCCCGACACGCGCGCACGCGTGCCGCAGGGGCGCGTCGGCGAAATATGGTGCAGCGGGCCTAGCGTGACGCAGGGCTACTGGCACAACGCGCAGGCCACGGCAGACACGTTTCTCGACGACACACCAGGTTTTCCCGGCCGATGGTTGCGCACTGGCGACCTGGGCTTCATCGACGCGGGCGAACTCTTCGTTTGCGGTCGCCGCAAAGACATGATCGTGTTGCGCGGTGAGAACGTGTACCCGCAGGATCTCGAAGCCGTGTTGGCCGATCGTGTCGAATCGCTGCGGCGTGGGCGCATTGCGGCGTTCCCGATCGAAGGCGCTGAGGGTGCAGAGGAAACCGAAGCGATCGGCGTGGCCGCGGAAGTGCCGCGCGGCCGGGGCAGACGAATCGCTTCGGAGCGCATTTTCGGGGCGATTTCGAGCGCACTGGGCGAGGCGTTCGGCTATGAGGTCGGATTGATCCTGCTGCTCGAACCCGGCGACCTGCCGCGCACGTCGAGTGGCAAGCTGCAGCGTAGCGCCTGTTTCGACGCCTGGCGCAGCGCGGCGATCGTGCCGTTTGCGGTGCACGACGCGCGCCACCGCAGCCGCGACGCGATAGCGGCAAAGAAGCCGCAAGACGAGCCACTAACGGCAACCGCGCGTGTCATTGCCGAGGTATGGCGCGACGTGCTCGACATACCATTGCCCGGTGCATCGGACGATTTCTTCCTGCTCGGTGGCCGGTCGTTGCTCGCGCTGAAAGTGGCCGCGCGGCTGCGCGAACGATTTGCACGTGACGTGCCGCCCGGTTTGCTGTTCGCCCACACCACGCCCGCCGCGCTCGGCTTCGCACTCGACACGCGATGGTCCTCACCCACAGGCGATGTGCCGGCGCCCGCGGCTCTGGCACGACGCAGTGCCGGCGATGCGCCGCTCTCGCTGCCGCAGGAGCGTTTATGGGTGCTCTGGCGTCTCGATCCTCAGAGCGCCGCGTACAACGTGCCCATCACGCTCTCGTTCGACGGCCCGCCCGACATCGATGCCACGCGTGCCGCGATCGACGCACTCGTGCGCCGGCACGAAGCGTTGCGTACGCGCTTCGTCGAAGTGAGCGACGTGCCGCGTCAGCAGATCGTGCCGGCAGAGCAGTCGGCGTCGGCATGGACGTGGGACGTGGTCGATCTGGACGAAGCGTATTCGAAGCAGCGGGGCACGCTCGATGCCGCGTTGTACGAACGCACGCGTACTCCATTCGATCTCCAGCGCGGTCCGCTTGTTCGTGCCACGTTCCTGCGGTGCGCGTCGCAACATGTGCTGCACATCGTCATGCATCACATCGTGGTCGATGGCTGGTCGGTCGACATTCTGCTGCGCGAGTTCGCCGCGGCGTATCGTGCGGCGCGACGCGGCGAAACAAACGTGCTCGCCGCGCTGCCGGCGCTGCCCGTGCAGTACGCCGACTACGCTTCATGGCAGCGCGAACACTTCGCGGGCGAGGGGCGAGCGGTGTTCGACGCGCAGCTCGACTACTGGCGCACTCGCCTCAGCGGCTACGACCAGCCCATCGATTTGCCCACCGACCATGAGCGCTGCGCGCCATACGACCCGCGCGCTGCAAGTACACGCGTGTGCATTCCGCCTGCGCTCACCGCGCGTCTCGAATCGCTTGCACGCGCCGAGCGCGCCACCCTCTTCATGGTGCTGCTCGCGGCCTTCTATGCGCTGCTCTATCGCTACAGCCACGCGCGCGACATCGTCGTGGCGGTGCCCGTTGCAGGCCGCGACCGCGTGGAAACAGATGGCCTGATCGGCTTCTTCGTGAACACGCTGGCCATGCGCGCATCGGTGAAGGGCTCCGATTCGTTCGTCACGTTGCTGCGTGCCGTACGCGATGACAGCACTCAGGCCCAGGCCAACGCAGGCGTGCCGTTCGATCGCGTCGTGGCCGCGCACGGCGAACGGCGCGAGCACGCAAGCGGGCTCGCCGCGCATCCGCTCGCACAGATCAAGTTCGTGCTCCACGACGAATTCGCTACGTCGCTCGACCTGGACGGCGTGCGCGGCTCGCTCATGCAGACCGACGCAAGCACCGTCGAAGCGCGTTTCGAACTCGCGCTCGACGTACTGCGCCGCGGCGACGAAGGGCTCGACTGCGTATTCGCCTACGCGGCTGCGCTGTACGACGAGGCGTTCGTCGCACAGTTCGCGCAGCACTACGTGGCGCTGCTCGACGAAGTGGCCGCGGCGCCTGCGTGCGCGATTGCGCAATTCATGCTTGGCGAAGGCAAGACCGAAGGCGAGCCGAACGACGCGGCACTGAACAACGAACCGGCCGGCGCGGCGCAGCTCGCTGCCGGCACGTACCTGCACTAAGGACTGGGCCCCATGCAAGCCAATCAATTCGATCTTCACTTCTTGCCCGCCCGCGTTGCGCAATTCGCCAACGAGCGGCCTCACGCGACAGCCGTTGTGGATCGCGATGGGCCGCTCAACTGGCAGGACCTGTGGGCGTGGTCCGGCCGTCTCGCGTCGAAGCTCGCCCATGCGCACGTTCAGCCGGGCGATCGCGTGGCCATTGCGTGTCCGCGTGGTGCCGCATTTGTCGCGAGCGTGCTTGCCGTCTGGCGGCTGCGCGGCTGCTACGTGCCGCTCGATCCTGCGTTGCCTGCGGCGCGCCTGCGGTGGCAGGCGCAGGACTGCGCCGCGCGCGTGATCGTGGGCAGCGGCACGACGCTGGGCGAGTGGTGGCCTGAAGGTGTGCCGTTGGTCGATGCGCAGTCGCTGCGTGTTCCACATGACGCCGACACGCAGGTCGCGCCGATGCCGCCCGCCGACGACAGCGTCTTCGTCTGGCCCGCCTACGTCATTTACACCTCGGGCTCGACCGGGCAGCCGAAGGGCGTCATGTTGAGCCATGCGGCGCTTGCGGCGTATCTGCGCAGCCTCGCCGAGCGCTTGCCCGATGGCATCGCCAGCGCTGCATGGATTTCGACGCCTGCTGCGGACCTCGGTCACACGGCGCTCTTCGGCGCGCTGTGGCACGGCTGGACGCTGCACGCCATCGACGCCGACGTGGCCGGCGACCCCGATGCCTTCGGCACCTACATGGACACGCATGCGGTGGATTTGCTGAAGATCGTGCCCAGCCATCTCGATGCGTTGATGCAGGGCCATGCGCCTGCGTCGGTGTTGCCGCGGCGCTGCCTCGTGGTGGGCGGCGAAGCGGCGCCGGCCAGGCTTGCTGCGCAGGTGGCCTTGCTGCGCTCGGGCTGCGTGCTGATCAATCACTACGGGCCTACTGAAACGGCGGTCGGCGTGCTCACGCACACGGGCGACGCCGGGCGCGCGACGACGCTGCCGCTCGGCACGCCGCTCGCGCACGTTGAAGCGCGCATCATCGATGCGGACGGCAACGCGGTGCCGAAGGGCGTGACGGGGGAGCTTTGTATCGGTGGGGCGAGCGTGGCCTACGGCTACCTGGGCCGGCCATCGCTCACGGCGGAGCGCTTCGTGCCCGATTCCGCGGGACACGGCGCGCGACTCTATCGCACCGGCGACAAGAGCCGGCGCTTGCCTGGCGGCGAGTTCGCGTTTCTCGGTCGACTTGACGATCAGGTGAAGATTCGCGGCTTTCGTGTGGAACCCGAAGAAATTGCGGCGCGGCTGCGCGGCGAGGAAGGCGTGCGCGATGCAATCGTCATTGCGCGTGCAGACGAAGGCGACGGACCGTTGAAGCTCGCGGCGTATCTCACGTCCTCCGCACCGCTCGACATCGACGCCATTCGCGCGCGGCTCGCCGCGCAATTGCCCGACTACATGGTGCCGTCGTCGCTGCAGGTGCTTGCGGCGTTGCCGCTGACGGCCAACGGCAAGGTGGATCGCGCGGCACTGCCTGCGTCCTGCGACGACGCAACGGCGCAACGCACCGCACGTATCGAGCCGCGCAACGAAGCCGAGCGCGCGCTCGCCGCAATATGGAAGCAGGTGCTCAAACGCGAGGACATTGGCGTCTCGGACAACTTCTTCGAGATTGGCGGCGATTCGATACTGAGCCTGCAGATCATCGCGAAGGCGCGCCGCGCAGGGCTCAAGCTCACGCCGAAACAGATGTTCGACTACGCGACCATAGAAGCGGCGGCGCGCGTCGCGATTGCATTGCCCGCCGATGTGCCGACGCCGGGTGCCGCGCAGCCTCCAGTGGCTGGGATCGATGAACGGGTGGTCGCCAGTGAGCACAACGCAGCAGAGGAAGACGAGTGGTTCGCGCAGGCCGGCGTTGCGCGCGATGCCGTGGAAGCGGTCTATCCAGCCACGCCGATGCAACAGGGGTTGCTCTTTCACGGCATGTTCGCGGGCGACCCGGGCCTCTACGTTTCGCAACTGCGCCTGACCCTTGCGAACCTGCGCGTGGATGCAATGCGCCGCGCGTGGGCAATGGTCGTGGCGCGCCATCCCGTGCTGCGTACGCGCTTTGTTTGCCCGCCTGGCGGCGAACCGCTTCAGGTCGTCGAGCGGCACGCCGCGTTGCCGTTCGATCTGCATCCTCTTCAAGCCGAAACGGCCGATGACTATGAAGCAGTGTTCCAGAGCGCACGCGCTTCGATTGAGGCTCGTGGTTTCGATCTGCAGGCCGCGCCGCTCATGCGCGTCGATGCCTTCGTGCGGCCGGACGGTGCGCATGACGTGCTCTGGACGCACCACCATGCGTTGACGGATGGCTGGAGCACGGCGCAGGTGGCGTCCGAGGTCGTGCGCGCCTATGCCGCGCTGGTCGATGGACACGAGCCCGGCATGACGTCCGATGCCACGTTCGATAACGCGCCTGGTTCACGCTACGTGGACTATGTGCGCTGGCTGCGTCGGCAGCCCGACGTGAGCGCCTTCTGGCGCACGCGACTCGCCGCGTTCCAGACGTCCGCCGGTCTTGCGGATGCGCTCGGCGGCAATGCGTTCTTTGATTCAAACCGCGTGCCGCGAGGCGCCGCTGGGAACGACGCGAACGAGACCCGGCGGATCGTGCGCGAAATCGGCGCAATGGACTACGCACGTGCCCAACGTGCGGCGCGGCGGGCGCAGGTCACGCTCAACACGCTTGTACAAGCGGCGTGGGCCCTTGTGCTCGCGCATTTTTCGGGGCGCGGCCAGGTGGTGTTCGGCACCACCATGTCGGGGCGGCCTGCGGAATTGCCCGCGGCGCAATCCATCGTCGGGCTCTTCATCAACAGCCTGCCGCTGGCCGTCGATGTCGAACCTGCTGCACCCATCGCCGCCTGGCTTGCCGCGCTTCAGCGCAGCAACGCCGAATTGCGCGAGGTCGAGCACACGCCGCTCGCCTCGTTGCAGCAGTGGGCGGGGGTGCGTGGCAGTTCGCTCTTCGACAGCCTCGTCGTATTCGAGAACTATCCGCTCGACGAAGCTATCGATGCGAAGCGCGAGGCCGTGGGTCTGCGCGGCGTGGATGCGTACAGCCGCACGCATTTGCCCCTTACGCTCGTGGCTGCACCGCGTGGGACGGCGCCGCAAATACGGGGTGAGGGGCTCCGGATCGAATGGCATTGGCACGCCGCGCATGTTTCGGAGAATGCGGTGTTGCGGCTTGCAACGCATTTCGAACGCGTGCTCGATCGAATGGCTCAACGGCTCGAAGCATCGGACGACGCTCGGCTGCGCGACATCGCGCTCGACGATGTAACCGTGGATGCCGTGCGCACATCGTCCACGTTCCCTTTCGAGGCCGTGACCACGCGCATCGAAACACAGGCCAGGGTGCGACCCGATGCTGTCGCAATCCGCTTTACCGGCGACGATGGTGTACACGCGTCGGTAACGTATCGCGAACTCGATGCATGGTCGGCGCGCATTGCGCAGGGGGGCCTGCGTGTTTGCGCAGGAGCCGGCGAGCGTCGCATCGGCGTAGCAATGACGCGCTCGCCCGCTCTGGTTGCAGCGATACTCGGCGTGCTGCGTTCGAGCGCGGCCTATGTGCCGCTCGATCCCGCCTATCCCGACGACCGCTTGCGCGAGATCGCGCTCGATGCGGGGCTCGACGCGGTGCTCACCGAGCCCGCACACATGCCGAGGTTTGCATCGCTGCTGCCGGGCGTCGCGTTGCTTGATGAAAGCGTGTTGCGTGTTCAGGGCGATGCTTCGCAGGTAGACGCCACGTTTGCGCAACCGCATGCGCAGCAGCTTGCATACGTGATCTATACGTCGGGCTCGACCGGTCGCCCCAAGGGCGTGGGCATCACGCACGCGGACGTGGCGCGTCTCTTCGATGCCACGCAGTCCCGCTTCGGCTTCAACGCGCAGGACGTATGGACGCTGTTCCACTCGTACGCGTTCGACTTCTCCGTGTGGGAGATCTTCGGCGCACTCGTGCATGGCGGCCGGCTCGTGATCGTGCCGCACTGGACAGCGCGCGAGCCATCGGCCTTCCACGCGCTGCTCAGGCGCGAAGGCGTGACGGTGCTGAACCAGACACCGTCTGCGTTCGTGCAACTGACGCAGGCCGATCGCGACAACACGCTGACGGCGCTGCGCACGGTGATCTTCGGCGGGGAACGTCTGGAGCCCGCATCGATTGCGCGCTGGGCCGAAGGCGCAAAAGCGAAAGGCGTGCTGCCGTCGCTCGTGAACATGTACGGCATCACCGAGACCACGGTTCACGTCACTTACCGCCTGCTCGATGACGCGGCACTGAAGGCGGGGCGCAGTGTGATCGGCGCGCCGCTGGATGACCTCACGCTGCAGGTTCTGGACGCGGACCTGAACCGCGTGCCGGTAGGCGCAGTGGGCGAACTGTATGTGGGCGGCGCGGGTCTCGCGCGCGGCTATCTGGGAAGACCAGGGCTCACGGCGGAACGCTTCGTGCCTGATCCGTACGGCGAGCCGGGTGCACGCCTGTACCGCTCGGGCGACGTTGCACGTCGGCTGCCCGATGGCGACCTGGAGTACCTGGGACGCAACGACGCCCAGGTGAAGCTGCGCGGCTTCCGCATCGAGCCGGGGGAGATCGAGGCGGCGCTGCTGGCACACGAAGCGGTGCGCGAGGCGGCGGTGGTGGTCGCAGGCGGCGAGGGGACGGAAAAGCGGCTGGTGGCGTACGTGGTGCCCGAAAACAGCGAGAGCGGAACCGACGTTGCACGCTGGCAGACATGGCTCAGTGCGCGTCTGCCGTCGCATATGGTTCCGAGCTCGTACGTGGAACTCGAACGTTTGCCGCTCACGCCAAACGGCAAGCTGGATCGCCGGGCGTTGCCTGTACCGGAATTCGCGTCCACGTCGCCGCTTTCGTTCGTGGCGCCTCGCGACGAAACCGAAGCGAAGCTCGCAGCGATCTGGCAGGACGTGCTGGGCGTCGACCGTGTTGGCGCGCGCGATGATTTCTTCCGGCTTGGCGGCCATTCGCTGCTCGCCGTTCGGGTCATCTCGGCCATGCGTGCCGTGTTCGGCGATGCCCCCACGCTGCGCGCGCTATTCGAACACCCCGTGCTCGAAGACTTCGCCGCGATCGTGCGCGGCACATCGTCTGCGCAGGCAGGGGCGTCGACACTCAGCGATAAAGACGGTAATAGCGACGAAAGCGATAGCGACGGCGCGCGTCAACTCACCGTGGATTACGCCCTCGGCGCACCGATACCGCTCTCTGCATCGCAGGAAAGCCTGTGGTTCATCTGGAAGCTGGATCCGCGCAGCAGCGCCTATCACGTGAGCGGTGCGTTGCGTTTCGATGGTCGCCTCGATGTGGACGCGCTGCGTGCCGCATTCGCCGCGTTGAGCGTTCGTCATCCGGCGCTGCGTATGCGCTTCGGCGAAACAGATGGCGTTGCGCATCAACGTGTGGATGCCGGGTCGGCCGCACAAATTCGTTTGCTCGATCTGCAACGGCCTGACGCAAGCGCGGAAGAGGCAACGTTGACTGCGCGTCTGAGCGAACTCGCGCGTGAGCCGTTCGACCTCATGGCCGAGCCGCCCGTGCGTGCAACGCTTGTTCGTCTCGCCGACAACCAGCATGTGCTGCATCTCGTGCTTCATCACATCGTTGGCGACGACTGGTCGGTGGGCCTGTTGTTCGACGACTTTTCGCGGCTCTATCGCGCATTCGCCGCAGATCGTGCCGGCGAGCGCGGCGATGCAACGGCGGTTGCCGCTGCCGCATGGGTCACCTACTGCGACGTAATGCAGGCGCGCGCCGCGCACCTCACACCCGAGCGCGAGAAAACCCAGTTGAACTGGTGGCGGACCGAACTTGCCACCGACGACGAAGCGGCGCACCTGCTCGCGCTGCCATTCGACCGCATCCGCACCGACGCGCGGCGCGCGCCGGGCGCACGGCTCCGCATACACGTGCCGGCCGCGACCACCGAGGCGCTGCGTGCGCTGGCCGACAAGCGCCAGGCCACGCTCTTCATGGCCCTGCTCGCAGCGTTCGACGCGCTGCTCTATCGCTACACCGGTCAGCGCGACATCCGCATCGGTGTGCCGCTCGCGGGCCGCGATCTGCCTGGCGCGGCGAACGTCGCCGGCTTTTTCGTCAACACCGTCGTGCTGCGCACGGCACCGCACGGTGCAATGCATGTTGGGCAATTGATCGACGAAGTGCGTGAGCGGCTGCTGGGCGCTTACGGGAACCAGGACGTGCCGTTTGCGCGCGTCGTCAAGGCATTGCAGCCCGAGCGCGACCTCGCGCGAACGCCGCTCTTCCAGGTGCTCGTCAATCAACAGCAACACCATGATCTCGGCTCGTCGTTCGGCGATGCGTTGAACGTGACGGTGCAACCGGCGGACAACGGCGAGGCGCAATTCGACTTGATGCTCAACATCGCGCAGAGGCCGGATGCCGGGCTCGACCTCGCGTTCACCTACGCCACCGATGTGTTCGATGCATCCACGATCGAGCGCCTCGCACACAATTTCGCGGGACTGCTCGACGCATGGGCCACGGACCCGGAGCGGCCGCTTGCCTCGTTCGAACTGCCCGAACTGCGTGATGAGCCGACGCCGCGTGCCAAGGCGTGCTGGCCCGAACCGCTCGACGTTGCTTCGCGCGTCGCGATGCACGCGGCGCAGCGCGGTGACGCGATTGCGTTGATCGATGGCGAACACCGCGTGACGTACGCGCAGCTCGATGCCTGGTCTCGCGCGATTGCGGCTGAACTGAAACGGCGCGGCGTGAAGGCCGAAACGCGCGTCGGGGTCGCGATGCAGCGCTCCGCTGCGCTGGTTGCTGCGCTGCTGGGCGTGCTGCGTTCAGGCGCGACCTATGTGCCGCTCGACCCGTCGTATCCGCGTGAGCGCCTTGCGCACATCGTCGAGGATGCCCGGCTGGGTCCCATCGTGGCCGATGCCGAAAGCCTCGCGCAGCATCACGACCTGTTCGCGTGGCGCCCGGTGATCGACGCCGGGGCGTTGCGCAACGTTGTTTCCGGTATTGAAGAGGCGCGGTTCGTTCGGCCGCATGCGCAGCAGCTTGCATACGTGATCTATACGTCGGGCTCGACCGGTCGCCCCAAGGGCGTGGGCATCACGCACGCGGACATGGCGCGTCTTTTCGATGCCACGCAGTCCCGCTTCGGCTTCAACGCGCAGGACGTATGGGCGCTGTTCCACTCGTACGCGTTCGACTTCTCCGTGTGGGAAATCTTCGGCGCACTCGTGCACGGCGGCCGGCTCGTGATCGTGCCGCACTGGACAGCGCGCGAGCCATCGGCGTTCCACGCTCTGCTCAGGCGCGAAGGCGTGACGGTGCTGAACCAGACACCGTCTGCGTTCGTGCAACTGACGCAGGCCGACCGCGACAACACGCTGACGACATTGCGCACGGTGATCTTCGGTGGAGAACGTCTGGAGCCCGCGTCGATTGCGCGCTGGGCCGAAGATGCGAAGGCAAAGGGCGTGCTGCCGTCGCTCGTGAACATGTACGGCATCACCGAGACCACGGTTCACGTCACTTACCGTCTGCTCGATGACGCGGCACTGAAGGCGGGGCGCAGTGTGATCGGCGCGCCGCTGGATGACCTCACGCTGCAGGTTCTGGACGCGGACCTGAACCGCGTGCCGGTAGGCGCAGTGGGCGAACTGTATGTGGGTGGCGCGGGTCTCGCGCGCGGCTATCTGGGAAGACCAGGGCTCACGGCGGAACGCTTCGTGCCTGATCCGTACGGCGAGCCGGGTGCACGCCTGTACCGCTCAGGCGACGTTGCGCGTCGCCTGCCCGATGGGGACCTGGAGTACCTGGGGCGCAACGACTCCCAGGTGAAGCTGCGCGGCTTCCGCATCGAACCGGGAGAGATCGAGGCGGCGCTGCTGGCACACGAAGCGGTGCGCGAGGCGGCGGTGGTGGTCGCAGGCGGCGAGGGGATGGAAAAGCGTCTGGTGGCCTACGTGGTGCCGGAAAACAGCGAGAGCGGAACCGACGTTGCACGCTGGCAGACATGGCTCAGTGCGCGTCTGCCGTCGCATATGGTGCCCACGTCGTACGTGGAACTCGAACGTTTGCCGCTTACGCCGAACGGCAAGCTGGATCGCCGGGCGTTGCCCGCGCCCGAAGCGACGAGCACGACACGCGCGGTGGCACCGTCGAGCCCGGACGAAGAAGCGTTGCTCGCGGTCTGGCGCAACGTATTGCGTCGCGACGATATCGGCGTGACCGACAACTTCTTCGTCGTTGGCGGCGATTCGATCCTGAGCTTGCAGATCGTCGCGAAGGCGCGCGATGCCGGGCTGCATCTGACGCCGCGCATGGTGTTCGAGGCGCCGACTGTCGAGAGCCTGGCACGTGCGGCGCGGGCCGCGTCGCCGCAGCATGCACGCGGCGACGCGCAGTCCGCGGGTACCGGCACGTCGTATTCGACCGATCTCTGGCGCGCACTCGGTCTCGCGCCCGAGCACATCGAAGACGTCTATCCGGCCACGCCGCTGCAAAGCGGGCTGCTCTATCACTCGCTTGCTGCGGAGCCGGGGCAGACGGCGTACCTGAACCAGATGCGCGTCACGCTCACGGGCACGATTGACGGAGACGCGATGCGCGCGGCGTGGCAGGCCGCGCTCGAACGTCACGCCGTTCTGCGCACGTGCTTTGCGTGGTCGCACGGCGGTGAGGCGATGCAGATCGTCCATCGGCGGCTCACGTTGCCGTTCGACATGCACGACTGGTCTGCTGCCGGCGACTACGATGCGCGTCTTGCTGCCTGGCGCGAGCGCGATCTCGCTGCGGGCATGGCGCTCGATGCTGCGCCATTGATGCGCGTTGCGCTGTTCGTGCGTGACGCACGCACGGTCGATCTGGTCTGGACGCACCACCATGTGCTGCTCGATGGCTGGAGCGTGGCGAGTCTGGTTGGGGAAATTTTGCGGGACTATCGGGCGCGTGTGGCGGGCACGTCCGTCGTCTTTGAATCCGCTGCGCCATATCGTCAGTATGTCGAATGGATTCGCGCGGCGGCGAGTGACGCTGAGACGCAGGCCTGGTGGCGTGAGCGCATCGCGCAGGCCTTCTGTGAGGACGACCCCGCGACGCTCACCGCGAGTCTTCCTGCGCCACGCGTGCAGGAAGCGGGCACGCATGCGCGCAGGCAACGGATCGATGCCACGCTTGCTTCGCAACTTCAGGCTGCGGCGCGCCGCTACGAAGTCACGCTCAATACGCTGATGCAGGGAGCGTGGGCCGTGGTGCTTGCGCGCTACGGACATCGGCGCAGCGTTGCGTATGGCACGACGTTTTCGGGGCGCCCCGCGCATGTGCCGGGCATCGACCGCATGCTGGGCCTTTTCATCAACACGCTACCCGTGTGGGTGGAGGTGAAGGCGGACGCGGACGTGGGCGTGTGGCTGCGCGACTTGCAGCAGGCGTTTGCGACGCTGCGGCAGTACGAGCACACACCGCTCGCGCAGGTGCAGCAGTGGGCGGGGCGCAGCGGTGATGCGCTGTTCGACAGCCTCGTGGTGTTCGAGAACTATCCCGTGGACGTTGCGCGCGATGGCGACGGCGACCTCGAAATTGGCGCCGTTGAATCGGTGGACCCGACGCACTACCCGCTGGCACTCGCGATCATTCCGCGAGCGCAGGGCTTGGCGCTCGAATGGTCGTGGGATGGGGCGCGGATTGATCGCACGACGGTGGAGCGTCTGGCGACGCACTACGAGACGGTGCTGCGGCAGCTGGCGGAGGACTCTGCACGGCGTGTCGGAGCGCTTGAACTGTTGCCGCGTGGTTCCGGTGAAGCAGCGTTGACACGCTATCCGTTCATGTCGTTGGGGGCAGCGCTGGTGGCGCAGGCGCAGCGCACGCCCTCAGCCGTGGCGGTGCGCTGCGAGGACGAATCGCTGGGCTACGGCCAACTCGATGCGTGGTCGGCGGCGGTCGCCCGGCAACTCATGGAACGCGGCGCAGGCGCCGAACATCGCGTGGGACTGTGCGTGCGACGCGGCCCGGCGCTGATCGCGGCGCTGGTGGGCATCATCCGCTCGGGGGCGGCCTTCGTGCCGCTGGACCCGGAGTACCCGGCCGCACGCCTGACGCAGATGATGCAGGACGCGGGCATCACGCGCGTGGTGGCCGACGCGGTGAGCGCGCAGCGCATGGCCGGTGTGCTGGCGGGCTGCGAGGTGATTGATGTCGGGCTGCACGATGAAGTGCCGGCCGGCGGCTTCACTGCAACGCTGCATCCCGACCAGCTTGCCTACGTGCTGTACACCTCCGGCTCGACGGGCCGCCCCAAGGGCGTGGCGGTGAGCCACGGCGCGCTGTGGACGCACCTGCAGGACTTCCTCGCGACCTACGGCATCAGCCCGGCCGACACGGTGCTGCACTCGTCGACGGTCAACTTCGACGTGGCGCTGCACGAGACGCTGCCGGCGCTGCTCACGGGCGCGACCGTGGAGATGCGCGGCGAGCAGCCGTGGGACCTGCAGGGGCTGGGCGAGCGGCTGGTGAGCCGCGGCGTGACCTTCGCGCGCATTCCGACGGCGCTGTGGCAGCAGTGGCAGCGCCATGCGCCGCCGCGCGGGGCCCTGCGTCTGCGGCAGGTGACGGTGGGCGGCGAGGCGCTGCCGGGCGATGCGCTCGCGCACTGGCGCGAAGGACCGCTCGGCGACATCCGGCTGGACAACCTCTACGGCCCCACGGAGACCACGGTAGCGGCGCTGTACCGCCGGACACAGGACGAAGACACGGGCGAGGTGACAGTGCCGATCGGCCGCCCCTATCCGGGCCGCACGGCCCGCGTACTGGATGCATTCGGCGACGGGGCCCCGGTGGGCGGTCTGGGCGAACTGTGCATCGGCGGCCCGACGGTGGCACGCGGGTACCTGGGGCGTGCGGCGCTCACGGCGGAGCGCTTCGTGCCGGACCCGTACGGCGGCCCCGGTGCACGCCAGTACCGCAGCGGCGACCTGTGCCGCATGCGCGAGGATGGCACGGTGGAATTCCTCGGGCGGCTGGACCAGCAGGTGAAGCTGCGCGGGCAGCGCATCGAGCCGGGGGAGATCGAGGCGGTGCTGCGGCAGTGCCCGGGCGTGCGCGAGGCGGCGGTGGTGGTGACGGGCGAGGGGGAGAAGCGCAGGCTGGCGGCGTATGTGTCCGGGGACACACGGCCCGATACCCTGCAGCGGGCGCTGGAGCAGAAGCTGCCGGGCTACATGGTGCCGTCGTCGGTGACGGTGCTGGAGCGTCTGCCGTGGATGCCCAGCGGCAAGCTGGACCGGGCCGCGCTGCCGCCGCCGCAGGAGGTACCGCGCGGGCGGGTGGAAGCGTCGAACGAGACCGAGGCGCTACTGCTGTCGGTCTGGTGCGCGGTGCTGGGCCGCGACGACCTTGGCGTGACGGAGAACTTCTTCGAGGCGGGGGGCGATTCGATCCAGAGCCTGCAGATCATCGCGAAGGCGAGACAGGTGGGGCTGAAGCTCACGCCGCGGCAGGTGTTCGAGCATCCGACGGTGGCCGCGCTCGCGCAGCGCGTGGAGCGGCTCGAAGCGCAGTCCACCGCGAACCTGGTCGAAGACGATGAGCCGCTCGCGCTCACGCCGATCCAGCGGCTGTTCTTCGAACGCTATCCGCAGGGGGAATCGCACTGGAACCAGGCGGTGCTGCTGAAGGTGCGGGGCCGTCTGGACGTGCCCGCGCTGGAGCGTGCCGCGAGGGCCCTGGCGCAGCGTCACGACGCGCTGCGGCTGCGGTTCGTGAAGCGGGACGGTGCGTGGAAGCAGGTCGCGGCGCATGAGATCGGTGAAGACCTGGTGCGCAGCAGACAGCTGGCGTCACTGGGGGAACTGGAGGCGGCGTGCGGGCGTATCCAGGCGAGCCTGGATATCGAACGTGGACCGGTGTGGCGGCTGGGGTACTTCGAGACGCCGGAAGGGGAAGCGCGGCTGCTGGTGGCGATCCACCATCTCTCGGTGGATGGTGTGTCGTGGCGCGTGCTGCTCGACGAACTGCAGACGGCGTACGGGCAGGCTGAACGCGGTGAGCCCATCACGTTGCCGGCGCCATCGACATCGTGGCGCTCGTGGGTGCGTCATCTGCTTCGCTATGCGCAAACAGAGCCGGTGCAGTCCGAAGCATCGTGGTGGCAGCAGGCACTCTCCGCGCTCGACGCCGCGGCCGATCTGCCGTTCCGCCCCGCCGCGGGCACGCGTATGGCGCACAGCGCGACCCTCGACTGGACGCTTGATGCGGCACGCACGCGCGATCTGCTGCAAAACGCGTCGCGTGCATACCGCACGCGAGTCGATGAATTGCTGCTCGCGGCGCTGGCGCGTGCACTCGGAAAATGGAGCGGCGCGAAGGAGGTCGCCGTCGAACTCGAAGGCCATGGCCGCGAAGATGTGATCGACGGCGTGGACCTGAGTCGCACTGTCGGCTGGTTCACCACGCGTTTTCCCGTCGCGTTGCCCGCTGCGCACGTCGCGCCCGGCGACGCGCTCGTCGCGGTGAAGACGCGCGTGCGCGCCGTGCCGCACAAGGGACTGCATTGGGGTTTGCTCGATGCGAGTCGCGAGCGCCGGCGTCCAGCGGTGAGCTTCAACTATCTGGGCCGCTTCGATCAGTCGCTCGATGCCGACTCGCGCTTCACGTTCAGCGCCGAGCCTGCGGGCGCCACGCACGGCGACGGCGCGCGGCTCGACTACGCGCTGGACCTCAACGGCATCGTCACAGGCGACACGCTGCTGCTGCGCTGGCGTTTCGATCCGGCGAGGATCGATCGCGAAACGGTGGAGCGTCTTGTAGCCGACTTCGATTTCGAAGTCGTCTCGCTCATCGCGCACTGCATGGTTGCGCCGCCCGGCGCAAGCGCATCCGACTTCCCGCTCTCGGGCCTTGACGACGCGCAGTTGCGCGCGCTCGGTCTGCGGCTGGGCAGCGTTGCAGACATTTACCCCGCCACGCCGCTGCAACAGGGGTTGCTCTATCACAGCGAGCTTGCGCATGGCCAGGGCGTCTACGTGAACCAGCTTCAGCTGACGCTTGCTGGTCCCTTCGACGCCAACGCGCTACGCGCCGCGTGGCAGGCCGCCGTCGCGCGTCACGACGCATTGCGTACGCGGTTCGTACGGCATCCTGACGGTATGTTGATGCAGGTAGTGGAGCGCGAGGCGGCGTTGCCGTTCGTGGTGCACGATTGGCGCGATATCGGCAATGCCCACGCCTCGGACTACGACACTCGCCTTGCTACGTGGCGAGCGGCCGATCTCGCGGCGGGCATCGATGCATCGCAGGCGCCGCTCATGCGCGTCAACGTGTTCCTGCGTCCGGACGGCCGTTTCGATCTCGTGCGCACTCACCATCACGTGCTCACCGACGGCTGGAGCGGTGCGCGGCTCCTGAACGAAGTCTTCGACGACTACGAACGCGCGCTCGGTGCACGGCATGAAGCGGCACGCGTGGCGACGGTGCCGCTGCCGTACCGCCGCTATGTGGAGTGGCTTGCTAAGCAGCCCGATCCGCGGGACTGGTGGCTCGAGAGGCTCGCGGCGCTCGACGATCCAGGCACGCTGACGGCGAGCCTTGCCGCGCCGCGTGAGAGCTCTGAGCGCGCGCCGACAGAAGTTGTGACGCAAAAGGGCGTGACACAAAAGGCTGTGACGCGGATCGGCGCCGCGCTCGACCAGCGCGTGCGCCGCGCGGCACAGCGTTATCGCGTGACGCTCAACACGCTGATGCAAGGCGCGTGGGCCGTGCTGCTCGCGCGGCTGAGCGGCAAGTCCACCATCGCATTCGGCGTCACGGTGTCGGGTCGCCCGGCCACGCTTGCAGGCGCGGAGGAGATGTTCGGTCTCTTCATCAACAGCTTGCCCGTGTTCGTACGTGTACCCGGCGAGGCAGCGGTGTCGGACTGGCTGGCCGAGGTGCAGCGCTGGAACGTGGAGATGCGCGAAGTGGAGCACACGCCGCTGGCTTCGTTGCAGCAATGGGCGGGGCGAAGCGGCGATGCGCTGTTCGACAGCCTCATCGTCTTCGAAAACTATCCCGTTGCCGCGCGTGCGGAACGCGTGACGGGCAGCGACGCGAGCCGCTTGCGCGTGGAGCGTGTGGATGCCGTCGAGCGCACACACTATCCGTTGACGCTGACCATCCTGCCGGCAAAGCAGCTCGAACTGCATTGGGGCTGGGACAGCCGGCGGCTCGATCAGGCGCAGATCGCTGCGTTGCAGCGGCACTATCTGCTGCTGCTCGATGCGCTGGCCGAGGAAGGCGAGCACGCGGCGCGTTTTATCGGCGACGTAGTCGTGCAGCGCGGTGCGCCTCATGCCGAAGCGTTGCCCGAAACAGCGTGGCTTGCGTGCCACGAGCGCTTCGCCGCCGAGGCCGCGCGTGTGCCGGCGCGCATCGCGGTGCGTCAGCACGGCGCCGCCGTGGACTATGCGACGCTGGCGCGCTGGGCCGCGGCAATCGACGCACGACTGCGCGCAAGCGGCGTGGCTCGCGAAGAACGCGTCGCCGTCTGTATGCGCCGATCGCCGGCTCTCATCGCGAGCATGCTCGGTGTGTGGCGCAGCGGCGCGGCGTACGTGCCGCTCGATCCGTCGTTCCCGGTCGACCGTTTGCGTTTCATGCTTGATGACGCCGGCATTACCCGAGTCATTGCGGATACCGAAGGAATCGAACGACTTGAAAATGGGCTTGATGGGCGCATCGTGATCGACGCGGATCTGCCTGCGAACGCGGAAAGTGCAGGGCCGCTGCCGGCACGGCCCGTTCCTGCCGATCAGCTTGCCTACGTCATCTACACGTCGGGATCGACAGGCCGTCCGAAGGGCGTCGCGGTTTCGCACGGCGCACTGGCGAGGCTCATCGCGAGCGTGGGTATCGCGCCAGGCCTTTCCGAACACGACGTGCTGCTTTCGGTCACGACGTCCTCGTTCGATATCTCGTTGCTCGAATTCTGCTTGCCCCTCACGAAGGGCGCGTGCATCGAGCTTGCCGATGCGCAAACGGCCGGCAATGGCGAAGCGCTCGCCGCGCTGATCGAGACGAGCGGCGCCACGGCCATGCAGGCCACGCCAAGCGGCTGGCGCTTGCTGGTGGAAGCAGGCTGGCGTGGCCCAGCAGACGGGCGTGGCTTCGCAGCCCTCTCGGGAGGCGAAGTGCTGGCGCCCGACCTTGCCGCGCAATTGATGGCGCGCGGCGTCTCGCTCTGGAACCTGTACGGGCCGACTGAAACGACGATCTGGTCCACGTGCGCGCGCGTCGTGCCTCGCGGGACCGTCACGATCGGTCGCGCGCTGCATGCGAACACGCTGCGCATCGTCGATGCGAGTGGGGCGCTGACACTGCAAGGCGGCATCGGCGAGCTTTGCATCGGCGGCGACAACCTGGCGCGCGGTTATCTCGGTCGCGCTGCGCTCACGGCTGAACGCTTCGTGCCCGATCCGTGGGGACCGCCCGGCGCGCGGATGTACCGCACGGGCGACCTTGCACGCGAGCGGCGCGAGGGCGACATCGAATGCCTGGGTCGCATCGACCAGCAGGTGAAGCTGCGCGGATATCGCATCGAGCCTGGTGAGATCGAAGCGGCGCTGCGCGAGTTCGATGGCGTAAGCGACGCGGCCGTTGCGCTCGTGCCGGGCGTGGGCACTGCGGAGCCGCGGTTGATCGGCTATGTCGTGGTGAACGAGGGTCGGGCGTTGCCGCAGGAGTGGCGGGCAACGCTGCGTGCGCGCTTGCCGGCCTACATGGTGCCGGCCGCGATCCATGCAATCGACGCGCTGCCGCGCACCGCGAACGGCAAGCTCGATCGCAATGCACTCGCGCGCTTCGGCGATCGGGGTGCGGACGACGCGTCGTGGGCCGAACCCGTGGGCGAAGTACAGACGCTGATCGCGCAGGCATTCGGCGAGGTGCTGGGCATTGCGCGCGTTGGCGCGGATGACGACTTCTTCGCACTGGGCGGCCATTCTCTCGCGGCGGTGCGCGTGATTGCGCGGCTTTCTGAAGGGCTGGGCCGAAAGGTGGCGCTCGCGATGCTGTTCGACGCCTCCACGCCCGCGCGACTCGCTGCGGCACTTGCCGCCGATACCACTGATGCCGCTACAGCCGACGCACCGCGAGCGCAAGCCGCCGCATTGCAGGCACTCGACGGACTGTTCGATGAACTCGATTGAGGCGCTCCACGATATGTCGACTACGGCGACCAACGAACCGACTGTGCGCGGCGAGGCTCATGCGGTGGCGCACACCGCATCCGGTTTTCAGGACGGTCAGGACACTACGAGCCAGGCGCTCGCCATCTCGCGCAAATACGCGGCGCTGCCGGTGCAACAGCGGCGTCGCTTTCGCGAGAGGGTGCGCGAGCAGGGCATCGATCCGGCGCACTTGCCTGTCGTGCCGCTTTCGCGCGATTCGTCCGAGGCGGACGACGACGGCCATTGTTATCCACTGTCCGCGTCGCAGCAGCGGCTCTGGTTTCTGTGGAACGTCGATCCGTCGAGCCCTGCCTACAACCTTTCGCGTGCGATGAGGCTGACGGGCGCGCTCGACGTTCGCGCGCTGCGTCGCGCGTTCGATGCGCTCGTTGCACGGCATGGTGCGCTGCGCGCAACCTTCATCGAGCGGGATGGCATGGCGCTTCAGCGGATTCCTGACGCAGCAGGCTACGCGTGGCGAGAGCGTGTGCTCGATGAGCCGGCTGCATTGAGCAAGACGTTGCGCGAAGCGGCGCGCGAGCCGTTCGATCTGCGAGCGGGGCCGATGCTGCGAGTCGATCTGATTGCGCTTGATACGGACTGCCACGTTTTGCTCGTCGTGACCCATCACATCGTTTCGGATGGCTGGTCGCAGGCGTTGCTCGTTCGCGAACTGGCGGCACTGTACGGTGCCGCGATTAGAAGTGATGGGCGCGAAGAGAGCGAAGGAAGCGATATTGCGCGGTCGTTGCCGCAGCCCGGCATTCATTTTGGCGACGTCGCCGCGTGGCAGGAAGAATGGCGCGACGGTGCGCCCGACGACGACCTCGCTTACTGGATTGCCCGGCTCGGCGTGGAGCGGCCTGCGCTCGAATTGCCGCTCGATCGTGCGCGACCCGCGGTGCGCAGCGTGGATGGCGGGCGCTGCCGCGTGGACGTGAACGCCGAACTCGCGCGGCCGTTGCGTGACCTCGCGCGCCGACACGGTACGACGCTGTTCACGGTGCTGCTCGGCGCCTATGCGGCGCTGCTGTACCGATATGGCGGACAGACGTGCATACGCATAGGCGTGCCGTCGGCAGGCAGGCGACGACGCGAAACGGAGGCGCTGATCGGTTATTTCGTGAATACGCTCGTCATCGAGGCCGACGTTTCTGGCGCCATGCCGTTCGATGCGCTGCTTGCGGGCCTGCATGCACGTGTGCTGGAGGCACAGGAGCACCAGGACGCATCGTTCGGCCGCGTGCTCGATTCGCTTCATCTCGAGCGCGACCTTGGCCGCGCGCCGCTCTTTCAGGTGATGTTCAACCTCGAACAGGCGACGAGCGAGGCGTCGGTGGCGATGCCGGGTCTCGTCGTGCAGGCCGAGGAAAGCGGAACGGGCACGGCGCGGTTCGATCTCGCGCTGAACGTGGTCGATGACGGGCACGCGCTGAGGCTGATGTTCAATTACGCGGTCGATGTGTTCAATCGGACGACGGTAGAGCGGGTGGCGGCGCACTACGAAACAGTGCTGCGGCAGCTGGCGGAGGACTCTGCGCGGCGTGTTGGCGAGCTTGAGCTACTGACGCGTGGTTCCGGTGAGGCTACGTTGACGCGCTATCCGTTCATGTCGTTGGGGGCGGCGCTGGTGGCGCAGGCGCAGCGCACGCCCTCAGCCGTGGCGGTGCGCTGCGAGGACGAATCGCTGGGCTACGGCGAACTCGATGCGTGGTCGGCGGCGGTCGCCCGGCAACTCATGGAACGCGGCGCAGGCGCCGAACATCGCGTGGGACTGTGCGTGCGGCGCGGCCCGGCGCTGATCGCAGCGCTGGTGGGCATCATCCGCTCGGGGGCGGCCTTCGTGCCGCTGGACCCGGAGTACCCGGCCGCACGCCTGACGCAGATGATGGAGGACGCCAGCATCACGCGCGTGGTGGCCGACGCGGTGAGCGCGCAGCGCATGGCCGGTGTGCTGGCGGGCTGCGAGGTGATTGATGTCGGGCAGCACGATGAAGTACCGGCCTGCGGCTTCACTGCAACGCTGCATCCCGACCAGCTTGCCTACGTGCTGTACACCTCGGGCTCCACGGGCCGCCCCAAGGGCGTGGCGGTGAGCCACGGCGCGCTGTGGACGCACCTGCAGGACTTCCTCGCGACCTACGGCATCAGTCCGGCCGACACGGTGCTGCACTCGTCGACGGTCAACTTCGACGTGGCGCTGCACGAGACGCTGCCGGCGCTGCTCACGGGCGCGACCGTGGAGATGCGCGGCGAGCAGCCGTGGGACCTGCAGGGGCTGGGCGAGCGGCTGGTGAGCCGCGGCGTGACCTTCGCGCGCATTCCGACGGCGCTGTGGCAGCAGTGGCAGCGCCATGCGCCCGCGCGCGAGGCCCTGCGTCTGCGGCAGGTGACGGTGGGCGGCGAGGCACTGCCGGGCGATGCGCTCGCGCACTGGCGCGAAGGACCGCTCGGCGACATCCGGCTGGACAACCTCTACGGCCCCACGGAGACCACGGTAGCGGCGCTGTACCGCCGGACATGTGCCGAAGACGGGAACGAGGTGACGGTGCCGATCGGCCGGCCCTATCCGGGCCGCACGGCCCGCGTGCTGGACGCGTTCGGCGACGGGGCCCCGGTGGGCGGTCTGGGCGAACTGTGCATCGGCGGCCCGACGGTGGCACGCGGGTACCTGGGGCGTGCCGCGCTCACGGCGGAGCGCTTCGTGCCGGACCCGTACGGCGGACCCGGTGCACGCCAGTACCGCAGCGGCGACCTGTGCCGCATGCGTGCAGACGGCACGGTGGAATTCCTCGGGCGCCTGGACCAGCAGGTGAAGCTGCGCGGGCAGCGCATCGAGCCGGGGGAGATCGAGGCGGTGCTGCGGCAGTGCCCGGGCGTGCGCGAGGCGGCGGTGGTGGTGACGGGCGAGGGGGACAGGCGCAGGCTGGCGGCGTATGTGTCCGGCTGTGTATCGGGCGAAGCGCAGCCCGATACCCTGCAGCGGACGCTGGAGCAGAAGCTGCCGGGCTACATGGTGCCGTCGTCGGTGACGGTGCTGGAGCGTCTGCCGTGGATGCCCAGCGGCAAGCTGGACCGGGCCGCGCTGCCGCCGCCGCAGGAGGTACCGCGCGGGCGGGTGGGACCGTCGAACGAGACCGAGGCGCTGCTGCTGTCGGTCTGGTGCGCGGTGCTGGGCCGCGAGGACCTGGGCGTGACGGAGAACTTCTTCGAGGCGGGGGGCGATTCGATCCAGAGCCTGCAGATCATCGCGAAGGCGAGACAGGCGGGGCTGAAGCTCACGCCGCGGCAGGTGTTCGAGCATCCGACGGTGGCCGCGCTCGCGCAGCGCGTGGAGCGGCTCGATGAGCAGGCCACCGCGAACCTGGTCGAAGACGATGGGCCGCTCGCGCTGACCCCGATCCAGCGGCTGTTCTTCGAACGCTATCCGCAGGGCGAATCGCACTGGAACCAGGCGGTGCTGCTGAAGGTGCGGGGCCGTCTGGACGTGCCTGCGCTGGAGCGTGCCGCGAGGGCCCTGGCGCAGCGGCACGACGCGCTGCGGCTGCGGTTCGTGAAGCGGGAAGAGGGCTGGAAGCAGGTCGCGGTGCATGAGATCGACGACGACCTGGTGCGCAGCGGACCGCTGGCGTCACTGGGGGAACTGGAGGTGGCGTGCGGGCGTATCCAGGCGGGCCTGGATATCGAAGGCGGACCGGTGTGGCGGCTGGGGTGCTTCGAGATGCCGGAAGGGGAGACGCGGCTGCTGGTCGCAATCCACCATCTGTCGGTGGACGGTGTGTCGTGGCGTGTGCTGCTCGACGAACTGCAGACGGCGTACGGGCAGGCTGAGCGCGGCGAGCCCATCACGTTGCCGGCGCCATCGACATCGTGGCGTACGTGGGTGCGTCATCTGCTTCGCTATGCGAGATCCGCGGAACTCATGCACGAGCTGGCATGGTGGCAAGTCGCGCTCGATGCGCCTGCGTTACGTGCCGGTCGCCTCTTTCCCGAGCGCGCGCCGCACGCGCAGCCGCAAAAAACGCTGCGAACACAACTCTCCGCCGACCTCACCGCGTTGCTATTGCGCGAGGCGCCGCGCGCGTATCGGCTGCGTGTGGACGAGGTATTGCTCGCGGCACTATCTCGTTCGATATGCGAAGTAACGTCGCGAGACGAGGTGCTCGTCGAGCTGGAAGGCCATGGCCGCGAAGATGTGATCGAGGGCGTGGACCTGAGTCGCACCGTCGGCTGGTTCACGACGCAGTATCCGCTGGCGTTGCCGGGCGCGTCCGTGGCGCCTGAAGACGCGTTGCTGCGCGTACACGAACGGCTCGGCGCGGTGCCTCGGCGCGGTTTCGGCTGGGGGCTGCTCACGCGATGTGCGGACGAAAGCGCCAGGGCCACGTTGACGGTACTGCCGGTTCCGGAGATTGCGTTCAACTATCTGGGCCGCTTCGAACAGACGTTCCGTGCAGGAGATCGGTTCGGCTTTGCGAGCGAGTCGTCGGGGGCTGCGATGGCGGCTCGCGCACGCACGCCGGATCGCGCGCTCGACGTCAATGCCTGGATTGCCGGCGATTCGCTTTCGCTGAGCTGGGGCTACGCGCCGCAATTCGTCAGCGAGGCCGTTGCCCGACAGATCGTGGCGTCTTTCGAAACGACGCTCGGCGAATTGATCGAGCACCTGCGTGTGGCCCCATCGTCGGGCCGCGAGCGGGTGGCGTCGCCACGGCCGTCGCCCATGTCGTCGCTCTTGTCGCTCTTGTCGCCATTGCCGCCGGCTCCGGCAGCGCTTCAGGCCCGGGCACGTCACGACGACGTGGCCGCGAGCTGGGTGGCGCGCGCGGTCTACGAGTCCGCTTTGCCGGTGCCGCCGGCGCACGCGTTGTCGGACTGGCTCGCACGCCGCCGCAAAAGCGGGCAGACGATCGAGCGCACGCGCGCCCTGGACGCATCGTCGGACGCATCGCCGCCACACGATGCGCGGCTTCCGGCCGTGCCGCTGAATGCGCTCGGCGCGTCCACGATGCTCTTCGCCCTGCATCCGGGCTACGGCATGGTGGGCGAATACTGCACGCTGGCGCAGGCGCTGAATGGCCGCGTGTCCGTCATCGCATTGCAGGCGCCGGCCCTGCGAGGCGCACCGTGGCGTGGCGAGACGTTCGAGGCATTGGCCGCCCACTACGCCGCCTGTATCGAAGCGCTTCAGCCCGAAGGGCCGTGCGCGCTGCTCGGATGGTCGTTCGGAGGGCGGCTCGCCGTTGCAATCGCCGACGTACTGGCGCGGCGCGGCAGACGCATGTCGTTCGTCGGCATCGTGGATACGGCCACGCATCGCGAAGACGGCCCGGACCCGTTGGCCTCGGACGAGCAGCACGCCGCATCGTTCGACAAAACCGTTGTGACGCGCGGCGAGCGGACGCTGCTAGGCGAAGCATTCGCCGTCGACGCGATGCATGCCGCGCTGATGGCGCGCCACACGTTGCCGCGCATCGACGCCGACCTGCACGTCTGGCGTGCGTTGCGCACCGCCGACCCGCGACGCCGGATGGATTGGGCGCAATGGACCGCGGGGCAGGTGCACTGGCGGGAACTGGATGCCACTCACACGAGCATCGTCCATCACCCGGCGCTGGCGGGGCAGCTTCTGGAAGCGCTTCAGACCGTGACTACCTGACTGGAGGCGAGGGATGGCGAAGGGGCGGATGCCCCTACAAACTGCCAACAACACAAGCGTTTTACGTAATGAGAGTGATTTGCGTTTACATTCATAGCGAATTTTGAGAATATTTCGCGACATCAAGATCGGCATCGAACGGGGTAAAGCGACAATGAGAACGGGAAGACACAAGAAAATTTCACGGATATCGGCCGCACGCGGGCAGCATCGCGGATTGCGCCTGCGGCCTCTGTGTGCCGCCTTGACGTCGGCCATGCTGGCCGTCAGCGCACACGCAGTGGGTGAGGAAAGCGCACCCGCCGCAGCCGCCGCAGCATCGGACGCGCAGGTGTTGCCGGTGGTCAACGTTCGCGGGCAATCGGCTCAGGCGCCGGACGGCCCGGGTGTGGGCTATGTCGCCACGCGCTCGAAGACCGGTACCAAGACAGACTCTGCGCTGCTCACGAACCCGCAGAGCATCTCCGTCATCACGCGCCAGCAGATGGACGACCAGGGCGCGCAGACGGTGGACCAGGCATTGCGCTACACCGCGGGCGTCTACACGCAGGACGGCACCGACGTCCGCTTCGACCAGCTGTACGGCCGCGGCTTCACGCTGGACTCGTATCTTGACGGACTTCATCTCTATCAATCGCCGCGCTTTGCAACGCCGCGTATCGATCCATATTTCATCGAGCGCATGGAGGTGCTCCACGGTCCCGCCTCGGTGCTTTACGGACAGGGTAGCCCCGGCGGCCTCGTGAGCTACGTGAGCAAGCTGCCGACCGAAACGCCTTATCACGAAGTGATGATGCAGATCGGCAACCACAACAATTACCAGCTCGGTTTCGACTTCAGCGGTCCGGTGGACAAGGACGGCACCGTCCTTTACCGGATCACCGGCCTTGGCCGCACCGCGGAAACGCAGGTGAGCGACATCAAGGACCAGCGCATTGCGATCCAGCCTTCGGTGACGATCCGGCCTGACCGCAACACGACCCTCACGCTGCAGGGCAGCTTCCAGCGCGACCCGAACGGTGGCCTGTTCAATCCCGTGCCGGCGGGTGCCACGCTGTTCAGTAATCCAAATGGTCGTCTTGGGCCGGACCAGTATTTCGGCGACCCGAACCGGGACGGCATGCACCGCACGCAGTACTGGTTCGGCTACCAGTTCGAGCACGCGTTCAACGACACGTTCAGCGTGTCGCAAAACGTTCGCTACCTGCACATCGACGACCACTACTATCAGACGTCGGTCACCAGTGCCCTCGCGGCGAACAAGCGCACCGTCTCGATGTGGGCGAACGTCGACAACGAGCACTACTCGCAATTCGAAGTCGACACCCACGCTCAGGCGAAATTTACGACGGGAAGCGTTGCGCACACGGTGCTCTTCGGCGTGGACTACCAGCGCTCGATGCTCGGCGACACGGAAGGCAACGGCGTGGTGGGCACCGTGGACCTCTACAACCCGAATTTCTCGTCGCTACCCACGCAGCAGGCGAATACGCGGCTTGACTACTCGCTGAGCCAGGTGGGCGTCTATGCACAGGACGAGGCGCGCTGGCGCAAATGGGTGCTGACCTTTGGCGTGCGCGAAGACTGGGCGGGCGGCAATCAGCAAACCACGTCGTTGACCACCGGCAGTGCCACCACTTACCACGTGAACAACCATGCCTTCACGTGGCGCGCGGGCCTGGCCTATGAGTTCGATAGCGGTATCGCGCCGTACGTCAGCTATGCAAAGTCGTTCCAGCCGGTGCTCGGTGCCACGTATGCCGGTGCGCCGTTTGCGCCGACCACGGGCAAGCAGGTGGAAGCGGGCGTGCGCTACCAGCCGCGCGGCTTCGACGGCTACTTCTCGGTGGCTGCGTTCAATCTCACGCAGAACAATGTCTCTGTCGTCGATCCTTCGCATGCCGGCTTCACCATCCAGACCGGCCAGATCCGTTCACGCGGCATCGAGGTCGAGGCGCATGCGAACGTCACCGAGGAACTCAAGCTCATTGCGTCGTACGCGTTCGTCAATCAGATCGTGACCGAGAGCACCCGCTCGACGGGCAACTATGGCAAGCGCCCCACCATCGCGCCGCGCAACACGGCTTCGCTCTGGGCGGACTACACGTTCCACCACGGGCCGCTGCGCAACTTCGGCGTGGGTTCCGGCGTGCGCTACATGAGCAGTTCGGCGGGCGATGCCGCCAACACGTTCACTGTGCCGGGTCGCGTGCTCGTCGATGTCGGCGCGCATTACGACATTCAGAACTGGCGTCTCGCGCTCAACGTGTCGAACGTTTTCAATCGCGAGTACATCTCGTACTGCACGTCGTCGGCGGTGTGCTACTGGGGCGCCACGCGCACGGTGCTCGGCACGGCGCGGTATCAGTGGTGAGAATCGTTCGGAATCCTATGCCGATGCCAGATAGTGATTCAGACGCGAAGCGCGCTGCCTGTGTCGTCGCCGATGCCGGTTTTCGTCATGGAAGGCGAAGTGCGCTCTTGCGGCTGGCAGCGGCGACTGCGGCGTTCGCCTTGCCGGCAGGCTTCGCGTGGGCTCAGGCAGCGGTTGCCACTACCACGGCGTCCACGCCGCGGATCGTCGTGCTCGATTGGCCACTGACCGAGATCGTGTTGTCGATCGGCGTGGTGCCCGTCGGCGTTTCGCGGCCGCCGTGGTACCGCATGCTCGATGGCGACCCGCCGTTGCCGGCGTCGGTTGTCGATACGGGGCTGCTCTATCAGCCGAACTTCGAAGTGATTGGCGCGCTGAAGCCCGACCTGATCGTGGTGACGCCGTGGCATGCGCCGCTCATGAGCCTGCTGCAACGAATCGCGCCCACCCAGGTGGTGCCGCTTTTCGGACCCGGCATCGAGGTCTATCCGGCTGTGTGCGCGGCGACACGCGAACTGGCGCAACGGCTGGACCGCACTGCCGCGGCCGATGCACTGTTCGCACGCGCCGACGCGGCGCTGAAAAACGCATCGCAACGACTGGCACACTTTCGCGCGACGCGGCGGCGTGTCTATCTGCTGCATCCCATCGATGATCGCCACCTATCTGTGTTCGGCAAAAACAGCCTGTTCGGCGGCGTGATGGCGCAACTTGGCATCGACAACGCGTGGCGCGGGCCGACCGACGCCCAAGGTACGACGCAAGCGGATCTTGCGGCACTCGCGCATGACGTGGACGCGCAAGCAGTCGTTATCGGCGTGCCGCCCGGCGCGGCGATGCAACTGCAAAAGAGTCCCGTGTGGCGCGCGCTGCCCTTCGTTCAGCAGGATCGTGTGCAGTCGATTGCATCGTTGCCGGCACTCGGCGGGTTGACGACGTCCATGCGTTTTGCGAGCGCCCTTGCGCAGGCGCTTGAGGGAGCGGGCACTTGAATCGCCTTACGAACGCCACACACGCCGACAGTACGCCGCGCGCGTGGTATCTCGCCACGTTTCTGATTCTCGCGACGGTTGCGCTAGGAGCCCGCACGCTCGCGACGCAATTGCCCGTCGCGCAATGGCCCGGGATCGTATCAATAAGCGCCGATGCGTCATTGCCGCAGATCGTGGCGCACTACGCCTGGCTGCCGCGTCTAGTCGTTTCGTTGATGGCGGGTGCCGCCCTGTCGCTCGCGGGCGTCGTCTTCCAGCAGGTCTTGCGTAACCCACTCGCAGAGCCGTTGACCCTCGGCGTCTCCGCAGGGGCGTATTTCGCGTTGACGGTGGCGTCCATCGTGGTGCCGTCACTCGCGCTGGATGGGCGCTTCTCCATTGCGTTCGCGGGCTCCGCGCTCGCCATGCTCGCGACGATGGCGCTCACGTGGCGCAAGGGTTTCGCCGCAGTTTCCGTCGTGCTGGCCGGCATGATCGTGAATCTCTATTGCGGCGCGCTTTCCGTATTGCTCACGATTGTCTACGAGCGTTCGCTCACGTCCGTGTTCATCTGGGGCGGCAGCTCGCTCGTGCAAGGCGGATGGGCAACCGCAACCTGGCTCGCACCACGTGTCGTCCTGTGCGCGGTCGGCGCCGCGCTGCTCGTGCGGCCGCTCACGCTCTTTTCGCTCGACGATCGCGGCGCGCGGCAACTGGGCCTTTCCGTTGCGTGGGCACGCTTCGCGGCGCTCGGTATCGCCGTGTTGCTGAGCGCGTTTGTCACCAGCGCGGTGGGCGTCATCGGTTTCATTGGACTGGGTGGCCCGGCACTCGCGCGAGCAATGGGCGCGCGCCGGCCTCAGGAGCAGATGCTGTGGGCGCCGCTCGCCGGCGGGATGTTGCTCACGCTTGCCGACCAGGCGGTGCAAAGTCTGCCGGGCATGATGGGCGAGATGCTTCCGACCGGCGCGGTGACGGGACTGCTCGGCGGGCCGCTTCTGCTCTGGATGCTGTACCGCATGCGCGTGCAAGGCCCGCAGCCTGCGTTATCAGATGGCGAGCCCTCGCGCGGCTCGGCGCGTCGGGCCTCGCTACTGTTGGGCGCGCTGCTCGTCATCGCCATCGTGGTCTCGCTGCGCTTTTCGATGTCAGTGCACGGCTGGGCGTGGACCGGCGCACGGCAATGGGCGGACGTCGAATTCTGGCGGATGCCGCGGCTCGTCGCTTCGCTCTGTGCCGGCGTGATGGTCGCGCTCGCGGGCACGTTGCTGCAACGCGTAACCGGCAATCCGATGGCAAGCCCCGATTTGCTGGGCGTAAGCGGAGGCGCGATGCTCGGCATGCTCGCCGCCGCGATCCTGGTGGGACCGTCTACGCCGGCATTGCTGACGGGGGCATCGGCGGGCGCGTTGACGAGTCTTGTCGCGCTCGTTGCCATCGGGCGACGTAGCGGCTTCGCGCCCGAGCATCTGCTGCTCGCGGGCATTGCAATCAGTGCGTTGTCCCAATCGGTCGTGGTGCTGGCAACAGCCAGCGGCGGTGCTTACGCGAGTGTGCTGCGCGCCATGCTTTACGGCTCCACTTACGCGATGCTTCCCGCGACGGCTATCGCCGTGGCGATTGCTGCCGTGGCGGGCGCAGCCATAACCTTGATCAGCGTGCGATGGCTCGACATCCTGCCTCTCGGCAGTGCCGTTTCGGACGCGCTCGGCGTTCGCACGCGACACGTGCGACTGTGGCTGCTTGCGGTGGCGGCTGCGCTGACGGCAGGCGCGACAGTGGTGATCGGGCCGATGTCGTTCGTCGGCTTGATGGCGCCGCACCTTGCGCGGCTGATGGGGTTCTCACGGGCGCGCTCGCAGATGCTCGTGGCAGGGTTGGTTGGCGCGCTGCTGATGGTGCTTTCCGACTGGCTGGGCCGCAACGTCGTGTTTCCGCAGCAGATGCCGGCCGGCATTATCGCGACGCTTATTGGCGGTCCGTACCTGATGTGGCTGTTGCGGCGCAATTGACTCGACGCTGACCAGGCGGTCTCGCCGGTCGCGTAGTACGACGCCAGTCAGAAATGGCGAGACTCACGGGAGTTGGCATGACCGGGCGAGACGAATCGAAGGTGCCGCGTGCAAGCCACTCCGTGACGGTGCTGCACGCCACAGCGGCAGCGTTATGGCACGACGCTCGCCATGCCTGTGACGACGCACTGGCGCGCGGCTTCACCTTCGTGCTCGTCCTGAACGGGGCTGAGGCTTTCGGCGATGACAGCCTGCTGATGGACGAAGACCGCCAGCGGTCCGCACGCTTCCATCAGCCTTCGGATCGCCACAACTTCGTGCTGGGGCGCACGATGGTTCATCACCTGGTGCGCTCCCGTGGTGCCTCTACACCCGACGCGTTCCGTCTCGGCCCCTATGGGAAGCCGTTCTTGCCCAACGCCCCTGCCTTCAGTCTTTCGCACTCCGGCCGATGGATTGCGTGTGCCGTAAGCCGGCACGATCCTGTGGGCATCGATCTCGAAACATTCACGCGCCTCGGCGATTACCGGGATCTGCTGCCTGCGGTGGCCCACCCGGCCGAACGACGATGCATCGGCGAGGCGATGCTGCATGAGCGGCTGCCTTTGTTCCAACGCTGCTGGACTCGCAAGGAAGCGATTTTGAAAGCCACCGGCGTGGGGCTCGCGGATGATCTGCAACGTATCGACGTGCGCCTGGATCAGGACGCACCGCTGCTCAGCGACCCGGCGCCATTACGTGTGATCGATCTGCCCTTGAATGACGGGCAGGCAACCGCCGCGCTGGCGCAAGCGCCATGCGTTCAGGCGACCGTGGTGGTGAGGGTGGGCAGGGTGAGCGACACGAAGTTTTCTGCGAGCAGATCTTCCATCGCCAGTTGCGACTTGCCGAACAGCCGATCCGCTGGCTCGACGCCATCGGTGATCGTGCAGGAAGGCGGCTATCACATCGAGACGCTCGCGGCGAACGCCGAGGCTTTCTTTACCGGTTTCGGCAGCCGACGGGGACAAGGCGACGTGCTCCGTACGTGATGCGCCTGATGCTCGTGAACGAAGACGTGCCGCCGCGTCGGTGTCGCGCGCTTCACGCATTCGGCCCGCGCAGTGAACAGTTGATCAGACGTGAAGCGAGTTGAGGGCGCTGTGTTGTCCGTCCTTGTTTCGCTGCGCCAGGAGCCAATCCCGCATGGCTCGCTTTGCGCCCGAATCCGATAAACCTTCCGGATACACGACGTAGTAGCCGAGCGAAAGAGCGAGCGAAAAATCGAAAATCCGGCGCAGCCTGCCTGCCGCAATGTCGCGCTCGACGAGGGGTTCGCTGGTCAATGCGATGCCCTGGCCGGCGGCGGCTGCATCGATGGCGAGTGCCGATTGATTGAAGCGTGGTCCCTTGGTGGGGTCGACTCGACTTCCCTGCTTCAGCGCCGCGATAAATTCCGGCCATAAGTCGTGTGCGTCGTGGAGCAGCACGTGCCTCGCCAAATCCGATGGTTTGGTCAGCGGCTTGGGACCGTCGAGCAGCGACGGGCTGCCTACCGCGAAAATCTCGAGAGGAAACAGCAATTCGCCGACAAGCCCTTTGCCGAAAGGAGGCTTGCCGAGGCGAATGGCGATGTCGACGCCGTCGGCCTTGAACGTGCATAGTTTTTCGTCGGCGATGATGCGCACTTCGACTGCCGGATGGGATTCGCTGAATTCGGACAGTCTGGGAATAAGCCATTTCGACGCGAAAGACGGGGGCGTGCTGATCGTGAGCGACGATGACCGGCGATTGAGCGCTGCCGTAGCGTCCTGGATGATGTTCAGCGCGCGTTGGACCGCGGAAAAATACGCATGGCCTTCCGTTGTAAGCCCGAGCCCTCGCGGCAGCCGTTCGAAAAGCCGAAGCGACAAAACATTTTCGAGATGGCGAACCTGCTGTGCGACGGCCCCTTGGGTGACGCCGATTTCTTCGGCGGCCAGCCTGAAATTGAGATTGCGTGCCGCCGCCTCGAATGCGCGCAGGGCATTGAGCGGAGGTAAGGCGGGTGTTTTTCGCGTATCCATGGTGCAGAAAATCTACTGGCAGACCGGAGAAATCATCATTCGACATTGGCATTGTATCGTCCTATATTGCGGCGAAACGCAGCAAAAAGGCGCCTGCTTCCAGTGGTCGGGCCATCCATCCGGAGAACATCATGGCTGTAGAAAAAGTAGCGATCGTGACGGCAGCAGGCAAGGGCATGGGCGCGGCGATAGCAAGGGAACTTGCAGCCACCGGCTATAGGGTCGCGCTGATGTCGCCGTCGGGTAGCGCTGTCGAACTGGCAAGGGAACTGGGTGGTTTCGGAATGTCGGGGTCGGTGACCGAGGTGGCCGATATTGACCGTCTGGTGCGCGAAACGCTCGAGAAGTATGGACGTATCGATGCGGTCGTGAACAACACGGGCCATCCGCCCAAGGGCGACCTGCTATCCATCGAAGACGAGCAGTGGCACGCCGGCCTCGATCTGATCGTGCTTAACGTGGCACGTGTGCTGCGCCGCGTGACCCCGGTCTTTCAGGCGCAAGGCGGCGGGGCGGTGGTCAATATTTCCAGCTTCGCGGCGGATGCGCCCGAGCAGGCGATGCCGGTATCGTCCGCGCTTCGTGCGGCACTCAGTTCGTTCACGCGCCTGTATGCGGATCGTTACGCGAAGGAGAACATTCGTATCAACTCCGTGCTGCCCGGTTTCATCGATAGCTGGCCGGAGACGCCCGAAATCGTTGCGCGAATCCCGGCCGGCCGTTTCGGCAAGACCGGGGAAATCGCAAAGACCGTCGCATTCCTGCTGTCTGAGGGCGCCGGCTACATCACCGGCCAGAACATCCGTGTGGATGGCGGGATCGTGCGCGCGCTGTAATTGTTGCGGGACGCCATGCTTCGTGTCGGTGCCGCGCCTGTCGCGCCCGGCCTCGCGTGCGCATCGTCATTGATGCCCTCTGTGCTCGATGACAGGACCGCCAGAACGTCGTCTCGCGGTCGTCCCATTTCAAGCGGTGCCTGATTCCGGCGACTACGACGTTCTGCGTGCTGCTGGTGAACGGCGCATACAGGTACACGTCGGCAACGGCATGGGGCCCGGATTTCCGTTGGAACGTGTCGAAGATATAGATGTCGGTGCGTTTCGACAGGCTGTAGTGGATGCTGAATTGGACGCAGCGGCGCAGGCGCGTGACCTTGCGCCAGCCGGTTCAACACATGGGGCGTGGTTCAGGCTTCTTCCTCGCGAGCGCCGCGGGTCCCGCTTTCAGCGGTGCGGGAAGCGGCAGCCCGCGCGAGATGGCGGTACGCCTTCGGCGAATGGCCGGTCATGCGCTTGAAGGCGTTGCTGAAGGCACTTTCGGACGAGTAACCGAGCGACTGCGCAACCACGGCCACCGGCGTGTTCTCGTCGCGCAGCGTGCGTTCGGCAAGGCGCATGCGCCACTGCGCGAGATAGGTCAGCGGCGCGACACCGGCGCTCGTCCTGAAGTGGAAAGCGAACGTGGTGCGGGACATCGCGCATGCGCTTGCCAGCTCATCGAGATGCCACGAGCGCGCAGGGTCGTCGTGCATCAAGCGGAGCGCGGGCGCGATGCGCGGGTTGCCCAACGCGCGCAGCCACCCCGACATGGGCGCAGATGTTTTCAGGTGGGCGCGCAGAATCTGGATGAAGAGCAGTTGCGAGAGTTGCGCCGAGACGAGCGCTGCGCCAGGCAGGTCGCCCGCACGTTCCTCCACGAGCTGGTCGAGAAGCCACCGGAAGGTCGTGGCCTGCGGTGAAGCCGCCGGCACGTGAATCCACGGCGGCAGGACGTCCGACAGCAACTGCCCGCTTGCCGGGTCAAGCAGAACATGGCCGCCGATGTAGGCGAAGTCGCTGCCGTCGCCCAGCGTGGCGGTCGATCTTCCCGCACCGGAAAACACGCTCATCGCGTCGATGGGCGCGAGGCCCGGGTCACTGGCGAGCACGAAAGCGCGCTTCGCCGTCAGCAGGCCGACGTCCCCGGTTCCGAAGCGAATGGGCTCCGTCTCGCCGTCGATGCAAACCCAGCAGGCACCCTTCACCACGGCGAAGAACTTGATCTTTTCCGGTACCGGAAAACGGATGGCCCAGGTGCCGCCGGCCGTGAAGCCACCTGTCACCAGCGATTCGGCGTTCGTGAATTTGAGGATGTCGGAGAAGGGATCGGCACTCATGATCGTACTGTCGCGCAAGCAAGTCGGACTATAGAGCATTAACAGTGCGGAGGTTGCGCCTTAATCTTCCGGTTCTTCGTCCCGGGACATTCAAGGCGATGCCATCAAACGCCTGCCGGCGGACGGCCATCATGGAAATCCACATGACCAGCAAAAGCAACGACACAGGGGTTCTCGTCACGGGAGGAACCGGATTCATTGCGCAGCACTGCATTCTGGCGCTGCTGAACGAGGGTTATCGCGTGCGGACCACGGTTCGTTCGCTGACGCGCGAAGCCGAGGTGCGCGAAAACCTCGGCCGAGGCGGGGCCGAACCTGGCGATCGCCTGTCGTTCGTCGCTGCCGATCTGTGTTCGGACGAAGGCTGGACAGAAGCTGCAGCCGGCTGTGCCTACGTGATACACGGGGCGTCACCGACACCCACCGGCACTCAGGCAAGCGAAGAGGACTGGATCCGGCCCGCGGTCGATGGCAATTTGCGGGTGCTGCGCGCCGCGCGCGATGCTGGTGCCCGGCGCGTGGTGCTGACCTCCGCTTTCGGGGCGATTTGTGCGGGACATGGACCCATGACGCGGCCTTTCAATGAGACCGACTGGAGCGACCTGACGAGCACGAATGTCTGGCCCTATCAGAAGTCGAAGACGCTGTCGGAACGCGCGGCCTGGGACTTTATCGCCCGGGAAGGGCGGGGTCTGGAGTTGTCTGCCATTAACCCCGTCACGGTGCTCGGACCTGTGCTTGGCGCCGACTATTCGCACTCCATCCGGTTGATCAAGAACATGCTGGACGGCCAGCCGGGAAACCCGAAAATCAATTCGGGTTTTGTCGATGTGCGGGACGTTGCGGATCTGCATCTGCGAGCCATGACTCATGAAGCCGCCCGCGGCGAGCGCTTTCTTGCCATTGCCGGCGAAAGCATGTGGCTCGCGGACGTGGCTAAAGTGCTGAAAGCGCGCATGGGGCCGGCTGCCGGCAAGGTATCCACACGGGTGCTGCCTAACTGGCTGGTGCGCCTTGGCGCACTTAGGGATCCAGCGTTGAGAGGATCGCTGCCGCTGCTGGGCTTGAATCTGAATGCCACTAGCGAAAAGGCCATACGTCTGCTGGGCTGGTCGCCCCGCCCGCGGGAAGAGGCCATCGTTGCCACGGCTGAAAGCCTCATGCGGCTCTCAGGCAGCTAAGCGCGAAGCTTGAGAGGTCGACTGCGACTGAACGATTGCTTTCATTCCGAATGTCGTCGGCATTCGCGTGCCTGAGCGAATCATTCCGATGGATATGCGCTGACGGCTCGATGACTCGGGTATTCTCAAATCTGCACAAATCGGTAATCTGCGAGGTTTCGGTGAACGAAAAGCCTCGCTGCCTGAATGCAACCTTGGGATCTTCCATGACTGAGCCTCGGCTGACATTCCTCGATCAGAATGAATGGGAAAACTGGTTGACGCAAAACGGCAGTACCTCGACCGGGATATGGCTGCGCCTCGCCAAAAAGGGTGCCGGGCAGCCTGCCTTGACTTACGAACAGGCGCTGGAGAGTGCGCTTTGTCATGGCTGGATCGACGGTCAGAAACAGGCGGAAAGCGAAGAATACTGGCTGCAACGCTTCACCCGGCGCTCCGCGAAAAGCATCTGGTCTCGGCTCAACAGAGACCGGGCCGAAGCGCTGATCGCCGCAGGCCGAATGCTTCCTTCGGGCATGCGGGAAATCGGGAAAGCCAAAGAGGATGGCCGCTGGGAGGCCGCCTATACGTCAGCCAGCAACTCGGTCGTACCAGACGACCTGCAGGCCGCGCTGGATGCCAATCCCAAGGCCAGCGCGTTCTTTGCGACGCTGAATAGCCGAAACCGCTACGCCATTCTGTTCCGGATACAAAACGCCAAAAAGCCGGCAACACGGGCGCGCAAGATCGCGGAGTTCATCGGCATGCTGAATCGCGGCGAAACCATTCATCCCTAGATCACGAAGTTCGATGGCCGACATCGCACCAGGCTTCGGCGTAGGTGTGAAGTTGAATTCGGCGGACTTCCAGCGTGGTGGTGTCGAGCCGCAGGGCGCAGTGATGGTGGTGCGTTGGTTGAATGCAGGAACACGAACCGCGGGCCAGCATGAAATGGAGGGGCGATGTCACGCCTGTACTCGCACCGCGTACTTCCACCTTCGCTGATATGCATTTCGCTGCGCGGAATAAGGGGCGAGTCCATGGCATTGTGCCGCATGCGGGTGCATCATGAGGGCTCACTGAGGAGGGGGCAGACATGGCAACCTGGAAGCCGGACCCGACGTTCTATCCATCCGCCCGCATGGCAGGCGACGCTCCAAAGGAAACACTCGCGTACGTCGCAAGTTTCGATCCCACGCGCACCGTACCCGACACGCTCGACGTGGTCGATCTCGACCCCGGCTCGGCACAGTTCGCACAGATCGTGCATAGACTGCCGATGCCCAACGTCGGCGACGAACTCCATCACTTCGGCTGGAACGCCTGCAGTTCGTGTCTGTGCCCCAACGCGCCACATCCGCATTCGGAGCGGCGTTATCTCGTCGTGCCGGGGCTGCGTTCGTCGCGCATTCATATCGTCGATACGAAGCCCGATCCGCGGCGGCCCCAAATCGTGCGCGTGCATGAACCCGACACCGTTGCGCAACGCGCGGGTTACACGCGGCCGCACACCGTGCATTGCGGCCCAGAGGGCATCTATGTCACCGCGCTCGCGAATGCGAACGGGGACGCGCCGGGCGGCATCTTCCTGATGGACCACGAGAGCTTCGACATCCTGGGCCAGTGGGAAATCGATCGTGGATCGCAACAGCTTGCCTATGATGGCTGGTGGCACCTTGGCTACGACACGCTCGTGTCGAGCGAATGGGGTCTGCCGGCGAGCTTCGAAAACGGTCTTGTTCCCGAGGTGCTGCTCGGCGGCCAGTACGGCCACCGCCTGCATTTCTGGGATCTGCATACGCGGCAGCACAAGCAGGTGCTCGATTTCGGCGCGGAAAACCAGCTTGTCTTCGAACTGCGTCCCGCGCACAACCCCACGCGGCCCTATGGCTTCGTGAACTCCGTCATCAGTTTGAAGGACCTCTCTGCGTCGATCTGGCAGTGGTATCTGGACGGCGATCGCTGGGCGGCGCGCAAGATCATCGAGATCCCCGCCGAGCCCGCCGACCCTGAACGGCTTCCGCCCATGCTCAAGAGTTTTGCGGCCGTGCCGCCTCTCGTCACGGATATCGCCCTTTCGCTCGACGACCGCTTCCTGTATGTCGCGTGCTGGGGCACCGGCGACCTGCGCCAGTACGATGTGTCCGATCCCGAAAATGCGCGCCTCACGGGTAGTGTGCGTGTCGGTGGCATTGTTTCGCGCGCGGCGCATCCGCGTGCGCGGGACCGTGCGCTCAACGGCGGCCCGCAGATGATCGAAGTGAGCCGCGACGGCCGTCGCGTGTACTTCACGAATTCGCTCTACGGCGCGATCGACGAACAGTTCTATCCCGACGGCATCGACGGCTGGATGGTCAAGCTCGACGCGGCAGCCGACGGCGGCATCGCGTTCGACGAGCGCTTCCTGCTCGAGTGGCCGAAGTCGCACCGGCCGCACCAGATCCGGCTGGAGGGCGGTGACTGTTCGTCCGATTCGTACTGCTACCCCTGAACCGCTGTGAACGTGCGGGGTGCGCGATGAGCGGCCTGTTCGACGCGAACTGGACCATCTGGGCTGCCGTGATAGGCAGCGGGGTCTTTCATGGCGTGAATCCCGCGATGGGGTGGCTCTTCGCGACGGCGCTGGGGCTGCAGCGCGGCAGTCGTCGTGCGTTGCTCATGGCGCTGCCGCCCATCGCACTGGGCCATGCAGCCTCGATCCTGCTGTTCACGAGTTCGGCGGCCGTGCTCGATGCGTGGCTACCGCTTTCCCGCCTGCACTGGATGCTCGGTGCCGTGCTGATCGGCTGGGCGGCGTGGCAGCAGGTGTACGGCCACCGGCATCGCGTGCGCGTCGGCATGACGGCTGGCTTCGTCGGGCTCGTGGCGTGGTCGGCGCTGATGGCGACACTGCATGGCGCGGGGCTCATGTTGATGCCGGCGTTGCTGCCGACATGCGGTGCGCTTCACGGCGTGCTCGATCCGCTCGAAGTTTCGCTGCAGTTCACGGTGCTTCATACGCTCGCGACGCTTGGCGCGACCGCGCTTATCGCGCTCGCCGCCTACGAGTATCTGGGGCTCGAGCTATTGCGTCGTGGCTGGATCAACTTCGACTGGCTCTGGCGTGGTGCGCTCGTGGCGGCCGGTACGTTCGTGATCGCGGCAGGCTGAAGCCGCTCGCGGACGAAATACTGACGCCTCGGCAGGAACCTGACCCGCGTTCATGCCAGCGCCCGGGTCCGCGCGTGCGTTGTGTCCGATTGTTCACGGCAACGGCGAAGGGCAAAGGCGAAGGGCCACGCGCCAAGCGCGAATTCAATCGAGCGATTTACTGAAACGCAGCACGCTGAACGTCAGCATCACGACGCCGAGTGCGGCCATGGCCGCGAACTGCGGCCAGAGCACGCCCATTCCCGCGCCTTTGAGGAACACGGCGCGCAGCACGACGAGGAAATAACGCAGCGGATTGAGAAACGTCAGCCATTGAAGCACCGGCGGCATGGCCGAGATCGGAAACGCGAATCCCGAGAGGATGAACAGCGGATTGACGAAAAAGAAGTTCAACGCGAACGCTTGCTGCTGCGTGCGCGAGAACGTCGACATGAGCAGGCCCATGCCGAGCACGGCAAACAGAAACAGCACGACACCTACCAGCATGACGAGCCAGCTGCCCACGAAGGGCACGTCGAACCAGGCAATGCCGAGCGTGGTCACGATCGCCACGTCGGCGAGCCCGATCAGGAACGCCGGCACCGTCTTGCCGAGAATGAATTCGACGGGCCGGATGGGGCTCACCATGATCTGCTCGAGCGTGCCCACCTCGCGTTCGCGTACGACCGCAAATGCGGTCAAGGTCATGACCTGCAGCAGCGTGAGCGTGGCAACCACGCCGGGAATGAAGAACCAGCGGTCCTCCAGTCCTTCGTTGAACCAGGGGCGCGCGACGAGCGCGACGGAAACCGATGACTGTGCCGCGCCCGCGGACGTCGGCCAGGCCGCGCGCTGCGAGTCGGCTTGAAACGCGGCCACGATCTGGCTGGCGTAGCCAAGGGCAATGAGCGCGGTGTTCGAGTTTGTCCCGTCTACGAGGATTTGCAGCGGCGCGCGTTGCCCATCCAGCAGATGCTGCCCGAAGCCCGCCTGCATGACGAGTGCGAGATCGGCGCGGCCGCTGTCGAGGTCGTGCGTGATGTCCTTCTGCGTGTGGGCGACGTCGACAATGTCGAAGCGGCCTGTGGCGACGAAGCGGGAAGTGAGGTCGCGGCTCGCCTCGCTGCCGTCGAGATCGAGCACGGCCGTCGCGACGTGGTTGACCGTAAACGTTGCCGCATAGCCGTAGACGATCACCTGCACGATCAGCGGCACAACGATCCGGAAGAGCGCCCAGCGGTCGCGCTTCAGTTCCAGGAACTCCTTGACGAGCATCGCGGTGATGCGTTCGAACATGGTGTCGCCCCGCTTCAGTCCAGATGCTTGCGAAACGCGCGCACGCTGAACCAGCCGATCACGAAGGCATACAACGTGAGCGCCGCGAGCGGCGCGGCGAGTTCGGCCAGCGTGCTGCCCTTCAGGAACACGGCGCGCAGAATCGCCACGTAGTAGCGCGCATAGACGATATAGGTCACGGCGCGAACCGGGGCCGGCATCTGCTCGATGGCGAACGTGTAGCCCGACAGCATCGTGGTGGGCAGCATCGTCAGCAGCAGCGCCACCTGACTTGCGCCAAGCTGACTGCGAATGCGCACCGAGACCAGATAACCGATGCCGAGCACGACGAGCGTAAAGAGCGCGGTGGTGGTGGCGAGCGTGAGCAGGCTGCCGCGAAACGGCACGTGAAACCAGAAGACGGCGCCCACGAGACAGAAGACCGCATCGACGAACCCGACGGCGAAGTACGGCATGAGCTTGCCCACCAGCACTTCGAGCGGCGTGACGGGCGTGGAGATGAGTTGCTCCATCGTGCCGCGTTCCCACTCGCGCGCAATGGTGAGCGAGGTGAGTTGCGCGCCCACCAGCGCGAGGATGACGGCCACCACGCCGGGAATGATGAAGTTGCGGCTGTCGAGCCCCTCGTTGTACCAAACGCGCGATTCGAGATCCACCGTGCCGACCGTCGACGTTCGCAGCCCGTGGTCCGATGCCCAGCGCGCAGCAAAGGCCGTCGTGATCTGCGCCACCACACCCTGTGCGTAACCCGTGGCGATGTTGGTCGTGTTGGTGTCCGTCGCATCGAACACGGTTTGCACGGGCGCGACGCCGGTCGTGGTCAGCGTGCGCGTGAAGTCCACGGGAATCGTCACGGCGCCGCTGCATTGGCCGCGATCGATCGCCTCGCGCACGGCGCGCTCGCTGTCGAGCGTATGAACCGCCGAGAACCAGCCGGACGACACGAAACGTTCAACGAGCTCGCGGCTCGTCTGCGTGCGCGCTTCGTCGTGCACGCAAAGCGGCACGTGGCGGATGTCGAGACTCACGCCGTAGCCGAGCAGCAGCATCTGCATGAACGGCATCAAGAGCGCAATGGCGAGGCTGCGCGGATCGCGCCATATCTGCAGCGTCTCCTTGAAGGCGATGGCGAAGAGGCGGCGCGGCCTCATGACGCCTCCTGCTGCGCGGGGCGTTCCACGAGCCGCACGAATACGTCTTCGAGGCTCGGCCGGATCGCTCGCGGCGCCGATGCGGCGATGCCGGCCGCCGCCAGCCGCGCCGGCAGGCCGGCGGCGAGGGCCGCAGCCGGTGCGCCGGGCGTGTCGCAGACGAGCACGTGCAGCTTGTCGCCGAAGATCGCCGCGTCGAGCACGCCGGGCGTCGCGCGCAGTGTCTGCACGGCTTCGCCCAGCGAAGCGGCGGCCAGCTCGAAGAGCGTGCCGCCGAGTGCTTTCTCCCGCAACGCGCCCGGGCTGCCGACCGTCGCGAGCCGCCCCGCGTCGATGAGGGCGATGCGATTGCAGTATTCGGCCTCGTCCATGTAGTGCGTGGATACGAGCACAGCGACCCCGTCCGCCGCAAACCGGTGGATGAGATTCCAGAACTGCCGGCGGGCCTGCGGTTCGACGCCCGAAGTCGGTTCGTCGAGGAAAAGCACCGGCGGCCGGTGAAGGATCGCGCAACCGAGCGCGAGCCGCTGGCGCCAGCCGCCTGCGAGCGTGCGCACGAGCATGTCTTCGCGGCCCACGATGCCGGCCATCTCGATCGCAAAGCGCAAGCGCTCGTCGAGCACCGCCCGCGGCACGCGATAGATGCCGGCGAAGAAGCGCAGATTTTCGCGACAGGTCAGGTCGGCGTAGAGCGAGAACTTCTGCGACATATAGCCGATGTGGGCGCGCACGGATTCGGGGTCGCGGCCCACGTCGAAGCCCGCCACCCAGGCGTTGCCGCCGCTCGGGGTCAGCAGGCCGCAGAGCATGCGGATCGTCGTTGACTTGCCGGCGCCGTTCGGGCCAATGAATCCGACTACTTCGCCTTTCGCGATCGAAAGATCGAGCGCGTCCACGGCGGTGAACTTGCCGAAGCGTTTCGTGAGCCCGCGCGCAAGCACGATGGGCGGTGCGGCGCCCGCTGGCGCGGCCTCGGCCTCGGGCGCCGTCATGCCGTGTCTCCCACGAGCGCGACGAACACGTCTTCTATGCCGGGCTCGACCGCTTCGACCGGCGCGTGCGACAGTCCGCACGCGGCAAGCCGCGCTTCGAGTTCCGGCGCGCGCCGTGCGCCGTCATCCACGCGCACGTGAATCCGGTCGCCCATCAGCAGCACGCCCAGCACGCCTGGTGCGCCCTCGATCTGCGCCTCCAGCGCACGCGGATCGTCGCTAGCAATGGAAAGCAGCGCGCCGGCCATGGTCTGCTTCAGGCGTTCGGGCGTATCGCAACGGCGCACCTCCCCGGCATGGAGCAACGCGAGCCGCGAGCAGCGCTGGGCTTCGTCCATGTAGGCGGTGGACATCACGATCGTCACGCCTTCCTCGCGCAGCCGGTAGAGGATGGCCCAGAAGTCGCGTCGCGAGACCGGGTCCACGCCCGTCGTGGGCTCGTCGAGCAGCACGACGGCGGGACGGTGCACGAGGGCGCAGATCAGCCCGAGTTTCTGCTTCATGCCGCCCGAAAGCTGACCCGCCAGCCGCCGCCTGAACGGGCCGAGACCGGCGGCGTGAAGCAGTTCGTCCACGCGCGGCCGGTATTCGGCGCGCGGCACCTCGAACAGTTCGCCGTAAAAGAAGATGTTCTCGTTGACCGTCAGGTCTTCGTAAAGACCGAAACGCTGCGGCATGTAGCTCAGCACGGTCTTTGCACGCTCGGGGTCGGCAGCGACGTCGATGCCTTCGACCACCACGCGGCCCGCGTCGGGACGCAGCACGCCAGCCAGCATGCGCATCAGCGTGGTCTTGCCGGCGCCGTCGGGGCCGACGAGCCCGAAGACTTCGCCGCGCTCCACCTGCAACGAAACGCCTCGCACGGCTTCGTTCGCATCGAAGCGCCGCAACAGGTTTTCCACCACGATGGGGGGCGTGCCTGCCGGCGTGCTCATTGTCCGCTCGCGCGCGTGGGAATCGTCGCGTCGGCCGGCATGCCGGGCAGCAACTCGTGCGTCGGGTTGTCGATGTCGATGCGAATGCGGTAGACGAGCGTGACGCGTTGCGCGTGCGTTTCCACCGTCTTCGGCGTGAACTCGGCTTGCGGCGAGATGAAGCTGATGCGGCCGCGATAGTCTCTCGCCGGGTAGGCGTCGGTACGGACGGTGACCGCCTCGCCCAGCCGAATCTTGCCGATGTCGGGCTCGTTCACGTACGCGCGCAGCCACACGTGGTCGAGTTCATCGAGCGTGACGACGGCCACGCCGGGGCCCGCAAGCTGGCCCAGTTCGGCTTCGCGCACCGCGATGACGCCGTCGAACGGCGCGCGCAATTCCGTGTAGGCAAGCGTCGTTTCGTCGAGTTTGAGCCGTGCCTGCGCGGCCTCCACATTGGCGGTCGCAAGCGCGACGTTATTGCGCGCGGCGGCGACGAGCGCTTCGTCGTGGGCGAGCGTGGCGGCCGACTGCCTGAACGCCGTCAGCGCCAGGTCGCGGGCCTGCTGCGACACCGCCGCGTGACTGGCGAGCGTCTCTGCGCGCTCGTAGTCGTGCTTCTTCTCGGCAAGGTCGAACCGGTCGCTCGACACGCTTTGCTGGGCGGCGTCGAGCGTGCTGCGGTTGGCGGCCACTTGTGCCGTCTGCACGTCGAGGTTGGCGCGATCGATCTCCACCTGGCGCCGGTAGAGATGATCGTCCACGCGCGCAAGCACGGTGCCGCGAGGCACCCGTGCGCCCTCGTCGAACGGGAGGAAAACGATGGGCGCCTGCACCTGCGTGACGCTCAGAACGCTCTCGTGCGCCTCGATATTGCCCGACACCACGATTTGGGAAGGCGCGTTGCCGCGGCCGAACAACGCGGGCCAGCGCAGCAGCGCATAGCCGCCCGCCGCCAATGCGGCCGCGGCAAGTGCGAGGGCCAGCAAGCCCCACCGTCCGGTTCGTCGTTCGTTCGCCATGCCGCCAATGTACGGAGCGTCCGGTGGCGACCGTTTGATACGTATCAAGCCGAAGCCGACTGGCGTAGCGTCTTGACCAGCAAGCCGTGCAGCGTGTCCACGGCTTTCGAGCCGCGCGAATCGCGGCTTCGGTAGACGGCCACCTCCATCGGTTCGAGCGGACCCAAACCCTCGTCGGGGCCAAGAATGCGCAGATGTTCGGGCGCGCTACATTGCGTCAGCGCCGCCACAGCCAACCCGCTTTCGGCTGCCGCGATCTGCCCGGCAAGACTGGAACTGTTGTAGACCACCTTGTAGCGCCGCCCTTGCTGCGCCAGTGAATGGATCGCACTGCGTCGGGCGAGACTCTCGCTCTCGTAGACGGCGATGGGAATCGGATCGCGTCGCCACAACTCGAACTGCGCTGCGCCAACCCAGACCATCGGTTCGTGAAACAGGAGCGTGCCGCGCCGCGCGTGATCGCGCGACACCAGCGCGATGTCCAGTTCACCGTTCGCCACGCGTGGAATGAGCGATGTCGATTGCTCGCAGATCAGTTCGATTTCGACGCCGCTATGCCACGGCGCGAACCGTTTGAGCACCGGCGTCAGGTATTTCGCGGCATAGTCGTCGGGCACGCCGAGCCGCACGCGGCCGGTAAGCTGCTCGCCTTTCAGCGCAATCTGCGCTTGCGCATGCAGGTCCAGGATTCGGCGGGCGTAGCCGAGCAGTGTCTGGCCGTCGTGCGTGAGTTCGAGCGAGCGTGGCCCGCGCTCGACGAGCCGCAGCCCCAGCGCGCTTTCAAGCTTCTTGAGCTGCATGCTCACCGCCGACTGTGACCGATGCACTTCGCCTGCCGCACTCGACAGCGATCCGGCATCGACCACGGCGACGAAGCATCTCAGCCAGTCTGTCTGTACGTCGCGCTGTTTCATGGTTTTCGCCGCTTTCGAATTTCGAATGGATAGGCTTCGAATTATGCGCTTTTCGTTCGAGTGAAGGAAATCCACACTGGGCGCATGAATACGAACCCGCACCTTCGCGACGCGCCCGCCGGCCTGGCCGCGGCCGGCCCTTCCACCGGCGTATGGCCATTTGTTCTCGGTTGCGCGCTGCTCGGCACGATCGGCATCTTTGTGAGGGAAGCGCACGCCGATCCGCTGACGGCAACGTGGTTCCGCTGTGCGCTCGGCCTGATCGGTCTCACGCTCTGGGTGGCGTTGCGTCGCCAGACGCGATTCTTGCGACTGACGCGAACCACCGGCCCGTGGGTGCTTACCGCCGGCTCCCTGATGGTCTTGAGCTGGGCATTGTTCTTCACCGCCATCGCGCGAATGCCGACCGGGGTCGCCATCGTGCTCTTTCACGTTCAGCCGATGTGGGTGCTGGTGCTGGGTGCCCTGTGCCTGAAGGAATCGATCGGCAGGCGGCGCATTGGCGCGGTCTCGTTGGCGATGTCTGGCCTCGTGCTGGCGACGGGAATGGCCGAACGTCCGGCAACGGGCGACGTTGGGCAAGGTTACTGGCTCGGTGTCGTGCTGTGCCTCGTCGGGGCGTTCTGCATGGCATGCGTCACGATCATCGCGAAGCGTCTGCGCAACCTGCCTGCGGGCATCCTCGCGTGGTGGCAATGCGCGATCGGCACGCTGACAGTGTGGATCTGGCCGGCACAGCACGGCTGGCCTGCGCTGGGCACGTCGTGGCTGTGGCTTGCCGGGCTCGGCACCATTCACACCGGTCTGGCCTACACGTTGATATACAGGGGCATGGCGCGCCTGAACACCAGCCGCATCGCGTTGTTCCAGTTCGTGTATCCGGCGGTCGCGATCCTGATCGACCGGCTATTTCTCGGTCAGCATTTGAGCTACCTGCAACTGACCGGCATCGCCGTCATGTCGATCGCAATCTGGTTTGCTGAACGTACGCCCCGACGGTAGCGGCAGCGCGCTGTTTCACGCCGGGCTTCATGGCGCAGGCAGGGTGCGTGAATGTGGCGCCTGCCTGCCTCTGTCTCTCTGTCTCTCTGCCAATTTCCCGGCATTTTTCAGTACATCGACTGCGGCGGCGCACGCGCCCTGAAGCTGTTCCCGCATCAGTTGCTGCACGTCTTTCGTGCCGTTGACGATGGCATCGCGAATTCGCACGGCCTGTTCGAACGACGCGCGCATGCGTCCGCCTCGCGCCATCGCGATGCGGCGCAGTCGACGCACGGGGCCGATGAGCGACGCATGGCTCTGCTGCAACGTGCGGTTGTCGGCAATCGTCATGACGATCGTATAAAAGCGGTCCAATGCATCGACATAGGCTGCCACGTCGTTCGCATCGACGCTTGTCCGCATCGCCTCGATCACGTCGTCCAGTTGCGCAGTACCGAGCGCAGTCATGCGCTCGGATGCGAGCTGCACCGCGAGACATTCGAGCGCGGCACGCACCGTATAAATCTCTTCCACGTCGCGCAGTGTGACTGACCGCACGTAGGCGCCCACCCGCGGCAGGATGGTCACCAGCCCTTCGCGCTCGAGTTGCGCGAACGCCTCACGCATGGGCGTGCGACTGACGTTCAGCTGTTTCGCGACCTGGACCTCGGATAAACGGCTACCCGGCGCGAGCACGCCCTCCACGATCGCCTCGCGCAACGCGGGCACGACGACGCCGTCGCTCAACGAATCGCCCGTGGAGTCCAGCGTGCGCAGTTGCGCGTGATATCGCGTGGCGATCGATTCCAGGCTGGGCGCCTCGCGCGGTTGGCTCGTCGTGGCCTTTGAGGAAGCAGTTTTTACGGCGGGCATTGACACCTCGAAATTCTATGAATACGCTGTATACAGATTATACAACAGGAGACGACATGGATCGCAGTCCATTGCAGGCCCCCGTTCTGATCGAACATACCGGCGACACGCTCGCCTTCACGCTGAACTGCCCGGAGGCCGGCAACGAGGTGTCGGGCGCGATGTTCGACGCGATGTCGGACGCGTTACGCAGCGAAGCCGTGCAGCCGCGAGCACGCGTGCTGCGCATCCGCGCGAATGGCGACGTGTTCTGCACAGGCCGCGAACGCGCGGGGCGGGACGCCGTCTCGATTCGCGCGGAAGTTGCGCGTCTGATCGAGCTCAAGCGGCTCGTACGCAGCACGTCGTTGATCTCGATTGCACAGGTGCAGGGCGATGCGTTCGGCTTCGGCTTCGGGCTCGCGATTCTGTGCGACTTCACGCTCGTCGCGTCGTCGGCGCGGGTTGCGTTCCCGGAGATGCGGGCAGGTTTGCCGCCCGCCGCGATCATGGCTTATCTGGGCGGCTACGCGTTGCCCAAAGCCGTGTTCCCGATGGTCCTGTTCGGCGACGTCATTGCGCCGGAAGCAGCCTTGCAGGCCGGGCTCGTCACGCGCGTATGCGAGCCCGCGAGCCTGCACGCCGAAGCGGAGGCGCTTGCCGCACGCATTCTCTCGCTCGACGAAGCCGGCGCGAAGCAGTGCAAGGCGTTCTTTCTCGCGGCGCAGGAAGGCAGCGTCGAACAGAACTTCCGCGCCGCGACCGACATGCTGACCGTCAACGCATTGCGATTGATGCAGGCCCGCTGAGCGTTGCCGTGCTTCGCTAGCTCGATACAACACGACGTGCGCGCCGATAAGCGTTGAACGCTACGCACCGCCGCGTCGACAGGAGACAGACATGAACGTCAACGCAGGGCCCAGGCTCGACCGCTTGCCGATGTCGGGATTTCACCGGCGCATCATGTGGTTGATCGGCATTGGCATGTTTTTCGATGGTTTCGATATCTACGTCGCGTCGACGGTGCTCGGTGCGACGCTGAAATCGGGCTTCTCCACGCTTGGGCAGAACGCGCTCTTCGTGTCGCTGACTTTTCTCGGCATGATGCTCGGCTCGCTCGGCACCGGTTTTCTCGGCGACCGCTTCGGCCGCCGCTTCACGTATCAGGCGAATCTGGCCGTGTTCGGTCTGGCGTCGCTCGGTGCCGCACTCGCGCCGAACATGAGCGTGCTGATTGCGTGCCGGTTCGTCATGGGACTCGGCCTCGGCGCGGAAAACGTGGTCGGCTACTCGACGCTGACTGAATTCGTGCCGCCGCAAAAGCGCGGCAGGCTGCAAGGGTTAATGGCGGTTTTCGTGGTCTCGGGTTTGCCTGTCGCGGGATTGATCGGACTGCTGCTGATCCCGTCGTTCGGCTGGCGAGCGATGTTCGTGCTCGGTGGCGTGGGTGCACTCGGCGTCTGGTATGCGCGCAAGTCGTTGCCGGAGTCGCCGCGCTGGCTCGATTCCGTCGGACGGCATGAGGAAGCCGACGCGATTCTGAGCCGGATCGAAACCGAAGTCACGGCTGCGCGAGGCGGCAAGCCGCTGCCTGCGCCCGCGTCCACGAAACCCGGCGCGGCGGCGCCGCAGACGCTGTCGTTCGGTTCGCTGTTCAGCGGCGCGATGCTGCAACGGATGATCGTCGGCTGCGTGACGCTCGTCGTCATCAACACGCTGCTGTATGGGTTCGTGACCTGGCTACCCACGTTCTTCGTGCATCAGGGCTTCAGCATTGCGAAGTCGTTCGGCTTTGCGCTCGTGATGTCGCTGGGCGCGCCTATCGGTTCCGCCATCGGCGCGCTCACGGCCGACGTGTGGGGACGCAAGCGGACCATCATTGGCTCGTCGTTTGCTGCGATCGTGTTCGGTGCGATGTATCCGTTCATCTCGAGCCCCGTGATTCTGCCTGTCGTCGGACTGCTGCTGACCGTTCCCATCTACGTGCTGGTCGCGCTGCTGTTCGCCGTGTATGTGCCCGAACTCTTTCCGACCGAAGTGCGGCTGCGCGCCTCCGGCGTCTGCAACACGCTGGGACGCGGCGCCACCATCGTCACGCCTTTCATCGTGGTATCGCTTTTCGCGCAATACGGCATCGTCGGCGTGCTCGCGATGATGATCGGCTTGCTCGCCGTGCAGATCGTCGTGGTTGCATGGCTGGGCGTCGAGCCGTCGGGACAGCGACTCGAAGACCTTCAGCCGGAAGACACGCTTGCGCGCGACGCGCTTCATGCCGATGCGCACGCTTCGCCTCTCAAGTAGATGAACCGACAGGAACAACGCAATGGACACAACCAACACACAGCACTACGACGCACCGTTGTTGATCGACGGCGAATGGACCGATGCTGAAGAAGGCCGCACGCTCGATATTCTGAATCCGGCGACGGGCGAAGTGATTGGCGCACTCGCATCGGCTTCGGCCAGCGATGTGGATCGCGCGGTGCAAGCGGGACATCGCGCATTCGAAGGCGGGGCGTGGCGCGATATGTCGATCCAGCAACGCGCACGCATCATGAATCGCTTCGCCGATCTGTTCGAAGCGGATCTCGAACAGTTCTACAAGCTGGAAACGCTGAACAACGGCCGTCCCATTTCGGAGACGCGCGCGCAAATTTCGCGGCTGCCGCAGTTCTACCGCTACTTCGCGGCGCTTGCGCTCACGCGCCGCAGCGACGTGATTCCGATTGAAGGGCCTTACCTCTGCTACACGCAGCGCGTGCCGCTTGGCGTGGTCGCGTTGATGACGTCGTTCAATCATCCGTTGATGATTCTTTCGAAGAGCCTCGCGCCTGCGCTCGCAACGGGCAACAGCGTGGTCATCAAGGCATCGGAGCAGACGCCGCTCACCACCGTGCGGCTCGTGAAACTGCTGCAGGAAGCGGGCGTGCCCAGAGGCGTGGTCAACGTCGTGAACGGAGAAGGGCGCGAAGCGGGCGCGGCACTCGCGCGGCATCCGCTAATCCGCAAGGTCGTATTCACGGGCGGCACCGAGGTGGGCCGCTCGATCGGCGAAGCCGCCGCGCGCAATTTCGCGCTGACTACGCTGGAACTGGGCGGCAAAGGCGCGGTGATCCTGTTCGACGACTTCGATATGGAGCGTGCGGTGAATGGCGCGGCGTTCGCCGCTTTCATCGGAGCCGGGCAAACCTGCGTGTGCGGCGCGCGCATCCTCGTGCAGAAGTCGATGTATGCGGCGTTCCTCGAACGTTTCCGCGCGAAGGCCGAGCGTATTCGCGTGGGCGACCCGACCGATGCAAAGACTCAGCTTGGTCCTGTGATTTCCGATCGCTCGCGGCAGCGCATTCTCGCCATGCTCGAACGCGCGCAGGCGGCGGGCGCGAAAGTGCTGACAGGCGGGCGCGTGCCGCCTGCATTGACGTCGGGCTACTTTCTCGAACCGACCGTGATCTATGACGCCGATCCGCATTCGGAGATTGGCCAGGACGAAGTGTTCGGACCCGTGACGGTCGTCATGCCGTTCGAAGACGAAGCGGACGCGATCCGCATTGCCAACGGCACGCAGTTTGGCCTCGCCGCTTCCATCTGGACGCAGGACGTTGCGCGTGCGCATCGGGTGGCGGGCAAGCTGGAATTCGGCATGGTGTGGGTGAACGACCACCATCGTCTGGACCCGGCGTCGCCCTGGGGAGGATTCAAGAACAGCGGGGTAGGGCGCGAAACGGGCATCGAGTCGTTCGATCAGTTCAGCGAACCACGTGCAGTCACCATCAACACGACGGGCAAGACGGTCGACTGGTACGCGGACGACGGCGAACTCAAGCGGCTGAACTAGGCAGCCAACCTGATTGAAGTCGAGCCGGCGGGAAGCATTGAGCGCGCCATATGTGCCGCCGGTGACGGTGTTCTGCGGGGACACCAGCTTGTCCGTTAATGACCTTACATCGCGTCTCTTGCCTCACTAATATCAGTGATCAGTGAGGCAAGAGACGGGTGCCTGACGAAATGCGCCAGAAGACGCGAGCGAATCGCGCGATGCAAAGGTCGGTCATAACGGAGACATCATGAAACCAGCTCACCCCCGCAGGTTCGGCGTTGTACGCGCGATCATCCTCCTCACCACTTCGGCAGTCTGCGCATCCGGCCTCGCCGCGACGTTGCCTGCTGCACACGTGGCCGCGTGCGAGCGCCTCCAGGGTTTCATCGTGCCCGCTTCGGAGATCGCATTGCCCACATCCGGCGCAATTGTCACCGCGGCGAAGCCGATTGCTGCGAGCGGGAGCGGGACCAGCGCGCTACCCGGCTACTGCGCGATTACGGGCAAGATTGCCCCCGTCGACAGATCGGCACCCGACATCCAGTTCAAGGCCGCGCTACCCGCGCAATGGAACGATAAAGTCGTCATGTTCGGCGGCGGAGGTTTCGACGGCACCATTCCCGATGTGACGGGCAATGTACCGAATGGACCCATCGACAAACCCGTACCGCTTGGCCGCGGCTATGCGACGTTCGCGAGCGACTCCGGCCACCAGGCTAACGCGCTCGCCTCTCAGGACGGGCGCTTCGGGCTCAACGACGAGGCGGTAAGGAACTTCGGCGGAGACGCGTTGAAGAAAACGCACGACGCTGTGCTCGCCATCATCGAGGCCCGCTATGCGCACTTGCCACGCAAGGCGTATTTCGCCGGCGGCTCGACAGGCGGACGCGAAGCCGTCACCGCGATCCAGCGCTGGCCGTCCGATTGGGACGGCGCAATCGCCTGGTATCCGGCATGGGACGATGCGGCTGCGCTGCTCGGCGGTCACCGCATGAACCGTGCGCTCGCGAGGCCTGACGCCTATCTTTCGGTCGGAAAACGGAAAGCCGTGTACGACGCGGCGATGCAGGCCTGCGACGCGCTCGACGGCGTGGTGGACGGCCTGATCAGCGATCAGCGGCAATGCAATGCGCGATTCGATCCGTCCACGGCCACGTTGAACGGCGCGCCGTTGCGCTGCGCGAAGGGCGCGGACACCGGGGACAGTTGCCTGTCGGACGCACAGATTGAAGCGTTGAAGACGATCAATACGTCATCGCACTTTCGCTTCCGGCTGGCGAGTGGCGAGACGCAGTATCCGGGTTACAACGTGTGGGGTGCCGATCTGGGTATCACGAGCCGCACCTCGCCGGTGGAGCCCATCGTCACGTTCCTCGCGTTCGGCACTTCCCAGCCGGCGAATCCGATGCCCTCGACGGCACCGTACATCAGCGTCCTGACCGACCAGTGGATCAAGTACTCGGTCACGCGCGACCCCCACTTCGATTCCCTGTCGCTCGATCCGGAGCAGCCGGGTGTCTGGGCCAACCGCATCAGCGAACTGAGTTCGCAACTCGACGCCAGCACCGACATCTCTGCGTTCAAGGCACGCGGCGGGAAACTGCTGCTCGTTCACGGCCTGGTCGATGTTCTGGTCAGCACGCGCGCGACGGAACAATACTATCGGCGGCTGCAAGCACAGTTCGGCGTGGATCAGGTCAATTCGTTCGTGCGGTTCTATGAAATTCCCGGCATGGGGCATGCCGCAAGCAGCACCTTCAACGCGACATGGGATTCGTTGTCGGCGCTCGAGCAGTGGCGCGAGCAAGGACGGGCGCCGGTCGGCCAGGTGACTACGGACACCGCTGGCGTCCCAGGACGTACGAGGCCGCTATGCGATTACCCGAAGTGGCCTCGCTATGAAGGTGGCGACGTGGATCGGGCAGCTTCTTTCAGGTGTGTGGAATGAGTGAGGGCAAGCATGGTTGCTATCCGTTTCCTGGCCCGGTAAATAGCCCGGATTTTAGAGAGCACCTTTTCACTGAGAGGGACTAAAAGCAGAAAATCGGCTCATTACACTCCCCCCGGTCGCATCGCTGGGAAACCTCGACGCGGCACGCGCGACACATATACGCAGCGCGCACGCGCTGCGACCGGAAAACGAACGGCTTGGGGGAAATCGTAATGAACAAGCGTTGGGGGATCGTCGTGCCGGCGGCCATGCTTGCTGCCGCCGCGCATGCGCAAAGCAGCGTGACGCTGTACGGCAAGATTGAAGACGGCATCAACTACACGAGCAATGCACGCGGCCACGGCACCGTGCAACTGCAAAGCGGCTACGATTACGGCAGCCGCTGGGGCATCAAAGGCGCCGAGGATCTGGGCGGAGGTTACCAGACGATTTTCGCCCTCGAGAGCGGCTTCGACGTCAACAACGGAAAGATGAGCCAGGGCGGTCGGGAGTTCGGCCGCCAGGCGTTCATTGGCATCGCGTCCGATCGTTACGGTACGTTCACGATCGGACGCCAGTACGATCCGAGCGTCGACATCTTCTCCCCGCTCACCGCAAACGGGAACTGGACCGGCTATCTGTTCGCGCATCCGTATGACAACGACAACACCGACTACTCGTTCCGCGTGAACAACTCGGTGAAGTACGTTTCGCCGGTGTGGCACGGCGTGACCGCAGAGGCCATGTACGCATTCAGCAACCAGGCGGGCGGCTTCGCGAACAACCGCCTGTATAGCGCGGCGCTGCAATACCAGCAGGGTGGGCTGACCGTAGGCGCGTCGTATGTGAAGATCAACAACGCACGCAATGCCGGTTCCACTGGCGCGATTACCGGCGACAACACGTTCGACGCGTCGTCGCAGCAGAACATCGGCATCGGCGTGAATTACGCGTTCGCGAATGCCCTCATCGGCTTCGCGTATTCGCATGTCGACGTCTACGATCCTACGGCGAATGCGTACTTCACCGGAACAACGCAACCGGCTGGCGGCACATGGAAAGCGTGGAAGTTCGACAACTTCGAGGTGAACGGGCTCTATCACCTCACGCCTGCGTTTTACGTGGGTGCCGCGTACACGTACACGCAGGCGCGCGTGTCTTCTACAGTCGGTGCGTTCAATCCCAAGTGGCACCAACTGAGCACGAAGTTCAATTACGACATGTCGAAACGCACGTCGGTGTTCCTGGAAGGCGTGTATCAGCATGCAATAAACGCGCACACCGGAACCGACTTTGACTACGCGTACGTTCCGGGCGGGGCGGATATCTCATCGGGCCCGAATCAGTACGTCGTGCGTCTCGCCCTGCTGCATCACTTCTAATCCCCACGTACGTTCGCGGATGCCGCATGGCTCCGCGAACGATGCGCGTGCGACGACGGCTCGTACCGCTGCGCGGCTGGACGGCGGCGCGAGTCTGTTCTGCAAACTGCGTAGCCGATGCGATAGTGGGCGGCCGAAATTGCCCTCGCCGCCGAGCGCGGCGAAGCCTGTTACAAGCCATACCGGAATAACCAGTTGCCTTCCGTGCCAGGCAGCATCAGCCCAAACTACCTCTGTTTCTCAACGGGAAAATTCTCGCGACCCGGGCAATGCCGCTCTGCAGGCTATATCGTGTCCCGTTGAGGACACTGACAAGCGAGACCGTTCGAACATCCCCCGCTGCGCGGACGCAAAGGGAACTCATAGAGGAAGAGACAGAATGAAAATGGACGCATTCGCCTTCGGCACGACCCACTGGGCAGAGGTTGAAAGAACGGAGCACCGGGGTGAAACCGGCATGGCTTATTGGCGCACCCGGTTTTTTGGTGAGACGTCGAATCAAATCCGCGTGCGGATGGTCGAATACACGCCCGGTTACCTCGCCGATCACTGGTGCCAGAAAGGCCATATTCTTTTTTGCCTGGAAGGCGAACTGGAAACGACGCTTGAAGACGGGCGCAAGTTCGTTTTGACGGCCGGCATGAGCTACCAGGTGGGCGACAACGCGGAGCCGCACCAGTCTTACACCAGGACCGGTGCGAAGCTGTTCATTGTCGACTGAGAACAGGTCGCGACCTAGCGCTCCCGCTTGCTTCGCCCGTAAAGCAGCAGCATGGCGGCGATCACCACGCCGTAGATGATCTGCCGCCCCGCCTCCGGCATTTGCGCAACGGAGAGAATCGACTGCAGCAGCGTGATCAGGATCGCGCCGGCCACGGTGCCGAGGTACGAACCCCGGCCGCCCAGGATCGACGTGCCGCCCAGCACGACTGCCGCAATCGCCGGCAGCAGGTAGGCGTCGCCCATTGACTGCGCCGCCTTCGATGCGTAACCGGCAAGCAACACGCCGCCGAACGCGGCGAACGCGCTGCACACCGCGAACGCCGCCACGGTCACGAGCCGCGTGTTGATACCCGAGAGATACGCCGCGCGCTCGGTGTTGCCGATCGCGTACAGCGTGCGGCCGAAGGTCGTGCGCGACAGCAGGAATATCGTGGCGCCGCCGATCACCACCCAGAGTGCGACCGCGTTCGGCACGCCCGGCACGAGCCAGCCCGCCGCAAGCCAGCGCATCACTTCCGGCGCGGAGTCCTGCGGCGACGAGCCGCCCGTGTAGACGATCATGATGCCCTGCGCGACTGCGTTGGTCGCGAGCGTCGCGATCATCGAGGGAATGCGCAGCAGCGCGACGAGAATGCCGTTGACCACGCCGATCAGCACGCCGCAGCCGATTCCTGCCGGAATGGCGAGCACGCGCCCCAGTTCGCCATGCCCCGCGACGGCACACGCCATCATCGCGCCGACGGTGATGGTCCACGGCAGCGAGAGGTCGATGTGACCGAGCAGAATCACCATCATCAGACCGGTCGCGATGATGCCGAGGAACGCGCCCACCTTCAATTGCAGCAGGATGTATTCGGGTGACGTGAAGCTGCGCGAGAACATGCCGCCCACGAGCAACAGCGCGACGATGCATGCGAACGAGATGAGGATCGGCTTGTCGACCCTGCGCGTGAGCTTCGACACCAGCGTGGCCCGGCTGCTTGCGGAAACGTCGGTCATTGGAACCACTCCAGACGATTGCGCACCCTGAACAGCCCGCATGCCCCGATCGCGACGGCGAGCAACAGGATCACGCCCTGGAACAGCGGTTGCCACAGCGCGTCGACATTGAATACGAAGAGCAGGTCGCCGATCGAGCGGAACGCGAACGCGCCGAAGATCGCGCCGATCGCGCTGCCCTTGCCGCCGAGCAGCGACACGCCGCCGATCACCACGGCGGCGATCGAGAACAGCGTGTACGAGTTGGCACTGCCAAGGCTTGCTTCGCCGGTGTCCGTGAAGAAGGTGAGGAAGAGTCCGCCGATCGCGGCGAGCAGGCCAGCAAGCGTATAGCTCGCGAATTTCGCGCGGCGAATCGGCATGCCGGAGAGGAAAGCCGCGGCTTCGGACGAGCCGGTCGCATACGCTGCACGTCCGATGGTCGAGCGTTTGAAAGGAATCCAGATGATGATCACCGCGGCGAGCAGAATCAGCAGGCTCGCCGGCATCACGGCGGCTACCTTGCCGGTCAGCGCGTCGCCTAGATCGTCGTTGATCGTGCCGCCTGGAACCGGGCGCAGCAGCAGCGCGAAGCCGTAGTACAGCGCGCCCGTCGCGATGGTCGTGACGATGGGCTGCAGCCGGCCGAAGATGATGATCACGCCGTTGAGCGCGCCGCACAGTGCGCCGGCCGCAAGCACGCCGGCAATGCCGAGCGCGCTGTGCAACGCGTCGCCCACGACGAGCCACGAGCCGATGCAGTTCGTCAGCACCAGAATCATGCCCACGGAAAGATCGATGCCGGCCGTCAGCACCACGAGCGCCTGGGCCATCGAAACGAGCGCGAGCAGCACGGCCTTGTTCGCCGCCGTCTGGAACACGTTCGCCGAAAGCGCGGACGGATAGTTGAACAGATAGATCGCGAACATCAGCACGAACAGGCCGAACGCGAAGCTCGTGCCGCGATTTTCCGCATACCAGTAACGCAGACCGCTCATGATGCAACTCCCGTGGAAGGCGAGAGCTGCCCGACCGGCAGGTCGAGCGCGCTCGCGATCAGGTTCTGCTCGGTGATCTCCGTCCCGACGAGTTCTTTCTTGATGCGGCCTTCGTACAGCACGAGCACGCGGTCGCAGCAGCCGATCAGCTCGTCGTAGTCGGTCGAATAGAACAGGATGGCCGCGCCTTCGTCGGCAAGGCGCCGCAGCAGTTGATAGATTTCCTGCTTGGTGCCGACGTCGATGCCGCGCGTGGGGTCGCTCAGCAGCAGGATGCGTGGCTTGCGCGCGAGCCACTTGGCGATCACCACTTTCTGCTGGTTGCCGCCCGAGAGCGACCCCACAGCCGCGTCGACGCTTGCCGACTTGATGGCGAGCAGCGTGGTCATCTGGTCGACCAGCGCCTGCTGGCGCTCGCGGTCGATCACGCCCGCGATGGACATGCGGTCGAGCGCGGCGAACGACAGATTTTCGCGCACCGACATGGGCAGCATCAGGCCTTCGGTCTTGCGGTCTTCGGGAATCAGCGCCATGCCGATGCCTTTCGCGCGCGCGGCCATCGGGCTGCCGATCGACACGGCCTTGCCGTCGATCTCGATCGTGCCGGCGCAACCGCGCAATACGCCGAACAGCGCGAGCAGCAGTTCGCGCTGGCCTTGTCCGTCGAGGCCGCCCAGACCCAGAATTTCGCCGCGCGTGAGCGAGAAGCTGATGCCTCGCAGCGTGTCGCTCCACGAGAGGTCGCGGCAGGCCAGCACCGGGGCCGCGGTTTGGCGCTGTCCAGGCTCCGCTGGTTCGTCGGCGGCTTCACCGCCAGCGTGATCCGCGGGTTTCGCCGGGAAAGCATGCTGATACGTCCTGCCGATCATCATTTCGACAACCTCGTTGTCGGTGCGCGTGCCGGCTTCGAAGCTCATCACGTGACGACCGTTGCGATAGACCGTGCATTCGTCCGCGAGCGCCTTCACCTCGTGCATGCGGTGCGAGATGAAGAGCAGCGCGAGCCCTTCGTCACGCAGGCGTTTGAGCACTTCGATCACGCGCGCCACGTCGGCGGCGGTCAGCGCGGACGTGGCCTCGTCGAGAATCAGGATGCGCGGCTCGTGCGCGAGCCCTTTCGCGAGTTCGACCATCTGCTGGCGCGAGAGCGGCAGGTCGCGCACTTTGGCGAGCGGGTTGATGTCCGGCGCGCCGGCACGCGCGAGCGCGGCCTCGGCCTGGCGACGTTGAGCCTTGCGGTCGATCATGCCGAAGCGGCGCGGCGGGTTCGACGCGAAGATGTTGTCCGCCACGCTCAGGTCGGGAATCAGCGAAAGCTCCTGATACACGCAGACGATGCCGGCCGCGTTCGCCTCGGCAGGCGAGCCGAACGCGACTTCGCGGCCGTCGAGCCGCATGGTGCCTTCGTCCGGCTGCACGACGCCGGACATCACCTTCAGCAGCGTGGACTTGCCCGCGCCGTTCTCGCCGAGAATCGCGTGGATGCGTCCGCGACGCACGGCGAGTTGCGCATGGTCCAGCGCAACGGCGCCGCCGTAGCTCTTCGATACGCCCGACATCTGAAAGAGCAGCTGCTCGGGTTGCTCCGATTGTTCCTGTCGTTCCAGTCGCTCCCGCTGCTGCGCATCCTGCGGCATGCTGCGTCTCCCGTCATGTCGTGGGCCGACCGGATTACTGGTTGCCCTGGCTCTGCTTCATGATTTCCTGTGCGGAGAAATTGATGCCGCACGTGGGAAACGAATTGCCGACGAAGAAGTTGTCGGACTCGTTCGGGAAATAGTTGACGCCCGCCTTGAGCTTCGAGTCGTCGGTCACGTCGAGCGGCAGCTTGATTGCCACGGGAATGGTCTGGCCGTCGAGCGCGGCGAGCGCCGTCTTGATTGCCACCGCGACCTGCGCGGGACCGCTGCCGGCGGACGTGCACTTCAGCCCCTGGGCGCCGTATTGCGCGCAGAACTTGCGAAAGCCGTTCTCCGTTTCACCGCCGAACGGCACGAACGGATGCTTCGCGTCGATCATCGCGCGCACGACGCCCGTGTCGCCGCCCTGCGCCGAAATGCCGTCGAAATGGCCCTGCACGGCAATCGCGTCGGCGGTGGCTTTCTGCGCGACACCGTCGTCCCATTTGCCGTAGACCTGCACCACGTTCCACTTCTTGCCGGTGGCGTCGAGCGTTTTCTGGAAGCCGTTGTGCCGGTCGGTGTCCACGGAGGTGCCCGCCACGCCGCGCACTTCGAGCACCTTGCCGCCGTTCGGCAGGTGCCCGGCGAGCCACTTCGCCCACAGCACGCCGAGGCCGTACTGATCGACGTCCACGTTGATCGCGTCTTCGCTGTCGAGCGTGTTGTCGAAGGCGACCAGCACGACGCCCGCTTTCTTCGCGCGGCGGATCGCCGGGCCGAACGAGGCAGGATTCTGCGCGTCCACGATGATCGCGTCGTAGCCGGCGTCGATGAAGTTATTGACCGCCGAGATCTGCGCGGGCACGTCCTCGCCGGTCGACACGACCTTGAACTCCTTGAGCTTCGAGGCGACGGCCGGTTGCGCCGTATAGGCCTTCGCCGTCTTGATCATCTGGATACGCCAGGTGTTCGCGATATAGCCGTTCACCAGCGCGACCCGGTAGGGCCCGTTCTTCTTCGGATATTTGACGAACTTCGTGTCGCTCTTCCAGGGGACCATGCAGGTGGGGTCGCTGGACGGCCCGGACACGATGGATGCCTGCGCGAAAGACGCGCCTGCGTACAGCGCCAATGCCGCGGTCGCTGCCGCGCGTAGCACGTGGATTCCTGAAAGCATGTTGTCTCCAGTTTGTTGGATTGAACCTGTTGACCGGTTGCGGGCGCACGGCTTGCCCGGATGGCCGGGACGGTGTGCGTGATGCAGGGAATCTTGCGGAAGTGCTACAGCGGGACCGGATCGGATGCACCGAACCGGCGAAAAGGATTCTTCAAAGGCGTTCCCTCGAAGCGACTAGAAGGGCCTGCGCAAACGCCTCCCCATCTGACACAACGGATTGTCACTGGCATACCAATCCAGGCGCGATAGTGGTTTACCACGGCGCCCGGCGCCTCCTTTCGGGCCGCTGTCCGCGCGGTGATGCCATGCCTTGCGGATCGCCGCCGCGCGGGCTGACGGACTCGGCGTGCCGTGGGAAGTGGTATACCATTTTGACGAACTTGTGCTGCCGGCCTGGCGGCACCCATGACTACGGGAAGACTGGATGGCCGATGTTTCGCAAACGCCAAACGGCCGCGTCGCCGATGCGGAAGCGGCCGACCGTTCGTACGTCGGACTGGCGAGCCAGATCTACGATCTGATCGTGGCCGGCGACGTGGGGCCGCGTGCGCGTCTGCCTTCTGAGCGCACGCTGGCCGAGCGCTTCGGCGTGAGCCGCACGCAGGTGCGCGAAGCGATCATCGCGCTGGAAGTGCAGGGCGTGGTCGAGGTGCGCGTGGGCTCGGGCATCTACGTGGCCGAGGCGGCGCAAGCGCGATCGATCGGGTTCGAACTGCCGCGTGGATCGGGTCCCATAGAGACGCTGCGAGCACGCGCGGTGATCGAAAGCGAAATCGCGGCGCTCGCCGCCACCGAGCGCAGGGATGCCGATCTGGACCGGCTCTTCGCCGCCATGCGGGCAATGCGCGAGAACATGGACGACAAGGCCGCGAACGAGGCTGCGGATCGCGAGTTCCATCTCGCGATTGCGCAGGCGACGGGCAACGGCATGCTGCAAGGCGTGGTGACGGCGATGTGGGACAACTCGCGCGCAGACCCTCTGTGGCAAAAGATCGAGGAGCATTTCCATACGCCTGCGCTGCGCGCGGCTTCGCAGGACGACCATCAGCGTATTTTCTCGGCCATTCTGGCGCGCGACGCGACCGGCGCGCGCACCGCGATGCAGGCCCATCTGGCACGTGTGATCGAAGAATTTACGCAGGCGTGGCGGTAGACGGTGTCTTGCGGGTGGGGCGCGTGCCGCCGTTGCCGTTGTTGGGAGCATCGAATCCCGTCACGACTGCCGGCGGCGCCAGGCGTCGATGCGTCTCTTCATCAGTCGAACTTGACCAGGTCCTTGAAGATCAGGTGCCCCCAGCTCTCTCCGCGCGCGTGTACAAGCAGTCCACCTTCCGACAGCCCGCCAAGCTTGACCGACGCGAAACCCAGGTCTTCCGCGAGCGCGCCAACCTCCGCTGCGGCGCCGTCGTCGTCGCTCGCGAGGAACACGACTCGCCTGCCACCGTGTACGGCTGGATCCTGGGCAAGGACGGAGGCGCCCAGATGGTTGAAGCCCTTCACGAGCCTCGCTCCAGTGAACGCTTTCGCGACGAAAGCCGAGGACGGAAGACCGTCCAGTTCCTCTGGCGGCGCGAACGTGTTCATCGCGTCGATGATGGTCTTTTCTTTCCAGCTGGGCAGCGCCTTCGCGACCTCCGGGTGCGACTCGAAACGGATTGCCAGAAAGATGACGTCCGCCTTGACGGCTTGCGCCAGGGTTTGGGGAATGATCGTAGGTCCGATGGCTGCTGCATCGGACGCAAAACTTGCCGGGTCGCGCGTGGTTGCAACGGATACTTCGATGCCCTTGCGGGCGAACGCTCTGGCCAGTGCGTGGCCGATCTTGCCGAAGCCAACGATTGCGTAACTCATCTGTTTCTCCTTCGTTTCCCGGCGCGCTCAGAGCTTGTAACCACCGCTCGCTTCAATCGTCTGGCCGGTCACCCAGTGGCCTTCATCGGAGGCCAGGAACGCCACGACGGCGGCGATTTCCGAAGGCTCGCCAAAGCGGCCCAGCGCGATTTGCGCCTCGACCGCTTTGACGAGTTCCGGACGCTTCCGAAACTCCGCGTTCGCATCCGTTCGCGTGTAGCCTGGCGCTACGGCGTTCGCCGTGATGCCACGTGGCCCCAGCTCGATTGCGAGCGTATGGGTCAGGGTGTTGATGGCCGCCTTCGCCATCGAGTAGACGGGCGCTGCCGTCACGGGCTTCGTGGCGGCAGCGGAAGAAATGTTGATGATGCGTCCACCATCGGCGAGACGATCGAGCGCGGCCTGAATGATGAAGAAGGGCGCGCGGGCGTAGACCGCCATCAGGGTATCCCAGCTTTCCGGCGTCGCGTCCTTGAAGCCCACCCAGCCGGAATTGCCCGCGTTGTTGACCAGAATGTCGAGCGTTTTGCTGCCGTTGCGCCTGGTGAACTCGCCGTCGAGTGTCTCGAACAAAGCCGGGATGGTCGCCGCATCAACAAGATCCGCATGGATCGCGAACGCGGTGCCTCCCGCTTTCTCTATGGCGGCGATCGCCTCGTCTGCGCTGGATCTGCTGGCGTTGTAGGTTAGCGCGACCATTGCACCGTCTTTTGCAAGACGTTCGGCGATGGCGCGGCCAATGCCCCGTGATGCCCCGGTAACGAGCGCTGTTTTGCCTTCTAGCGATTGCGTCATTTGATTCCGTCTCCTCAGAGTTGTGCCAGGCCACCGTCGACGGCGACCTCGCTCGCGGTCATGAAGCTGCTGTCCGACGACGCAAGAAAGGCGGCCACCGCGCCGATCTCCGCGGGATCGGCCATACGCTGGAGCGGCGTCATTGCACCGTAGGCCTTCTGGCCCTCTTCCCCTAGCGCCTCTTTCGCCAGTTCGGTCGCCGTCGCTCCGGGCGACAGCACGTTCACCCGGATACCGGTGCCCTTCAGGTCCTCCGCCCAGGTTCGCGCGAGGTTGCGCACCGCTGCCTTGCTCGCGCTGTAGGCCGTGAATCCTGGGGCGCCCGTGGTGCCCGCACTCGATCCGGTCAGGATGATCGAACCGCCCTGGCCCATCAGCGGCAGCGCCTTCTGGACCGTGAAGATCGTGCCCTTCACGTTGGTGTCGAAAGTCTCGTCGATGTGTTCGGCGGTGATCTGGCCGAGCGGAAGCGGGCTTCCCGTCCCGGCATTGGCGAAGACGATGTCGAGGGTTGCGCGCTCGGCCTTCACTGCCGCGTAGAGCCGGTCGAGGTCGGCCAGATCGGAGACCGAGCCTTTCACCGCGCGGGCATGGGGCCCGAGTTCGGCGACAGCAGCATCGAGCGCGTCCTGCCGGCGGCCGAAGATGAAGACGAACGCGCCTTCCTCGATGAAGCGCTTTGCTGCGGCGCGGCCGATGCCGGTTGCGCCGCCGGTGATCACAGCGGTCTTTCCATTCAGTCTGTTCATGTCGTGCATCCTTCGAAACAACAGCGGGAAACACGATTCTGGCGCTCTTGATTCATGAAGCCAATTGACTAAATATCTATAGCTGCCATCTACTTTTTGGATACCCATGCTCGACAACGTCACCATCAATCAACTTCGGGCCTTCGTTGCCGTGTGTGATGAGGGAAGCTTTTCGGGGGCTGCGCGGGAACTGAGGCGAGCGCAGTCGGCGATCAGTCACGCGGTCAACGCGCTCGAGCGTGCCTTCGATGTGATGCTGTTCGAGCGCAACACGCGCAAAGCGACGCTTACGGCTGCGGGCCGCAGTCTCCTGCCCGATGCTCGCGGGGTGATCTCACGCACCGAGGAAATGAAGATGCGCGCGGTGGCGATTGCCGAAGCCGGCGTCCCCCAGGTCTCCATTGCCGTGGATACCTATTTCCCGCGCGCACACCTGATTGAATGCCTGCGCACCGTGCAGGCGGACTTTCCGACAGTTGCCATCAATCTGCGCATGACGACCATGCAGGGCGGCGAGCGTCTGGTTCTCGAAGGCACGTGTGCATTGGCGGTGACAATCATGGACGTGCCGGAACTGAGCCCAGGCACCATGGAACGGCAGCATTTATGTGACGCGCAAATGGTGACCGTCTGCGCGCCATCGCATCCGCTGGCCGCAATCGCGGGGCCCATCCCACGGGAGGAATTTGGCCGGCACATCCAGCTCGTCGTCACCGACAATCAGCCCGATGCGGAAAAGACACAACAAGGGGTCGCCAGCGAACGCCAGTGGTGGGTGAATGATCTCGGCGCGAAGCACGATCTGCTCAGGGGCGGCTTGTGCTGGGGGCACATGCCGCGTCATATGGTTGCGGACGACCTTGCGAGTGGAACACTTGTCGAACTCCGACGGCGTGCATGGCACATGCGCGCGCTCACATTCATGGTCTCGCAGCGGCGTGGGTACTCGTTTTCTGGATGCGAGACACGGCTGGTCGAACTGCTTGCCAATCCTCAGCGCTTGGTGAAGGATGCCAGCCGGCGCGCCGTCTCTGGCAAAGGCAGGAAAAGCGATGCCCGCGCAGGCAAATAAAATTGTCGACCATCGGCTGATGTGATGGCCGCTTCCATTTCGCGAGAAACAGCGATGAAGGTAACGATTGCGTATATCGAAGAACCGCCGTTCGGTTGGACGAAAGCAGACCGTGCTGCAACGGGCGCGGACATTGACCTGGCCGAAGTGATTCTTCGGGCAATCGGAGTGACCCGCATAGAGCATCGCCTGACGACGTTCAGTGAACTGTTGCCCGGCGTTGAAGCCGGCCGCTGGGATATGAATGTTCCGCTGTTTGTGACACCCGAACGTGCCAATCTGGTCGCCTTCAGCGTGCCGGTATGGGCGATAGGGGACGGGTTTCTGGTTCGGGCGGGAAATCCGAAAGCGCTCGACAGCTATGCGTCACTCGCCCAACGCGACGATGCGCGCCTGGGCATCATTTCGGGACAGGTGCAGCATGACTCGGCGAGAGCGTCGGGTGTAAGCGAAGATCAGATAGTCGTCTTCGAGCATCAGGCCGATGCTATTGCTGCCGTTCGCTCGGGGGAGATCGACGCGTATGCGAGCACAGCCCTGGGAAATCGCATCGTGGCGCAGCGTATGGGCAGTTCGATGCTCGAGGCCGTGGAGCATGAGCCGGGCACGAATGGCACGCAACGGGCGCTTCCGTTCGGCGCGTTCTCGTTTAATCGAGGAAACAGCGATTTGCTCAATGCGGTAAACGCGCAGCTTCGGGTATATCTGGGTTCGCCGGACCATCGCGCGCGCATGTCGAAATTCGGTTTGACACGCAATGAGATCGATCCCGTTCTCGCCGGGTGAGTGTGGGGCGGGTTTGGCCAACTTCGGGCGGTCTCATGGGTGACGCTTACGCGTCCGATGCGTGGTGATGGCTGGAAAGGCTATTCAATGATTCAACCAGGACGGCAAACGAGATGAATCTGAAACGCGTGTTTCTTGTGTCGATGCTTGCAGTGCTGATGCTGCCGCTTGCTGCTCTCGCTTTTGTGAAACCACTTCGCGTTGTCGTGCCATCGCTCATGCCGGGGATATCGTGTCCGCGTCCGAACATCTGCACCGACAGCGTCGCTCGACTTGAAGACGCGCAACGACTGTACGAAAGCGGAATCTCTACGGCAGCGGCTGCGGTCGGTCCGTTTCGGCAGGTGCCCCAGGTCGTGTTTTGTACGACCTCATCCTGTGCCGATTTATTTGGACTGGGGCAGCGCGCGGCAGAAGCCGTAGGGAATTTGGGACTGGTTATCGCGCCTCGTGGCTGGAAGGCGTTTTATCTTGCGCACGAGCTGATCCACTACCGGCAAGTGGAATCAATGGGAAATCTGGCCGTCGCAACCAGGCCAAGGTGGCTGATCGAAGGCATGGCGTACTCCTTGAGCGGCGACCCGCGGCGCCCACTTACGGCTCCCTTTGAACAATGGCGCTCCCAGTTTGAAACATGGCATGCGAGCCTGGGCGATCGAGATCTATGGGATGCGGCGAGGGGCGTACGTTGAATCCGGGGGTGTGAGCGCAGATTGTTTACTTCGGAACGCGCAGCACTCCCAAAACGACCGGCCTCGCGACAAGACCCACCACCCCTCAAGTCCACCCCTCGAGCCGCAGCGTTGCCCGCACGAGCCTCTGCTCTTCGTTCTCAATCTCGTGAAGATAATCAACGACGTTGCGGATGTGCTCGCTCGCCGCCCGGCGAGCCTGCTCGGGCAACCGTCCTGTTACGGCGTTATAGAAGCGCGCGTGTTGACGGTCGATCTGCTTCTTCAGCGGCTCCCGGTGGTAGAGGTTGTTGACCGACGCGAACACCGAACTCAGCAGCAGGTCGGTAAGCGACTGCAACGTATTGACGAGAACGGGGTTGTGCGACGCCTCGTAGATCGCCCGGTGAAACGCGTGATCGAGCCTGGCCCGTTCGGCGGGCGGTAGATTCTGAGCCTCAGGCGCGTTCATTTCCTCATAGCGCCTCGTGATGAGGATGAAGTCCGCTTCCGTGCCGCGCAGCGCCGCCAGTCTGGCGGCTTCGGCCTCCAGCATGCCGCGCACCTCGAACAGGTCGTAGAGCGTGCGTGGCTGCGACGCGAGCAGATGCATCATCGGCGTGATGTGCTCCTGCGGCGTGAGGTTGGCGACGAACGACCCCTTGCCGTGCTGCGTTTCGATGATGCCGCGTGCGCGCAGCACCTTCATGCCTTCGCGCAGCGCGGTGCGCGAGACCCCCAGCTTTTCCGTGAGGCGGCGCTCCGAGGGCAGCGCCTGGCCCACCTTGAGCACGCCGTCGACGATCAGTTTCTCGATGCGCTCGGCCACCACGTCGGCAACGCGCCGGGCACCGGCCGTCTGTTCCTTGCTATTCATGCTGGTATGACCACTTTTTAAGGGATAGCCTGATTATCTCATAAGTGCATGAATTTATTGGAATAGATGGAAATCATGGAGCCCCTGCAAGGGCGCTTGAAAAAGAACTGGTGTGACCAGTACGGAAGGGGGTAGACAGCGGCGCGCCCAGCCCCAAGAATCGCGGGCATTCGAGACGCCGGGGTGCGGCAAGGGGAGGCACCCGCGATGGAGACAATGCAATGAGCTTTACCTACGACGAGGCGATCGACGGCCCGCTGCCGACGGTGGACCGCGCCGAACTCGCCGCGGCGCTGCGCGTCCGCGCGCCCGCGCTGGAAATCCTGACTGACCGCGAAGATCTGCGGCCCTTCGAATGCGACGGCCTTGCCGCCTATCGGACGGTGCCGCTGCTCGTCGCGCTGCCGTCCACCATCGAGGAAGTGCGCGCGGTGCTCATGGAGGCCACGGCGCGCGGCGTGCCCGTGGTGGCGCGCGGCGCGGGCACCGGGCTTTCGGGCGGCGCGATGCCGCTCGAAAAAGGCATCCTGCTCGTGATGGCGAAGTTCAACCGCATTCTGGACATCGACCCCGACGCGGGCACCGCGCGCGTGCAGCCGGGCGTGCGCAATCTCGCCATCTCGCAGGCCGCCGCGCCGCATGGCCTCTACTACGCGCCCGATCCGTCGTCGCAGATTGCCTGCTCGATCGGCGGCAACGTCGCCGAGAACGCCGGCGGCGTGCACTGCCTCAAATACGGTCTCACGGTCCACAACATCCTGAAGGTCGACGTGCTGACCATCGACGGCGAACTGGTCACACTCGGCTCCGAGGCGCTCGACAGCCCCGGCTTCGACCTGCTCGCGCTCTTCACCGGCTCGGAGGGCATGCTCGGCGTGGTGGTGGAAGTCACCGTGAAGCTGTTGCCGAAGCCGCAGAGCGTGAAGGTCTTGATGGCCAGTTTCGACGATGTCGAACGCGCGGGCGGCGCGGTGGCGAAGATCATCGGCGCGGGGGTGATCCCGGGCGGCCTCGAGATGATGGACAACCTCGCCATCCGCGCGGCCGAAGACTTCATTCACGCGGACTATCCCGTGGACGCCGAGGCGATCCTGCTGTGCGAACTCGACGGCGCGTGCGACGACGTGGCGGAAGACGCCGAACTGGTGGGCGCGCTGCTGCGCGAGGCCGGCGCGAGCGACCTGCGCGTGGCGCGCGACGAGGCCGAGCGGCAGCGCTTCTGGGCCGGCCGCAAGAACGCGTTCCCGGCGGTGGGGCGCATCTCGCCGGACTACTACTGCATGGACGGCACCATCCCGCGGCGCGAACTGCCACGCGTGCTCAAGGGCATCGCCGCATTGTCGGAGCACTACGGGCTCAAGGTCGCGAACGTGTTTCATGCGGGCGACGGCAACATGCATCCGCTGATCCTGTTCGATGCGAACCAGCCCGGCGAAATGGACCGCGCCGAGGCGCTGGGCGGCCGCATTCTCGAGCTGTGCGTCGAAGTGGGCGGCAGCATCACGGGCGAACACGGCGTGGGCCGCGAGAAGATCAACCAGATGTGCGTGCAGTTCAAGCGCGACGAGATCGAATATTTCCACGCCGTGAAGGCAGCGTTCGATCCGTCAGGCCTGCTCAATCCCGGCAAGAACATCCCCACGCTGCACCGCTGTGCCGAATTCGGCGCCATGCACGTGCACCGCGGCGGCCTGCCCTTTCCCGAACTGGAGCGGTTCTGATGCGGCGCGAACTGGATTCGATGGACAACAGCGCCGCGCTGATCGCCCAGGTGGAAGCGGCGCTTGCCGCCCGCACGCCGGTGCGCATTCGTGGCGGCAACAGCAAGGCATGGCTCGGGCGCACGGTCAGTGCGCCGGACGCGTCGCACGTGCATGAAGTGCGCGAGATCGACACGCGCGGCCATCGCGGCATCGTCCACTACGACCCGACCGAACTCGTCATGACGGTGCGCACGGGCACGCCGCTCGCCGACGTGGAGGCCGTGCTGAACGAAGCGGGGCAGATGCTGCCGTTCGAGGCGCCGCTCTTCGGCGGCGCGGCCACCGTGGGCGGCATGCTCGCGGCGGGGCTCTCGGGCGCGCGGCGTCCGTGGGTGGGCGCGGTGCGCGACTACGTGCTGGGCTGCCGGGTAATCACGGGACACGCGCGGCACCTGCGCTTTGGCGGCGAGGTGATGAAGAACGTGGCCGGCTACGACGTCTCGCGGCTGATGGCGGGCAGCTTCGGCTGCCTCGGGCTTGTCACCGAGGTGTCGTTCAAGGTGCTGCCGCAGCCGCGCGCCACGCGCCACCTCGCGCTCGAACTTGCGCCGCAGGACGCGCGCCAACGGCTCTTCGGCTGGCGCCGCGACGCGCTGCCCATCACGGGCGCCTGCTACGCCCAGGGCGTGCTGCAACTGCGGCTGGAAGGCGGCACCGGCTCCGTGCGGACCGCGCGCGAGGCGATCGGCGGTGCCGACGCCGACGCAGCCTTCTGGACCCAACTGCGCGACTTCACGCTGCCGTTTTTCGCAGACGAACGGCCGCTCTGGCGCCTGTCGCTGCCCGCAGGGGTGCCGCTCGAGGCGCCGCTCGCAGCGCTGCCGGGCGATGCGCTGCTCGACTGGGGCGGCGCGCAGCGCTGGCTCAAGACCCCAGCCGGCGCCGATGACATCCGCAGCCTCGCGCGCGAGCTTGGCGGCCACGCAACGGCGTTCACGCAAGGCGTGACCGACTCGCCGTTCCAGCCGCTGCCCGACGCCCTGACGCAACTGCACCGGCGCCTGAAGGCACAACTCGACCCGCAGGGAATTTTCAATCCGGGCCGCCTGTACGCGGACCTTTGACGCTGGGTGCCTCACGATGCAAACCAATCTGAGCGAAGCCGCGCAGTCGCTTGCGCGCGCCGAAGAGGCGGAATCCATCCTGCGCGCCTGCGTGCACTGCGGCTTCTGCAACGCCACCTGTCCCACCTACCAGTTGCTGGGCAACGAACTCGACGGGCCGCGCGGGCGCATTTATCTGATCAAGCAGGTGCTCGAAGGGCAGCCTGTGACGGAAAAGACGCGGTTGCACCTCGACCGCTGCCTTAGCTGCCGGAACTGCGAGACCACGTGTCCTTCGGGCGTGCGCTATCACGCGCTGCTGGACATCGGCCGCGCCGAGGTCGAACGGCGCACGGTACGGCCTGCACGCGAGCGCTGGCTGCGGGCCGGGCTGCGTCACAGCGTGTCGCGGCCCGGTGTGTTTGCCGGGCTGCTCGGTGCGGGCCGCGCCGCGCGTGCGCTGCTGCCCGAAGTAGTGCGCGAGAAAATTCCCGCGCACGCGCCCACTGCACGCCCGAGCCCTCGGCCGCCCGCGCGCCACGCGCGTCGCGTGCTGATGCTGGAAGGCTGCGTGCAGCCCACGCTGACGCCCAACACGAACGCGGCTGCGGCGCGCGTGCTCGACCGCCTCGGCATCAGCGTGACGCCTGCGCCCCGGGCCGGTTGCTGCGGCGCCAACGAATACCACCTGAACGCCCAGGAGGCGGGGCTCGCGCGTGCGCGCCGCAACATCGACGCCTGGTGGCCCGCCATCGAAGCGGGCGCCGAGGCGATCGTCATTTCGGCGAGCGGCTGCGGCGCCTTCGTGAAGGAGTACGGCGACCTGCTGCGCTTCGATCCGGCCTATGCGGACAGGGCGCGGCGCGTGAGTGCGCTGGCCCGCGACCTGGTCGAGGTCATCGCCGCGGAGCCGCTCGACGCGTTTGCGCCCGTCGCCGGCAAGCGCATCGCCGTCCATTGCCCGTGCACGCTGCAGCATGCGCAGCGCCTGGGCGGCGCGGTGGAGGGCGTGCTCATGCGGCTGGGCTTCGATCTGACGAGCGTGGCGAACGGTCATCTGTGCTGCGGCTCGGCCGGAACGTACTCGCTTACGCAACCCGCGATCGCGAAGCAACTGCGCGACAACAAGCTCGATGCGCTCGAAGCCGGCCAGCCCGAGGCCATCGTCACGGCCAACGTGGGCTGCCAGACGCACCTGAACGGTGCAGGCCGCACGCCCGTCAGCCACTGGATCGAACTTGTGGATTCCCTGCTTTCCCCCAACCCCCAACAGAAACTCTGACATGCAGACCAAACCCGTGCTCGGCGCCGCCGAGGCACACCGTATTCTCGAAGCCGCCCGTACTGAAGCCGAGCGCAACGGCTGGGCCGTGGCCATTGCCGTGGTGGACGACGGCGGGCACCCGCTCGCGTTCGCACGTCTGGACGGCGCGGCGCCCATCAGCGCCTACATCGCCCAGGAGAAGGCGCGCACCGCGGCACTCGGTCGCCGCGAGACGAAAGCCTACGAAGAGATGATCAATGGCGGTCGCACCGCCTTTCTTAGCGCGCCACTCTGCGCGACACTGGAGGGCGGCGTGCCGGTGGTCGTCGACGCAGTGGTCGTGGGCGCCGTCGGCGTGTCGGGCGTGAAGTCCGACCAGGACGCACAGGTTGCCAGCGCGGGCGCGAAGAGCGTCGCCGCCTGAGCGTGTATCAGAGTTAAAGAATCAGCCGACGAAGGAAGGAAGCGAAATGATCGAACACCACGGACTTCAGGTCGACGAAGGGCTTGCCCGCTTCATCGAAACAGAAGCGCTGCCCGGCACGGGCGTAGCAGCCGATGCGTTCTGGCAAGGCTTTGCCACGCTCGTCCATGAGTTGACGCCGCAGAACCGCGCATTGCTCGCCGAGCGCGAGCGCCTGCAGAACGAACTGGACGGCTGGCACCGCGCGCATCCCGGCCCGGTGCGCGATCTGGCTGCCTACCGCGCCTTCCTCTCGCAGATCGGCTATCTCGTGCCCGCGCCCGCGCAGGTTGCGGCGACCACGGCGAACGTGGACAGCGAGATCGCCTCGCAGGCCGGTCCGCAACTCGTCGTGCCGCTTTCGAACGCGCGCTACGCGCTCAACGCCGCCAATGCGCGCTGGGGCAGCCTGTATGACGCGCTCTACGGTACCGACGCACTGCCCGAAGACGGCGGCGCCACGCGCGAGGGCGCGTACAACCCCGTGCGCGGCGCTCAGGTGGTCGCCTTCGCGCGGGCCTTCCTCGACCGCGCCGCGCCGCTCGCCGGCGGCTCGCATCGCGATGCGACCGGCTACGTGGTTGAGGCGGGCGCGCTCGTGGTCAAGACCGCACAGGGCACGCTGGCGCTCGCCGACCCGTCGCAACTGGTCGGCTACCAGGGCGACGCTGCCGCGCCCACCGCCGTTCTCCTGAAGCATCACGGCCTGCACATCGAGATCCAGATCGACGCTTCCACGCCCGTCGGCGCGACCGATCCGGCTCACGTGAAGGACCTGCTGCTGGAGGCGGCCGTCTCCACGATCATCGATTGCGAAGATTCGGTGGCGGCTGTGGACGCCGAAGACAAGGTTGCGCTCTACCGCAACTGGCTGGGTCTGATGCAGGGCACGCTGACGGAGACCGTCGCGAAGGGCGGCCGCACCTTCACGCGCGCCCTGAACGCCGACCGCGCGTACCGCGCGCCGAACGGCTCGGCGCTCACGCTGCACGGCCGCTCGCTGCTGTTCGTGCGCAACGTGGGCCACCTGATGACGACGGGCGCCGTGCTGGACCGCGACGGCAACGAGATTCCGGAAGGCATTCTGGACGGCGTCGTGACGACGCTGTGCGCGATGCACGACCTGAAGTCGAAGCGCAACTCGCGCACGGGCTCCATCTACATCGTGAAGCCGAAGATGCACGGCCCGAGCGAAGTGGCCTTCGCCGACACGCTGTTCGCACGCGTGGAAGACCTGCTTGGCCTGCCGCGCGCCACGATCAAGATGGGCATCATGGACGAGGAGCGCCGCACCAGCGTGAACCTCTCCGCGTGCATTGCGGCGGCAGCTTCGCGCGTCGCGTTCATCAACACGGGCTTCCTCGACCGCACCGGCGATGAAATGCATACGGCCATGGAAGCGGGCCCGATGCTGCGCAAGGGCGACATGAAGTCCACGGCATGGATCACGGCCTATGAGCGCAACAACGTGCTCGCGGGTCTGGCCGCGGGGCTGCGTGGCCGCGCGCAGATCGGTAAGGGCATGTGGGCGATGCCGGACCTGATGCACGCCATGCTGGAGCAGAAGATTGCGCATCCGCGCGCGGGCGCCAACACGGCGTGGGTGCCGTCGCCGACGGCCGCCACGCTGCACGCCTTGCACTATCACGACGTGGACGTGCAGGCCGTTCAGCAGGACATGGAGCGCATCGACTACCGCAGCGAGCGCGACGCGCTGCTCGACGGGTTGCTCACGGTGCCTGTCGTGGAGCGCGCGCAATGGAGCGACGAAGACATCCGCCGCGAAGTGGAGAACAACGCGCAGGGCATTCTCGGTTATGTCGTGCGTTGGGTGGAGCAGGGCGTGGGCTGCTCGAAGGTGCCGGACATCAACAACGTGGGCCTGATGGAAGACCGCGCCACGCTGCGCATCTCCAGTCAGCACATTGCGAACTGGCTGCGGCATGGCGTCGTGTCGCGCGACTTCGTGCTCGACGTATTCCGCCGCATGGCGGCCGTGGTCGACACGCAGAACGCAGGCGACGCGCACTATCGTCCGATGGCGCCGAACTTCGACGCGTCGTATGCCTTCAAGGCCGCGTGCGCGCTCGCGCTGCAAGGCAAGGACCAGCCGGCCGGCTATACCGAGCCGCTGCTGCATCGGTATCGGCTTGCGTTCAAGCGTCAGGAGCGGGTGGACTGAGCAACGGGGCGGGCGCTTCGGCGCCCGTTTTTTTCGTCTGCTTCGGGCAGCGCCGCATCCCGAAGCAGCGCTTCATTGCGAGCGCGGCAGCATATCGATAAAAGTCCCGTCCACGGGACATTGGAGACATAGTGAATCCCGTTTTGGCCGCTTCGGCATTACCCGCAGGAACCCTGTTCGCGCAGCCGCTGACACCCGTCGGCAACTCGCTTGCGCTGTCGTTTCTCGTCGCCCTCGTTCCGATCGCGGTTGCGCTCGCCATGCTCGGCATTCTGCGCCGGCCCGCCTGGCAGGCCTCGCTCGCGGGGCTGGTGTCGGGCCTCGTGATCGCGATCGGCGTGTGGGGCATGCCCACCGGCCTCGCGCTCGACGCCGTAGGCGCCGGCATGACGCTCGCGCTGATGCCGGTCATGTGGATCGTCGTCAACGCGCTGCTGCTCTACAACATCGCGGTCAAGTCGGGACGCTTCGACCAGTTCCGTCAATGGATGCTCGACCATCTTCCCGACGACCGGCGCCTCGTGCTGCTCGTCGTGGCGTTCTCGTTCGGCTGTCTGCTGGAAGGCATCTCGGGCTTCGGCACGCCGGTGGCGATCACGAGCGCGCTGCTGGTCGGACTCGGCTTTCCCGCCGTCGAGGCGCTCACCTTCACGCTGATCTTCAACACGGCTCCGGTTGCATTCGGCGCGCTTGGTGTGCCCATCACGGTGCTGGGCGCCGTGACGTCGCTGCATCCGCAGACGCTCGGCGCGATGGTGGGCCGCCAGTTGCCGTTCTTCGCGTTCCTGCTGCCGTTCTACGTGGTGGGCATGTACGGCGGCGTGCGTTCCATCCGCAAGCTTTGGCCGGCACTCGTCGTGTCGGGCGGCAGCTTCGCGCTGGCGCAGTTCATCACCTCGAACTTCCTCGGCTATGAACTGACGGACGTGCTCTCGTCGCTCACCTCGCTGATCGTCACGATCAGCTTCCTCAAGGTCTGGAAGCCCGAGCCCGATCCGGCGTTCGCGATCGCACGCGATGCAGGGAGCAATTCGGCTCGCGCGAAGAACCACGCAGACCGTATCGGCTACGGCGGCTGGCTGCCGTGGATCATCGTTTCGGTGGTTGTGATCTTCTGGGTGCATGCGGGCATCGCATCGATCGGCCAGGCGAACGTGAAGTGGCCCGGCCTGCACAATGCCGTCTACATGACGCTCTATCACAAGTCCTATGCGGCGGTCTGGTCGTTTCAGCCGCTCGGAACCGGCACGGCGATTCTGCTTGCCGCGGTGATTACGGCGCTGTGGACCCGCGTGGGATTCGGCGGCTTCCTTGCCTGCGTCGCGCAGACCTGGAAGCAGACGCGCATCGCCATCGTCACCGTGATGATGATCGTGGCGCTGGCCTACCTGCTCAATTACTCGGGCATGAGCTATACGCTCGGCATGGGCGTCGCATCCACGGGTGTGTTGTTCCCGCTCGTTTCGGCCACGCTGGGCTGGATCGCCGTGTTTCTTTCGGGTAGCGACACGTCGGGCAACGCGCTGTTCGGCAACCTGCAGGTGGTGGCCGCGAAGCAGCTTGGGCTGGATCCGGTGCTGATGGCGGCGACCAACTCGTCGGGCGGTGTGATGGGCAAGATGATCTCGCCGCAAAACATCGCGACCGGCGTGGCCACCACGGACCTCAAAGGCAAGGAAGGCGTGGTGTTCGTGCGGACCTTCTGGCACAGCGTGTTCCTGACGCTGGTGCTCGGCGTGCTCGTGTTCCTGCAGCAGCACGTGCTGAGCTGGATGATTCCGACGTTGCCGCATTGAGCGGAGGCTTCAAGCGAGTCCTGCGTCCCGGCTGGCGGCACCTACTGTACCAGCCGGGACGGTCAGCGTCAGCGCGCTGCTTTCCCACCCCAGCTTGCCGCGTGATCCGTTACGAACTGCTCGAAGGTGCGCGGGGGCTGCGCGAGCAGCGTCTCGACATCGGGGCTCACTGCCGCCGCGTGGCCGGCCGCGATAGCGCGATTCAAGCTCATGACGGTTTCGATCGACCACGCGTCCAGCTGCGCTTCCCGCATGGAGGCGATCGCTGCTTCATCCGGCACGGCCACGTAGCCGATGCTGCGTCCCAGCGCTGCGCCAATGCGCTCAACGACGTCGTCGTTGGACAACGCCTCACGGCCGGTCAGCGTGTACGTCTTGCCGGCGTGCGCGGCAGGTTGCCGGAGAATCGAAGCGTTGACGGCCGCTATGTCGCGCACGTCGACGAACGAGACCTTTCCCTCGCCCTGTGGCAGATAAAGCGTCCCTGCGCGGATCGCATCGCCGTAGAACGTCAGATAGTTCTGCATGAAGCAATTTGGCAGCGTCAGCGTGTACGCCATACCGGACTGCTTCACCAACTCGTCGATCTGCCTCTGGACGAGACCCACCGCAGAAGGGTTTGCGGACACGGCTTCGGCCCCCGACGAGCGAACGATGTGCTTGACGCCGGCCATTCTGGCCGCGTCGAGGGCATTGCGGGCCAGCTCGACCATGTCGGCCTGCAGCGGAAGCAGCAGGAACAGGGTGTGGATGCCGCGCAACGCGGGCACGAGGCTCGCGGGGTTCGCGAGATCGGCATGGCGGGTTTCGATGCCTTCAACGGCTTTGCCGGTGGACGACATGGCCACGAGGTCCGCTCCGGCCGCTTTAAGCGCGTTGACGAGTTCGCGGCCTACGGTGCCGGTGGCACCGGTAACAAGAATGGTGTTCGACATGCGGTGTGGGTCCTTGATAGAACGTGAGTTTGAGTACGCTGCCAGCCGTTGGAGCGCGCAGCGTGTGCCTAGGGGGGGCAGGCCATCCAGGAGCATTTCAGACGGCGGGGCGGAGGGTTGATTGGGTGTCCAGAACGAAGCGGGCAAAGTCGTCCGGCTTGTCGAGCGAAACGATGTGACCGGCGTCATTCAGAACGATCGTCTTTGCATTCCTGATCAGCTTCACGTTCGCTTCGCGTTCGACCGGACGCGACCAATCGCGATCGCCGTAGACCAGCGTGACGGGGGCGTCGATCCTTGTGTAGCCCTGTCTTGCCGAAACGTAGCTCGGCAAGGCTCTGTACATGGCGCGCGCGAGCTGTGAGTAGCCCGGGCGTTTTCCGCTTTTCAGCAATTCGTCGATGAAGTCCGGCGGCAGGTTGCGCGGGTCGTGAAGGCCGCCTTCGAGGATGCCGGCGAGTGTGGACCGGCTTTCCATGGCCGCGAAAGCCGGCCCGATAACGGGCGCGCGCACGCTCTTGACGACGAGGGACGCAAGCAGATTTGCCCGCTCCACACCCGGAAGATAGTCGTACGGGTTGAAGGCAACGACTTGTTTCACGCGATCGCGGAGTACGGCTGCCGCGGTCAATGCCAACGTGGCGCCTAGCGACTCACCCACCAGGGTGACGTCGCGCAGATCGAGCCGTTCGATGAAGTTCACGACATGTGTGCGCATTGCCGGCTCTTGATAGTCGGCGCCCGGCACGATTTCCGACCACCCAAAGCCGGGGTAATCGAACGCATACACGGTGAAGCGACCGACGAGCTTCGGGATGACGCGCTGAAACAGGTCCAGCTGGGTACGAAGGGAGTGCAGCAAAACCAGCGCCGGACCGTGGCCCGCGCGCAGATAGCGGACCTGAGGGCCGCCGTTCGTCAACGACATGAAAGCCGGTTTGTGACTGGGCCACCAGTGTTGCGTATAGTCGACTGCGTCTTGAGTAACCATGATTTCCTGATTCATAGGGAATGCGAAGTAAAGTGCGTATTGCTGGCGATTCTGCAGGCGTTAGTGTGGTCAGGCGCGAGCGGTAGCGGTTTGTGCGGCCGGTTGCCCGGAGCCAGAGTTACCGTCCGCGCATCGTGACCGCTCGACTGCCGCAGCGTCGAGCACTGCGGCAAACATGCGGGCAAAGGTGTGGACGTCTCCCGGCCAGCGCGCGGACACGTAGTTGTGGTCGCGCACCACCCAGGCGGGACGATTGTCCGTCGCGGTATCGCGGGCTGTACCGCTCGTCTTGCGTCGGAAATCGGGGTCGCCTGCGGGAACGTCGACGAAGTCCCCGGCGCTGGCGAGGGCGCGCGTGACTTCTTGCTGTACGGACATGTACCCGGCCGGTTGCCCCGCGGCCTCCGTATAGGTGCGGTAATAGTTGCGATCCCAGAAGCGCCCGACATGGGCCAGCACACTTGCCTTGCGTTCGAGCGCCCAGGTGAGCGCCGTGGTCTTTCTTCCGTATAGCACGGAGAGGCCATCGGCCCGCGTGCTGCGGGCGGCCAGCAGCACGCCATGACAGATCGCGGCCACCGGTTTTTCCTCGGCAAAGAAGTCGGTGGTGACGCGCTGAAGGTGAGAACTTTCGAGGTACTCGCGCATGCCGCGCGCCCAGTGTCCGCCGCCCAACAGCAGGCCGTCGAAGTCCTTGTGTCCGATCTGGTCCCAGCGGATGGGGTTCGCAAAGTTCGCGTCACGCTGCATTTCGGCATAGGCGCGCCGGGCGTCCGCGTTGGCACCCAGCAGGCGGCCCAGGACGCGGACATTGCGAAGCACCGGGATGCCGCTCCAGGGGTCTAGCCCGATACCAGAGAGCATGATCGGGTCGCAGGCGCCCGGTTTGCCGTCCGGCGTTGCGAAGACGACCTGATGGCCGCGCTGGGTCAGGATTTTCCAGCTCACTGCGACTTCGGAGGGATCGAAATCGCGGCTGGGAAGCGGCAGCAGAATTTGGCTCATGGCGAAAGTCCTTTCGATGGAGACGGTTGGCTCGATTGCCTCGGTTACATCGAAGTCTGGGCTCAGGCGTCGATGTGATGACATATAACATAGCGGCGGCTTGACTGGCCGTCAAGCAAAATGTTATAGATAATCACATGACGAAAAATTCAAACGGAAAAACCTCCGCGCGGGCCGGCTACCATCACGGCGACCTTCGGCGGACGCTGGTGCGAATCGCACGGGAAGAGATTGCGCAGAGCGGTGCCCATGCGGTGTCGCTGGCCTCGCTTGCGCGGCTTGCCGGCGTTAGCCAGCCGGCCCCTTATCGGCATTTTGCGGACCGCGACGCATTGCTCGAGGCGGTCACGACGGAAGGGTTCGACGAGTTCTCGGCGACGCTGGCCGCCGCCGCATCGGCTGGAGAGGCAGGCGGCGCGCTGAAAGCGATGGCGCTTGCCTATGTCGCATTCGGCGAAGCGAATGTCGAACTCTATCGGCTGATGTTCGCGTCGCACCTCGTGCCCAAGGCGGGCTCGGGAAGCGCGCTGGAAGCCGCCGCCGTGGGCGCCTTCAACCGCTTGCGCGAAGCCTTGTCCGCTACGACTCCCGCAGATCGCGTCGACGACGAAGCCCATCTGGTCTGGGCTCAACTGCATGGGCTTGTCATGCTGAAGGCGGACGGCCACATCAAGCGTCCATTGTCGCAACTGGTGGAGGTATCGAGCCTCTTCAACCGGGGCTGATCATGCCAGGCGTGCCATGCCAATCAGGTATCCCGCAGAGACCAAACATGTATTTTTCGTATGGCAGCTCGCGCTCTACATTGCATTCATCCGATGTCTTTGAAGAGGGACACTGCGATGAACGCGAAAACGTATGGCGCATTACCGACGCACCGTCGGCAAGGATGGGCGGAAAGAGTGCGGCAATTCACGCCGAACTGGTTCGCCATGACGATGGGCAACGGGATCGTGTATCTCGTGCTGGCCGGACTGCCGTGGCATTTCGCGGGGCAGACGACGTTGGCCCAGACGCTCTGGGCCGTCAGCATCGCGCTTTATGCCGTCTTCACGGCGATGCTGCTCGGGCGCGGGATCTTCTATCCCGAGACGATCCGGCCGATGCTGCACCACCCGCTGCAGTCGATGTTCCTCGGCGCGGTGCCAATGGGGCTGGCCCCGATCATCAACGGAGTCGTGCTCTTTGCCGGCCCGCATCTGGGCGACGGCGCCTATCAGCTCGCCTATAAGCTGTGGTGCCTCGATGCGCTACTCGCGATCGCAGTGGCCATCGGCGTGCCGTACATGATGTTCACGGCCCAAAGCCATGCGTTCGAGCGCATCACGGCGGTGCTGTTGCTGCCCATCGTCGCGCCCGAAGTCGCTGCGGCCAGCGCCGCCGTGCTGGCGCCGCATGTCGATGCGCAAACGGCTCGCTTCCTCGTGGCCGCCGGCTACGTGCTCTGGGCGCTTTCGGTGCCGCTCGCGTTTAGCGTGCTCACCGTCGTCTTCTTTCGGCTCGTCATTCACAAGCTTCCGCATCGCGACCTCGGCCCGTCGAGCTGGCTCACGCTGGGTCCAATCGGCACCGGCGCGCTCGGTCTGCTGACCCTCGGCCTCGCCGCGCCCGCTGCGTATGCCGGCACGCCGCTCGCCGCCACAGCGCTGGTCGCGCGAGAAATCGGTTTGATCGGCGGCTTGCTGCTGTGGGGCGTGGGCCTCTGGTGGCTGGCCACGGCCGTGCTCTTCACCGTGCGCTATTCCCGCGAAGGCCTGCCCTTCAATCTTGGATGGTGGGGGTTCACGTTCCCCCTCGGCGTCTACACCGTTGCGACCTTCGGGCTGTATCGCGCGACAGGCTTCGCTGTGTTTGCCGTGTTCGGTGGCGTGCTCGCGACGATGCTGGGCGCCTTCTGGGTGGTCGTGCTGTCGCGTACGTTGCGCGGTCTTGCGCGTGGCGAACTGTTCCATGCCCCGTGCCTCGTTGCTCCCTCGCGATCAGCGCTGGTCTGATCCGATCGCTCTCACGCCACGTCGGTCCACGAAGTGTGCGAAACGCGTGGCGTATCGAATGGGCGTGGGAATCCCGGCGATCCCTGTGCCCTTACGTTCCCCTCCCTTGGAGAAATCTCATGATGTCGAAAACCGCACGACGTGTGGCCGTAACCGGCGCCGCCGGCCAGATCGCGTATTCGCTGTTGTTCCGCATCGCACGCGGCGATCTGCTCGGCGAAGATCAGCCCGTCATCCTCCAGTTGCTCGAATTGCCGCAAGCGCTCGAGGCGCTGCGTGGTGTCGTGATGGAACTCGAAGACTGCGCGTTCCCATTGCTGCATTCCATCGAAATCAGTGACGACCCGCGCGTGGCGTTTCGCGACGCCGATTACGCGATGCTCGTGGGCTCGCGTCCGCGCGGCAAAGGCATGGAGCGGCGCGACCTGCTGGCTGCCAACGGCGCGATCTTCCGCACGCAGGGCCAGGCGCTCAACGAGGTAGCGAGCCGCGAGATCAAGGTGCTCGTGGTCGGCAATCCCGCCAATACGAATGCATGGGTGGCCCGCCGCTATGCCCCGGACCTGCCGGCCGACGCGATCTCGGCCATGATCCGTCTCGACCACAATCGCGCCGTCTCGAAGCTTGCCGCGCGCTGTGGCGTCGCGGTGGACGCCGTCAGCCGCATGATCGTGTGGGGCAATCATTCGCCGACGATGTACCCGGACTACCGCTTCGCGCTGATCGACGGGCTGCCGGCGCCGGCACGCGTGGCGGACGAGCAGTGGAACCGCGAGGTCTTCATTCCGGAAGTGGCGCGTCGCGGCACGGCGATCATCGAAGCGCGCGGGGCCTCTTCCGCAGCCTCGGCCGCGAATGCCGCCATCGACCAGATGCGCGACTGGATTCATGGCAGCGCCGACGGCTGGGTGTCGATGAGCGTGCCGTCGGACGGCTCTTACGGTGTGCCCGAAGGGCTCATGTTCGGCGTGCCTGTGATCTGTCGCGACGGCACGTTCGAGAGCGTTGCGGGGCTCGAGATTGACGAGTTCGCTCGCGCGAAGATCGGTGCGTCGGTACAGGAACTGGTGGAGGAATCGCTCGCTGTCGAGGCCGTACTCTCGGCGCAACGCAGTGAACGTTGATAGACGCATGGGAACGGACACGCCCGTGTCCGTTCTTCCACGCGTTTCATCCGTGATTCAGCACATGCCGCCGTTCGCGCGCACGACCTGGCCGTTGATCCAGCCGCCTTCCGGGCCCACCAGGAATGCGACCACGCTCGCGATGTCTTCGGTCTGCCCGAGCCGTTCCAGCGGATTCATTTTCGCCATGCGGTCGATAAGTTCGGGGCTCTTGCCCGCGAGGAACAGATCGGTGGCAACGGGCCCGGGTGCCACGGCGTTCACGGTGATGCCGCGCCCGCGCATTTCCTGCGCGAGAACCTGTGTGAGACCTTCGACGGCGCATTTCGTGGCGATATAGACCGCATACGTCGGCAGACGCACGCCGGTCACGCTCGTCGTCAGGTTCACGATGCGTCCGCCGTCACGCATCCGGCGTGCGGCTTCGCGCGACACGTTGAACGCACCCTTGAAATTGATGGCCACGGTTCGATCGAACGTGGCGTCATCGAAATCCACGATCTTTGCCTGATTCATGACGCCGGCGCTGTTGACGACGACGTCGATGCCGCCGTACGCCTTTTGGGCTGCGTCGAACAGGGCGATGGTGGCTGCCGGATCGGCAATGTCCGCTTTGAGGAGCAAGGCGTCGCCACCCGCCTCGCGAATCTTCGCGGCGACTTCCTCTGCGGGACCTGCATGGCTCGCGTAGTTGACGACGACGCGAAATCCGTCTTGCGCGAGGCGAATGGCGATATCGGCGCCAATGCCGCGCGACGAACCGGTAACAATGGCAACCTTGCCGGATGATGAGGACATACCGCGCTCCTTGAGATGAATGCCCGGTCGCGGTCGGCGGGCATCGCACGACCGGCGCCGGACGGTTGAGTGGATGGCATGTATCGAGATGGCATCGCGCTGCGCCGGCGACGCTGGCACGCGCGCCGACGCAGCGTGCCCGCTCAAGCGGCGGTGTGGACCTGCGGCACGAGCAGCTCGCCTAGCCCTACTCGATGCAGCATCTCGGCCCGCAGCCGGTCCAGGACGGTGAAGCCCACATTCGCGCCGTCTTCGGTGGGGTCGATGTGCACGCGAAACGGCCGCTTGCCGAACGGCGCGTCGACCACCTTCACGATGGCGTCGGCGACGAGGCTCGCATCGGCGTCCGGCGGCACGATGGCGGCGAACGCTTCCTGAACTTCCTTGCCGAAGCCGGCGTACGGTCCTGTTTCGTACTCGGCGGCGCGAGCCTGATCGGCGGGCAGGCCCGCGTGCGGGAAGTGGTTGGTGCCGCGCGTGAAAGCACCCGGCACGATGATCGACGTTTCGATGCCCCAGCGCGACAGCTCGCGCGCGTAGAGTACGGCGATGGCGTCCATGGCGGCCTTCGCGCCGAAGTAGGGCGCAAGGTACGGCGGCGTGCCGCCGGCGGCGCTGCTGCTCGATACCCACACCACGAGCCCTTGCTTCTGGCCGCGCAGGTGCGGCAGCACCGCACGGTTCACGCGCTGCGTGCTCACCACATTGACGTCGTAGAGTTGCGCGTACTGTTCCGGCGTGAACGCTTCGGCCGGGCCGAACGCCATATGGCCGGCGTTGTGGATCAGCACGTCGATGCGTCCGGCGTCGGCGATCACTTTCGCGACCGCCGCCTCCACCGACGCTTCCGACGACACATCGAGTTCCACCGTGCGCAGGTCCGTACCGGCCTCACGCGCGCGAGCCGTCATCTCTTCGGCGACCGCCGCATTGTGGCCGCGCGTGTCGCGCATCGACGCATAGACGGTGTAGCCGGCTTTCGCCAGCGCTTCGGCAGTCAGGCGCCCGAAGCCGCTGGAGGCGCCGGTGATGAGGACGACTTGGTTCATGATCGAATCTCCTTGAACGGTTGGATGGCGTGAAACGCGGGTCAATGGGACAACCCATGAAGTCATGCGTCGTGTGCGTCGCGCACGGTGTGTTCGGGGACGACGGACCATCGTTCTTCGATGCGTCCGAACTTCCATATCGCAGCGGAAACGGCCCACGTCGCGACGAAGAGTCCGACGATGGCGTAGCCCGCCTGGTTGAGATTCACGCTTGAGGTCCATGCCGCAAGGACGCCGTGCTTGCCCGCTGCGCCGAGCGCGGCATCGAGCAGGCCCAGCACTTCGATGGTGGCAATGCCCACCGCGACGCTGGTGGAAAGGCCGGTCACGACGAGGTTGTAGTAGATCTTGCGCACGGGCTTGTCGAGCGCCCATCCGTAGGCATAGCTCATGAACGAGCCGTCGATCGTGTCGAACAGCAGCATGCCCGCCGCGAACAGCACGGGCAGGCAGAGAATGGCGTACCACGGCAGCCCCGATGCCGCGCCCGAACCTGTCAGCACGAGCAACGCGATTTCCGTGGCGGTATCGAAGCCCAGGCCGAAGAGCAGGCCGACGAAATACATCTGTGCGGGCTTGCGCACGATGCGCATGAGCGGCGCGAGCACGCGGGTCACGAGGCCGCGCGCTTCGAGGCGCTGCGTCAGATACGCGTCGTCGTAGCGGCCGGTCTTCATGTGCCGGAAGACCTGATAGATGTCACGGAACGCAGCCACGTTCAGCAACGCGATCACAAAGAGAAAGCCGCTCGAAATGACGGCGCCCAGCACGCCCGTCAGCGTGCGAAACGTGGAGCCGCTATCGGCCAGATGGCTCGACACCGAACGCATGCCTACCGCGATCAGCAGTGAGAGTCCGAACACGATGCTCGAATGCCCGAACGAAAACCAGAAGCCCACCGACAACGAAGGCTTGCCTTCGCCCACGAGCTTGCGTGTGGTGTTGTCGATGGCGGCGATATGGTCGGCGTCGAACGCATGGCGCATGCCGAGCGCGTATGCGGCGATGCCCGCACCGATGCCCAATGCCGTGGAGCCCCCGCCGCGATGCAGCGGCGCGACGAGCGCGAGCAGCGTTCCCCAACCGACAAGGTGGAGGAGCGCGATGAAACCGCCCATCGCGGCGACAGGACGTGTAGACATGGCGACCCGGTCAATAGAGAGAAGGCGAGGGCGGCACGCCTCGCCGCGCACGGCTCGCGCGGCGGAGCGCACCCGCGTTATGCGGCGGCTTTGGGCACGTACGGAAACGTGGAAGAAGGCTTCGACGTGACCGACTCCTTGCCGATGCCGAGGCTGATCGGCGTGTTCGCGGCCATCGTGAACATCAGGTCGGGCGCGTTGTCCGTCATGGTCCGGCCGTTCCAGAGCGCGACGCCGAACACGGCCGGCGTGCCCACCTTGTACGGCAGCATGTTGGGCAGAAAGCGATGTGCGACGGCTGTGGCATAGCCCTCGGGGTCTTCGGTCGTGCCGTTGGCCCGCACGGCGCCGGCAATGGAGCGGATGAGCTGCGCGCCGTACGTCTCGAAGTCGTCGGCGGGACGGCCTGCATTCAGGCGGTCGCCGAGGACTTCGTTGTACTGTGTGAAGAGCGGGTGAATCATGGGCAGGCCCACGCGGTTGATGGAGCGCCAGCCGCCTGCGTCCGTGGCGAGTGTCGCGACCGCCCATACGCCGATGTTGCGGTTGGCGCCGGCTGTGGCGAGCAGGTCGGCGTCGGGCACCTCCAGTACGATCGAGTACACCGTGTGGCCCGCGAAGAGGTTGCGTGCGTCGGCGGGTTGCCAGTTGCCGAGGTCGAGCGGCGTGCCGTCCTGGAATGCGTGGCCCACCGCATGCAGAACGTCGGGTTCGATCCAGAACGGGTCTCCCGCGCGGCCCGCCCACACGCGCAGGCCGGAAGGCGCCGTCACCGTTTCGTCCGTGCCGCCGCGCGCCACCACTTCGCCCTGCGCGTGCGGGTCCGTTGCGTCGGCGCCGGCAATGCGGCGCACGACGAAGCGCTGTTTGCCTTGTGCGTCACGTTCGTCGAACGTGATGCGATAAGTCAGGTCCTCGACGGCGTCGTGATCCAGATCGATCTTGAATTCATAGAAGCCTTCGGGATGGTAGCCGGGCGTGCGTCCTTCCCCCGCTATCGAGTGGCAGACGTTGATCACGAACGCAGTGCCCGTTTCGCCGCGAAAGCAGTACAGATCCGTGATATCGAGGCGCACGTCCTGACGGGCGAGCGGGGAGTCGAGATGGTGAGACATGGTTCGATCCTTTCCGTAGGGTCAACGACGATGGGGCGGCGCCGCATCGCGCGCGCCGGTTGCCGCGCATTGCGCTGGACGACGGAAAGGAGTGTGGCGGGCGAGCGGGGCACGCGCTGTCGGCAAACGTGAGGGCGTTGCCGATTCGCACGGCGACGATGCCATGCTTGCAGGCGACTAACGTGCGACTAACGCGCCTCGCTACGCGTTGGCGGCGGGGCCTTGCGCGCCCGCGGCGTTCGAGGCGCGCAACAGGAGAAGGGCGATCAACGTGACGGCGGCGGACACGAACACGTACCACCCGGCGGCCGCGTGCGAGCCGCTCCATGCGGCGACGGAGGCAACGACGAACGGCGTCGTGCCCCCGAACAGCGCGACGCCCGTGGCATAGACGAAGGACATGGCGAGGGCACGCCCGCGTACCGGAAACATTTCGAGGATCACGACGATGGTCGGTCCGCCCGCGAGTGCGGACAGCCCCGCAAACAGCGCGACGACGCAAAAGAGCGCGATGGGTTGCGGATGCCTAGCCGCGTAGTGGAACGCGGGCACTACGGCGAACATCGTCAGCGCGCGGGCGACTGCGATGGTTCGCACGCGGCCGATGCGGTCCGCGAGCCGACCCCCTGCTACCGAGAGCGCCAGCGTGACCATGCCCACTGCCGCCGTCGTCATGAACGAGGCGTAGGCGGACGGCGACGCGCCCGCCACGCCGAACGTGGTCGCGTAAGTGGCTACATAGGTGGGCACGGTGCCGCCGAAGATCAGCACGATGGCGAGCAGCCATTGCCCGCGCAAGCGGGCCAGCATGCCGCGAAACGGCTGCGCCTCGTGCGGCGGCTGCCACGTCTCGGCAATATGACGGCGCAGGTAGATCTGCACGGGAATGAGCGCGGCGGCGAGCGCGAACGGCACGCGCCAACCCCATCGCCCGATCTGCTCCGCGGTGAGGAGATCGTGCAGCGCGATGCCGCAAACGCCTGCCGCGACGAGCGCGAGCCCTTGCCCCGCCATCAGCCAGCCGGCGTACAGACTCTTTCCTCCGGTCGGGCAATGCTCGATCAGCAGGGCCCCCGACGAGCCCATTTCCCCGCCCACCGCCACGCCTTGCAGGATCCGGCAGAGCAATACCGCTATCGGTGCGAATACGCCGAGCGTCGTATAGCCGGGCGTGAGCGCCACGCCGAGCGAGCCCGCGGTGACGAGTGCCGCCGTCAGCAACAGCGCAGGCTTGCGCCCGGCCGTGTCCGCCTGCGTACCGATGACGAGTGCACCGACAGGCCGCGACAGGAATCCCGCCGCGAACGTGCCGAGCGAGAGCAGCGGTCCGTATGCGCCTACGGCATGCGGAAAGAACGTGCGCGCAATGAAGGCGGCGAAGACCGTGTAGCAGAAGTAGTCGAAGAACTCGATCGCATTCGCGAGCACGATGGTGGCCAACGTTGCCGGCGCTAGACGGTGCGAAGCCGTTGCGTTGGCGTGGCTGTAGCCCGGGGAATTGTGCATGCGCATTGCGCTGCTTCAGCGCGAACCGTCGTTGCCGGGCACGGCCGCACGCGTGGCGTGCGCGACGGGTCTGCCGGTGCCGTGCGCGCGAGCCGAACGGGGCAGCGTGAAGCAGAACCGCGTGCCGGCGTCGCCCGTGTCCGCCACCCATATTGCGCCGCCATGCGCTTCGACAATCGACTTCGAGATGGGCAGGCCCATGCCCATGCCGTCGCTCTTGGTGCTGGAAAGCGGTTGAAAGATCGCGTCGGGCTGCAAGGCCTGGATGCCGTTACCCGTATCCACCACTTCGAAAAGCGTCTGCGAGTCGTTATAGCGGCGTGCCCGCACGGTCAGCAGCGGCTCGCGGCCGGCGGCGCTCGCGGCGGCAATCGCGTGGATGCCGTTGATCAGGAGATTGGTCAGCACCTGCTGCAGCTGGATGCGGTCCGCGTAGGCGGTTACTGCGGGCTCGATCTCCTTTGCCAGCGTGATCGCGTTTGCGTTCGCTTCCGATGCGATCAGCAGCATCGCGGAATCCACGATCTCGGCGCAGTCGAGTTCGACCGCCTCCACTGGCGCGCCCGCAAGAAAGCCGCGCAAACGCCGGCAAATGCCCGCGATGTCGTCGGTCCACTGCGACGCATGGCGGAACGCGGCGAGTGCTTCGGCCACGTTGGGTTCGGGCCGATCCAGCCAGCGCACCGCGGCGTCGAGCCCCGTGCGGACCGCGCCGAGCGGCTGGCCGATCTCGTGCGTGATGGATGCCACGAGCTGCCCGACCATCGAGACGCGCGCGTTGCGCGCCATCTGCGCGCGCAGCGTCTGCAGCCGGTCGGCGTTTTCCTTGTGCTCGGTGACGTCGAACGCGTAGAAATGCAGGTGCGTATATTGAGCGATGTCCTTCGGCAGCGAACAGCGCCAGACGATAGGCACTCTTCGGCCGGTGAGCGTGGTGAGAACACGCTCGCCCTGGCACGATGCGTCGCCTTCGAACATCGCGCGCAGCACCTGCGAGTTGCTGAACCGGTTCGCCGGCAGCAACTCGCGCGACCATTCGAAAAAAACTTCCTTCGACGCCGCATCGAAGAGCGCGAGCGTCGCGTCGTTGGCATCGACGAACGTGTGCAGTTCACGCAGCCTGTCGATCACCTCGGGGTGCCGATCGATGTAGGACTCGAGATCGTCTACGCCACTCGTTCTGAGCGAGTCGACCCACGCTTTGATACCTGACCAGTCCTCGATCAGAATCGGAATGGGCGCATCGCGGAACAGCCCGTCTGTTTCGACAAGCGCCTCGTTCGCAACGTGCGCGGACGCATTCAACGGTTTCTGTGTCGGCGCGGCTATCGCCTCGGCATTTGGCTGATTCATGCGGCAGGTCCCGATACGGGCGTGTGGACAACTTTCCCTGAACTGCGGCGGCGGGAAGTCGCGACAAGAAAGTTGCGGCGATTATACAAAACCAAAATGCTGCGAAAACAGTCTTGAAATGCTTTTTGCAGCGCCTTTGCGGGCACATCGCATTCGTTCGTGACGCCGATTTTCGCAGTGTCTGCGTTTGTCTGCTTGCAGAGCGTGCAAATCGAAAAACATCGTGTCGGTGCGGCGCGCATATTGGGACACGCACCGGGCAGGCCGGTGCCTCACCACACTGAAAGGAGCAGAAATGTCGAAAGCGTCGAAAGTCGCCCTCGTCACGGGCGCCTCGGGCGGCATTGGCAAGGCCGTGGCTTTGCGTCTGGCAGCGGACGGATTCGCTGTGGTCGGCCACTATGCGGGCAATCCCGCCGGAGCCGATGCGCTCGTCACGGAAATCCTCGGGCGCGGCGGCGAGGCCGTCGCCGTCAAAGGCGACGTGAGCGAAGCCGCGGACGTCGATGCCCTCTACCGCCGCACGATGGACACGTTCGGCCGCCTCGATGCCGTCGTCCATTGCGCCGGCATCATGCCGCTCTCGCCGATCGTGCCGGAAGGACTCGACGTGTTCGACCGCACCATTCGCGTGAACCTGAGAGGCAGCTATCTGATCATGGCTCATGCACTCTCGCATCTGGGCGAAGGCGGGCGCATCGTCGCGTTTTCCAGCAGTGTCATCGCCAAGTCGTTTCCGGGCTATGGCGCCTATATCGCCTCGAAGGCGGGCGTCGACGGAATGGTGCGTGTGCTCGCCAACGAACTGCGCGGCAGGCACATTACCGTGAACGCCATCGCGCCCGGCCCCGTGGCGACCGAACTCTTCCTGAAGGGCAAGACCGAGGAACAGATCGAGCACCTCGCGCATCTCGCGCCGCTCGAGCGGCTTGGCGAGCCGAACGACATTGCGGGAACCGTGGCATTTCTGGTGGGCGACGACGGCGAATGGGTGAACGGCCAGATCGTGTACGTCAACGGCGGTTTTGCCTGACACTACGGGCGCTTTCGGAGCCAACGGCTTCGGAAGCGCCGGCTGCGTCTGCTTCCGCAGCCGTTGCATTGAGCGTGCCGCTTGCCACGAGATCGAACAGCGCCTGGCTGCTGGGCGACAGCGACCGTCCCTTCGCCCATACCATGTGCAGCGGCCGCACGATGTGCAGGTCTTCCACTTCGATGATGGTCAGCTCGCCGCGCCGCAATTCCTCCGTCACGCTGAGCGTCGAGATATAGGCGAGCGCGTGCTGGGAAAGCAGCATCCGCTTGATTGCTTCCGTGTCGCTCACCGACATCAGCGGCTCGATGTCGAGCCCCGCGCGGCGATACGCTTCTTCGATGATGGCGCGTGTGCCCGAGCCGGGCTCGCGCATGATGACGGCCTGATCCACGAGTTCCCGCGCGTGCAGCTTCGTGCCCGCGCAGGGATGCCCCGGCGCCGCGATTACGGCGATCTCGTCGGAGCCGATGCGCCGCGCGTGAAGAATGGAGTCGTCGAAAGGCCCCTCGATGAAGCCGATCGTGAACGTCAGATCCCGCAGTCCGGCTTCCACGCGTTCGGTGTTCGTGACCGTCAGGTCGATGGCAACCTGAGGGTGGCGCGCGTTGAACTGTGCGATCGCGTCGGGAACGAAGTACACGCCAAGCGTGCCGCTTGCGCCGATCTTCATGTGCCCCGAGCCGAGGCCGGCGAGTTCGGCCAGTTCCTTTTCGGCAGCGTCCGCCAGCGTGAAGATGCGGCTCGCGTACTCGTAGAGCAGCTTGCCGCCTTCGGTCAGGGCGACACCGCGCGGCAGGCGATCGAAGAGCATCATGCCGAGTCGATCTTCCAGCTCCCGAATCTCGCGCGTCACGGCCGGCTGGCTCACATGCAGTCGCTCCGCACCGGCGCTGATGCTGCCCGCACGAGCCACTTCGTAAAAGGCGAGCAGATGAGTGAAGTTCATAGGGGCTCAAAGACAAGGGACTGTGCTTGCCCAGCGCGGCCGGCCATTGGACGGGCTGGCTGGGCAGTGCGAACAGTGTGCAGCATAAGCGCTCAGCTACCGAAGTAGAGATTGCAGAAGCTCACGGGGCCGACGCAGGAGGCGGATGCGTGCGTGGCCGCGTGGTGGGGCATGCCGCTTGCGGCGGTGCCGTTCATCGGCGTGCCGCCCACGTCGCCGGCTGCCTGCTGCTGCTCGGCGGCGACCTTTGCTTCGGCAGCCTGAATGTCGGCGGGGTACTGCGGGTCGTTCGCGGTCGCCGGGTTATAGCCGGCTTGCTCGACGCGGATCAGGTCGGCGCGCACTTGCGCACGCGTGATGGGCGTCGTGCTTTGAGCGAAGCTCAGCGCGGGCGTAGCAAGGGTGCCGATAACGAGGGCGAGGCAGGCAAGCGTTTTCATGATGAGACTCCTTCAGTTGGTTTGAGCGCGAAACACGTTTCGCTGTTGACCGATCGCTGTTGACCAATACCGCACGGCTCGCCGAAGCGTGGGCGGCGCTTTCATGCCCACGTTTGCGGCGTGTCACTTCTGTTTACACCTGCGGGTCCAACTTATTCCCTGCGTGGTGCGGCAGATGTTGTGCCGTTCGACTGAGCCGGTTTTCGCCGGTGCGGCTATGGGTTGCGAGTCGATGAATGAAGGTTAGTGGAGCAACGCGCCTGCGAAAAATGCATTGTTTCGATGCTCGCCATGACACGCCGTTATGGCGTTCAGCTCGCCTGATTGTCGACGCCCGAAGGCCCCGCCTGCGGCTTGCGGCCATTGACGGTGTTGAGGTAATGCGCCAGCGCGTCGATCTGGTCCGGCGTAATGGGCGCGCCGAAGGCACTGCGCATCTTGTTGATTTCCACCTTCCATTCGCTCGTGGTGAGCGGCGGTTGCCGCAGCACCATGCCCGTGGAATGGCACATCACGCAGTTCGAGTTTGCGATGTCCACTCCAGGGCCCGGCGGAAACGTCGATTGTCCGGGCGGCAACGTCACGTTGAGGGCGCTCAGGTGCACCGGCGGCGCGATAGCGTCCTGGCGCGCCGCCTGCGCTGCGATGGATTCAGGAAGGTAGTGCCGGCCCGCCACGCCGAGCAGCGCGCCGAGCGTGACAGGTACCGCGAGCATCACCGCCATACGCTTCAGTCTTGCGTTCATGTTCTTGTTCCTTGTCAGGCCACGTCGAGCTGAATCGATTCGATCACGTTGCGCATGAAGCCGCCGCCGTTCCAGTTCGGGGTGGCGGGCTGAGCCTGCCCCGTCGAGTCGATGGCGCGCACCATCAGCGTCTGCGGGCCGCGCTGCGTGAAGCGTACGTTGGTCTGCCACTGGCGGAAGCTGTACTTGCCGTAGTCGTGTCCCAGCTGCGTATCGGCCCAGCTGTGCCCGCCATCCACGGACAACTGCACGCGCGCCAGCGCATTGATGCCGCCGAACGCAATGCCGCGCACGAGCGCCGATTGCCCTGTGCCCACCTTGTCGCCCGTCTTGAGGTTGGTGAAGAACGAGCGCGGCAGCATGCGGTTGATGGGAATCTGCGGCACGTCGGTCTCGCCGGGGCGCACGTTGGCGAAGTGATTGGCCGGAACCTTGTACGCCTTGGCCGTCCAGAAGTTGTCGTCGGGCGTGTCGAGCACGTCGATGTCGGTCACCATCTTCACCCAGTACGTGGCGTACCAGCCGGGCACCACGAGCCGCAGCGGATAGCCGTTGAGCAGCGGCAACGGCTCGCCGTTCATCGCATAGGCGAGCATGACTTCGCCGTCCCGCGCGTGGTCGATGTCGAGCGACTTGAGGAACTTCGGCGTTTGCGGAATCACGCCCGAATCGAGGCCGTTGAAGCGCACGGCGACCGCGTTGCCGCGCACGCCCGCGTGATCCAGCACGTCCTTGAGCCGCACGCCTTTCCATAGCGCATTGCCCATCGCACCGTTGCCCCACTGGCCGCCCGGCACGCGCGGGCTGAAGAAGCCGCGCGAATTGCCCGAGCATTGATTGACCGCCGCGATTTCGTAGCGCGGGAACCTGCGCATCAGGTCGTCGAGCGAAAGATTCAAGGTTCGCTTGACGGCACCATGAACGGCGACGCGGTAGGTGGCCGGATCGATGGAGGTGGGGATGTTGGCGAGATGCCAGCGCACGTAGAAGCGGTCGTTCGGCGTGAAGACGCCCTGGTCGAAAACGTCGAACGGTGTTTCGAGCAGCGGCGGGCGCGTGCGCTGCAGGATCACGCCGGATTTCTGCGGCAGGTCCGAGGTGAGCGGACGGCTGCCGTTTTCGAACGGCAACTCGATGGTGCCGCTTTGCGCGCCGCGCGCGAGCATGGGCGTCATGAACGCCGCGGCACCGAGCGCGCCAAGGCCGCTCAGCAGTCGGCGCCGGTGCGGCGAGAAGGGATCGTGATCGTGTTGGCTCATGAGGGGCTCCAGATCTGTTCGATGGGCAAAGCGCGTGTAGGAGGCGATACAGGCGACGGTACGTCGGTGCGGGCCGCGAGGCGGGCGGCGTTCAGGGTGACCGACACTGAACTTGCCACCATCAGCGCGGCTGCTGTGGCGGGTGAAACGAAACCGAAGACGGCGGCCGGAATTGCGAGCGCGTTGTAGACCACCGCGGCCGCGAGGTTCTGATGCATGGCGCGCGCGGTACGGCGCGCGAGCCGCAAGGCAAGGCCGAGTTTTTCCACGCCCGCGTCGACCAGCACGATCGACGCCGCGGCCATCGAAGCAGGCGAAGCGCTACCCACGGCGATGCCGACGTCGGCGGCGGCCAGCGCCGGCGCGTCGTTGAGCCCGTCGCCGACGAAGGCGACCGCGCCCTGTCGCGTACCTTGCTCGGCCACGATGTGTGCTGCTTTCTGCTCGGGTGTCTGCGCCGCGAAGAGGGGCGCGTCGCCCATGCCCACGGCCTGCGCGATGGCGTGCGCAACGTTGGGCCGGTCGCCCGTCAGCATGGCCACCGTTGCGCCGTGTGCGCGCAGCGAATCGACGGCGTGTCGGGCGCCCTCGCGCGGGCGGTCGGCGAAGCCGAGCATGCCGCGCCAGTGGCCGTCGCGGGCAACATGGACGGCGGTGTTCGCATCGTCGATATCGGGTACCGGCACGTCGTGGTTACGCAGGAACGCCGCGGAGCCGGCCAGAATGCGCTCGCCGTCGGCGCCTTGCCAGATCACGCCGGCGCCGGGCACCGCGCGCGAGGTGCCCGGCGGGGCGTCCACTGCGCAGGCGAGCCTGTCAGGCGCGACGAGCGCGCGAATGGCGGCTGCGATCGGATGCTCGCTGCCGCGTTCGGCGCGTGCCGCTTCTTCGATGAGATCCGCTTCGCCAACGTCGCGCGCGGCAAGCGCACGGACGAGCCGGGGCTTGCCCTCGGTCAGCGTGCCGGTTTTGTCGAGGAAGAACGTGGAGAGTTTGCCGGCCTTCTCGATGGCCTCGACGTCGCGAAACAGAATGCCTTCGCGCGCCGCGCGTCCCACGCCCGCGCTCAGCGCGAGCGGCACGGCCATGCCGAGCGCGCACGGGCAGGTGATGACGAGCACCGCGACGGCACGCGCGAGCGCGTCTGCCCACCCCATGCCCAGCAGACCGCCGGCGAGGAACACCAGCAACGCGACCATGGCGATGGCCGGAACGAGGCGGCGCGTGAAGCGCTCGGCGATGGCTTGCGAGGCCGTCTTGCGGGCGAGCATCGCGCGTACGCTTTTCGCGATCGCATCCACGCGCCGCTCGCCCCATCCGTATTTCACGCACACCAGCAGTTCGCCGTCGGCGTTGAGGGCGCCTGCCTCCACGAAGCTGCCGCGCCCCACGCCGACGAGTTCGCTTTCGCCCGTGAGCAGCGAACGATCGAGCGAAGACTGGCCGCCCGTGACGATGCCGTCGAGCGGCAGACGCTCGCCCGGCAGCACGCGAATGACGCTGCCGCGCGCGACGCGCTTCGCGAGCACCACGGTTTGTGCGCCGTCGGCCGCCAGCACGCGTGCGGTTTGCGCAGGCAGATCGAGCAGGGTGCGAACGGCGTCGGACATGCGGCTGCGCACGCGCAGTTCGAGCCAGCGGCCAGCCAGCAGGAAGGTGACGATCATGGCCGCCGAATCGAAATAGACCACCGGTTCGCCGCGCGCCACGCGCCAGACGGACAGCAGGAACGACGCGCTCGTCCCCATTGCGACGAGGCAGTCCATGCCGGGCACGCGCGCCCGCAAGGTTCGCCACGCAGCCTTGAAAAACGGCTGCGCGCAATAGCCAACGACGGGCAGTGTGGCGACGCCGGCGAGTACGGCGAGCCCGTAGCGAATGCGCTCGGGCACCGTGGCAGCCGTGGTGAAGTAAAGCGTGGTTTGCGCCGTCATCACCCACATCGAGCAAAAAGCGGCGATGACGAGGCGGACGGTGAGGTCATCGAGCAGCGCGGCCGTATGCGCACGCCGGTCCGGCGTCTCGCTTTCGGGCACGCATTCGTAGCCGAGCTTCGCCGCGGCGGCGAGCAAATGGCCGAGCGAGGTGCGGCGCGGGTCCCATTCGAGCGTCGCGGATTCGGAGGCGAAGCTCACCCGTGCGTCGAGCGTGCCGGGCTGGCGTTGCAGCACGCGTTCGAGCGCGTTCGCACAGCTCGTGCACCACATGCCGCGCACGTCGAGCGTCGCGCTGTCGGGCGCAGCCGACGCGTCGCGTGCAACGGGTGCCATGGCGGCGGGCTCACTCATGGCCGCTTCAGCTCGTCTTCGCCGGCCCACGGGGTCGTGCGGTTGCCTATGGCCGTCCGCTCGGCTTTCACGACGTCCGCGCTCAACGCCGGCGAGTGGTTGCCGAAGCTCGAGCGCACATGCGAGGCGACGGCCGCAATCTCCTCGTTGCTCAGCGTGGTGCCGAAAGCCGGCATCGATCCGTTGAAGGTGCTGCCCGCCACCATGATCTTGCCCGTGACGCCGAGCAGCAGGATGCGGGCCACGACCTTCGGGTCGCCGTTCACCCACTCCGAGCCCGCAAGCGGTGGAAAGACGCCCGGCAGACCCGCGCCCGTGGCCTGGTGACACGAGGCGCAGCGGCTCGCGAAGATCAGGGCGCCGTTGGGCGCGCCTTGAGCCGCGGCAACGGTGCCTGCGGCGCCTGGCGTGGCACTGGGCTCTGCGGTCGAACTCGAACCGAGCGCGGGATTCAGCAGGAAGTAGCTCACGCCCCAGACCGCCAGCGCGGCGGCCACGAGGCCGAGCAGCCAGGGCACCGGGTTGCTGCGCTCGACCGGTTCCGCATGCTCGCGCGCGCGGACGGCATTGGCGTTGTCTTGCTCGCTCATTTCATTGCTCCCGACGGATCGGCCGGAGCCGGATAGGTGTGATTGAGGGCCGTGAGATAGGCGACGAGATCGAGTGCGTCCTGCGACGCCACGACCTGCCTGCCGTTGGTCGGCGCGAATTTCGGCGGCAGTTGCACGACGACGTCACCCGGCTTCGTGTGATCCACCACCTTGAACAGGAACGGATAGGCCGGCATCACGCTGCCCGGCGTCACGGCGCGCGGTTGATAGAGGTGCGCGAGGTGCCATGCATCGCTCGGCTGGCGGGCGCCGATGTTGAAGAGATCGGGCCCCGTGCGCGATACGCCGAGCAGGTGCGGATAGTCATAGACATAGTCTGCGGGCACGGAGGGGCGTCCCCATCCGCGCAGTTCGTCCGGCCCGAGCGACGAGGCGCGCGGCTGCTGCGAATGGCAGTAGACGCAGCCCATGTTCACGTAGGTGGCGCGCCCGCGCAGTTGCGCGAGGGTGTAGGGCTTGAGCGGCTCGGGCGGCGCTTCGTCGCGCAGTTGCCGGTACGGAAGCGCGACGAGCACGAGCGTCGCCATGGCCAGCATGATGAGCGAACCGATTACGACAGTGAGGACGCGGTTCATGTCAGGCTCCCATCGAGATCGCGTGGCGAGCCGGCGCCGCGTCGGAACGCGCGCTCTGCCGGCCGAAGACGAGCGCGAAGAAGTGATACGCGAACACGAAGTGGCCGGCCGTCATGAGCGCGCCGCCCAGCGTGCGAGCCTCCAGATACGGCGTGAGAACTTCCACGGATGCCATGAACGGACGCGCGGGATCGAGCAGCGCGATGCCTTGCAGCACGCCGCCGATCGTGAGCGAAACGAAGTAGATGGCAAAGCCGATGGCCGCGAGCCAGAAGTGCAGCCAGATGAGTTTCGGGTAAGGCCATTCGCGTTCGAGCACGCGCGGCATCGCGAAGTAGATCGAGCCGAACATGATCATCGAGAAGAACCCGTAGAGACCGAGGTGCGCGTGTGCCACCTTGTACTGCGTGAAGTGCACGAGCCGGTTGAAGAACGGCAAGGCCTCCAGCGACCCCTGCAACGACACGAGCGTGTACAGCGCGGCGCCCAGCACGACGAAGCGCAGCGTGGGCGAATGCTTCAGCGCGCCGAAGTGGCCCGCCACCGTCATGTGATGGTTCACGCCGACGGCCAGCACGGGGACAATCATCATCACGCTCTGCACGACGGAAACGCTTTGCAGCCATTGCGGCACCGGGCCGCCCAGCAGGTGATGAATGCCGGCCTGGCTGTAGAACATTGCGAGCGCCCAGAAGCCGACGAGCGAGAGCGCGTACGAATAGATGGGCCGCCCGAGCACCTTCGCGATGAAGTAGTAGGCGGCGGCAAGTCCGATCGGCGTGAGCCACAGGCCAAGCACGTTGTGCGCGAACCACCAGTTGACGATGGCCTGCTCCACGCCGAAGTGCACGCCCGGCACCTTCGCGACGATGTAGAGAATGGGAAACCACAGCAGCGCGGCGGCGAGATACCACACGGAAACGTAGAGGTGGTGCGTGGTGCGCCGTGCGATGGTCATGAGGAGCGGCACCGCCACGAGCGCGCCGCCCACGGCGAGCAGGATGCCGATCTGCCAGGGAATTTCGAGCCATTGCAGGCCGTCGGTCCACCCCGAGAGAATGGCGGCGATGCCCGCGGCGAGGCCGGCATTCCAGAGCCAGGCGCCGGCAATCGCGAAACGTTCGCCCGCGAGTTGTGTCTTGAGCAGGCGCGGCAGCATCCAGAGGGAGATGCCGATGCCTGCCATGGAGGCCCACCCGTACACCACCATGTTCAGATGCGCGGTGCGCACGCGGCCGAACGTGAGCCAGGCGGACTGCGTGAGAAAGTCCGGCGAGGTGAGCTTCTGCGAAGCGATCAGGCCCGCCACGGAACCCAGCAACAGCCAGAACACCGAGGAGCACAGAAAGACGAAGGCCGGCCCCCGGCTCGATGCGTCCTGCTGCGCGCGTTCCTCAAGTTCGCGGCTCAGTGCGGGCGAATGGCCGAGGCCGGCCGGCGCGCCGTGCACTGCGGCCTGCTGAAGGGCTTCGCGATGCGATGCAGAAAGAGCCGGGTCTTCGGTCTGTCCCACTTCGCCTTCGGCGAAGATCACCTCGGCGGCATCGGGCCCGGCTCGCATCAAGCCGTTCATTTGTGCCCAGAGGAACAGAAAGAGTCCAAGCACGGAAATCAGAAACGACAGCGCGAGCAGCGTGCCAATCGTAAAGTTCATTGCGACAAAGCTCCTCGTTGAGATGAATGCGCGGCGTGAGCGCGTAAAGCGTCCCCCTCGAGCGGCAAGGGCTCGATGGTGTGCGTCGGGAGAGGGGCGAACGGATGCGGCTACGGTCTGAAACAGGGCGCTACGGCGAGAGCGAGTATAGGTAGCGCTATCGCGCTTGTAATATTCAAATTCGTCATCGCTGGCATACCTTTTTGGTATCGCATGGTCGTCAACGGTGTGGCGGCACGCCATATCGCACGACACGCTTCACGCGAAAGGCACGCCTGTCCTACGTCGCCAGCATGCACCTTGTCTCTGCCCGTGCGCTTTCACTTCGAACCGTTGCCTTTGCGATTTGCACGGCGGCCGCCGCCGCGCCGTTCGTCACGTTGCGGGCCCACCTATACGGACGTATAGAACGTCTCATCTGTTCGCCGCCGCAGCGTGCGCGATGGCTGCGCGCGACTAAACCTTCATATGACGCGATCAAACCATCGGCGGGTCTGAGCCACCCTTTCATGGCTTCGGGCAACCCTTTTGTACGGCTGGTTCGGCGCAGCGGGTTTCGATACCTTGTGTTCACCGCGCCGCCGTGCCCGCGCGCAATGGTTCACGATCCCAGGTAGCCAGTCATGATTCTCTCGTCACCGAAACTTTCCGAATCCGCCGCCCCGGCCGTCTCGGCCTCCCATGCCGTGGCGTTCGCCGCCTCGCGGCCGGTGTCCAGTCCGATCAGTGCCGAGCGCGCGTGGCGCGATCCGGGCGCAACTGCCTGTGATGCCGACGCCGACATCGCGCTCTCCCGCTGGACGCGCAACGCGGCGCAATCGCTCGAAGTGGTCAACGACGGCAGCGCGCGCTGGCACTGCATCGGCATCAACCTGAAGTGCACCACGCTGACGTTCTCGCATGCCGGCCGCACGCTCGTGCAAGGGCGCGTGACGGCAGGCGCCGCGCAGATCACGGCACCCGGCGTGGCGTGCCGCGCAGTGTTCGATGCGCCGAGCGACGTGCTGCATCTCTTCGCGTCGCAACCAGTGTTCGCGGAATGCTACGAAGACCTGTTCGGCCGTCCCTGTGCGGGCGATATCGTCATCGACGATCCGCGTCTCGTACGCGACCCCGCACTCGAACGGCTGGGCCAGGCGCTTGCCGTGTCGCACACGCAGGATGCCACGCTCGGCAAGGTATTCGCCGACAGCGTGAGCCTTGCGATCGTGTCGCGCGTCGTCGCGCGGCACTTCGCGGTCGACGGGCGCGACGCGCGGGGCGCCGCGGCGCTGCCGCCGTGGCGCATGCGGCGCACGGTCGAATACATCGACGCGCACCTTGCCGATTCGATTGGCCTGGCCGACATGGCGCAGAGCGCGGGGCTCACGCGCATGCATTTCGCGGCGCAGTTCCGCCGCGCGACCGGACTGCGTCCGCACGAATACCTGATGCGGCGACGCATCGAGCACGCGCAGCAGTTGTTGCTCGAAACGCGCCACGGCGTGCTGGACGTTGCGCTTAGCTGCGGCTTTCGCTCGCAGGCTCACTTCACGACGGTGTTCAAACGCTTTGTCGGCGAGACCCCTTACTGCTGGAGGATGAAGGCACATGTCGATCGATGAGCAGATCCCCACGTTCCTCGCGATCAGCGAGGCCTTTTTTCGCATGGCCGGCAGCGCTTCGCCGGCGAAGCATGGATGGCTTTCGGCCGAACCGCTTCTGAGCGTGCGGATGCCGTGCTGCGGTTTCCGTGTAGACGACGCCAGCCGGATGGGACGCACGGCGAGCGACGACACGCCGGCCGCCCAGCGTGCCTGAGCGATTCAATCTATCGACACAACGAGGACGGCAATGGACTTCCCTGCAAGCGTGATACCGGTGGATCCCTGGACGCAGACGCTGGGTCTGCTTTCCCAACTCTGCGGCGGCGATGCGCGGCCCGCGGCGCGCGCACGCGACACCTCGCCTGCGCGCAAGGTGAATTCCGCGACCCGGCTTGCAGCCGGGTCCGCAACAGCGTTGGCCGCGAGTGCGCAGTCTGCCGGCGCCGTGCGCCGCTCGGTCTCGTTGAGCGTGATCGAGCGCCCAACGTCGACCACCGTGACCATCGCCTGGCGCGATTCGACTCACTGCTCGTATGGCGACCAGCTCTGGCATGTCTCGCACGCGCGCAGAAGCGGCATCTGCGTCATGAGCGGCCGGGCAATCCGGCGCGGCGACCTCGTCTACCAGCCGCGGCGCAGCCGCCCCAGGCCGCTCAACGACGGCGCGATGATTCTGGCTTCGGTGCTCTGCGAGGTGGAAGCGGATTGACCGGCCGGGCGTCCGGTGCTCAGCGCCCGGAGCCCGGAGCGGGTCACTCGCCCGCTCGCGCCGTCCCCACGACCTCGCCGCGAAAGACCGAATACTGGTAAAGGTTGTAGCCGATCATCACCGGGAAGACGAAGCCGATGCCGATCAGCATGAACACGAGCGTGGCCGTGTCGGATGCGGCCTGAAGAATGCCGAGCTTGCCGGGCACGAAGTCGGGATAGACGCTCACCGCGAGACCGGTGAAAGAGACCACGAAGAGCGTGATGGCAGCGCGAAACGGCCCGCGCGGGCTACCAAGATAAAGCGACCCGACGAGCCACGCGAACGAAAGCGCCGCGCACGCGGCCAGCACCGCAAGCAGCGGGAAGACGCCGGGCGCGAGCCACCGCTCGCGTCCCACCGCGCTGCCGGCCCAGGTGGCCGCAGTCAGTGCAGCGGCGGCCGCAACGGTCAGCACGGCGCTCAACAGCGCGATGCGCCGCGCCCACTGTTCGAGCGAACCAACCGTTTTCTTCGCGAGATAAGTTGCGCCGAGCAACGCATAACCGGTCACCACGCCGATTGCCGCCACGATGGAAAACGCCATGCCGAACGCGCCCGGCACAAGGCCGGTGACGATCCTGCCCAGCACGATGCCCTGCGAAATCGCGGCCACGAGACTGCCCAGGCCGAACACCGCATCCCACGCCGGCCCATGCCGGCCGCCGTGGCGAAACTCGATGGCCGCGCCGCGCATGATGAGCCCGGCGATCATCGTCATCACGGGCACGTAGAGGCTCTGCATCAGCAGCGCGTAGGCGGCCGGAAAGGCGCCGAACAGCGCGCCTCCCACCACGACGAGCCAGGTCTCGTTCGCATCCCACACGTGGCCGATCGTCTCGACCATCACGTCGCGGTCGTCGCGGCTGCTTTTGAGCAAGGTGAGCATGCCGACGCCGAGATCGAAACCATCGGTCACGACGTAGAAAACGAGCATCAGGCCAATCAGCGCGAACCACGTGAAGGCCAGGATGAAATGAGCGGAGGTGTTCATGGGCAATTCGCCCGGGTGGGCGTGCAAGGAGTCAATAGTCGGCGATCGTGGCCCGCTCGCGGATGGCGCGGGCGCGAGGCAATGCGCAGGTCAGGTCGGGGCCGGTCTTCAACCAGCGGCGCGCAAGCGCGAAGAACGTGACGAGCAGCGTCACGTAGAACGCGGCGAACATCGCGAGGCTTCCCGCCACGGAGCCCGGCGGCACGGCGGATGCGGCCTCGCTCGTGCGCAACAGCCCGTAGATCACCCACGGTTGCCGGCCCACCTCGCGCACGATCCAGCCGGCTTCCACTGCGACGTAGGGCAGCGGAATGCAGAGCACCCACGCCATCAACAGCCTGCGCCTCGCGAGCAGCCGGGCCAGGTCGCCTCGCGCGTGGTACAGGGCGTACATCGTCCACACCGCGAGCAACGCCAGCACGAAGCCGATGCCGGCCATCGCGCGGAAGGCGTAATAGATGAGCGGAATCATCGGCGGCTGGTCGGCGCGCGGGAAGTCGGCGAGACCTTTCACCTGGCCGTGCAACGAGTGCGTGCCGATGAGGCTGAGCAGCCCCGGTATTTCAATCGACCAGTCGTTGCGCTGTTGCTGCTGATCGGGCCAGGCCACCAGCGACCACGGCGCGCCGGTGCCGGGCGCGTTGGTAGTCCAATGGCCTTCGATGGCGGCGCCTTTCGCCGGCTGCGTCGCGAATACGCTGACGCCGCTCGAATCGCCCAGCCAGATCTGGAGCGGCGCCACGACGACGAGCACAGCGAGAGCCAGCTTGAACGAACGCGCAAAAAACGCGGGATGCCGGCGGCGAAGCAACTGCCAGGCAGAGATGCCGGCGATCACGACCATGCCGGTTTCCATCGCGGCAACCCACATGTGCGAGACGCCCCACGCCATGTCCGGATTGAAGATGGCGGCGAGGTAGTCGGTCACCACCAGCTTGCCGTCCACCACCTTCACGCCGGCAGGCGTTTGCATCCAGGAGTTGGCCACCATGATCCAGAACGCGGAGATAGAGGAGCCCAGCGCGACCATCGACGTGGCGAAGAGATGGACCCGGGGCGACACGCGGCCCCAGCCGAGCATCATCACGCCGACGAATCCCGCTTCGAGCATGAACGCCATCGCGCCTTCGAAGCCCAGGATGTTGCCGAAGAACGACCCGCTGAACTGCGCAAAGCCGGCCCAGTTCGTGCCGAACTGGAACTCCATCGGAATGCCGCTCACCACGCCGACCGCGAAATTGAGCACGAGCAGCCGGCTCCAGAAGCGGGCATGGCGATAGTAGAGCGCGTCGCCGGTTCGAACCCACAGTGCTTCCACGAGCAGCAGGAACGCCGAAAGGCTGATGGTGAGGATGGGCCACAGAATGTGGAAGATCGCGGTCAGCGCGAACTGTGCGCGCGAGAGGCCGACGACGTCACTGAGCATGACCGTGCTCCCCGGCGTCGAGCGCCACGGCGAATGCTGCGGAGTCCGGCCCCACGGCGGCGGCGCGAATCACCTTGACCGGCACCGACTTGTACGAGGGCGTGCGGCTCTGCGGATCGAACGCATCCAGCGGCACGAGCGGGTTCGCTTCAGGGTAGTAGGCGCCGCAGCAGCCGTCGGGCAGCGAGTATTCGATCACCTTGAAGCCGCGCACGATGCGTTCGATGCCGTCGATCGAGAGCGCGACGATGTCCACCCGTTCGCCCGGATGCAGATTGCGCCGGCTCAATTCGCGCGGATTCATGAACACGACGTCGCGCTGCCCGAACACGCCGCGATAGCGGTCCGAGTGCGAGTAGAGCGTCGTGTTGTACTGGTCGTGGCTGCGCATGGTCGTGAGGCGCAGCGCGTCGGGGTCGTCATGATGCAGGTCTTCGTCCAGACCGCTGAACACGAGAAAATTCGCGCGGCCGCTCGGCGTGGCCCACACGCGTTCGCGCGCCGTGGAAGCCAGATGGAAGCCGCCCGGCACGCGAATGCGTTCGTTGTAGGCCTGGAAGATCGGAAACACGGTTTCGATGGCGTCGCGAATGCGATCGTAGTTCGCAACCAGTTGCTCCCAGGGCACGCGCGACGCGTGGCCCATCGCCGCGCGCGCCATGCCCGCGACGATGGCCGATTCGCTGCGAAGGTGGTCCGAGGCAGGCGCGTTACGCCCCGCGGACGCGTGGACCATCGACATCGAATCTTCCACGGTGATGGACTGCGGTCCTTCGGCCTGAATGTCGATTTCGGTGCGGCCCAGGCACGGCAGGATGAGCGCTTGCCTGCCGTGCACGAGATGGCTGCGGTTCAACTTGGTTGCCACATGCACGGTGAGGTCGAGCCTGCGCATCGCGCCCTGCACGCGGACCCAATCCGGCACGGCCGCCGCGAAGTTACCGCCGAGCGCGACGAACACGCGCGCATAGCCGCGCATCATCGAGTCGATGGAGGCCAGCACATCGTGGCCGTGCGCGGCGGGCGCACGAAAGCCGAAGGCGCGTTCGATGCCGTCGATCAGCGCGGGCGTGGGTTTCTCGGTGATCCCGACGGTGCGGTTGCCCTGCACGTTCGAATGTCCGCGAACGGGACAGATGCCCGCGCCGGGGCGGCCGATATTGCCGCGCAACAGCGCGAGGTTCGCGATCTGCTGGACGTTCTCCGTACCGCGCCGATGCTGCGTGAGTCCCATGCCGTAGACCAGAATCACGTTCTGCGCATTCATGTAGACCTGCGCGGCGTTCGTGATGTCCGCTTGCGAGAGCCCGGCGCAGCGTTCTATCGCGTCCCACGGCGTGGCGCGCAGGTCTGCGAGCAACGCGTCGATGCCGGCCGTATGGCCGGCGATGAACGTGGTGTCGAGAATGCGTGGCGCGCCTGCGGCGAGTGCGGCATCGTCCGCTTCCACGATCGCCTTCATCATGCCCTTGAGCACGGCGACGTCGCCGCCCACCCGCACCTGATACAGGAACGTGCTGATCGGCGTGGAGCCGAGCGTCGCCATTTCGAGCGGGTCTTGCGGTGCGGCGAAGCGTTCGAGCGCGCGCTCGCGAAACGGATTGAACGAGACGATCTTCGCGCCCCGGCGCGACGCCGCATGCAGATCGCTCATCATGCGCGGGCTGTTCGTGCCGGGGTTTTGCCCGAAGATGAAGATGGCGTCGGCGTGTGCGAAGTCTTCGAGCAGCACCGTGCCTTTGCCGACGCCGATGGATTGCGGAAGTCCCACGCTCGTCGCCTCGTGGCACATGTTCGAGCAGTCGGGAAAATTGTTCGTGCCGAACTCGCGCACGAAGAGCTGATAAAGGAATGCGGCTTCGTTGGAGGCGCGCCCGGAGGTGTAGAAGTCGGCCTGATCGGGGTGGTCGAGCGCATTCAGGTGCTTGCCGATCAGCGCGAACGCGGCGTCCCACTCGATGGGCACGTAGCGGTCCGAGGCGCTGTCGTAGACCATCGGGTGCGTGAGGCGCCCGGCCATTTCGAGATCGTAGTCGTCCCAGGTTTCGAGTTCCGCCACGCTGTGCGCGGCGAAAAACGCCGGCGTGCAACGCTTCGCCGTGGCCTCCCAGGCCACGGCCTTGGCGCCGTTCTCGCAAAACTCGAACGACGACGTGTGTTTGGGGTCGGGCCACGCGCAGCCGGGGCAGTCGAATCCTTCAGGCTGGTTCATGTGCAGCAGCGTCTTTGCACCGGACACGGCGATGCCCTGCACCGCGAGCGCCTCGCCCGTCGCCTTGAGCGCGCCCCATCCGCCGGCGGGTTCGCTGTAGATCCGTACGACTTTCTTGCGGGCCATGTCAGATTCCTTGTTCCGTTCGACTCGATCCTCGCTGATCGGCGCCGGATGGGATTGAGGCATCGCCGTGCGCGTTTTGAATTCGCACGCTGGGTTTAGCGTTGCTGTTGCCGCTACCGCTGTGCGAGGCGTTGCGCGCAGCCATGGCGTCGCTCAGGTCCAGTGTTTCGAGTCGGCAATCGACTGCCGGTAGCCCGGAGCGAGACCGAACGGGCGAGGCGCCGCGCGCGGGTGCAGCGCGTTCTTCGAGTCGGTCAATCGCGTCGCATTCGCCGCGGACGCGGGCGTTCCCTGACGACGCGCAGCATGTGCGGCTTGCGGTGCGTTCAGCGTTTCCAGTGCGTCCGGGGCGTCGCTTGCCATGCGTTCCAGCGGCAACTGCATGTCGGCGCCGACGGACATGACCGCGTCGACGAACGCGGGCAACCCGACGACATGGGTCACACCAGCAGTCACCGCTGCCAGCGCGATCAGGCGAAACGGCTTCACGGATCTCACGACGATCGGCTTCATGGGTAACACTCCGTGCGACACGAATCGCCAACCCGTCTGCCGGCGCCGCAGGGCCGCCGAAGCCGCCGGTGCATGCCGGCGTGGGACGAGCGTTCGAAAGTTGGCTGCTTGCGTTAGCGGCTTGCTTCGGCGAGAAACCAGGCGCGCCGCTGCGCCTCGTCGATCCAGTTCTCGATCAGGCTCGCCGTCGCGACATCCCGGTGGCGTTCGCACACTTCATGTGCGGCCAGCATGAAGGCGGCAAGCTGGAGGTTGTCGTGGCGCAGCTCGCTAAGCATTGCTTCGGGGCTCAGGTGGGTCGCGTCGTTGTCGGCGATGCGCTGACGTCGCGCCACGTCGCCGATCGAACGCAGCGTCGTGCCGCCAATCTTGCGCACGCGCTCGGCGATGTCGTCGGCAATGGCGAAGATCTGTGCGCCTTGCTCGTCGAGCATCAGGTGGTAGTCGCGAAAATGCGAACCCAGCATGTGCCAGTGAAAGTTCTTCGTTTTCAGATAGAGCGCGAACACGTCGGCGAGCAGCGGGTTCAGTGCATCGGAGATTTCGCCGATGGCGCACTCGTCGAAGCCGGCGGGCAATCGCGTGTCGGCCGCGTGAGTGGCGTGCGTGGCATGTGTGGCGTCTGACATGGTGAGACTCCTTTCGATGAATATGGATGACGGGGCGCGCGGGGTGCCCGCCATGCAGGGCGCGGCGGCGGTCAGGTCAGCTCATAGCCGTCGCGGGTGGGAAGGGGAGGCGGCAGGGGCGCGCCGCACATTTCGAGCAGTGTTCGCTCGATGTGCCGGACGATCGAGTCGAGCGCAAGGCTGTTCTGCGTCGTGCCGAACGGCTGGGACATCTCCGCCGCGATGGCTTCCAGCGCGAGCAGCGTGTACGAAAGAAACACCGACATGAGCGGCGTAAAGATGCCGACGGAATTGACGAGCCCGAATGGCAGCAGCAGGCAGTACGTGTAGACCGTGCGATGAACAAGCACGGCGTACGGAAACGGCATGGGCGTCGACGCGATGCGTTCGCATCCGCCCGCCACGGCGTGCAGCTCGTCGATGTGCTGGTTCCAGACGTATAGCGACGTGTCGCGCACGTCGTTGGTCGTCGCGAGCGCGGCAATGCGACCGCGCATCTCGTGGAGTATCTCCGCGGCGGGGTAGGCCTTCGTCGTGGCGGTGGTAGCCACCGGCAGCGAGTCCGCGCGTTGCCCGCCCTCGACGGGCACGGGGCGCAACTGCGACTTCAGCGCATGCGAGAACGCGATGATGCGCTTCACGAGTTCGATCCTGTCTTCGTGGGAGACGGCGGGCGCGAAGCACAGCAGGTGCGACGCGAATGCACGCGATGCGACGAGTGCCTGGCCCCACAGCGCCCGCGCCTCCACGTAGCACTGGTAGCTTGCGTTGTTGCGAAACGCGAGAAAGATCGCAAGCGTCAGCCCGATCAGCGTAAACGGCGTGGTGTCGGGCAGGATTTTTTCGCCAAAGATCGTGCCGTTGCTGAAGAGCGCGAACAACGCGACGAGCAGCAGCAGGGCGAGCTGCGGAATGATCGTGCGAAGGACTGAGCCCTTCCAGACGAAAAGCATGCGAAGCCAGTTTTCATGGTTTCTGACGATCATTTCGTGGGGCGCCGACGTCGCGGTAAGAGATGAGCAGCAAGGGCCGAGCGGCAAAATCGTGAGCCGATCTTGACGGCTCACGCGCCGCGCGGCTTTCGAATTCGCCCGCCGTGCAGACAATTCGCACGGCGGCCGGCGGCAGGTGCCACGAAGCAGCGAAGACTGGGCGCTGTGACCGTGCAGAACAGAAAACGCCGGTTCGGATTGAAAAGGTTTGCGCCTGTGCGCTTCGATACTGATGCCGGTGCGCGACCAGGCTGCCTGCAAGACACGAGCGGGACGGGCGTCGCGCGAATCGCCGTTTGCGGCCTGCCTCGTGCAGCGCTGCAAAAGCGGCATCGACCGGGAGCATGAACGATGGCAACGCTTGTATTGAAGGACGGCACGGAACTCTTCTACAAAGACTGGGGCAGCGGGCGCCCCGTCGTGTTCTCGCACGGCTGGCCGCTGAACGCCGACGCGTGGGATGCGCAGATGATGTATCTCGCCGCACGCGGTTATCGGGTGATCGCGCACGACCGCCGCGGCCACGGGCGCTCCGGCCAGCCGTGGGCGGGCAACGAGATGAACCGTTACGCCGACGACCTGGCCGAATTGATCGACTGCCTCGATCTGAAGGACGCGGTGCTGGTCGGGCACTCCACGGGCGGCGGCGAGGTGGCCCGCTACATCGGCCGGCACGGCACGGGCCGCGTCGCGAAGGCGGTGCTGATCGCAGCCGTTCCGCCGCTCATGCTGAAGACGCCCGCCAATCCCGGCGGCTTGCCGCTATCCGTCTTCGACGACATTCGCAAGAACGTCATGCAAAACCGCTCGCAATTCTTCAAAGACCTGGCCACGCCGTTCTACGGCTTCAACCGGGCAGGCGCGAGCCCGTCGCAGGGCACGGTGGATGCGTTCTGGTACGCGGGCATGCAATGCTCGATCAAGGGCGCGTACGACTGCATCAAGGCATTCTCGGAAACCGACTTCACCGACGACCTGAAGAAGATGAACGTAGCCACGCTCGTTTTGCAGGGCGACGACGACCAGATCGTTCCGATCGACGATTCCGGCCGGCTTTCGGTCGAGATCGTTCCCGATGGCCGTCTGAAGGTCTATCCGGGCGCGCCGCACGGTATGTGCACGACGCACGCCGACCAGGTGAACGCCGACCTGCTCACGTTCATCGAGGCTTGACGGGCGGCAGAGCAAAGGCGCTTGCATTCGCGAACCGGCCGGCGACGACTTTTTCCGCGATGCAACCGCTCCTATACCTACATATGATTTTCGCGGCCGGGCGTTTTCATTAAGATCCGTTCGACGTAGCGGGCAGTCCCGCCCGGGGCAATCCCGCCCGCTCACAGCGTCATTTCGGCCGAGGACCCGTCGTTTGCACATGAATCTGATCGTTTCGATTATCGACGACGACGAGTCGGTGCGCGTCGCGACATCGAGCCTCGTGCGCTCGCTCGGCTGGGGCGCGAGGCTCTACGCATCCGCCGAGCAGTTCCTCGCGAGCGACGAGGTGGACGGCGTGACCTGCATCATCTCCGACGTGCAGATGCCCGGCATTTCGGGGCTGGAGATGTATCGGCGTCTTCTCGACAGCGGCGTCCGGTTGCCTGTCATTTTCATTTCGGCCTTCGCGTCGGACCTCGTGCGCCGGCAAGCCCTCGACATCGGCGCGCTGTGCGTGCTGAGCAAGCCTGTCGATGCCGCCGAGGTTTCGCGTCATCTGGAAACGGTGAAGGCCGGTGGCGCGAATGCGGCTCGTTAAACGCGCCGGCGCGCCGTTTTTCTCTTTCTCGGGGCGGCATGCCGCCGGATGGCGTTGAATCCAGGATCGACCAGACTCTGGCGGGAGAACGCGGGCTTGCCGTATGCCGTTGCGGGCGCTGTTGCGCTGACCGTTTTTGCGATCGACGCGTTCACGTCGCTCGATATCGCGATTGCTGTGCTGTATGTAGTCGTCGTGCTGCTGGTGGCCTCCGCCGGATCGCGCCGGACCACCGCCGCCGTTGCATACGGCTGCGTGGCGCTGACGCTGATCGCGTTTGCGCTGTCGCACGACGAACACTATTCGGGCGGCGCGGTGGCGCGCTGCGCGGTCAGCGTGCTCGCCATCGTGATAACGGCAATGCTCGCGCTGCGCGATCAGGCCAATACGGCGATCCTGCGCGAACGGCTCGAACTGCTCGATCTCACGCACGATGCCATCGTCGTGTACGACATGAACGACCGGATCACGTTCTGGAATCAGGGCGCGGAAAAACTCTACGGCTGGACGGCCGTGCAGGCCATCGGCCAGCCCATTCACGAACTGACGCAAACGCACGCCACCAGCTCGCTCGAAGACATTCGCCGCGAAGTACTGCGCTCCGGGGCATGGCATGGCGAGGTGCAGCGCGTGCGCAAAGACGGCGAGATCGTGATGATCTCCAGCCGATGGGCGCTGTGGCGCGACCTGCGCGGCCAGCCCATCGCCATTCTGGCCACCAACAACGACATCACGGACCGCAAGCAGGTGGAGCACGCGCTGCGGCGCAGCGAGGCCTTTCTCTCGGACGCGCAGCGTCTCAGCCACACGGGCAGCATTGCCACGCGTCTCGCCGACGGGGCCATGTGGTGGTCGGAAGAAACGTACCGGATTGTCGAACTCCCCGTTGACGTGGCGCCCGGCATCGACCAGATCGTGGCGCGCGTTCATCCCGACGACGCGGCTGCCGTGGGCGAGGCGCAGCACCGCGTGATGACGGGCGAGCCGTACGTCGATATCCAGTTTCGTCTGCTGATGCCCGATGCCCGTGTGAAGCACGTCCACTATGTCGCGCATCTGGTGGCTCAGCAGGCCGAAGCCGAATATGTCGGCGCGCTGATGGACATTACCGAGCGTGTTGTCGCGCAGGACGCGCTCGAACGTTCGATGGCCGAGCTTGCGCATGCCACGCGGGTGACGATGCTGGGCGAACTGGCCGCCTCGATTGCGCACGAAGTGACGCAGCCGCTTGCAGCCATCGTGACGGCGGGCGACGCGGCGTTGCGCTGGCTCGACCGCCCGCAGCCCGATGTGGCGGAAGCTCGGCAATCCATCGAGCAGATGATTCGCGACGCGAAGCGCTCGACCGACGTGATTCGCCGCATCCGCGGTATGGCGCGCAAACGCGCGCCGGACGAGGCGGTGCTCGATCTGAATATGGTTGTGAGAGAATCGCTCGACCTCGTTCGGCGCGAGCTGGAGAGCCAGAAGATCGACGTCGAAACTGACTATTCGGGCTCACCCCAGCGCGTACGCGGCGACCGCGTGCAGTTGCAGCAGGTGGTCGTCAATCTCATGCTGAACGCGGTGCAGGCGATGTCGGGCGTCAAGCCCGGCGCGCGCCGCCTGCTGATCCGCACGCGTGCATTCGACCATCGCCACGCACAAGTGGTCGTGGAAGACACCGGCACGGGAATTCGCGAGGCGGATTTCGATCGGCTCTTCAGCGCGTTCTTCACGACGAAAGAGGACGGCATGGGCATGGGACTCTCGATTTGCCGGTCCATCGTGGAAGCCCATGGCGGCCGTATCTGGGCCGAGTTCCGCGAGCATCCGGGTGCGGTCATGCAGTTCGTGTTGCCACTCGACGAGGAAATGTGTCATGAGCACTGACGCGGAAGATCCAGCCGGGCAATCCATCGTCTATGTCGTCGACGACGACGAGTCGATGCGAACGGCGGTCGACATGCTGCTTCGGTCGGTGGGATTGCGCGTGGAGGCGTTCGCGTCGGCGCAGGAATTTCTCGCGTTCGACAAACCGGACGTGCCGAGCTGCCTCATTCTCGACGTGCGCCTGAAAGGCCAGAGCGGTCTCGCGGTTCAGGAGCAGATCGCGGCTGCGGACCTGCATCTGCCGGTCATTTTCATGACCGCGTATGGCGACATCGCGATGTCGGTGAAGGCGATGAAGGCGGGCGCAATGGATTTTCTCGCCAAGCCGTTTCGCGAGCAGGACATGCTGGACGCCGTGACCGCTGCGCTTGCGCGGGACGAGCAGTGGAGAAGCGAGCACCGGTCGCTTGCAGAGCTTCGTCGCCGTTACGCGACGTTGTCGGCACGCGAACGCGAAGTGATGGCCTTCGTGGCGAGCGGTCTGATGAACAAGCAGATTGCAGCTGAAATGAACCTGAGCGAAATCACCGTGAAGATTCACCGGGGCCAGGCCATGAGGAAGATGGAATCGCGTTCATTGGCCGACTTCGTACGCAAGGCAGAGGCACTGGGCATCAATCAGCCGGGGGAAGCCGCTGCGGCGGCGAAGGTTCGGAGCAGTTGAATCTGCTTGTCGCATGATGGCGGTTGCCTTCAGCGAGACTCGCTCGTTGGCGCGTATTCAGTCGCACATTCAACCGCGCCTTCAACCACGCCTTCAACCACGCCTTCAACCACGCCTTCAACCACGCCTTCAACCATTCTCCGCCTGCCGCCTCTCGCGATCGACGAGGCCCAGCGCGTCGGCCTTCAGCACGAAATCGGCGAGCGACGGCGACTTCATTTTCCTCATCGCCTGGCCGCGATGCAGTTTCACCGTGATCTCGCTCAGATTCAATTCGTCTGCGATCTGCCTGTTCAGCAAGCCGTTCGCCACCATCGTCATGATGGTGCGCTCCCGCGGCGTCAGCAGTTCGTAGCATGCGCGCAGGATGGCCGCGGACCGTTCGGCGGCGCGCCGCTTGCGGTCGGTCTCCAGCGCGCGGGTGACCGCATCGATCATGTCCTGAGCCCGGAACGGTTTCGTCAGGAAGTCGATGGCTCCCGCCTTCATGGCCTCAACCGACATGGCAATGTCGCCATGCGCCGTCATCAGGATTACGGGAAGGCGCAGTCTGTGCGCAATCTGCCGCTGCACCGCCAGTCCGCTTTGCCCCCTGAGCCGAACGTCGAGCACGACGCAGCCTGGTGCGTCGGGCAACTCGAGCGCGAGGAACGCTTGCGCCGTGGCGAACAGCCTCACGTTCAAACCCACCGAGTCGAGCAGCGATTCGACGGCCTGACGCATCGCGCTGTCGTCGTCTATCACGAAGACGGTCGGCTCGTTCGCGCCGCCTGGCGTTCCCGTCATGCCGTGCTCCGTCTGTCGAATCCGCAAGGCATGGCGCTTGCCGCGGGCACGCTGAATTCCACGGTGGCGCCAGGCCCGTCATTGTTCTTCATCGAAATTTCGCCCCCCAGCGATTGAATGATGGTTCGGCAGATCGACAACCCCAGACCCAGGCCGTCGGGCTTCGTTGTAAAGAACGGCTCGAAAAGCCTCTCCGCGTTTTCGGCGTGGATGCCTGATCCCGAATCGCGCACGGCGACGACGTGGCCGCGATGGTCGCAGCGCGATTCGATGACAAGCTCGCGTGCGGGACCGGCCGCCCGATCCATTGCCTGAATGCCGTTCATCACGAGATTCACGATCACCTGCGCAAGCTGGATACGGTCGCCCAGGGCCGGGCCCAAGTCGGGATCGAGCTTTGTCTTGAGCGTAACGTCGTGATTCAGGAGTTCGCGCCGCACGAGCGGGACGACGTCTTCGACGACGTCGTTGATGAAGAGCGGCGTGACGTGCGGCGGCGTGCGCATGGTCAGCGCGCGCAGGTGCCGGATGATTTCGGCGGCGCGCTGGCATTCGGCCGTAATACGCTGCAGACACGACAACGTGTTGCCGATGTCGGGCGAATCCCTGCCCAGCCAGTTCAGCGCCGCGGCGCTTTCTGCGCCGATTGCAGCAAGCGGCTGCCCCAGTTCGTGCGCAACCATGGCGGCCATCTCGCCACAGGTCGTGACGCGCGCCGCCTTGCACGGCGACCCGCTGTTTCGTCTGCGGTTGACGATACCGGCAATCGTCACCGGGAGCATGGCGAGCAGGCACTTCATGGCTGGACAGACCCGCTCAGGGCGCGAGATGCGCCTTGATCTGCGCCGACATCTGGTGGATGGCGGCCTGCGGCTCCGGGTCGCTTTGAATGCCGTTCAACAGGACGAAGTCGTGAATCATCCCGTTGTAGCGCGTAGCGATCACCGAAACGCCGGCCTCCTTGAGCTTGCGGGCGTAGGCCTCGCCTTCGTCGCGCAACGGGTCGTTTTCCGCGGTGATGACGAGCGCGGGCGGAAGTCCGCGCAACTGCTGCAGGCTCGCGCGCAGCGGCGAGACATACGGGTTGTTGCGCTCGGCGGCGCCCGGTGCGTACAGATCCCAGCCGTACTTCATGAACGCGCGGGCAAGGAACCGCCCGGTTCCGTATTCGTGGTAGGACGCGGTGTCCACGCTCGCGTCCGTCGCGGGGATCATCAGCACCTGATAGCTGATCTTCGGGCCGCCGCGGTCTTTGGCCATGAGCGTGAGCGCCGCGGTCATGTTGCCGCCCACGGAATTGCCCGCCACGGCAATGCGGCTGCCGTCCGCGCCGAATTCTTCGGCATGGGCCGCTACCCACTTCAGTACGGCATAGGACTGATCGAGCTGGGTAGGAAAGCGCGCCGCAGGCAAGGAGGTGTATTCGACGAATACGCCGATCTGCCCGGAGTTGACCACCAGGTCCCGCAACAGACGCTGATGGTTCTGGAAGTTGCCGACGATCCACACGCCGCCGTGGATGAACAGCAGCACGCCCGGCTTACCGGCCACCTGCTCCGGCTTCATGATGTAGATCTTCACGGTTTGACCATCCTGCGTGATGGTCTGTTCGGTTGTGCCCACCCCGGACATATCGACCGGCGTCTTGTTCTGCAGCGCGGTCAGGATGTCCTGCGGCTTCGGCTGAGGGAGTTCCCAGAACGGGCTCGTGTCCTTGTTGATGTCCCGCAGAAAGGCGCGAACCTGTGGGTCGATCCGGGGGTCGGTCGCTGCGTCCGGCGCCGCAAAGGCGGTTTGCGTCATGAGGGCTGCTCCGAGGGTCAGTGCTGCGAGTGAGAACACGAGCTTCATGGTCATAGTCTCCGGGTTGGAGTGACCTAGTGTGCTCGGCGCAGCCGACCCTCGCTTCTGTCAAATGACCAGTCCGATGACGGATAGGCCGTCACCCAGCCGGGTTCTCGACCTTGGCAACAATAGCGCCCAGCGAAGACCGTGACGTGATTCCGGTCTTCGCAAAAATCTGGCGAAGGTGATAGCCGACAGTGCGGTGAGACAGATACAGCCTGACGCCGATCTCCTTGTTCGACAGTCCATCGGCCGCAAGTTGCGCGATGTGAAGCTCTTGCGGGGTGAGCGTCTCCCATGCGCGCTCCGTTCGCCGGCGGCTGGTTTCGCCCGAGGCGCGCAGTTCCTCACGCGCGCGATTGCACCAAGGCGAGGCACCGAGCGCATCGAAGATGTCGCGCGCTTCTCGCAGCGGCGCTCTTGCCTTCGCCGACCTGCGCTGGCGACGCAGCCATTCGCCGTACGCGAGCAGCAGCCGTCCACGCAGGAACGGCCAGTTCTTCGCGCCCGGCCCGAGACCTTCCAGGAAGAACGGCTCGGCGTCGGCGGGCGCGGCGAGCAGCGCCTTGCCGTAATTCAGCATGGTCTTGACCCACGGCACGGGCATCGGGGCCGAGATACGTTCCGCTTCTTCAATTGCGCGGCGCGCGGCGTCCGCGTTGCCGGAAAAAACGCCGGCTTCCACGAAGTCCGCGAGTCCAAAGAACTGCAGACCGGAGTTGAAGGCCGGGTCTGAAGGGATGAAAAGGCGCCGCAGGTGTTCGTATGCCTCCCAATGCCGGCCCGCTCCGATTGCCGAGATGCCGCGCGCCACCTGCAACATCGCGAGCAGGAAGCTGGCGCCTAGGGAGAGCGCGAGGCGTTCGGCCTGCGCCGCGAAGGCCTCGGATTGCTCGACGTTGCCCTGCATGCCTGCCAGCCTCGCTTTCACGATTGTGGCCGCGGCGATCCACGGCGTGCCGCCTGTCTCTTCGGCAAAGCGGACGGCTTCCTCGGCTTCGCGCATTGCGCTCGTCCAGTTGCCCACCTCCATCTCGGCCCACGCCTGCGCGAAGAGTACGCGGGCGAGGTCGCTAAGTCGCCCCTGTTCCCGCAGTGCGGCACTCGACTCCGAGAGAAAACTGACGCCAAGGTCGAAGGCGCCGATGACATTGGCCGTGCTGCCCAGAATGCGCGCAACGGCGGGGTCGCCATCTCTTGTTTCCACGAGCTGCCGCAGCCTTGCATGCAGGGCGCCGCCCAGGTGCAGGGGCTCGACGTAGGCGGAGATGGCGATCGAGCGCGGATCGGTCTGCGGCAACGCTAGCCGGCTTGCCGCAGCCAGAACCCTCGCGCCCAGTCCGTCGCTTGCACCGCTCCACCAGCAGCGTTGCGCGGCGCGCCACACCAGATTGCCCGCCAGATCTTTGGCCCCTGCGGCGTCGGCCCGAGCCGCGAAGTCGATCAGAGCCGGTATCTTCGCCGGATCGCTGATCGCGGAAGGCTGACTGATCTCACGGCACCAGCCCACGCGCGCTGAGGCGAGTTGATCGGTGGTGTCCACGTCGGCCTGGCGCAGCAGACGCTCCAGCAGTTCCGGCTGGCTCAGATCGGCCGCGAGTTCGGCCGCCCGCAAGAGCCGGTCGGTCCTCGCGCTCGCCGTGCCGCTCAGACGCGCCGCGTTTTCCAGCACCTCGATCGCCATGGCCACGGCGCCGCGCCGCAGCGCGCGCGCCGCCATGCGGTCGTAGTCTTCGGCGAGTGCGTCGTCGGTTCCGATGGTGGCGGCCGCACGATGCCACAGCCGACGGTCCACCTGATCCTGAATGGTCGCCGCAAGCGCCGCGTGAATCTTTTGGCGCGTGGCCAGATCTGCCGCCTGGTGCATCGCGGACCGAACGAGCGGGTGCCGGAACCGCACCTCCGTTCCGTCGATCTGGATCAGCCCGGCGGCAATAGCTGGCGACAGGGCGTCGAAGCCCGACTGCTTGCCGAGCACGGCTTCGCCCGCAGAGATGATTTCGTGGAGCGAGGTGCCGTCGTTTTCGGCGGCGACGAACAGCAGCGTTCGCGCCGCATCCGGAAGGTCGGACAAACGGCTCGAAAAGGCGCGCTCCAGGCGCTCTGTCAGCGGCAGCCAGGGCGCGTCCTGGAGCGGCCCGGCGCGTTCGCCGTGAGGCAGTTCCAGCAAAGCCAGCGGATTGCCCGCCGCCTCCTGGAGAAAACGGCTGCGCAGGTCGGCCGGAAGGTGCGGGGCATGGCTGTCCAGCAGCCGCTCCGCATCGGCTTCGTTCAGTCCTGAAAGCCGCAGCCGCAGCGTGGATGCATCCCCAAAGGAACGGTTGAAGTCGTCGCGCATGGCCACGAGCAGAACGACGGAGTCCGCACTCAATCGGCGCGAGATGAAGGCCAGCACGTCATAGGTTTCCTGATCCAGCCATTGCACGTCGTCCGCAACAAGCAGCACGGGCTTGCTGGTGGCGGTCAGCAGCGTCAGCGTTGCGAGCGCCACGAGGAAGATGTCCGGCGGCCCCACGTCGTCGCAGACGCCGAAGGCCGTGAGCAAGGCCGAGCGCTGCCGCGGCACGAGGTTCGCTGCCCGCTTCATGAGCGGGCGTAGCGCAAGTTCGAGTGCGGCGAACGGCAAATGGACTTCGGCCCGCACGCCGGTCATCGTCAGCGCGGCAATGCCGCGCTCGGCCGCCCGATGTTTCGCGACTTCGAGCAGCGCGGATTTTCCGATTCCGGGCTCGCCGGTGATAACGAGCGTTGAGCCGCCCCGGTCGATCTGATCGATCAGATGATTGATCAGGGCGATATCGTGCTCCCGGCCTTCCAGCGCCAGCGGCATCAATGGCGTTTCATCCGTGCGCGTTTGCGGCGGCACGGCTGCCTTCTTGGTCGGCTTGGTCATCCCACAACCGTCGCAGAGGTGCCGCCGGGCCTATGTCGATCTGTTCTGGCGCACCGTGCCGTCTGTGGGATCGGGAGGAGCGCTATGTGATTCGTCAAATGCGGGCGTACCGGGTTGATAGCGTGCGCCGCCCAGCATGGTGAACGGCTCGCGTTGGAAATCGCGTTAGTCTACCCCGCCCGCAAAACGACCGATTTCCGGACTGCACGATTGTCCGGATTCCGTCCGTCCGACCTCCGCAACGGCGATTCACGCCTTCCGTCGAATCCGACCCACATTCGCCCAAAGCCTTGCCCTACGCGACTCGCGAGCCCGACTGCGAGCCGAACAGCGCGCGATGGCATGCCTGTTGCACAAAGCGCGTCGGCGTCGCAGATGCGGCGTGGTCGTGTCGCGGTGGCTGCCGCGACGACATGACACCAATCTTTGGAGACGAAAACATGGAAGGGCTTTCGCAAGTCCAGGTGTTGGGCATCGATGCCGGCGGCACGATGACCGATACCTTTTTCGTGCGTGCGGACGGGCGGTTTGTCGTCGGCAAGGCGCAGAGCAATCCCGAAGACGAGTCGCTCGCCATCTTCAATTCGTCGCAGGACGCGCTCGCCCACTGGCAGCGCGACGTCGATCAGGTCTACCCGGAACTCGTGACGTGCGTGTATTCCGGCACGGCCATGCTCAACCGCGTGGTGCAGCGCAAGGGGCTCGACGTGGGCTTGCTCGTGAACAAGGGCTTCGAGCACGTGCATCTGATGGGGCGCGCGATCCAGAGCTACCTCGGCTATGCGCTGGAGGAGCGCATCCACCTGAACACGCATCGCTACGACGAACCGCTCGTGCCGCTCGCGCGTACGCGCGGCGTGACGGAGCGCACCGACGTGCAGGGCGACGTCGTGATTCCGCTGCGCGAAGCGGAGGTTCGGCAGGCCACGCGCGAACTGGTGGCAGCCGGCGCGAAGGCCATCGTGATCTGCTTCCTGCAGTCTCACAAGAACGCGACGAGCGAGCGGCAGGCACGCGACATCGTGCGCGACGAACTGAAGTCGATTCGTGCGGACGTGCCGGTGTTCGCCTCGGTGGACTACTACCCGCAGCGCAAGGAAAGCCACCGCATGAACACGACGGTGCTCGAAGCTTACGCGGCCGAGCCTTCGCGGCAGACGCTCAAGAAGGTCAGCGACCGCTTCCAGAAGCACGGCGCGAAGTTCGACCTGCGCGTAATGGCCACGCATGGCGGCACGATCAGCTGGAAGGCGAAAGAGCTTGCGCGCACCATCGTTTCGGGGCCTATTGGCGGCGTGATCGGTTCGAAGCTGCTGGGCGAGGCGCTCGGCTACGACAACATCGCGTGCTCGGATATCGGCGGCACGTCGTTCGACATGGCGCTCATCACGAAGGGCAACTTCGCGATCGCCTCGGACCCGGACATGGCGCGCCTCGTTCTTTCGCTGCCGCTCGTCACGATGGACTCGGTGGGCGCGGGCGCGGGCAGCTTCGTGCGGCTCGACCCCTACAGCGGCTCCATCAAGCTCGGGCCGGACAGCGCGGGCTATCGCGTGGGCACCTGCTGGCCGGACAGCGGCCTCACCACGGTTTCGGTGTCCGACTGTCACGTCGTGCTCGGCTATCTGAACCCCGCGAATTTCCTGGGCGGTCAGATCAAGCTCGACGTCGAACGCGCACGCCAACACATCAAGACGCAGATCGCCGATCCGCTCCACCTTACCGTCGAGGACGCCGCGGCCGGCGTGATCGAGCTGCTCGATCTGCAGCTTCGCGAGTACCTGCGCTCGAACGTCAGCGCGAAAGGCTACAACCCAACCGAGTTCGTCTGCTTCTCATACGGTGGGGCCGGGCCCGTGCACACCTATGGCTACACGGAAGGGCTCGGTTTCAAGGACGTCGTCGTGCCGGCCTGGGCCGCGGGCTTCTCGGCGTTCGGCTGCGCATGCGCGGATTTCGAATATCGCTACGACAAGAGCGTGGATCTTGCGCTGCCCCAGGCGGCCTCCGATGCCGACAAGGCAGCGGCCGCGCAGACCATCCAGAAGGCGTGGGCCGAACTCACGGCGAAAGTGATCGAGGAATTCCGCATCAACGGCTTCAGCGAAAAAGACGTGATTCTGCGGCCTGGCTTTCGCATGCAGTACATGGGCCAGCTCAACGACCTGGAAATCGAGTCGCCCATCGCGAGCGCGGCCACCGCGCAGGACTGGGACCGTATCGTGACCGCGTTCGAAGACACCTACGGACGCGTCTACGCCAGCTCGGCGCGCTCTCCCGAACTGGGCTTTTCGGTGACGGGCGCAATCATGCGCGGCATGGTGCTCACGCAAAAACCGGTGCTGCCCGAGGACGCGTCGGGCGGTCCCACGCCGCCGCAGGCCGCGCGCGTCGGCACGCGCAAGCTCTATCGCCACAAGCAGTGGCACGACGCAGTGGTCTGGCGCATGGAGGCGCTCAAGCCGGACAACGAGATCGTGGGCCCCGCGATCATCGAATCGGATGCCACCACCTTCGTGGTTCCGAAGGGTTTCGCGACCACGCTCGACAAGCATCGCCTCTTCCATCTCAGAGAAGTCCGGTAAGGAGACACACCATGAATATGATGTCCAACCAGGAAGTCGGCTTCGCCGATCTTCTCAAGAACGGTCAGACGCTCAAGCAGTTCCGCGACGGCATTCTCGGGCGCACCGCGCAATCGGGCCACTACAACGGTCTCGCCAGGCTCGAACTCAGGGAGAGCGACCCCATTCGCTACGAGAAGATGTTTTCGAAGCTGCGCGGCGGCCTCGTGCACGCACGCGAGACGGCGAAGAAGATCGCAGCGAGCCCGATCGTCGAGCAGGAAGGCGAGCTGTGCTTCACGCTCTACAACGCGGCCGGCGACTGCGTGCTCACCTCCACGGGAATCATCATCCACGTCGGCACGATGGGCGCCGCGATCAAGTACATGATCGAGAACAACTGGGAGGCCAACCCCGGCATTCATCCCGGCGACATGTTCACGAACAACGACTGTTCGATCGGCAACGTGCACCCGTGCGACATCGCCACCATCGTGCCGATCTTCGCGCACGGCAAGCTCGTGGGTTGGGTGGGCGGCGTCACGCACGTGATCGACACGGGCGCGGTGACGCCGGGTTCCATGTCGACGGGGCAGGTGCAGCGCTTCGGCGACGGCTACATGATCACGTGCCGCAAGACGGGCGTGAACGACACGCCGCTGCGCGACTGGCTGCATGAGAGCCAGCGTTCCGTGCGCACGCCGAAATACTGGATTCTCGACGAGCGCACGCGCATTGCAGGCTGCCACATGATTCGTGACCTGATCGAAGAGGTGATCGAGGACGAAGGCATCGAGGCCTATGAGAAATTCGCGTACGAGGTAATTGAAGAAGGGCGCCGCGGTTTGCAGACGCGCATCAAGGCCATGACGCTGCCCGGCAAGTACCGCAAGGTCGCGTTCGTGGACGTGCCGTACAACCATCCCGACGTGCAGACCTCGTCGGCCTTCGCGAAGCTCGACTCCATCATGCATTCGCCCGTGGAAATGGAGATCCGGCGCGACGCCACCTGGCGGCTCGACTTCGAAGGCGCGAGCCGTTGGGGCTGGCACTCGTATAACGCGCACCAGGTCGCGTTCACGAGCGGTATCTGGGTGATGATGACGCAAACCCTCGTGCCGACGCAGCGCATCAACGACGGCGCGTACTTCGGCACCGAATTCCATTTGCCGAAGGGCGCATGGATGAATCCCGACGACCGCCGCACGGGCCACGCGTATGCCTGGCACTTCCTGGTCTCGGGCTGGAGTGCGCTGTGGCGCGGCCTCTCGCAAGCCTATTTCAGCCGCGGCTATCTCGAAGAAGTCAACGCGGGCAACGCGAACACGTCCAACTGGTTGCAAGGCGGCGGCATCAATCAGGACGGCGACATTCACGCGGTGAACAGTTTCGAGGCGTCGTCTTGCGGCACCGGCGCGTGCGCGATCAAGGACGGGCTCAACCATGCGGCCGCGATCTGGAATCCCGAAGGCGACATGGGGGACATCGAGATCTGGGAAATGGCGGAGCCGCTGCTCTATCTGGGCCGCAACGTGAAGGCCAATTCGGGCGGCTACGGGAAGTACCGCGGCGGCTGCGGTTTCGAGACGCTGCGCATGGTCTGGAAAGCCCAGGACTGGACGATGTTCTTCATGGGCAACGGCTACATGAACAGCGACTGGGGGCTCATGGGCGGATACCCGGCGGCCACGGGCTACCGCTTCGAGGCGCATCACACGGGCCTCGACCAGCGTATTGCACAGGGCGAGAGCCTGCCGCTGGGTGGCGACACCAACCCGGACGTGCCCGACTACGAGAACCATCTGAACGCGGGCGCACGCATCAAGCGCGACCAGCAGTGCATGACGACGGAAGACTGCTACGACAACTACGACCTGTATCTGAACTACCTGCGCGGCGGGCCCGGCTTCGGCGATCCGCTCGATCGCGGCATCGAGGCGATCGAGCGCGATCTCAACAATGCGGTGCTGCTGCCCGAGTACGCGCAGAAGGTCTACGGCGCGGTCGCAACGAAAGACGCGCACGGCATCTGGCATGTCGATGCAAAGCAGACGGCGCTGCTGCGCATCGAGATTCGCAACCAGCGGCTTGCGCGCTCGCAGCCCACGCGCGAGTGGATGAAGAGCGAGCGCGAGCGCATCCTGGTCAAGCATGCCTCGACGCAGGTCAAGCACATGTTCGCGACGAGCTTCGGCCTTTCGACGAAGTTCGAAGCGCAGTTCCGCACGTTCTGGGATCTGCCCGAATCGTGGACGCTCACGGAGGACGAACTCGACGTGCCCACCTACGGCTCGAAGTTCCGCATGGATCTTTCGAAGATGCCCGACGTGAACACGGTCGTACTGGTCGAGGAATAACGCGCGGCTTGTCCTGAAAACTGTCTACGGAGAAAGTGAAGATGTCTACCTACACGAAGGAACAGATCGCGAACCTGGTCGACGGCACGCTCGACTGGGAGACGACGTTGCGCATGCTCTCGATGCCCAAGGACGGAGAGCGCTTCGAGATGTACCTCGACGCCCTGCAACGCAAGCTGGGCTGGAAAGATCGCATCATCCTGCCGCTGGGCCCGCACCTCTATATCGTCCAGCAGCAGGCGTCGAAGAAGTGGGTCACGCAATGCGATTGCGGTCACGTGTTCTGCGACTACCGCGAGAACTGGAAGCTGCACGCGAGCATTTTCGTGCGGGATTCCGAGGAGGCCATGGACGAGGTCTACCCGCGCCTCATGGCGCCCGACACGCAATGGCAGGTGTATCGCGAGTACTACTGCCCCACCTGCGGCGCGATGCACGACGTCGAGGCGCCCACGCCGTGGTATCCGGTGGTTCACGACTTCGAACCCGACATCGAGGGTTTCTACGCAGAGTGGCTGAAGCTGCCGGTGCCTGAACGCGCCGATTAGTACGACGTTTGATCCGGCTGGCGCGTAATGGCGCCGGAGGAATGGCGTTGGCGACGGTGCCAACCCGCCCCGCTTTCGCTCAGGCGAAGCGGGGCGTTCGTTTTTCGGACGTTCGATTTTCGAACGGTGTGCCTGTCTTCCTGCGCTATTTGTGGCCGTGAGCCCCTTGTGCAGTGCTCTGCGCGGGGAAGAAGCCTGTGCGCGCGTACCCGCCGAATTGGCGTGCACATTGCTTGTTCGAGCCGCGCATCAGAGTACGATGCGAGAGGGGTGGTCGGGCTATGGCCGCGACGCTCCACCTCAAAGAGGGCCGAAACATACGGCTACGCGATTCGCGCCATGCGAATCGCCAGGAGACACGCATGCAACATACAGGTACGCCAATGGACTGGTTTTCCAGTCCGGAGCGCGACGGCAGCATCATGTCCGCATGGGAGCATCTCGTAGGAGGGGGCGAGTGGCATTCGTCCGAGGTGCGCGGCGTGGTGGACGATTCCTGGCAACGCTGCCTTGTGGGCCGCGTCGACCCCGCGGTGGATCGTGCGCCGCCGCCCATCGGCGAAAATCAACTGAGACATTGGCTGGCCGGGAATGCGCAGCTCGTCAACGCGAGCTTGCCGCTGATGCAGCAAACGCGCGAACTGCTTGCGCAGACCGGCACCGTCATGCTGCTCGCCGACCCCGAAGGCATGATCCTTCAGCACGAAGGCGACATGCGCATCATCGACCCGGCGCGTGAAGTGGGTCTGGTGCCGGGCTGCAACTGGACCGAGCTCAATTGCGGTACCAACGCGATCGGCACCGCGCTCGCGCTGCGGCAGCCCGTGCAGATTCATGGCGCGGAACATTTCTGCGCAGGCATCAAGCGCTGGACCTGCTCGGCAACCGTCATTCGCGACCCGCTGGACGGGCAAGTGCTGGGCGTGATCGACGTATCGGGGCTCGCGGACACCTACAACCGCTATAGCCTCGCGTTGACCGTGTCGCTCGCGGGCCGCATCGAAAGCCGCATCGCGAAAGACGCGATGGAGCGCCGCCTGCGCATGCTGGACCGGTGCGCGTCGCGTTTCGGTTCGCTTGCTTCGGATGCCGTATTGATTGTCGACGAACGCGGACGTCTCGTTAAGGCCAATGCGCAGGTCGTGCCCGCGCTGCGGCGCTTCGGCTTCGACGTGCAGATCGACGCGAGTTTCACGGTGCCGGGTTTGAGCCACCTGGCCGACGCGGGACCGTCGGCGAATGCGCCGGCGTGGCTGCATCACGCGCACGTGGAAACCTTGCGCGAAGGCGACGCGATACTCGGCTTCATGATCGTGATACCGGGCAGCGAAGTCGTGCGCGGATCGGTTCCGATCGCGCGCGGCCGCGATATGCAGCCTGATTCGACCGGCGCATTCAAGCGTCTCGTGGGCGAGAGCCGCGTCTTGCGGGACGCCGTCGACAAGGCGCGTCAACTCGCGCGGTCGCGGGTTCCCGTGCTGTTGCTCGGCGAAACAGGCGTGGGCAAAGAGCTTTTTGCACAAGGCATTCACCAGGCAAGCGAACGCGCGGACGGACCATTCATCGCGCTCAACTGCGGCGGGTTATCGAGAGATCTGCTCGCGAGCGAACTCTTCGGCTACGCCGAGGGAGCCTTTACCGGCGCGCGCAAGTCCGGCGCGGCGGGCAAGATCGAGGCAGCCGACGGCGGCACACTGTTTCTCGACGAAATAGGCGAGATGCCGGTGGACATACAACCGCATCTGCTGCGCGTGCTCGAAGAAAACGAAATCTACCGGCTTGGAGAAAATACGCCGCGCAAGGTGAATTTCCGCCTGGTGGCGGCGACCCATCGCAACCTCAAAGACGCGATCTCCAGCGGCACGTTCCGAATGGACCTGTTCTACCGGATCGCTGTGACGACCATTTCGATTCCGAGTCTGCGCGAGCGTACCGAGGATTTGCCGGCCCTCATTGCGTACTGGCTGGAGCGCCTGTGCCAGTCATACGGCGTGCCGGCCCGCTCGTTCGACGACGAAGCCTATGCGCGTCTGCTGGCGTACCCGTGGCCCGGCAACGTGCGCGAATTGCGCAACGCGATAGAGGGCTCGCTTTTGCTGGCGAGCGGCTCCGTCATCACGGCGGACAAGTTGCCCGCCGAAGTTCGCGTGACGGGCGCGCTTGCCGGATACGTCGCGAAACAGGCAGCGGCCGTGGAGCCGGGAAGTGCTGAGGATTCGCTCAAGCTGGCGGAGGCCGAGACGATCCGCCGCGCGCTCGATCGCAATGCCGGCAATCTCACGCAAACCGCGAATCAGCTCGGCATCGCGAAAAGCACGCTGTACGAAAAACTGCGTCGTTACGATCTGATTGCGCGGGTAAGCGACGTACGCAGACGCGCGGCGAATTGAAGGTCGGAGCTTGCGCGACCTGCAAGGCCCTGCTCCGTGCGTCGTTTCTTCTCGCATGTTCAAAACCCTGCTGCGCGCCGGAACGTAGCGGCGAGGCACGCGCAGAAGCGCCATAGGGCGCCGGCGATTGCAGCCAGGAACGCGTAATGCGGCACTGCAATGGGTTTGCCGATCTCGCAGAGGTGGAGCGATATCTCGCTGCGGAATTGCACGAACGGCTCTCGGGCTGAACGCGCGGCAATGGTGGCGACGTCAGAAGACCGTATGGTCCGATTAGCGTGCGTAGCGTCCGCCTCCCATCGGGAACGGTGCGTACCTTTCACGCCGCGCAGGACGCGTGCCGCCGCGGCTCCACCGGAGATGACGATGACCGATAACCTGAATCGACCCGACCTGCCGCCCGACGTCGCCGCCGACGTCGAACGGATCTATCGCGAATGGGACCGTGCATGGTCGGCCGACGACCTCAAGGCGATGCTCGCCTTGTACGCACCGAACGCGGTGCTCGAAAGCCCGCTCGTTCCTCATTTGCTCGGCGGCCATGACGGCGCGCTCGACGGGCGCGAGCGCATCGGCGAGCTGCTTGATCGCGCCGCGCCGCGCAAGCCGGATGCGCGGTCGTTCCATCGCGAGGGCTACTTCACGAACGGAAGCCGGCTGATCTGGGAATACCCGCGCGCAACGCCGAATGGCGAGCAGATGGATTTCGTCGAGGCGATGGACATCGAGAACGGTCTGATTCGCCGCCATCGCGTGTACTGGGGCTGGCGCGGCGTCGAGGTAATCAAGGCGGATGCGTATTACAAGGGGCAGCGCTGAGACAACCCGCCTGCGGCTCGCGGCGAGGCCGGTGTTTCGTGCGGTACTCCTTGCCCGAGCCGGACAATCACGACTGCGCTAGCAACGCTTCCACCACGCCGAACCCGATACGATCCGCCGGATCGAGCGCGCGCAGTTTCGTGACGAGGGCCAGCGCGGCGGCCCGCTCGCCGCGTCGTACGTTGATGAACGCCAGCGCCTTCAGCGTGAACAGCCAGAAGCGCGCAGGCCCGGGCGTCGAAAAATCGGCGTCGCCCGGCAGCACCGCGCGCCAGTCCGTGGCCAGATGCGCCTGCAACGCCGCAGCCGCGAGCGCCTTGCGCGCCACTTCGTGCGCCGGCTCCATTTCGCCGCGGCTCGCGTGAAACTTGTAGAGCAGGTAATACGGCGGCAGGCAGCGCGGAAACGTGAGCACGGCGGTCCACAGCGCGGCGCCGGCCTCGTCGGGCGGCGCGTTGCGTGCGGTGGCGATCAGGCGCTGCACGGGCGGCGGCACCTGGCCGCCGAATAGTTCGGATGACTCAACGCCCGTGAAGATGTTCACCACACCGCCTCGGGTGCGACAAGCCGCGCCACGGGCTCGCCGCCTTCCAGATGCGACGTGAAGATTTCGTCGACATCGGCGGGCGTCACGCCGCGGTACAGCACGGCTTCCGGATAGACCACCACGTTCGCACCCTGGTCGCATGGGCCGAGGCAACCGGAGTAGGTGATCGCCACCGTCTCGTAGGCGTTGCGCTTCTGCTGTTCGGCCCAGAACGCCTGAATCAGGGCAGCGGAGCCCTTGCCGGCGCCGCACGATCCGCGCGGATGCTGCGGCGGCCGGTTCTGCGTGCACACGAAGACATGCCGTTTCGGTTTGCTCATTGCCGTCGTCCTTAGCCGAACTTGAACAGAATGCCGTGCCCGCCGCGCGGGTACTCCCATTCCACGTTGTTGTGTTCCGTGCACAGGATGCGGCAGCTGCCGCATTCGAGGCACCCGTCCGTGATCAGCGTGACCGAGCCGTTGCCTTCGGCCTTGTAGCACGACGCGGGGCAGACGAAGGTGCAGCTCTTCGAGCCGCACTGGTTGGTGCAGACGTCTGCGTTCTTGATGCGGATATGAGGCCGCCCCGCGTCCACGCGGTAGCGGTTCTGGAACAGCTTTTCCTCGACGTTGACGGTTAAGGTGTTCACCGGAATGCCCTCCAGAGTTTGTATGCGTCCCCTACGAGCCCGGTCAGCGACCGGCTCTTGCGGAAGCTCGACATGACTTCGCGTTCCTTGCTCTTCTTGTCGACGCCGTCGACGGTGATCATCGTGCGCGCGGCACGCGCCACGAGATCGGGCCACGTCGTGAAGAACTGCGGGTTGTTGTGCAGCACGGCGGGCATGTCGCGGTACTTGCGCAGGTCTTTCATCACGAAGCTTTCGTCCAGCGCCGCCTTGTATGCCTTCAGCGAACCCGCGCGATAGCCGTTGCCCGCGGCCTTCGCCGCGATCACCGTTTCGGCGGCGAGCCGGCCCGTGGTCATCGCGAGATTCGAGCCTTCGCGATGCGCGGCGTTCACGAAGCCGCCCGAGTCGCCCACGATCATCCAGCCGTTGCCGTACACCTGCGGTACGGCATGAAAGCCGCCTTCGGGAATCAGATGCGCGCAATACTCTTTCATTTCGCCGCCCTCGATCAGCGGCGCAATGGAAGGGTGGCGCTTCATCTGTTCGAGCAGCACGTAAGGGCTCGTGCGGTTGGGGTTCTTCTTGAAGTCGCCCAGCATGCAGCCCACGCCGATGGTGAGCGACTCCTTGTTGGTGTAGAGAAAGCCCGTGCCCATCATGCCGTCGGTAATGCGGCCCACCATTTCGATGACCACGCCTTCTTCTTCGCCCACGTTGAAGCGCTGGCGAATGGTCTCCTCGGGCATGAACAGGATTTCCTTCACGGCGAGCGCCACGTTGCCGGCCTCTATCTCGCCATGAAAGCCGGCCTTGCGCGCCAGCGTGGAATTCACGCCGTCCGCGAGAATCACCACGTCGGCATACACGTCGCCCTGTTCGCGATCGCACTGCACGCCCACCACCTGGTCGCCGTCCATGATCAACTGATTGACCGTGGTTTCGCAGATCAGCAGCGCGCCGGCCTCGCGCACCTTCGACGAGAACCATTTGTCGAACTGGGCGCGAATGATCGTGTAGCGGTTGTACGGCGGCTTGTTGTAGTCGTCGCTGCGCATGTGGGTGCCGACGAACGAGGTGTCGTCGAGCATCCACATGCGCTGCTCGATGATGTGCCGTTCGAGCGGCGCATCGTCGCGAAAGTCGGGGATGATCTCCTCGAGCGCCTTCGCGTACAGAATCGCGCCCTGCACGTTCTTGCTGCCGGGATACTCGCCGCGCTCGATCTGCAGCACCTTGAGGCCGGCTTTCGCCATGACGTAGGCGGCGGCGTTGCCGGAAGGGCCGGCGCCCACGACGATCGCGTCGAATTGCGAGGGTTTTTTCATCGGCGTCTCCTTAGGACGTCAGCTCATGCAGTCTGCTCATGCGGCCTGCTCATGCAGCCTGCTTCCCGCGCAACGCGAGATGCTCTGCGAAAGCCTGCGTGAGCGCCGGCAGCACCTGCAATGCGTTGCCCACGATCCCGTAGTGCGCGAAGTCGAAGATGGGCGCGTTCGGGTCCGTATTGATGGCGACGATCACGTCCGAGCTTTCCATGCCCACGCGGTGCTGAATCGCGCCCGAAATGCCCGCCGCGATGTAGAGCCGAGGCCGCACCGTCTTGCCGGTCTGCCCGACCTGGCGGTCAGCCTCCACCCAGCCCGCCTGCACGCACGGCCGCGTTGCGCCCACTTCGCCGCCCAGCACGCGCGCCAGTTCGAACACGAGCCGGAAGTTGTCGGGCTGCTTGAGCCCCTTGCCCCCGCTCACGATCACGTCGGCATACGGCAGGTTGATCTTGTTGCTGTTCGCATCCGCAATGAAGTCGAGCAGCTTCGTCACGATCGCCGTCTCCACCATGCCCAGCGTTTCCTGCACGATCTCGCCTGTGCGTTCGGGCTGCGACGGCGGCATCGCCATCACGCGTGGGCGCACCGTGGCCATCTGCGGACGGTAGGCGAGCGTCATGATCGTGCAGAGCAGCGACCCGCCGAAGGTGGGCCGCGTGGCCGCGAGCGCACGCGACGTGGGGTCGATGTTGAGCGCCGTGCAGTCCGCTGTGAGGCCGGTGGCGAGCGTCGTGGCCACCGACCCCGCGAGGTCGCGGCCCATCGAGGTCGCGCCCAGCAGCAGAATTTCGGGCTGGTAGCGGTTCACGAGATCGGTGAGACCCTTCGTGAACGGCTCGTTGCGGTAGCCGAGCAACGCGGCGTCGTGCATCACGTAGGCCTTGTCCGCGCCATAGGCGAATGCCTCGGCGGCGAACTGTTCGAGCGGCTCGTTGGGGCCGCCCAGTATCGCGACGGACACGTTGCTGCCCAGCGTATCGGCCAGCTTGCGCGCCTCGCCCAGCAGTTCCCACGACACGCTGTGCACGTGGCCGCGGTCGTGTTCGAGGAACACCCAGACGCCCTTGTACGCCTTCAGATGCTCGGGCAGTTCGAGGTTGCGGCCCGCCGCTTTCTTCACGGGTGCGGCGGGTTTTCCGGCGGGGTTTCCAACACCAGCGGCTGGCGTATTCATGGCGCTTCCTTCGTGAGCAAGTCGGCCTCCAGCGTCGGATGGCGGGTGAAGATCTTCTGCAGCAGGTTCATGGAAACGTCGCGTAGGTTCGACACGTCGAGCACGAGCATCTCGGCCTTTTCGCTGCGCGGCGTGGGACCGAACACCTTGCTCACCACCGTGGGCGAACCCTTGAGCCCGATCTTGCTCACGTCTTCGATGCCAGCCTGCTCGCGGTTCCATTTGCGCACCGGAAAGCCGGCCGCGTGGATCATGGCGGGTAGCGTCGCGAAGCGCAGCTCGTTGGTGTTTTCGAGCATCGTCACGAGGCACGGCAGCGCGGTTTCCAGCACCTGCACGCCGCCTTCGGCGCGGCGCTCTACGCGAATGGTGCGGGCGTCCGGATTCATCTCGACGATGCGCGACACGTAGGTCAGCAATTGCAGGCCCAGACGTTTGGCGATGCCGGGGCCCACCTGCGCCGTGTCGCCGTCGATGGTCTGCTTGCCGGTGAACACCACGTCCACGGCCTGTTCTTTCGCGATCTGGCGGATGCCGGCCGCGAGCGCGTACGAGGTGGCGAGCGTGTCCGCGCCGGCGAAGGCGCGGTCGGTCACGAGTACCGCGTCGTCGGCGCCGTAGCTGATGCACTTGCGCAGCGCCTCTTCAGCCTGGGGCGGGCCCATGCAGAGCGCCGTGACCTTGCCGCCGAACTGGTCCTTCAGGCGCAGCGCTTCTTCCAGAGAAAACAGGTCGTACGGATTCACGATGGCAGGCACGCCCTGCCGCATGATGGTGTTGGTGACCGGATGGACGCGAATCTGCGCCGAATCCGGAACCTGCTTGATGCAGACGACGATGTGCATGACAGCTCTCCTCGCTCAGGCGGCGTCGCGCGCGGGCATCGACGCGCGCAGATTCTCGATCGAAACGTGCTGGCGGCCGTCCACGTCCTGAAAGACCTTGAACACCTTCTGCTCGGCGGGCGTGGAGACGACGAAGTCGCCATAGGCCTTCGCGAGCAGGCCGTGATAGGCCGTGTACATTGCGGCCTCGTCGCCCTGAGCTATCGCGTCCTGCTGCCGGATGTACTGGAAAAAACGTTTCAGGATGTGCAGCCGGCTCACGTCCACCACCTTCTGGTCGAACGGAATGCCGAAGAAGCACAGGAAGTCTTCGGCGGACGAGAGCGTTTTCAGTTGTTCGATGAAGCCTTGCATCGCAGTGACTCCTTCATGGCGTTCCATACGTCGCTCACGACACCTCTTCCAGCGTGCCGCGCGCTTCCACCAGAAACCGGTAGAGGTCGCTCGCGCTCGGCGCCTGCTTGTAGCGCACGGCGAAGTGGCGAATGCGCGTCAGCAGCAGCGGCACGAGCTGGTCGGCGATATTGAGCCCTAGCGCGTCGTACGCCTGACGCACGCTTTGTGATCCTGAATGTTTGCCGAGCACCACGGAGCGTTCGCGGCCCAGTTCGGCCGGATCGAAGCCTTCGTAGGTGGTGGGGTGCTTCGCGATGCCGTCTGCGTGTATGCCCGATTCGTGCGTGAATACGCCGCCGCCCACAATGCTCTTGTTGAACGACACGTTGCGGCCCGACGCCTGTTCGACGAGGCGCGAGATGCCGAGCAGCGACGTGGTGTCCACGCCCGTGTCGCGCCCCAGCAGGTGGCGCGTGCCCATCACCACTTCTTCCAGCGCCGCGTTGCCCGCGCGCTCTCCCAGACCGTTGACGGTCGTATTCGCATGCGTAGCTCCCGCGCGCAGCGCCGCGAGCGTGTTGGCCGTCGCCAGGCCCAGATCGTCGTGCGCATGAATTTCGATTTCGATATCGACGGCGGCGCGCAAGCGGGCAATCGCCTCATAGGTGGCGAACGGGTCCAGCACGCCGAGCGTGTCGGCAAAGCGCACGCGCTGCGCGCCGCACTGCTGCGCCCGCTGCGCGATGTCGGCAATGAAGGCCGGGTCTGCGCGCGACGCGTCTTCTAGACCGAGCGACACCTTCCGCCCGCTCTTCGCCGCTTCGGCAATCACGCGCGTGACCTGCGCAAGCGCCCAGCTGCGCGGTTGCCGCAGCTTGTGCTGAAGGTGGATGTCCGAAACGGGAATCGAAAGATGCACGATGTCGGGATTGCAGCGCAGCGCCGCGGCCAGATCGGCGTCGGTGAGGCGCCCCCAGACCATCATGCCGGCATCGAGGTTCAGGTCCACGATGGCCTTGATGCACGCAATCTCTTCTTCGCCCATCGCCGGAATGCCGATTTCGAGTTCGGGCACGCCCGCGCGCGAGAGCGCCGTGGCGATCGCGCACTTCTCGTCGACCGTGAACGCGACACCGGCAGTCTGCTCGCCATCGCGCAGCGTGGTGTCGTTGATGATCGGGTTGGACATCGGTGACCTCTCTGGTGGTTGCGACATGAATTGCAAGGGCTATGCCAGCGAGGGCAGCAACACGGAGAGGGCTTGCGGGAAGCGCTTTTCGCGCAATCTGTCGAGATCCGAACCCTTCGTGGCTGCGTTGTCCGTGTCGCGAATGTTCTGTTTCAGACAGCCAGGGAACGGAGTCGTACGTGTGACGCAGCGCGCGCTGAACGGCGCTCAGCGCTCGCGCGCGAGGTTGCGCGTGTGGCGCGGCAGTTCGACGACGAGATCCGCGTCGCGCAGCTTCACGCAGCAGGCCAGACGCGATTGCGCGTCGAGCCCCCAGGCGTGATCGAGCTGATCGCTTTCGTCGTCCTCGGGCGGCGCGAGCGATGCGCCTCCCTCGCGCACGTAGACGTGGCACGTGGCACACGCCGCGACCATTTCGCAGGCGTGTTCGAGCGCAATGCCCGACTGAACGAGGCTCTCGCACAGCGACGTGCCGCGTTTGACGTCGAGCGTTTGCCCTGCGGGGCATAGCTCGGGATGAGGGAGTACCTGGATGCGTGGCATGGTCGCGAGCCTCTTGATGCGCTAATGATGCAATCAGGCGAGGCTGTCGAGTGCGCGGCCCGTCAGCGCGGCGCGAATTGATGCGTTCATGCGGCGCGCGGCGAATTCCTCCGTGGCCTCGGAGAGCACGGCGGCAATCGCCTTGAGCGTATCGGGCGGCGCGCCGGTTTCCAGAGCGTCGGCCACGCGAAAGCCCGCTTGCCGGATGGCAGCGAGTTCTTCGTCGCCGAGCAGGTCGGCGTCGGTGGCAAGGGCGGCTTCGGTGGCGTCCAGCAAGCGCCGCGCGTCGATCTGCGCCTCGCGCAGCATGCGCAACTGCATGTCGTCGGTCGAGGTTTCGATGGCCTCTTTCAGCATGGCGGCCACCTGGGCGTCGCTCAAACCATACGACGGCTTTACTTCCACATGCGCCTCGGTGCCCGTGGTTTGCTCGCGTGCGGTTACGGCGAGCAAACCGTCCGCGTCGATCTGGAACGTCACACGAATGCGCGCCGCACCCGCGACTGCGGGCGGAATGCCGCGCAACTCGAAGCGCGCGAGCGAGCGGCAGTCCGCCACGCCTTCGCGTTCGCCTTGCACCACGTGAATCGACATGGCGGTTTGCCCGTCCTTGAACGTGGTGAATTCCTGGGCGCGTGCGAGCGGCAGCGTCGAGTTGCGCGGAATGATCTTTTCGACAAGCCCACCCATGGTTTCGATACCGAGCGACAGCGGGCACACGTCGAGCAGCAGCCAGCCGCCGTCGTTGCCATTGTCATTGCCGGCCAGCACGTCGGCCTGCTTCGCGGCGCCGAGCGCGACCACCTGATCGGGGTCGATGTCGGCAAGCGGCTCGCGGCCGAAGAACGCACGCACGGCGTCGCGGGCGAGCGGCATGCGCGTCGAGCCTCCCACCAGCACCACGCCCGCTAACTCGGTGCTCTGCAAGCGGGCGTCGCGCAGCGCGCGCCGCGTGGCGGCGAGCGTGCGTTCGATCAGCGGCGCGCCGAGCGCAGCGAACGTGGCGCGCGTGAGCGTGCGCCGCCAGACCGTGCCGTCGGCCATGTCCACCACCGCCTCGACCGTGTCCGTTTGCGAAAGCGCTTCTTTCGCGGCGCGCGCCGCGACTAGCACCGCCCGCTGATCGCGCGGCCCGAGCGACGCTACGCCGCCCACGCCATGCGCGTCGCAGAGCCACTGCGCGATGACGTAATCGAAGTCGTCTCCACCGAGCGCGGAGTCGCCGCCCGTGGCGAGCACTTCGAACACGCCCTTGGACAACCGCAGGATGGAGATGTCGAACGTGCCGCCGCCCAGGTCGTAGACGGCGAAGGTGCCTTCGGCCGCGCGGTCGAGTCCATACGCGACGGCCGCCGCCGTGGGTTCGTTCATCAGACGCAGCACCGTCAGACCGGCGAGTTTCGCGGCGTCTTTCGTGGCCTGGCGCTGCGCGTCGTCGAAGTACGCAGGCACGGTGATGACCACGCCTGTCAGTTCGCCGCCCAGCGACGCTTCGGCCTGCTCGCGCAACGCTCGCAGAATCTCAGCGGACACTTCGACAGGCGAGCGCTCGCCCGCCACGGTGGCCACGTTCACCATGCCGGGCCGGTCGACGAAGCGATAGGGCAGCGCGCCCGCATCGGGCAGGTCCGTGAGGCGCCGCCCCATGAAGCGCTTTACCGAAACGATTGTGTTGGCCGGATCGTCGGTGACGTGCGCCTGCGCTTCACGTCCCACTTCGATTTCGCCCGAAGGCAGATAGCGGACGATAGAAGGCATCAGCGGTGCACCGTCCACATCCGGCAACACGCGCGCCAGCGCGCTTTGCACCGTGGCGACGAGCGAGTTCGTCGTGCCGAGGTCGATGCCGGCCGCGAGCCGGTGCTGATGCGGGGCGGCCGCACGGCCGGGTTCGGCGATCTGCAGCAGGGCCATGGGCGGAGTCCTCGTCGGTTGGTTCGGATGGCGAAGCGTCAGACCGCGAAGCTTTCTCCGCATCCGCAGCTGGCTTTCGCGTTCGGGTTGTGGAACTTGAACCCTTCGTTCAGGCCTTCGCGGACGAAATCGAGTTCGGTGCCGTCGAGCATGGGCAGGCTGCGCGGGTCCACGACGATGGTCACGCCGTGCGCTTCGAAGCACTGGTCCTCGGCGTTCGGCGTGTCGACGAATTCGAGCGCGTAGGCGAAGCCCGAGCAGCCGCTCGTCTTCACGGCAAGGCGTAGCCCGACGCCGCTGCCGCGCTTTTGCAGCGACCGTTCGACGTGCCGCGCGGCGGCAGGCGTAAGCGAAATGGACATGGCAACCTCGCTCACGCGGAGAACGAACTGCCGCAGCCGCACGTGCTCTGCGCATTCGGGTTCTGGATCACGAAACGCGAGCCTTCGAGCCCGTCTTCGTAATCCACGCGCGCGCCGAGCAGATATTGCTGGCTCATGGCGTCGATCAGCAGCGTGACGCCGTCTGTGACCACCTGCATGTCGTCTTCGGCCACCTGGTCGTCGAACGAGAAGCCGTATTGAAAGCCGGAGCAGCCGCCGCCCGACACGTAGAGCCGCAGCTTCAGTTGCGGGTTGCCTTCTTCTTCGATCAGCGAGGCGACCTTCGCCGCGGCGCGCGCGGTGAAGTCGAGAAAGGCCGGCGCGGATTGCGGCGCGGCGGCCACAGGTTCAAGCATTTCCATGGTGCGAGTCCTCGTTCGAATGAGCGCGTTCACTGGGCGCCGGACGCGCAGGCCGGCTGTTCGGTCGTGAGGCTGTCACCTTCGTCCGCTTGTGTGTGCTGGCGCGAGCGGAAATCGGCGACGGCGGCCTTGATGGCGTCCTCGGCCAGGATCGAGCAGTGAATCTTCACGGGCGGCAGGGCGAGCGCCTCCGCGATCTGCGTATTGCGGATCGTCATGGCCTCGTCGAGCGTCTTGCCTTTCACCCATTCGGTGACGAGCGAACTCGACGCAATCGCGGAGCCGCAGCCGTAGGTCTTGAAGCGCGCGTCTTCGATCACGCCGTCGCGGTTCACGCGAATCTGCAGCCGCATCACGTCGCCGCAGGCAGGCGCGCCCACCATGCCGGTGCCCACCGCGCTGTCGTCTTTCGCGAACGAGCCGACGTTGCGCGGGTTTTCGTAGTGGTCCAGAACCTCGTTGCTGTAAGCCATCGCATGCTCCTCGTGGAGAACGGCGGAATGTGTGTTCAGTGCCTCAATGCGCTGCCCACTGGATAGAAGCCAGGTCCACGCCCGCGCGCGCCATGTCCCACAGCGGGCTCATTTCGCGCAGCCGCCCCACCACCTGGGTGACCTGGTCAATGGCGAAATCGATTTCTTCCGCCGTCGTGAAGCGGCCCAGGGAAAAGCGGATGGAGCTGTGCGCGAGTTCGTCTTCGCGCCCCATTGCGCGCAGCACGTAGCTGGGTTCGAGGCTCGCGGACGTGCAGGCGGACCCCGACGACACCGCGATGTCCTTGATGCCCATCAGCAGCGATTCGCCCTCCACGTAGCGGAAGCTCACGTTCAGGTAATGCGGCGCGCAGTGCGCGAGGTCGCCGTTGAGGCACACGGCGTCGATGGCCGAGAGACCCGCCCAGAGCCGGTCGCGCAGCGCACGGATGCGCTCGGTGTCGGCCTGCATGCTCTCGCGCGCGAGCCAGAACGCCTCGCCCATGCCCACGATCTGGTGCGTGGGCAGCGTGCCGGAACGCATGCCGCGCTCGTGGCCGCCGCCGTGCATCTGCGCTTCGAGGCGCACGCGCGGCTTGCGGCGCACATAGAGCGCGCCAATGCCTTTCGGGCCGTACATCTTGTGCGCGGAAAGCGACATCAGGTCCACGGGCAGCGTGTCGAGGTCGATGGGCACCTTGCCCGCGGCCTGCGCGGCGTCGACGTGGAACAGCACGCCGCGGCTGCGGCACATGGCGCCGAGCGCGCCAATGTCGTGCATGGCGCCCGTTTCGTTGTTGACGAACATGGCCGACGCCAGCACGGTGCCGGGCTTGAGCGCCGCTTCGAAGGCGGCCGGATCCACGCGACCGTCGGGCTGCACGGGCAGCACCGTCACCTCGAACCCTTCGCGTTCCAGTTCGCGCAGGGTGTCGAGCACGGCCTTGTGCTCGGTGGCGACCGTCACGAGGTGGTTGCCGCGCGAGCGGTAGAAGTGCGCGGCACCTTTCAGCGCGAGATTGTTCGACTCCGTCGCACCCGAGGTCCAGACGATCTCGCGCGGGTCGGCGTTCACGAGGCTCGCCACCTGCTCGCGCGCCAGTTCCACGGCTTCGTCGGCCGCCCAGCCGTAGGCGTGGGAGCGGCTCGCCGGGTTGCCGAACAACTGCGTCATATAGGGCAGCATGCGGCGCGCGACGCGCGGGTCCACGGGCGTGGTGGCCGCGTAGTCCAGATAGACAGGCTGGGCGCGGCGTTCAGGGTCACGGGCAAGGTCCGGCATGGCGAACTCCCTTTTTGCGTGTCGAGCGGATCAGGCGAATGGAGCGGATCAAGGCAGGCAGCCAAAATTTGCAACATCCATGCCACGGTTTTTTTTGACGGGTATTGTTATTTCCTCGGCACGCAATGTTTTTTTTGTACGGTGTAGAGGCGGAATCGCGGCTCAGGCGTGTTGTGTTTGTCGGCTCCCTGTCGTCTTCGTGTCGGCTTTGTCGCCCCGCTTCGTTGTGTGCCCGAATGCCGGTCCGGTCCCGGCTTGGGCTAAATCTTGCTTTGATGGCGGATCGTGCTGTTGTTGGGCCGTGGCGCCTCGACCGGGCCACAGCACGAGCGGAGGGATTCATGCAGAACCCAGGTGCAGGCGAGGCCCGTCGTGAACTTGACGCGGTCTATGAAGTCAGCAAGACGCTGGTGTCGTCGCTCGACGTGGCGCAGACGTTCCGCACGTCGCTGCAATACCTCCTGCACGCGCTGGAATGGCGGCGTGCGTTCGTCGTGGTCGCGGAACCCGGCGGCCAGTTGCGCGGGCTATGCAGTGCGGGACTCTCGAGCGACGAGCATCAGCGCATTCGTTTTCATCCGGGCGAAGGCATCGTGGGGCGCGTCTACAAGAGCGGCCTGCCCGCGGTGGTGCCGGACGTGCGCGACGAACCGGTGTTTCTCGACCGCACCGGCAGCGCGGACGTGCCCGGCGAATTCGGCGACGCGCGTATCGCGCTGCTCGCCACGCCTTTGCGCCAGGAGCATCACACGCTCGGCGTGCTTGCCGTGTTCTGCATGAACCCGGGCGGCACGCGCATGTTCGCGGGCGACCTGCACCTCATGAAGATCGTCTCCACGCTGATGGGCCAGGCGCTGCTGCTTCATCGCAGCGTGAGCGCCGCGCACGACCGCATGCAGGAAGAAGTGCGGCGCATGCAGAAGGCGATTCGACCGTTTCAGCCGCTCGATCAGGTGGTGGGCGTTTCGGAGCCGATGCGACGCATCTTCGAACAGGTTCACCAGGTCGCGCCTGCACGCACCACGGTGCTGCTGCGTGGCGAAAGCGGCACCGGCAAGGAAGTGATTGCGCGCGCCATTCACCGGCTCTCGCCGCGTGGCGAGCAGGCGTTCGTTTCAGTGAACTGCGCGGCGCTCACGGAATCGCTGCTCGAAAGCGAGCTGTTCGGCCACGAGAAAGGCGCCTTCACGGGCGCGCAGGGGCAGCGCAAGGGGCGCTTCGAACTGGCGCACGGCGGCACGCTGTTCCTCGACGAGATAGGCGACATCTCGCCGTCGTTCCAGGCGAAGCTGCTGCGCGTGCTGCAGGAACGCGAGTTTGAGCGCGTGGGCGGCTCCGCGCCCGTGAAGGTGGACGTGCGGCTCATTCTTGCCACCAACCGCAATCTGGAGCGCATGGTGAAAGAGGGCGAGTTTCGCGCCGACCTCTATTACCGCATCAACGTGGTGAGCATCCAGTTGCCGCCGCTGCGCGAGCGGCGCGAAGACATTCCCGAAATGGCGCAGTACTTTCTGGACCGCTTCAATCGCGACAACGGCCGCGAACTGCGTTTCAGCCCCGACGCCATGCGCGTGCTGACGAGCTGCTACTGGCCCGGCAACGTGCGCGAACTGGAGAACTGCGTAGAGCGCACGGCGACCATGACGCATAGCGACGTGATCGACCGCCTCGCGTTTCTCTGCCAGGAAGACCAGTGCCTCACGCGCGTGCTCCATCACATCGAACGCGAAGATGCGGTACGGCCGGCGCGTCTCGCGGACATTCCGATTCGCGAGATTCCCGGCACGCCCGCAAGCGACGCCGGCGCGGGCGCACGCGAACACGATTCGTCGTTTGCGCTGCCCGACGATTTCGGCGACGACGTCTCTACGGACCCGAACACGGGCGAGCCTTCGGGCGCCTGCCATCCCGCGGACACCGACGAAGGCAAACCCGAGGGCGAGCGCGAGCGGCTCATCTGGGCCATGGAGCGCTGCGGCTGGGTGCAGGCGAAGGCCGCACGTCTGCTCAGAATCACGCCGCGGCAGATCGGCTACGCGCTGCACAAGTACGGCATCGAAGTGCGACGCTTCTAGCACTGCGCCGAGCACGACGCATCGTTGTGAGCTTTGTCGCAACAGCGACAGAAACGCCGGGCCTTGTTGGGTCTGAGTGACGTAGAGGCCCGACAAACCCATCACAAAACACACGACAAAACGCACGCATGTAGGCCACATCCGCGATTTCGCGGGCCCTGCGTGAATGGCATGGATCTGGCTTTTATCTCCACGCGTAGCCACCCACGGTTGCGAGGAGATATCCATGCAAGATCGCGCGAATGCCAGCACGCTACCCGCTGCCGCCTATATCGGCATCGGGCAGATCAAGCCGCTCGGCTCGACCATCGATGTGCCCGCAGCCGGCGGCGGCTGCGGTTCGCAGGGCGGCGACGGCAAGGCGAGCTGCGGGTCGTCGGGCGGCCCCGACGACATGCCTGCCGAAATATGGGAGAAGGTGAAGAACCACCCCTGCTATTCCGAAGAAGCGCATCACCACTACGCACGCATGCACGTGGCCGTCGCGCCCGCGTGCAACATCCAGTGCAACTACTGCAACCGTAAATACGACTGCTCGAACGAGTCGCGGCCCGGCGTCGTCTCGCAGAAGCTCACGCCCGAACAGGCCGTGAAGAAGGTGGTCGCCGTAGCGAGCGAGATTCCGCAGATGACCGTGCTCGGCATTGCGGGCCCAGGCGATTCGCTTGCGAATCCGAAGAAAACCTTCGACACGTTCCGCATGCTCCAGGAGCAGGCGCCCGACATCAAGCTCTGCCTTTCCACGAACGGCCTCGCACTGCCGGACCTCGTGGACGAGATCTGCCAGTACAACATCGACCACGTCACCATCACCATCAACATGGTGGACCCGGCCGTGGGCGCGAAGATCTACCCGTGGATCTTCTGGGACCACCGGCGCGTAACCGGCTACGAAGCCGCGCAGATTCTGCACGAGCGGCAGATGAAGGGGCTCGAAATGCTCACCGCGCGCGGCGTGCTCACGAAGATCAATTCCGTGCTGATTCCGGGCATCAACGAAACGCATCTGATCGACGTGAACCGCGAGGTGAAAAAGCGCGGCGCGTTCCTGCACAACATCATGCCGCTCATTTCCGAAGCGGAGCACGGCACGCATTTCGGCCTCACGGGCCAGCGCGGGCCGACGGCACAGGAACTGAAGGCCGTGCAGGACGCCTGCATGGGCGGTGCGAACCTGATGCGCCATTGCCGCCAGTGCCGTGCGGACGCGGTGGGCCTGCTGGGCGAAGACCGCAGCGAGGAATTCACGCTCGACAAGATCGAGCAGATGGAAGTGGTCTACGACCTCGACCGTCGCCGCGAATACCAGAGCCGCGTGGAGGCGGAACGCGAGGCGCAGCATGCAGCGAAGCAGGAAGCGCTGGCCGCCGCGCAGGCCATCGACGTAGCCGACGACCTCAAGGTGCTGGTGGCGGTCGCGACGAAGGGCGGCGGACGCGTGAACGAGCACTTCGGCCACGTCACCGAATTCCAGATCTTCGAGGTGAGCGCGACCGAAGCGCTGTTCGTCGGCCATCGCCGCGTGGACCTGTACTGCCAGGGCGGCTATGGCGACGACGAACAACTGCCGTCTGTCGTGCGCGCCATTAACGACTGCCATGCGGTGCTGGTCGCGAAGATTGGCGCTTGCCCGCGCGATGAACTCGCGCAGGCGGGCATCGAACCCGTGGATCAGTACGTGGGCGAGTTCATCGAAAAAGCCGCGCTGGCCTGGTTCAACGGCTACCGCGAACGCATCGCGAGCGGCGCCATCGTGCACGAAGACCGCGGCGACGCGGCCATCCGGCAGGGCGCGTTCACGGGCTCGGCCGCAGGGGCGGCGGCGTAGCGGCATTTATTCATAAGCGCATAAGCGGACCACGCGAGCGGGCTGCATGACACGCGGCCCGTTCAGCATCAGTTACACGAATCACCATTCAAAGGAGTGTCCCCATGGCCCTGAAGATCATTGGCTCGACTTGCACCGGCTGCTCGGCATGCGAGCCGGAGTGCCCCAACGTCGCGATCAGCGAGAAAGGCGGCGTGTTCACGATCGACCCGAAGAAGTGCACGGAATGCGACGGCCATTTCGACAGCCCGCAGTGTGTCGCGGTGTGCCCCGTGGACGGCTGCATCGTTCAGGCGTGAGCGTCGGCACGCGCCGCGCCGTTGCCTGACCGTTCGACTGCCTTAACTGGAGATCCCCTGCACCATGCTGCCCCACGTTACCGTCACTCCCGCCGCGGAGAAATTCATGCGCCGCATCGTGCGCTTTTCGGGCTTGCCCGCAGGCGCAGGCTTTCGTCTGCTCGTGAGCCCGGGCGGCTGCTCCGGCTATCAGGCCGAGTTCAGCGCCGAGGCGGCGCTCAAGGAAGGCGAGCAGGCGCTGGAGGTGGGCGACCTGCTGCTCTTCCTGCCCGCCGAGAGCCGGCTGCTGCTGGACGGCGTGACGATCGACTTCGTCGATACGCCGACGCAGTCGGGCCTCACGTTCGTGAGCCGGAACCAGGCGCCGTGCGCGTGCAGCAGCACGGGCGCGAGCGAGCCGGGCGTGGCGCGCATCGACGTGGGCGCGATTGGGCGGGGTCGTCCGCCGTTGCCGCCGCAGGCTTCCTGAAGCAGGGCCGTGTCATGACGCAGCCGCTCACGTTCGAAGCAGCCGAAGGGCTGGGCGTTGACGACGCGATGGCGCGCTTCGCGCTGTCCGCGCTGGGTGGCGGGCTCGCGCCTGAAGCCGAACAGCTTGTGGCCGAAGCGAGCCGGCTGCGCGACCGTCCCGACGAGGCACTGGCGTGCCTCGAACGGGCTCGCGCGATGGCGCCCGATCACCCGGCGCCGCTCATTGCGCTGTATCGCTTCTACTTCTATGGGCATCGGCTGCCCGAGGCGCGCAACGTGGGCGAAGCGGCGCTTGCCGTGGCACGCGCGGCGCTCGGCACGCGCTTCGATGCAGTACCGCCGTCGCACGACGCCGTGCGCTACGACGCGGCGGTTCGCTTCTATCTGTTCACGTTGAAGGGGCTCGCGTATCTGCATATGCGGCTGGGCGAGCTTGAGGCAGCGCGGAGGTGCCTCGGCGAACTGCGGCGCCTCGATCCGGACGACCAGGTGGGCAGCGCGTTGCTGCTGCATGTGCTGACGCGCCACGAAGAAGCGGCAGACGCCGATGCGGATGCCGACGGCTTCGCGACACGGCACGCATACCCCGCACGCGGCTGGGCGGCACAACCATGAACACGCGCCGCGCCCCTTCCGCAGACATTCCGCCGCGTCACTGGCAGGGTGGACCGGTGAACTGCGCAGCGTGCCCGCATCAGGCATTGCGTGCGTTGCCCGACGAAGCAGGCTGCGAGCCGGGCCACGCCTGCATGCAGGACGCCTACGCGCGTCGCATCGACCGCTTCTTTCGTTGGCATCCCGAACTGGGCAACGCGCATCTCGATCACCCCTATTTCGAGGTGCGCGCCATCGCGGCGCGCCATGCCGACGTGTTCCGTCTGCCAGCACTGATCGATGACACCGACGAAACCGTGCGCCTGCAAATTGCGGTGCGTCTGCCGCAGGCGCAACTGGCGCGCATGGCGGGCGACCCGCACCGCGAGGTGCGCATTCGCGTCGCGCAGCGGCTCGCGCCCGAGGCGCTGGCCCATCTGCGCACGGACCCGGACTACGGGGTGCGCGAATGGGTCGCAAGGCGCCTGCCTTCCGCGCTGCTGCCGCTGATGGCCCGCGACGCCGACCGCGTGGTGAGAATGCGCGTGGCCGAACGTATCGACATGCCCGCGCTGCTGCGCATGGCCGACGACACGGAACCCGAAGTGCGCCGCATCGTCGCGGCGCGCCTGCCTGCCGCGCTCGTCACGCGTCTGTTCGACGACGAGGACTGGCGCGTGCGCTGGGAGGCCGCGCAGCGCGCGCAGCCGCAGGCCTTGACGCCGTTGCTGGCCGACCCGGACGACGAGGTGCGCGCCGTTGCGCGCCAACGCATCGACGCGCTGTGCGGCGATGCCCCGTGCGTCGCGGTGGCACGCAAGGACGAAGAGCGGTGCTACAGAGAAGCCCAGGTCGGAGCACACCATGGCTGACATCAACCGCGACGACGACGCCATCGAGATTGCCTTTCCGCCGCGCTTTGCCTTCGGCGAGCGCGTGATTGCCCGCACCGTGGTGCGCAACGACGGCACCTATACGGGCAAAGATATCGGCGACGTGCTCGTGAGCAAGGGCGATATCGGCTACGTCACGCGCATCGACACGTTCCTGCAGCAGTTCTACATCTACGCGGTGGACTTCGTGGAAAGCGGCCACCGCGTCGGCATGCGCGCAAAGGAGTTGTGCACGCTCGACAACCTGCCCGACGACGTGCTCGAACGGCTGGGCGAACGCGCGGCAGCGCTTGCGGCGCTGGGGCGCCGTGACGCGGGCCATGCCGAAGACGAGAACATGCATGCCGACGGCGAGGCGCATGACGAAGCGGAGGACTGCACGCGATGAACATCGTACCCATCGAGCCGGCCTACGCCTGGGGCATGCGCGTGGTCGCGCTGGACGACCTCCGCAACGACGGCAGCTACCCGGACCGCGCGCAGGACGAATGCCTCGTCACGGCGGGCACGCTGGGCGAGATCGTCAACGTAGGGCACGTGGTGGAGAACGGCGAGCCGGTGTACCTCGTCGAGTTCGGCAGGCACGTAGTGGGCTGCACGGAAGACGAGATCGCACCGGCGCCCGCAGGGCTGCAACCCGAAGACGAGGTGCGCTCATGATCGCGCGCACCGTGCGAGGCGGTGGTGGCTTGAAGGCGTCACGCCGCGTGTGGTCCGACAGCGGCCCCGTGGTGGACTTCACGCAACACCAGATCGAGCGCGCGTTGCGCAACCGCGTGCGGTACCGCTACGTGCGCCCCCGCGTGGCGCATGAGGCGGACGGGTATCGCATTGAAAGCCCGTGCTGTTCGCGCAACGTGGACCGCGACGGCGGCGTGATCGACATTGCCTGGCTTACGCGCGACGCGGACGGCATGTGGCATCTGCATGCACGCAATCACGCGCTGCACGAATGGGACGAGCAGTGCGCGAGCCTCGATCTCACCGCGCTGCTCGACATCCTCTGCGTGGACGCCGCGCGCGTGTTCTGGCCATGAAGCACGATCTTGAAGCTTGACGTTCCAGCGCGACCGACGGAGCCCACCATGATCTACCTCGACCACAACGCGACGACGCCGCCCACGCCGGGCGTCGTGCAGGCCGTGCTGGCCACGATGACGGACGTGTGGGGCAACGCGTCGTCGCAACATCGGCAGGGGCAGCAGGCGAAGCGCGCGCTTGGGGCGGCGCGGGCGCGCGTGGCGAGCGCGCTCGGTTGCAAGCCTGCGGAAGTGATCTTCACGAGCGGCGCGACAGAAGCGAACCACCTCGCGGTGCTGGGCTTTCACGCGGCGGCACAGGGCACGGGCCGTCGCCGCATCGTGTTCAGCGCCGTCGAACATGCGGGACACCTCGCGCTTGCGCGAGCGCTGATTGCGCAGGGTGTGCCGGTGGACTTCATCGGCGTGCATGCGGACGGCACGCTCGACCTGGACCACGCAGCGCGCCTGATCAGCCCCGACGTCGCGCTCGTTTCGCTGATGGCGGCGAACAACGAGACCGGCGTGCTGATGCCCGTGCAGGACGTGTACGCACTGGCGCGGGCTGCGGGTGCCCGCATGCACGTGGATGCGACGCAGTTCGTGGGCAAGGTGCCGTTCGATTTCGCCACGTTCGGCGCCGACGCCGTTTCGTTGTCGGCACACAAGATCGGCGGACCGAAAGGCATCGGTGCATTGCTGCTGCGCCAGGGCGTGACGTTGCTGCCGCAGATGCAGGGCAGCCAGGAGCGGCACCGTCGTGGCGGCACGGAGAATCTGCCGGCCATTGCGGGTTTCGCGGCGGCGCTCGATGCGCTGGGCGACGTCGAGGCAAAGGCCGCACGCGTGGCGCAACTGCGCGATGCGCTCGAACGCGGGCTGCAGGAAGCGATGCCCGGCGTGCACGTGTTTTCGGCTGCGGCGCCGCGCGTCGCTTCTACGAGTTATCTGCGCTTCGGCATGGTGTCCGCCGATGTCGTGTTGCAGCGCTTCGATCAGCTCGGCGTGTGTGCGTCGTCGGGTGCTGCGTGTTCGTCGGGGGGCAGCGAACCCTCGCACGTGCTGACTGCAATGGGCGTCTCACGCGACGAGGCGCTGGCTGCCGTGCGCCTGTCGCTCGGCGAAACAACGTCCGCGCGCGACATCGAATACCTGCTGGCGGCGTTGCCGCCGCTGCTTGCTCCGCTGCTTGATCCGGGCCTTGCGCCGTCGGTCCAGAGCGATGCCGCGCACGCCGCATGAATTCCCCTCGAACCCAGGAGCTTCCGTCGTGAAAGTCATGATCCGCAAGGACAGCAAGGGCACGCTGACCGCTTACGTGCCCAAGAAGGATCTCGAGGAGCCCATCGTTTCGATGGCGAGCCCGCAGATGTGGGGCGGCCTCGTCACGCTCGCGAACGGCTGGCGGCTCGAGCTGCCCGAGATGGCGGCCGACACCACGCTGCCCATTACCGTGGAAGCGCGGCGTTTGGCCGACGTAGAGGACTGACATGGCGCTCGACACGACCCAGGTGCAGGTGATTGCCGAAGTGCTGCGTACGGCGCCCACCCTGTTCGATGCAGCCGCGAGTTGGCGCGAGCGTTATCCCGGCGTGCGCACGCTGCGCATCGGCGCCGACGAGATGCGCGACGAAACGCCTGCGCTCGAATGCGGCGCGCGCCGCGCGTATTTCGCGAGGTCGGACGGCATGTGCGTGTCCGTCACGCGCGAGGCCGGCGAAGCCAACATGGTGATCTTTGCCGAAGACGGAGCCGCGCATGGAACTCGATGAAATTGCGCTCAGCGAGCCCATGTGCGGCCCGCGCGAGATCGAACTCGTCAACGCGGTGTTGCAGTCGTCGCGCTGGAGCGACGGCCCGCTGCTCGAATCGTTCGAGACGGCGTTTGCCGGCTGGTGTGGTCGCGCGCACGCCGTGGCCGTGGCGAGCGGCACGCTGGGCACGTGGATCGCGCTGCGCGCGCTCGGTCTGGGCGCAGGCGACGAGGTGATCTGCGCGTCGCACACCTGGCACCAGGTGGCGCAGGCCGTGACGCTCGCGGGCGCGACACCGGTCTTCGCCGATATCGACTACTGGAGCGGCTGCCTGAGTGCAGCGAAGGCGCAGCAGAAGATCGGCCCGCGCACGCGCGCCATTCTGGCCGGCAACACCAACGGGCATCCCGCGGCGTGGGGGCCGTTGCGCGAACTCGCCCAAACGCACGGCCTGACGCTGATCGAAGACAGCACCGAGGCTCTCGGCTCGCGCTACATGGGCCGCAACGTCGGAACGTTCGGCGATGTATCGGTGTTCGATTTCTCCTCGCCTTCGGCGCTGTGCACCGGCGAAGGCGGCATGCTCGTAACCGACGACGAGCGCCTCGCGCACGAACTGCGCTACCTGCGCCAGCGGCGTCTCGCGGACCGCGAGTCGGTCTCGGTGGGCGCGCGCGTGCCGTTGCAGGCCGGCATGAGCGAACTCACGGCCGCGCTCGGGCTCGCGCAACTGGCGGGGCTGGACGAACGGCTTGCGCGACGCAAGCAGGTGGAAGCCTGGTATCACGAAGCCATGCAGAGCTTCGAAGGCATCAAGCCGCCCTATCTCGCGGAAGACGTCGAGGAAGTGCACTGGATGCTTTACGTGGTGCACCTCGGCAAGCGCTTTACGCAGAGTGCGCGCACACAGATGATCGACGACATGAAAGCGTGCGGCGTGGAAACAGCGGCCTACAGCCACCCGCTGCACGAGCAGTTCCACTACATGAATTCGGGCGACGCGATTGGCCGCAAGCGCGGCACGCTGCCCGACACCGAACGCATCGGCGACCGCGCGCTTGCGCTGCCGCTGCACACGCAGCTCGACGCGGACCAGGTGCGCTACATCGTGAAGACGCTGAAGGACACTGCGACGAACGTGGGCGCGGGCGCCGCCATTTACCTCTGAGGGACCGCATTCATGAGCCTTCCCGTTTCAATCGGGCACATTGCCCGCCAGATCGAAGACGGCAACGTGGTGCCGTATCTGGGGCCCGGCATGCTCGCGCTGTGCGACGACGTGCGGGTGCCGGCCACTGCCGAGGCGCTCGCGCAGATCATGACCGCCCGCGTTTCCGTGCCCCACAAGATCCGCAACCGGCTCACGCAGGCCGCGCAGTTCATCGAGAACTTCAAGCATCGCAAGTCGGTGGTGAGTCTCATGAACGAGGCGTTCGGCGTCACGCCCGTGCCTTCGGCGCTGCACCGCGCGCTTGCGGCGAGCGGCGCCGGGCTGTACGTCGATAGCTGGTACGACGACACGTTCGCCACCGCGCTGGCCGACGCGCGGCCCGCAGGCCAGTGGGCGCAGGTGCAGGGGCTTTCGCAGGCGGAGCACTTCGGCCAGTGGTTTGGTGCCTACGATGCAGTGGGCGCGCCGCTCGAAGACGTGCCGGCAGCCGGCGCGCTGCTCTACAAGCCCATCGGCTCGCATGCGCCGGCGGGCAACTATCTCGTGTCCGACAGCGACTATGTGGAGGTGCTGACCGAGATCGACATCCAGACGCCGATTCCTCCCGCCGTGCAGACATGGCGCAGCGGCCGCAGCTTCCTGTTTCTGGGCTGCCGCTTCGACGACCAGCTGGCGCGCAGCTTCGCGCGGCAGATCATGAAGCGTTCGTCGGGCACGCACTGGTCCGTGCTGCCCGACGAGCCCACGCGCATGGAGGCACGCTTTCTCGCCGAGCAGCAGATCACCCGCATCGCCATGCCGCTCGCGACGTTCGCCGACGAACTGGTGAGCGCGTTGCAACCTGCGCTGGCAGCCTGAGCCGGCGCCTTTCATTACCTTCCCATTCTCCACGTTACACATCACATCATGACGACTTTGACCGTACTGCCTTCGGGCAAGACCTACGACGTGACGGCCGGCACCACGCTGCTCCAGGCACTGCGCGATGCAGGCGAAAACATTGCGCACAAATGCGACGGCAAGGCCGAATGCGGATCGTGCCATCTGTTCGTGCAGGAAGGGCGCAAGAGCCTTTCGAAAATTCAGCGCACCGAGAACGAGAAGCTCGACACGATCGTGGGCGTGGGTTCGAAATCGCGCCTCGCGTGCCAGGCGGTGCTGGGCGACGAAGCCGTAACGGTCGAACTGCTCAGCTTCGTTTGAGCGGAACGGTGCCATGAACGGAGCGCGCGCGATCGAGGACAGCGCCCGGCTGTCCATCGTCGAGCAGGCGGGCATCGTGGTGATGACGCTGGCCGAAGGGATCGGGCGCGACGAACTGTTGCGCTCGCGGCTCACGCGCACGGAGGTGCATCGCCAGTTGCTGAGGCTGGCGGATGGCGCGCTCGGCCTTAGCGAACCGATATGCGCGGCGATGCCCGAGATCGACTGGATCGGCTGGCAGCGCGTGCGTGCACGGCTCGCGCTGCCGCCCGGCGCTGAGCATGACGACGCGTTGTGGTTCGCGTGCGAGTCCCTGGTGCCTGCAACGCTGCTGTGGCTGCGTGTGCATCGTCAGCGCCAGGGCGCGTTGTTTCGGATGACGATCTAGGCCGTACCAGGCCGTACCTTCAGCGCTGACGCAGCAGCTTGCTGCGTTCGGCCTCGGAATAGTGGCTCATGTGCCCTTCGCGCGCGGCCTGACGGCGTGCCGACGCGATGATGGCCTTGCTGCGCCCCGGCGGCACGGGCGCGCTGACCTGCTTGTCGAGCGCGGCGCTGCCGCAGCGCGGGCAGACAGGCGTGGTACCGGCGCGCACCAGCGTTTCGAACTGCAACTGGCAATCACGGCAGTGATAGTCGTAAAGCGGCATCGCAAGACTCCTGTTCAATGGGACGGGGCATCGCAGCCGCTCGTCGCGGCGGCGCAGCCCTCGAGAGACGGCGGCATGCGGGCGACGGCGGTTTCGTGTCCAAGGCCTATCCATGCATGCACGCGGGCCATGTCGAAGCCCACCATGCGCGTGTCGCCCACCTCCATCAGCGGGCGGCGAATCAACAGCGGATGAGCCAGCAGCAGCGCGAGCGCGTTGCCGGCGTTGAGCGACTCGGGCACGATGCGGCCGGACTTGATGTCGGGCGCCGCGCGGTTGAACCACTCGGGCACGGGCAGCGGATCCAGGAACGCGAGCAGCGTGCGCGGTGTCCATGGCCAGCGCAACAGGTTGCGCACCTCCAGCGTATGACCCGCAGCCACGAGCAGCGCTTGCTGTTTCGCATTGCCGCCGCAACCGGGCTTCTCGTAAAACGTGATGTGAGCCATGTGCGTTGCTCCTCGTGTGGCCGCGGTGGCGTGCTGCGGCTCAAGCGGCCTTGTCTGAGACGAGCGCAAATACCTCCGCCGCGTTGGCGGGGTGCGCGGCGTCGATGATCTGAAGGGCCGTGTACGCATGGTGCGAAGACCCGTTGCGTTTGTCGTTGTCCAGACGGCGTGCCGTGCGCAGCAGTTCGAAACCGCGGTCGGCGGCCATGTCGAGTGCGTTGCGGCCGTCCGGCGCATAGAGCCCTTCGCTCGCGCCGAGCGAGAGCAGCAGTTGCATCACCTCGACGCGCCCGCTCGCCGCGGCCTGCATGAGGCAGGTGATATCGCTGTCGTTCGCGTGGTCGATCTCGATGCCCGCTTCAACAAGGCGCAGAAGCGTGGCGGGCGCGCCGCCCAGGCACGCGTACCACAGGGCGTTGTTGCCCTCGTCGTCGAGCGCGTCGATGTGCACGCCTGCTTCGAGCAGCGCGGCGACGACGTTGTCCTCGCCATGCAGCGACGCCAGCATGAGCGGCGTGACGCCCTCGTAGCTGCGCGAATGGAAGTCGGGGAAGTCGTGAATCGAGAGCCACGTTGCGAGCGCTGCAGGTACGTTGCTTTGTGTGCTCGTATCAACGGACGGTACAACGCGGCGGCCGGCGCTTTCGCGCACGACGGGGACGATGTCGGTGTGCAGTGACATGAGCGCGCTCCGGTTCGGGGTGCTGTCAGGGTGGGTACGTCGTGGCGCATCGGCAAAGCGGTGCACCACGAGCAGGGCACGAATACGTTCAACCGGTCTTCAGACCGGCCGGTTCTCGCTGGGGTCGCGCACGGGGCCCATCAATTCGCGGCCTTCCGCGTAGGTGATCGTGTCGAAGGTCACGTCGAAGCGGAGCGCGGCGTCGGCAATCGCGTCGAGCTTGCCCGCCGTGTCCTTCTTCTTCAGGTCGTTCTTCTCGAGGTAAAGCAGTTCGAGCATCTCGTTGTAGACCGTGGATTCGAGAATGGGCAGCACGTAGAACATCGCGCCCTTGTACGGCACCTGGTAGCGCTTGCTGAGGTCGATGTTGTCGCAGAACAGAAAGTACTTTCCACCCGCGGACAATGCTTCGCCCAGCACTTCGGCCACGTCCTTCAGGTGCTCGAAGCTCAGCAGCCAGCCGGCGAAGAACGGCAGCTGCGGCTCGCCGGTTTTCGCGACGGCCATCACCTGCTCGCACGAAAGCTCGGGCGGGCGAGCCTCGTCGGCCAGCTTCGGCGCGAAACGCAGCGCGAGTTCGCCGCGAAAGCCCACGCGGCCGAACGTGTTCGTGAGCCCCTTGAAGACGGGGTTGAGCAGACGGCCTTCCTGTTCCAGACGGGCGAAGGCGGTGTTGTCGAGTTCCTTGCGGATGAGCGTGTCTGTCATGACGGATTCCTTGGCTACATAGCTTCGAGGGCGGCTGCGTCGCAGATTGCCGCTTCGTTTTGCTTCATTTCGTTCATTACTTCGTCGGCACAACGCCTGCTTTTTCAGCTGCCGTTGTTGCGCATCCAGTCCGCGATCTTGAAGAACGCGAGCATCAGCTTGTCGCGTAGCGCCGCATCCGTGCCGGTTTCGTCGAGTGCGGCGCGCATGCAGGCAAGCCATGCGTCGCGCTCGGCCGCGCCGATGGAAAAGGCGGCGTGACGCATGCGCAGCCGCGGGTGGCCGCGTTCTTCCGAATAGCGCTTCGGCCCGCCCAGCCATTCGCAGAGATACCGCACGAGCACGGTTTTCACAGGCGCGAGGTCGGGGCCATGCATCGCGCGAATGACGCGTGCGTCGGGCCGCGTGTCCATCTGCCGGTAGAACGCATCCACGAGGCGTGTGACCGCGGCTTCGCCGCCTATCGCTTCGAAATGCGGTGAAGCGTGGCTGGCATCCACAACAGGAACGGTGAGCGGGTTCATGGCCGGCTGCGGTGCAACAACCGTACCAGCGACAAAACACGCCACTCACGCATGAGCGCATGCGCCAGGGCCTTCGCACACGGTGTTGTTTGCGACGAAACGCCCACGCTTTTGTCGGGAAGCCGACAGCGCGACTGTCGCGTCGCACGCGCTACAACGCCGCAGCGCAAATACCTTGAACCGCGCCCAAAGCCCGCTATAGCGGGGATTCCGAAGTTTTTCGGCAGATCGCACGAAAGATGGCACGGAAGCTGCACTGGAGCCGTCCGCGGACACACTCCGGCCCATGCGTGAATCGAGAGAAGAAGACCATACGGACACCACCGGCTGAGGACCTGGTCGCAGCTTTGCAGTCTGCCTGGCAGCTCTGCTTTTCGGCTTTGGTACGCACCCCTCGTTTCAACCTATTCCTGAACTGGAGAACGTGAATGTCTCAACTTCGGCAAATCGCCTTTTATGGCAAAGGTGGCATCGGCAAGTCCACCACGTCGCAGAACACGCTCGCGGCGCTCACCGACCTCGGCCAGAAGATCCTCATCGTCGGCTGCGACCCGAAGGCCGACTCGACGCGTCTGATCCTGCACGCGAAAGCACAGGACACCATCCTCTCGCTCGCGGCAGAAGCGGGGTCGGTGGAAGACCTCGAACTCGATGACGTGATGAAGATCGGCTACAAGGACATTCGCTGCGTCGAATCGGGCGGTCCGGAACCGGGCGTCGGTTGCGCCGGCCGCGGCGTGATTACGTCGATCAACTTCCTCGAAGAAAACGGCGCGTACGACGGCGTGGACTACGTGTCGTACGACGTGCTGGGCGACGTGGTGTGCGGCGGCTTCGCCATGCCCATTCGCGAAAACAAGGCGCAGGAAATCTACATCGTGATGTCGGGCGAGATGATGGCCATGTATGCGGCCAACAACATCTCCAAGGGCATTCTCAAGTATGCGAACAGCGGCGGCGTGCGCCTGGGCGGCCTCGTCTGCAACGAGCGCCAGACCGACAAGGAACTGGAGCTGGCCGAAGCGCTCGCGGGCATGCTCGGTTCGCGGCTCATCCACTTCGTGCCGCGCGACAACATCGTGCAGCACGCGGAACTGCGCCGCATGACGGTGATCGAGTTCGCGCCGGATTCGAACCAGGCGAACGAGTACCGCCAGCTTGCGAGCAAGATCCACAACAACGCCGGCAACGGCACGATCCCGACGCCGATCACGATGGATCAGCTTGAAGATCTGCTGATGGAGCACGGCATCATGAAGGCGATCGACGAATCGCAGGTTGGCAAGACGGCCGACGAACTGGTCGCCTGAACCCGCAGAGACGGCCGCCCGCGCGTTGCGCACCGCGCGCGGGCCGTCATGCAGCGACGCACAATTTTCACATCTGGAGCATTCCATGACCGCCACGGTTGAAGAGCGCAAGGCCGCGAACAAGGCCCTGATCGACGAAGTGCTAAAGGCCTATCCCGAGAAAATGGCCAAGCGGCGCGCCAAGCATTTGGGAACCTTCGAAGAGGGCAAGCCCGACTGTGGCGTGAAGTCCAACATCAAATCGCTGCCCGGCGTGATGACCATTCGCGGCTGCGCCTACGCGGGTTCGAAAGGCGTGGTCTGGGGGCCGATCAAGGACATGATTCACATCAGCCACGGCCCGGTGGGCTGCGGCCAGTACTCGTGGGCCGCGCGCCGCAACTACTACATCGGCACCACGGGCATCGACACGTTCGTCACCATGCAGTTCACGTCCGACTTCCAGGAGAAGGACATCGTGTTCGGTGGCGACAAGAAGCTCGACAAGATCATCGACGAGATTCAGGAGCTGTTCCCGCTCAACAAGGGCATCTCGATTCAGAGCGAATGTCCGATCGGGCTGATCGGCGACGACATCGAGGCCGTGTCGAAGAAGAAGAGCAAGCAGTACGAAGGCCATACGATTGTGCCCGTGCGTTGCGAAGGCTTTCGTGGCGTGAGCCAGTCGCTTGGCCACCATCTGGCGAACGACGCCATTCGCGACTGGGTATTCGACAAGACGGATGCGGCCAAGCGCCCCGAGTTCGAATCCACGCCGTACGACGTGGCGATTATCGGCGACTACAACATTGGCGGCGATGCGTGGTCGAGCCGCATCCTGCTCGAAGAAATCGGCCTGCGCGTGATCGCGCAATGGTCCGGCGACGGCTCCCTCGCAGAACTGGAGAACACGCCGAAGGCCAAGCTCAACGTGCTGCACTGCTACCGGTCGATGAACTACATCAGCCGGCACATGGAAGAGAAGTACGGCATTCCGTGGGTCGAATACAACTTCTTCGGCCCTTCGATGATCGAGAAGAGCCTGCGCGAGATTGCGAGCCATTTCGACGACACGATCAAGGCGAACGCTGAACGCGTGATCGCGAAGTACCGCCCGCTGGTGGACGCCGTGATCGCGAAGTTCAAGCCGCGTCTGCAGAGCAAGAAGGTGATGCTGTTCGTGGGCGGGCTGCGTCCGCGCCACGTGATCGGCGCGTATGAAGACCTCGGCATGGACGTGGTGGGCACGGGCTACGAGTTCGGCCACAACGACGACTATCAGCGCACCACGCACTACGTGAAAGACGGCACGCTGATTTACGACGACGTGACGGGCTACGAGTTCGAGAAGTTCGTCGAGCAGGTGCAGCCGGACCTGGTGGGCTCGGGCATCAAGGAAAAGTACGTGTTCCAGAAGATGGGCGTGCCGTTCCGCCAGATGCACAGCTGGGACTATTCGGGCCCGTACCACGGCTACGACGGTTTCGCGATCTTCGCGCGCGACATGGACATGGCGATTTCGAGCCCCGTGTGGGGACTTGCGAAGGCGCCCTGGAAAAACGCGGCATAAAACAGCAGTTTTCAGGCGCAAGCGGTCGGCGGCCGGCGAGGCCGCCGCTTCGGTCGCCGACCTCATCGATACCGATTCAGGAGTGACGTCATGCCCCAATCCGCCGACAGGATTCTCGATCACGAGCTGCTGTTCCGCGAGCCGGAGTATCAGGAAATATTCCGTACCAAGAAAGAGAACTTCGAGTTCAACCATCCCGACGAGACGGTCAAGCAGATCGTCGAATGGACCAAGACCGAAGACTACAAGCAGAAGAACTTCGCCCGCGATTCGCTCACGGTGAACCCCGCCAAGGCATGCCAGCCGCTCGGCGCGGTCTACGTGGCCAACGGCTTTCACAAGACGCTTTCGTTCGTGCACGGCTCGCAGGGCTGCGTGGCGTACTACCGCTCGCATTTCTCGCGGCACTTCAAGGAGCCCACGTCGTGCGTGAGTTCTTCGATGACCGAAGACGCCGCGGTGTTCGGTGGCCTGAACAACATGATCGACGGCCTCGCGAACGCGTACAACCTCTACAAGCCCGAGATGATCGCCGTGTCGACCACGTGCATGGCGGAGGTGATCGGCGACGACCTCGACGCGTTCATCAAGAACAGCAAGCAGAAGGGCAGCGTGCCGGAAGACTATGACGTGCCGTTCGCCCACACGCCGGCCTTTGTGGGCAGCCACGTGACGGGCTACGACAACGCGTTGCTCGGCATTCTCAAGCACTTCTGGGGCGGCAAGGCCGGCACCACCGCGCCGCTCGTGCGCGTGCCGGACGAGAGCGTGAACTTTATCGGCGGCTTCGACGGCTTCGTCGTGGGCAACATGAAGGAAATTCGCCGCATCTTCGAACTGTTCGGCGTGACGGTGAATGTGATCTGCGACCCGTCGGAAACGTGGAATACGCCTACCGACGGCGAATTCCGCATGTACGAGGGCGGCACGACGAAGGAAGAAGTGGAGCGCGCGCTGCACGCGAAGGCCACTTTCGTGTTCCAGGAATACTGCTGCGAGAAGACCGCGAAGTTCATCGCGGAACACGGGCAGGAAGTCGTGGTGCTCAACGCGCCCGTTGGCGTGGCGGGCACCGACCGCTTCCTGATGGAAATTTCGCGGGTGACGGGCAAGCCCATTCCCGCGCAACTCGAAAAGGAGCGCGGCCAACTGGTGGATGCGATGGCGGACAGCCAGGCCCACCTGCACGGCAAGCGTTTCGCGCTGTACGGCGACCCGGACCAGATGCTCGGCTACACGCAGTTCCTGCTCGAACTGGGCGCGGAACCGGCGCACGTGCTGGCGACCAACGGCAACGACGATTGGGCCGCGAAAGTGCAGGCGCTCTTCGACGCCTCGCCTTACGGCGCAGGCTGCAAGGTGTACCCGAAGCGCGACCTGTGGCACATGCGTTCGCTGCTGTACACGGAACCGGTGGACTTCCTGATCGGCAACACCTACGGCAAGTACCTGGAGCGCGATACGAAGACGCCGCTCATTCGCATGGTGTTCCCGATCTTCGACCGCCATCACTACCATCGCTACCCGACGTGGGGCTACGACGGTGCGCTGCGCGTGCTCGTGATGCTGCTGGACGAGTTCTTCGAGACGCTCGATGCGAACACCATCGTGCCCGCGAAGACCGACTACAGCTACGACATCATTCGCTGAAGGGGCGCAGCGATGGCAGACCCGGTACTCGTCAAGGTCACGCAGGACGGCCGCAAGGTCGAGGTGATCGACGGCTGGGTCTGCCTGGCTGGCGTGCGTGAAGCGGACCATCTGGTGCCGGTTATCGAGCATCCGAACCGCCAGGCGATTACGCGCAACGTGCCGGGCGCCACGCACGTGGCGGGACGGTTGCCGTTGAACCACGCGGAAGCGGCCATCGCGCAGGGGGCGATGGCTGCATCACACCGTGCGTTCGATGCGAGCCCGGCCGGCATTACGCAGCGCATCCGTTTCGCGGTGTGGGCGAAGAGTGCGGCGGAAGGGGCGGAGTAGTCGGTCCACTGGCTGTCGCAATCCCTTCAAACCGGCCAATCTGCGTTTCGATGACGACAATCGGCGTGCACATCTCTCGCCGCAAGCACGGCCGTTGCGCGCGTTGCAGGCAGTCAACCCGTGGTACGGAACTTGCCAGTTTCGATTCACCCCACATCGTCAGGAGCCCGTCATGTCCGCTTCGCTCAAGGCCAAGATTGCCGAAGTCTTCGACGAGCCCGGTTGCGACAAGAACCAGGGCAAAAGCGAAAAGGAGCGCAAGAAGGGCTGCACGAAGCAACTCTCGCCTGGCGCGGCCGCGGGCGGCTGCGCATTCGACGGTGCAAAGATCGCGTTGCAGCCCGTGGTGGATGTTGCGCATCTCGTGCATGGGCCTATCGCATGCGAAGGCAATTCGTGGGACAACCGCCATGCGGCGTCGTCGGGCTCCACGCTTTACCGCACGGGCTTTACGACGGACATCAATGAACTCGACGTGGTGTACGGCGGCGAGAAGCGGCTCTTCAGAAGCGTGCGCGAGATCATCGAGAAATACGATCCGCCTGCCGTGTTCGTCTATCAGACCTGCGTGACGGCGCTCATTGGCGACGACATCGAAGCGGTCTGCAAACGGGCATCGGAGAAGTTCGGCAAGCCCGTCATTCCCGTCAATTCACCGGGCTTCGCGGGACCGAAGAATCTGGGCAACAAGCTGGGAGGCGAGGCGCTGCTCGACTACGTCATCGGCACGCGCGAGCCGGAATACACGACGCCGTACGACATCAACATCATCGGCGAATACAACCTCTCGGGCGAACTGTGGCAGACCAAGCCGCTGCTCGACGCACTGGGCGTCCGCATTCTCTCGTGTATTTCGGGCGATGGCCGTTACAACGAGATTGCCGGCTCGCATCGTGCGAAGGTCAACATGATGGTCTGCTCGAAGTCGATGATCAACATCGCGACGAAGATGCAGCAGCGCTACGGCATTCCGTATTTCGAGGGCTCGTTTTACGGCATTGGCGACATGAGCGATACGTTGCGGCAGATCGCGAAGCTGCTGGTGCAGCAGGGCGCGCCGGAAGACCTGCTCGAACGCACGGAACGTTTGATTGCCGCCGAAGAGGCGCGCGCGTGGGCACGCATTGCGCGCTATCGCGAGCGGCTGAAAGGCAAGCGTGTGCTGCTCATTACGGGCGGCGTGAAATCGTGGTCGGTGGTCGCCGCGCTGCAGGAAGCCGGGCTCGAAATTGTGGGCACGAGCGTCAAGAAGAGCACGAAAGAGGACAAGGAGAAGATCAAGGAGATCATGGGTGACGACGCCCACATGATCGACGACATGACGCCGCGCGAGATGTACACCATGCTGCGCGATGCGAAGGCGGACATCATGCTGTCCGGTGGGCGCTCGCAATTCGTCGCGCTGAAGGCGCGCATGCCGTGGCTCGACATCAACCAGGAGCGGCATCACCCGTATGGGGCGTACGAGGGGATGGTGGAACTCGTGCACGAGATCGACCGCGCGATACACAACCCCGTGTGGCAGCAGGTGCGCATTCCCGCGCCCTGGGGTGACGACGGCGAAACGCTGAACGCTGTACGTGCGCCTGTTGCAGCTGTCGAGCCCGCCGCTTTTGCCGGTGTGCGCGCCTGGGCGATGGGGCTCGAGCCCGGCGTGCCGGCCTGAATGCAAGCGAGCGCAAGGGGAGCAGAGAATCATGGCCGTGGTCGTCGAATCGAAGAAAGCCTGTGCGGTCAATCCGCTCAAGATGAGCCAGCCGCTTGGCGCGAGCTACGCGTTCATGGGGCTCGACGCGTGCATGCCGGTCATGCACGGTTCGCAGGGCTGCACGTCGTTCGGTCTCGTGCTGCTGGTGCGGCACTTCAAGGAAGCCATTCCGCTACAGACCACGGCGATGAACGAGGTCACCACGATTCTGGGCGGCTACGAAAACGTGGAGACGGCGCTGCTCAACATCCGCAAGCGCGCGGCGCCGAAGATCATCGCGATCTGCTCGACCGGTCTCACCGAAACGAAGGGCGACGACGTGGAGGGCTATCTCACGACAGTGCGCAAGCGCAAGCCCGAGCTGGACGATACGGAACTGGTCTACGTGTCCACGCCGGACTACGTGGGTGGTTTCGAAGACGGCTACCGGCACGCCGTTACGGCCATCGTGAAGGCGCTGGTCAAGCCGCTGCCCGTGGTCGCGAGGCAGATCACGTTGCTGCCCGGCAGCCATCTCTCGCCGGCCGATATCGACGAACTGCGCGAGATCGTTACCGCATTCGGGCTCGACGTCATCGTGCTGCCCGATCTCTCGGGCTCGCTCGACGGCCACATTGCGCCCGACTGGCGCGGCACCACGCTGGGCGGCACGACGCTCGAACAGATTCGCGCGGCCGGGGCGTCGGCGTTCACGATCGGTGTGGGCGAGCAAACGCGCGAAGGCGCGCAGGCGTTGCAGGACGTGGCGGGCACGCCGTTCGAGATATTCGGGCGCCTGACCGGGCTCGAACCTAACGACCGCCTGCTTCAGCGCCTCGCGCAACTGTCGGGGCGGCCCGTGCCCGCGAAATACCGCAGGCAGCGCAGCCAGTTGCTCGATGCGATGCTCGACGGCCACTTCTACACGGGCGGCATCAAGGTTGCGATTGGCGCAGAGCCGGACCTGCTGCTCGCGCTCGGCGCGTTGCTGCATGAAATGGGCGCGGAGCTTGCGGTCTGCATCAGCACCACGGCGTCGCCTTCGCACGAACAGCTACCGGCGAGCGAAGTGGTGCTGGGGGACCTGGAAGACATGGAGCGCGCCGCACGCGACTGCGATCTGCTCATCACGCATTCGCATGGCCGGCAGATGGCGGAGCGGCTTGGGAAGCCGCTCATGCGCGTGGGCTTTCCGGTGTTCGACCGCGTGGGCAATGCACACCGCTGCCAGGTGGGTTATCGCGGCACGATGAACCTGATCTTCGAAGTCGCGAATCTCATGATCGAACAGATTGCCCATCACCATCCCGGCGACTGGCCGCTGCCGCAGGCGTCGGTGGATCTGGCCGCGCGCGACCCCGCGCGTGAAGTGAAGATTCCGGTCGTTGCGGCCGGCGCGTGAACCAACGGCACGAGGAGCCCCACTCATGAAAATCGCATTCGCGACCCAGGACAAGGTGCACGTCGATGCGCACTTCGGCTGGGCCAAAAGCATCGTCACTTACGACGTAACGGCGGACGGTCATACGTTCGTCGAAACGTTCGACTTCGGCGGCAAGCTGGAAGAAGACGGCGACGAAGACAAGCTCGCGCCCAAGCTCGAAGCCGTCAAGGACTGCGCGATTCTGTACGTTGCCGCGATTGGCGGCTCCGGCGCGGCACGCGTGGTGGCGCTGAAGATTCATCCCATCAAGGTGCCGCAGCCGGAGCCTATAGAAGCCATTCTCGTGAAGCTGCGCGACGTGCTGAAAGGCACGCCGCCGCCGTGGCTGCGCAAGGCGCTCGCGAAAGACGGGGCACGTTCATACGATTTCGAAGAGGACGACGAGGTATCTCATGGCTGAAGCCATCACCGACAACACGCACGCCGAAGCCGACAGCGATGCGCCGCTGCTGGCCACGCCGTTCGTCCAGCAGCTCATTCGCCAACTACGCGCGCAGGACACCCACGGCGCGTGGGAAGGCAAGAGCGATCTGCAACTGCTGAAGCGGTACATCCTCACGCCCGAGGAACGCCGTGCGATTCCGATCATGGGCGACCCGGACCCCGAAACGCTCTGGCATCTGGAGCTGTTCTACAACGCGATCGCGGTGGCGATCGAACGCGAAACGGGGCAGATGGTGTCGCCGATGATGAAGATGAGCCACGAAGGATTCGGCCGCATGGTGCTGATTGCGGGGCGGCTCGTGGTGGTCAACAAGCAGCTGCGCGACGTGCATCGCTTCGGCTTTCCGTCGCTCGCGAAGCTGGCCGAGGCGGGCGGCAAGTTTCTCAATGAAGCGGTGGAAATGATCCGCACGTATCCGGCTGTCGCGCAATACGGCGCGTGAAAGGGGAGAACACGATGACCGATGCCGACGAACTGAAGGCCCGCCTGAAAAAGCTCAACGCGCAGGCCACGCAGGCGAAGATGGACCTGCACGATCTTTCCGAGGAACTGCCGACGAACTGGGAACAGATTCTCGCTGTCGCGCAGCGCTGCCACGACGCGCACGCGGCGCTCATGGATGCACGCAAGGCCGCAGCCGCGGCCTCGGCTTCGGCGTGAGCCGGCCGAAACCACCATAGAGGCGACCATGAGCGATACCTTCAGCGTGACGCTGCCAAGCGGCGAGACCTGGACGCCGACCTTCGTGTCGACGCTCGACGAGGAAAAATGCATTGGCTGCGGACGGTGCTTTCGCGTGTGCCCGCGTGGCGTGCTCGAACTCGTGGGGCTCGACGACGAAGGCGCGCACATTCGCCTTGACGGCGACGACGAAGACGACGAGTACGAAAAGAAGGTCATGACGATCGCGCATCGCGAGCTGTGCATCGGCTGCACGGCGTGCGCGAAGATCTGCCCGAAGAAGTGCTATACGCACGCGGCCGCGCAGATCTGAGCGCATCGGATCGCATCATGAACTTCCACGCCACGCTGATGCGCCACGCGGCTAGCACCGACAACCCGACGGTGCTGGCGCTTGCCGGGGTGCTCGCGTCCGCGTTCGAGCGGGACGGCGTGCACGTGCTGCCCATTCGCGGTCTCGACGTGCTGCAGACGCAATGGCTGCTTGCCCGCTGGTTTCCCGGTGCAGAGGCGGCGCTTGCGCCTGCGTGGGCCGCGGTTTCTGTTCAGGCATCGCAGCACGTATCGGAGCACGTATCGCAGTGCGGCTCGCGCTACGACGAAGTGGAAGACCTAGTGACGCTGTTCGCCGATCACGTCGATCCGCGTGCGGGCACGCGCGAGGAAGCCACCTGTGTGGCGCATGCGCTGGCGTGCGCGTGCCTGAGTGCCAATCATCTCTGGCAGGACCTGCGATTGCCGTCGCGGCGTGAGCTTTCCGCGCTGCTGGGCTACTGGTATCCGCGGCTCGCCGCAAAGAACGTCCACGACATGAAGTGGAAGAAGTTCTTTTATAAGCAACTGTGCGAGCGTGAAGGACTGTTCGTCTGCAAGGCGCCGAGTTGCGGCGTGTGCACGGACTACGCGCACTGCTTCGGGCCCGAGTAGCAGGCGGTCGGCCGGTTCCGGCCTGGTACTTGCTTTGTCGTGACCACCGTTATGTATCGCGATATATAGCCAACAAACTGGACAAGACATCCGACACGCTCATGAAACCCACTTCTGCGGCCACGCCGCGTGCGCGCTGGACACCGTGCACGCGCGCCTGCTACCGGACCTTGCGCTGGCCCGTTGCGCAATCGTCGCGCGATCACGGGTTGCACGGCGGGCACACCATTTGTCCGCCGATGCCGGCGCCGCCGCATCGTCTGCTCGCCATCTGCGAGGAAGCGGGTTTGCGCGAACTCGTGCGGCAGCACATGCACCGCCTCAGAACCACGCCGCTCTTCATTCATGCGGGCGACTGCTTCGACTGCGTGACCGAGCGTGTGGCCGACTATGTCGTGGAAGCGTGCGGCGGCCCGCTCTATTACAGCCAGCGTCATGCGCATTTGCAGGCGGGCGCGGGCCTGCCGCTGTTGCTCGATGAAGAAGGGCGCGAGTTGTGGCTCGTGCAGTTGTGGCACGCGTTCGACGACGTGGATTTTCCGCCTGCGCTGCGCGCCGACTTCTGGGGCTGGGCCGAGCCGCTTTCGGTTCATCTGCTCGCGCCGCGCGCGCGTCACGATGGGCTCACGCGCTATGCCTACGACACGGTGCGCAGCTGGTTTGCGACGCCTTGCCGAGACCTGAATCGCAGGACCTGAGCCATGTCGGATTTCCCACCACGATACGGCGTGTTTCTCAACGTCGAAAATCCCCACGGCGATGCGCGCGACGCGCTGCGGCAAACCGTTCGCACCGGGGTCGCGGCGGAACAGATGGGCTTTCACGACGTGTGGGTGGCCGAGCATCACTACAGTTCGTTCGCAATCGGCAGTGCGCTCACGGTGCTGCTTTCGCACATTGCGGCGGGCACGTCGTCCATCCGGCTCGGCACGGGCGCATCGTTGCTCGCCTTGAACGACCCGCTGCGCGTGGCGGAAGACATCGCATCGCTCGATCTGCTGAGCGGCGGGCGCATCGAGTTCGGCGTTGCGCGGGGTGGGCCGTTTCCTGCACAGTATCGTCCGTCGGGAATTGCGTCCGGGGACATGGCACGCGAGCGCATGCATGAGGCGCTCGCGTTGATCGAACGGTTGTGGGCCGAACCCGAAACGCATTTCGAAGGGCGCTTCTTTCGCTACGAAAGCGTGGCGGTCTATCCGCGTCCGTTGCAGCAGCCGGTGCCGGTGTGGCTGGCGAGCCTGAGCGGGGCGTCGCCGAAAATTGCCGCGGAGCACGGCTATGGCCTGATGGCCGCACCTTCTGCGGATCTCGATCAGGTCGCAAAGCAGGTGGCGGCAGAGCGTGAGCGACGCGGCGCTTTTCCCTTCGCGATTGCGCGCTTCTTTCATTGCGACGAAGACGGGCGTCGTGCCATGGAGCACGGCATTGAAGCCGTGCGCGCGTACCCGCGGCTGATGGGCGTGCACTTTCCGCCAGGCAAGCTGCCGCCGATGTTCGCGCCGGATGCGCCCAACGACGTGATTCTTGCGAACGCGATCATCGGCGACCCCGAGCAGTGCATTGCGCGTGTGAAGTCGATGAGCGAGTGGCTCGGTCCCCATCGACTGTTGCTCAAGCCCGCGACACACGACGCGGCGAAGGCGCGCATGTCGCTCGCGCTGTTCGCGCGTGCGGCCGGGCTGGGCTGAACGTGATCGCGTCGACACGACGATGGCCGCCGTGCATGGCTTGCATCTTGCACTGCCTCACGCATCGCCCGATTCTTCACACGGATTGTCGGAAATGTCGGATTCCCTACATTCAATGGACTGGTCGCCATTCTGGCTTTCGCTGCGCGTGGCGGGCATCGCGACGGTGCTCGCGCTCGTGGCGGGCATTGCGTTGGGCTGGCTCTTCGCGCGCCGGCGCTTTCCGGGCAGCGCGATGCTGGAGGCGGTCTTCATGCTGCCGCTCGTGTTGCCGCCCACGGTGATCGGCTACGGGTTGCTGGTCGCGGCCGGTCGGCGCAGCGTGGTGGGCGGCTGGCTGTATCGGCAGGTGGGCTACACGGTCGTCTTCAACTGGCACGGGGCCGTGCTCGCGTCGGCCATCGTCGCGTTGCCGCTCGTGCTGAAGTCCGCGAACGCTGCGTTCGCTGGTGTGGATCGCTCGCTCGAGGCCGCAGCGCGCACGCTGCGCCAGTCGCCGTGGTCCGTGTTCGTGCGCGTTACGCTGCCGCTCGCGTGGCCCGGCATCCTCGCCGGCACGCTGCTGGCCTTTGCGCGCGCCATGGGCGAGTTCGGCGCGACGCTGATGGTGGCCGGCGACATTCCCCACCAGACGCAAACGCTTTCCATGGCGATCTACGACGCCATGCAGGACGGCCGCGACCAGGCCGCCTTGCTGCTGGTGTTCGTCACGTCGATGCTTTCTATCGCAGTGCTGGTGTTGTCCGGCCGCTTTCTCTCTCTTCGCTGACTTCTTGAGGTGATTTGTGAACCGTCTTCGCGCCGTTTTGTTCGCCATCCTGATTGCAGTGCTGTCTTGTGTCGTGCTGCCCTCTGCCGCGCTCGCGCAGCAGCTCACCGTTTCGGCTGCGGCCAGTCTGACCGAAGCGTTCAACGAGGTGGGCGCGAAATTCCAGGCGTTGCATCCGGACGTGACCGTGCGCTTCAATTTCGCGGCCTCCGGCGTGCTGCTTCAACAGGTTCGTGAGGGCGCGCCTGTCGATGTGTTTGCCAGCGCAGATGAGCAGACGGTGACGCGCGGCGTGCAAGCCGGCTTGTTCGATGCCTCCACGCGGCGCGACTTCGCTGCAAACGCACTGGTGTTGATCGTGCCCGCGGCGCAGGGCTCGCCCGTGAAGAGCGTGGCGGATCTTTCGAACCCGGCCGTGCGGCGCATCGCGATCGGCAAGACGTCGACGGTGCCGGTGGGCCGCTACACGCAACAGGCGCTTGAAAAAGCGATGCTCTGGAATGCGCTCGCACCGAAATTCGTGCAGGCCGACAGCGTGCGACAAGTGCTCGATTACGTCTCGCGCGGCGAAGCCGAAGCCGGCTTCGTCTATCGCACCGACGCCGTGCTGATGCCCGGCAAGGTGGAGATCGTGCAGACCGTGGGCGGACACGACCCCGTGACGTATCCCGTGGTCGCCGTGAGCGCGAGCCACGAGCAGGCACTTGCGAAGGCGTTCATCGACTACCTGCTGAGTCCCGCCGCGCAGGACATCCTGAAGCGCCACGGCTTCTCGCAGCCGTGACTGCCTGCACGCGATGATCGATATCGATCTTGATGCCACCGTTTGCGACGGCGCACGGCGTTTCACGCTCGCCACGCGGTTCATCTCGGATGCGCAGGTGGTCGCGCTCTATGGCCCCTCGGGCGGCGGCAAGTCGATGACGCTGCAGGCCATGGCGGGGCTGCTGAAACCGCAGCATGGGCATGTGCGCATCGGCGCGCGCGTGCTGTTCGATTCGCGACAGGGCATCGACCTGCCGCCCGAGCAACGCAGCGTCGGCTATCTGTTTCAGCACTACGCGCTGTTTCCGCACCTGAACGTGCGCGACAACATTGCGTTCGGCCTGACGACATGGCAACGGCGCAGGCTTTCGCACGACGACGCCCGGCACGTGGACGAACTGCTGGAGACGTTCGGGCTCGCGGCACTGGCGTCGAGCCGTCCCGCCACGCTCTCGGGCGGGCAGCAGCAACGTGTCGCGCTCGCTCGCGCACTAGCATGCCGGCCGGGCCTGCTGTTGCTCGACGAGCCCTTCGCAGCGCTGAACCCGCTGCTGCGTGACGAGTTGCGTGGGCAGTTGGGCGACGTGTTCGCGCGCTGGCAGATGCCGGTGGTGATGATCACGCACGACATCGACGACGTGCTGGCCTTGGCCGACGTTGCGTTCATCGTGGAGAGCGGCCGCGTGATTCGCGAAGTGGATGTGCGAAGCGGCGAGTCGCGCGCCATGACGACGCGCGCGCTGCTGCCGGGGCGTGGCGCAGAACCGCTCGATGCGCGCGCACACCGCGTACGGGAACTGCTGCACGTGCACGCGGCGCGTTGAGCGGCGGGGAGCGCATCTGTCGAGAGCTTGCCGGATGCGTGATGAACGCCGACGGGCCGCATCGACGCGATTGCGTTATTCGCGCTTGCGCAGCGGATCGAGCAGGCCCCTCAGGCCGTTATGGTCCATCTCGTGCATCAGCGCGAGCAGCCGCCCGATCTCGCCGCGCGGGAACCCTTCGCGGGCCAGCCAGTTGAGGTAATGCCCGGGCAGGTCGGCAATGAGCCGACCTTTGTATTTACCAAAGGGCATGGCGAGGGTGACAAGGCGTTCGAGGTCGGGGGCTGGCATGGGCGGTATTGTGCACGGCTTTGCGTTTTCGCCGGGCAAGATCGCGCGCATCGAGCACGACAACGTCGCTGGTATCCGTCGGGTGGCGGTACACGCAACACAGCAACCATCCGTCGTCTTCGGCTGTCGTCCTGCGTCGCGGCACGAAAACCGGCTCGCTGTTCTGATCCCCCGGTGGCACCGCATACCGTGCAAGCGCACCGCTTTCCCAGTCGTACTGCACGATTGCGCGCAGTTCGATGGGGGTCGGCTGCCCGGCGGCGTAGCGCTGTCGGCGACGTGTGGCAACATCGCGGTGAGCGCTCGATCGCGTCCGGCCTCGCGCAGATCCCACACTCCAGGAGAACCCATGTTCGACCACGTCAAATTCGGCGTCAGCGACTATGCAGCCAGCAAAGCGTTTTTCCTCAAGGCACTCGAACCGCTCGGCGTAGCGGTTGTCGGGGAGGGGGTGCCGACATACGGTGTCGAGCTGAGCCCGCCGGGCAAGGCGTCGTTGTGTCTGTACCAGACCGGGGAAAAGCCGGCGCATCTTCACCTGGCGTTCGTAGCCGAGACTCGCCAGCAAGTCGAAGATTTCTATCGCGCAGCGCTCGCCGCGGGCGGCAAAGACAATGGCGCACCGGGTCTGCGCCCGCACTACCACGCGAACTACTTTGCCGCGTTCGTCATTGGTCCGGACGGGCACAACATCGAAGTGGTTTGCCACAAAGCGGCCTGAGTTTTCGCCCGGGCGGAGATCACTCCATCCGGCAATGTCAACGTGAAGGCCGCGCTGGGTAGAGTTGGGGGATGACATCGAGGAATTGCTGCTCGAGCGCGGCGTCGTGGTCAGCTACGAGTCGGTGCGCAACGGGTGCGACCGGTTCGGCGCGATGTATGCCTGCCAGGTGAAAGCGGCCCGGCCGCGTGCCGGGCACGACGTGGCATCTCGATGAGCTGTTCGTCAAACTGCGCGGTAAGCCGTACGTGCTGCTGCAGAAGCGCCGCGACAAAACTGCGGCAAGGCGCTTCTTCGGAAAGAGGCTGCGCTGATACCCGGTGCCCCGGAAGATTGTCACCGACCGGCTGCACAGCTATCCGGCGGCAAGAGCCGAGGTGCCGCAGCTGGCCAGCGTGAAGCACGTCTTCGTGAAGGCCTCGGCGCGGGTCAATCACCGAGAGGAAAGCAGCCACCAGCCGACGCGCCGGCGTGAGCGTCAGATGCAGGGTTGCTCATGGTCGGCGTTGTCGACGCAATTGCAGCGCTAGCCGGCTGTCAGCTCCGCACGCGGGACTTCTCCGGATCGTAGAAAATCGGCGCTACGACCGTGGCGTCGATGCGCTTCTGCTGGCCGTCGAGTTTGCCGATCTGCACGACCGTGCCCGGTTCGGCGTAAGCCACGTCCAACCGGCAGAGCGCGACGTTGCGGCCCGTGGCCGGCGAGCGGGTCGCGCTTGTCACGACGCCTGTCTGGGCCCGTCCTGTGTGCACGCAATCGCCATGCGCGGCGGGCTCGTTGCCGGCGAGTTCGAGCCCGACGAGCTTGCGTTGTGAATGCGCGCTACGGCGCAGCAGCGCTTCGCGTCCGATGAAATCGTCGCTCTTGGTTTTCAGCGGTACGCAAAAGCCTATGCCGGCTTCGAAAGGATCGATTTCATCGCTGAATTCGTGGCCTGAAAACGCGAGCCCGGCCTCCACGCGCAACATGTCGAGCGCATCGAAGCCGAGCGGTACGAGTCCGAACGGCTCTCCCGCCGACCACACGCTATCCCACACGGCCGCCGCATGATCGGGATGACACCAGATTTCGTAGCCAAGCTCGCCGGTGTAGCCCGTGCGGCTGACACAGACCGGCAGCCCGTCGTACCCGCCGATGCGGCCCACCAGAAAGCGGAACCAGCCGAGGCCAGCAAGCGTAGGTTGGGTTCCCGGTGTCCAGACGATCTGTTGCAGGATCGCGCGGCTCTGCGGTCCCTGCACGGCGACGTTGTGAATCTGCGCGGAGGCCGATTTGACCCAGACCTTCATACCGAGTTTTTCGGCCTGTTCGCGCAGCCAGATGCCGGCGTAATCCTCGCCGCAGATCCAGCGGAAGTTGTCCGGGCCGAAGCGCAGCAGCGTGCCGTCGTCGAGTATGCCGCCGTGCGGGTAGCACATGGCGGCATACACCACTTGCCCGACCGCGAGCTTGCGGACGTCGCGCGTGAGGCAATACTGGAGCAGCGCTTCGGCATCGGGCCCGAGGATGTCGAATTTGCGTAGCGCGGAGAGGTCCATGATCGCGGCACGTTCCCGGCAGCCGTAGTATTCGTCGATTGCGCCGTAGCCGTCGAACTGCGAGGGCAGCCACCAGCCGCGGTATTGCGTGAAGCGGCGCGTCAGCGCGGCGGTGCGCGGATGAAAGCCGGATTCCTGCGTGAGAACCGCCGGGGCGTCGGGCGTGGATCGGATGGCCATGGACACGGAAATGCGCTCCTTGCTCGAATAGGTGCGAACCTGGATATCGGTCGGATTCCAGCCGTTGGCCGGGTCGATGTCGTCGGGGCACGACGTGCTGACGCAGACGAGATCCCTTTGCGCGCGCAACAGCACGTAGTCGCCGGGCCGCGACCACGGTTCGTCGATCGTGATCTGCTGACGGGCGTCGATGCTCGTGTTGAAAAAGAAGTTGATGGCCGGCCAGCCGGGGCGCGCCGGTACGCCGAAATTCGCGAGGGCGGCGCTGATGTTGTCGCTGCAATTCGGGTGACCGGGGTAGCCTTGCGACTCGTAATACCGCGCCGTGCAGGCGAGCGAGAACGAGTCATGCCGGCCTGCCGTATCGCGCACGACCTCCAGCATCGGTCGCATGTTGCGGTCGTAGAAGCGGGAGAACAGGCCCGGTGCAGGCCAGGCGCTGCCGTTCAGGGTACGCGTGACGGTCGGGTCGAGATCGAGCACGTCGCCTTGCTCGAGCGCGGCGAGATCGAACGCGACGAAGTCTGTGCATTGCCGTCCTGCCACGTCGAGTATCTGGACGTACTCGCCGGCCCGCACGGTATAGGCCCGCGCCGTACCGGGGTGAATCAGGAAGTCGTCGAGCGCGTCGGCCAGCGGCACGCTCTCTTGCGGCTGGTGCACAAACGGGGGATGGGCGCGGCGCACGACGAGCTGAAGCTCCGTCGCCTGCTGTCCGATCTCGTCGGGCGTACCCGGTCTGCCCGGCGCGGCCACGAACACGACCACGGGCTCGCTCGCAGTCATGGTGCAGGCATGGCCGGCGGCCGTGCCGGGCGGCCACAGCACGGCCGCCTGCGCCCGCCGGACATCGAGCCCACGGCGGGCGAGGATGGCCGATATCTTGACGTTGTGCTGCGTTGCCTGCCCGAGCGAACCGGCAATGAAGGTCGCGCGCGCGTCCGCCCGCAGGTCGAGGGCGGCCAGCGCGCAGCGGCCGTCTCCGGCATGCACGGCGAGCAGTTCCGCCGGTTGGAGCCCTTCGATGTCGATGACCTGCAACGTGTCGCCAGGTTGCAGCTCGACGACACTCAGGCCGCCGCCAGCCACGCGGTATCGTTCACATCCGTCGTGATGGCCAGCGAGAGCCGGCTCGTGCGGTCGGGAGACGGAAGGTGCGCGAATCGTCATGAGCAGGCTCCGCGTTTCAACCGGCTTTGGCGATGGGTGCCGGCTCGCCGAGGTAGGCCTCCATCGAGTCATCCAGCGCCTTGATCCACGGCGTGTGATGCGGCGGGGACTGGGTGCCGGTCATCAGCGAACGATACGACTTGTTGCGATACGCCATGATGTTCTCGTGCTTGTCGTGCTTCCATTCGAGAAACGTGCGGTTGACGCCGGCAATGTCGAAGCTCGGGTAATCCGTCGCGTCGATCAGCTCCTGGATGTAGCTGCCCTGGAACTCGAACATCTCCTGATTCGTGACGAGCTTTTCTTCGCGGGCTCGCCACGCGAGATCTTCCGCGTGCATCGCTTCGCGCGAGGGCAGGGCAATCCGGCCGAGAATCACGTCGCGCACGTACCAAGCCTGGGCGTCGAACATGTTGAACGAGTACCAGAGATCCTGCATTCCGAGATAGATCATCTGCGGGTTGGCTTCCCAGAACACGCCCTTGTAGAGGTTCAGCGGCCACAGGCGGTTGTTGGTGCGCAGGCGCAGGCTGTCCGGCAGGAAGGGGAAATGATGCTTGTAGCCGGTGCAGAGAATGATCGCGTCGATCTTGCGCGTGGAGCCGTCCGCGAAGAAGGCCGTGTTGCCGTTCACGTACTTGAGCAGCGGCTTTTCTTCCCAGCTGGGCGGCCACTGGTAGCCCATCGGCTGCGTGCGGTAGCAGCTCGTGATGCTGCGGGCGCCGTATTTGTAGCATTGCGAACCGATGTCTTCGGCGGAGTAGCTGCTGCCGATCAGCAGAATGTCCTTGCCGCGGAATTCCATCGCGTCGCGGAAATCGTGTGCGTGCAGGATGCGGCCTTTGAACGAATCGAAGCCGGGGAACGTCGGGGCGTCGGGCGTCGAGAAGTGTCCGCACGCGTTGACCACGTAATCGAAGGTCTCGCTGTACGTGACATCGCGGTCGAAGTCGTGAACCGTGACGGTGAACTGGCGGGTCGCATCGTCGAAGCTTACGTTGCGCACGACCGTGTTGAAGCGGATGTGGGAACGCACCCCTGCTTTTTCGACGCGGCCCTTGATGTAGTCCCACAGGACTTCGCGCGGCGGGTACGAGGCAATGGGCTTGCCGAAGTGTTCCTCGAACGTGTAGTCGGCAAATTCCAGGCATTCCTTCGGACCGTTCGACCACAGGTAGCGGTACATGCTGCCGTGTACCGGCTCGCCGTGCTCGTCCGTGCCGGTGCGCCACGTGTAGTTCCACATGCCGCCCCAGTCGGCCTGCTTTTCGAAGCAGACGAGATCCGGAATTTCCGTGCCCTTCGCCGCGGCCGACTGGAATGCGCGAAGTTGCGCGAGACCGGAAGGACCGGCGCCGATGATTGCAACGCGTTTCTTCATGGTGTTCACCTTGCTGGAAAGAAATCGGGCGGCGGTCAGGCCGCTGAAGCGGGAGCCTGCTGCCGCAGGCCATGCTGCGCGGCTGCGGCGGCAATCGTGTTTTTCATCAGGAAAGCAATGGTCATCGGCCCGACGCCGCCCGGCACGGGCGTGATCGCACTGGCGACGCGCGATACGCTGTCGTAGTCCACGTCGCCGACGAGTTTCGGTTTGCCGTCCACTTCGATGCGGTTGATGCCCACGTCGATGACGATTGCGCCTGGCTTGACCCAGTTCGCGTCGATCAGTTGCGGCTTGCCGACCGCGGCGATCACGATGTCGGCCTGCCGGCACAGTTGCGCCGCATTGACGCTGCGCGAATGCACGACGGTGAGCGAGCAGTTCGCCTGGAGCAGCAGTGTCGCCACGGGTTTGCCGACGATGTTCGAGCGGCCCACCACCACCGCGTGTCTGCCGCTCAGGTCTTGCGCGACCAGGCGCAGCAGATGCAGGCAGCCGCCCGGTGTGCACGGCGCAAGCCCCGGTTCGCCGAGCACGAGCCGACCGACGTTTTCGCGGTGGAACCCGTCCACGTCCTTGGCTGGGTCGATTGCATCGATCACGGCGCTTTCGTTGAGTCCTGCGGGCAGCGGCATCTGCACGAGAATGCCGTGCACGGCCGGATCGGCGTTGAGCTTTGCGATCAGGCCGAGCAACGCGGGCTCGTCCGTGTCGGCCAGCAAGCGGTATTCGAGCGATTCGATGCCGGTTTCGCGGGCGCGCAGCACCTTGTTGCGCACGTAGACCTCGCTGGCCGGATCGTTGCCCACCAGCACGACGGCGAGGCACGGCGCCACGCCCTGCGCGCGCAGACGCGACACGTCTTCGCGCAGCGTGTCGAGCAGACGTGCGGCCTCGGCCTTGCCGTCGATCACGTGTGCGGCGTTCATCGGAAGATCACCGTGCGGTGCTGGTTCAGGAATACGCGGTGCTCCGTGTGGTATTTCACGGCGCGCGAGAGGGCCACGGTTTCGGTGTCCCGGCCGATGGCCACCAGATCGTCGGGCTTGAGCACGTGGTCCACGCGCTGCACTTCCTGTTCGATGATCGGCCCTTCGTCGAGGTCGGACGTCACGTAGTGGGCCGTGGCGCCGATCAGCTTGACGCCGCGGTCGAACGCCTGGTGATACGGCCTCGCCCCTTTGAAGCCCGGCAGGAACGAGTGGTGAATGTTGATGGCGCGGCCGGCCAGCTTCGTGCAGAGATCGTTGGAGAGAATCTGCATGTAGCGGGCGAGCACGACCAGCTCCGTGCCGGTTTCCTCGACGATGTGCAGCAGATCGGCTTCCTGGCGGGCCTTCGTTTCCGGCGTGACGGGCAGATAGACGAAGCGGATGCCTTCGCGCTCCACCATCGGGCGCAGGTCCAGATGGTTGGAGACAACCGCGGTGATGCGTATGCGCAGTTCGCCCTTGTGCAGCCGATAAAGCAGGTCGGCGAGGCAATGGTCGAACTTGCTGACCATCAAGAGAACCTTCATGGGCTCCGAGGCGTTCGTCAGTTTCCATTGCATCGAGAAATCGTTCGCAATGCTGGAGAATTCATGACGCACGCGATCGATGTCGCTCTTGGCGCCTTCGTTGAAGCGAAATACCGCCCGCATGAAAAACGTGCCGCTGGTCTCGTCGTCAAACTGGGCGAGTTCGCCGATATAGCAGTGCGACGCGGCAAGGTAAGAGGTGACCGCTGCCACGATGCCGGATGTGGCGGGGCAGCTCACCGTCAAAATGTAGTTCTGGCTCACGCTGAGTCCTTGAGTCCATGTGAAGGAAAAACCGGGCGGCGCGCGCGGCCTGGCCGGGCGCGTCTTTTGCACGCGGGCAATCGCCTAGCCGATTGCGGTGCGTTTCTTCTTTTCCGGATCGTCGAACGGCAGCGCCGCGGCGCGGGCCGTGGCTTCGATGCTGCCCCTCACCACGAGCGGCGTGCCCGGTACCGCCTGCGGGACGTCGAGCCGCGCGATCGCGAGAGAGCGCCCGGTCAGGCGCGAGTACATCCCGCAGGTCACGACGCCGACCTGCCTGCCGTCGTGCCAGAGCGTGTCGCCGCCCGCGCTGGCTTTTTGCGAGTCGATCTCGATGCCGAAAATCCGGAAGCGCTCGCGCCCCTGGAGACGGAAGTGTTCGGTCGCGCCGCAGAATTCGGTCTTGCCCGGCGAAACAGTGAAGTCGAGGCCGAGTTCCCACAGCGTGTCGCCGGCCTTTTCGTCGGCGAAGGGATACATTTCCGAGTTGTCGTACGGATAGAACAGCAGGTAGCTTTCAACACGCAGCCAGTCGAGTGCCGTGAACGCGCAAGGGATGATGCCGAGCGGCTGGCCTTTCTCCAGGATGGTGTCCCAGATCAGCGGGGCATCCGCAGCCTTGCAGAAGATTTCGTAGCCGCGCTCGCCGGTATAGCCCGTGCGGGAGATCGTCACCGGCCGCCCGAACAGGCGGGTCTGCACGTGGTGGAAGTACGGCAGGTCGCGAATGCCGGGGACGTATTCGGCCAGGAAGTCGACTGCTGCCGGGCCTTGCAGCGACAGATCGTGCAGGTCGTCGTCGAACAACACGGCAACCTGCCGTCCGTAAGCAGAACGGACGAGGCGTTCATAGCCCGTTCCCGAACCGTGCACGACCATGAACGCATTGGGACCCGTGCGATAGATGATGCAGTCGTCGATGAACTTGCCTTCCTCGTTGAGGATAGCGGCGTAGACCGACTTGCCCGGATAGAGCTTGCCGATGTCGCGTGTGGTCGCCCAGTCCAGCAGGCTTTGCGCGTGCGGGCCGACGTAGTGGACCTTCTTCAGGCCCGAGACGTCCATCAGTCCCGCGCGGGTGCGGATGGCCTCGTGGTGGTCGGCGAGATCGCTGGAGTAGGTCCACGCCGTTCCCATGCCGTTCCAGTCTTCGAGGTTCGAGCCGAGTGCGCGGTGACGGTCGGCGAGTGCGGAAATGCGCCAGGAAGTTGCCATGCTGAATGCTCCGACAAGAAGATGATGGGTTGAATGTCCTGCACGGTGCTTACCTGTCGAACTGGCTCAGCCAGTCCACCAACGTTGTGCGGTACCGCGATATGCCCTTGTATTCGGCGATCGGCTCGGGCAGGTCGCGCATCACGCGGTGCAGGCGGCGCGCCCACTCGGGGTTGGTCGCGAGGTCGGCCATGCTGCATAGAAAGGTGCGGATGCCGAACATCAGCGCATGGCTGCGCGGCAGACGGGCCATGAACTGCAGCTCGACGCGCAGGTGCACGATGTCGCCTACGTTTTCCGGCGTGACGTGGCCGCGCTCGCTGCCCCACAGGTGCCAGGTTTCCGACGAGGTATCGAGGCGCGGATGGATGGTGAGTGTCCAGTTCAGCCGGCGCACCGGGCTGCCGGGCTGGATCGCGAGCAGGTATTTGAGCGCCCGCTCGAAGATGCCGGCCTGGTGTGCGAGCGGAACCGGCGAGTGCCACTGCCTGAAGCTCATGCCGGCATCGAACGCGAGCGACCAGTCCGCCGGGCCGGTAATCACGCCGGCATCCATGAACAGATCGCCGTCGCGCTGATCGAGCAGCGCCATGTCGCCCTGGGTCTGCCGCATGATGTATTCGAGCGGCGGGCAGGGCAGCGTCGCTGCGTCGCCGAACGTGAAGGTTTGCTGAATGTTCAGTGGACGGTTGGTCCAGTGCCAGCGGTCCCCGTCGCATTCGAGCGCGAACCACGCGGGGTAGTCGGCCGCGAGGTGATGCATGATCATGTCGAGCGCGTCCCACGAGGCCGTTTCCATGTGCGGCATCACGATGCACCGGCGCGGGTCCTGTTCGAGGACGATGGCGCGTTCGGCCACTTCCGCGCGGTAGTGTTCGTCGATGTCGAAGTTATGCTCGAAGACCGAACCGGGGTTGCGCGAGACAGCCGGCTCGATGTTGACCGAGTACATGTACTTGTCCTCGGGAAACGGGAAGGGAAAGCGGGCAATGGCCCGTTCGCTGTTGCGAAACGTGAAGTCGTCGCGATACGTTTCGACGGATTCGATGGGCAGGCTCATGGTTCGGCTCTCAGAGATCGAGTGTCAGGGTTCGGCCACACGCACGCGAGACGCAGGGCATCAGATGGGTCGCGCGTTCCTCTGTTGTGAGATACGCGTCGCGGTGCTCGACCTCGCCGTCGAGATACCGTGTCGCGCACTGGCCGCATACGCCGCCACGGCACAGGTTCGGAACGTGGAGGCCCGCGCTTTCCAGCGCTTCGAGCAGGCTCTGGTCCGACGCGACGTCGATGCTGCGTGCGCTGCGTCCGAGTTGCGCGGTAAACGGCGCACCAGGGGCCGCGGCCACGAACGCTTCCCAGTGCACCCGGCTGTCCGGCCAGCCGAGCGCGCGTGCTACATGGCGAACGTCGGCCAGCATGCGTTCGGGGCCGCAGACGTAGACGTGCGCACCGAGCGGCCGGCTGGCGAGCACGCGGCGCGCGTCGAACACGCGCTCGCTGCCGTCGTAGCTGTGCAGGCGTGTGCCGAGTCGCGCCGACAGATCGGCGAGATAGGCATCGGTCAGGCCGGGGCGACAGGCGTAGTGCAGTTCGTAGTCGGCGCCGCTGCGTTCGAGTTCGGCAATGTGCGCGAGGAACGGCGTGATGCCGATTCCGCCTGCGACAAGAATGTGCGTCCGGCACGTCGCATTGAGCGCGAACAGGTTGGCCGGCGCCGTCACGCGCAGCGTCATGCCGGCATGAATGCGTTCGTGCACGAAGGCGGAGCCGCCGCGCGAGCGTTCCTGCCGACGCACGGCAATGCGCCAGGTCCGGCGGTCCATCGGGTCGCCGAGCAGCGAGTAGGCATTGCGGATGGTGCGTGTGCCGTCGTTCATCCAGAGCTGGATGTGACTGCCGGCCGAGAAGGGCGGCAACCCGGCGTCGACCGGCTCGAGCGTCAGTTCGCGGATCACGGGTGTCAGCGAGCGGATCGCGCAGACGCGAACATCGAGCGTATTCATGGTTGGTTCTCCGCGTAGGGATGATCGGGATTCGCGCACGCGCCGAAGTACGCGCCGAGTGCCTGTGAAAAATGCTGGCGCACGGCGAGGCGCAGGCCGCAGCCGGCGCAGATCACTTCGTCGTTCGATGGATAGCCGTGCGTCTCGCCGCAGTGCACGCAATAGACGTTTCGAGATGACCCATGCACCGATGCGCGCATCTCTTCCGCGCGCATGCCGGCTGCGGCGGCGATCCGGCGCACGCGCCAGATGAAGGCTTCGGTACCACACAGGTAAAGGCGCGTGCCGACCGAGGCGGCGGCCAGTGTCTGGCGAACGGCATCTTCGAGTTCGTCCTGCTGCCGGACGTATTGCGCGGTAATGCCGGTCAGTTCGCCTGCTTCACCGGATGCGCCTAGCACGAGCGCGCTCGCCTGTGCGTTGCCGGACAGTTGCGCAGCGAAGGCCGCCTGCTCGCTCAACGCTTCAGCCTGCGCCACCAGCAGATGGGCTGTTCCCGATGCATCGAGCTGCAAGGCGGCATAGCGCGGAACGCTATGCGGATGATCCAGAGGGCTGATCGACATGACATGTCTCGCAAGGGTGGATGCCGCGCGCCGCGGTGCACGCGCGGCCGGCCAGGTTCAAAAAAAGTGCATCGCCTGTCCCATGAACGAGCACGCGTATTCATTCGTGGGCGCTCTGCGGACGGCCTGCTGAGCGCACGTGCTCATTTCTTGTTAGGAAACATGGTTTCTCGACAGTAATCGGCCATCAATCCGGAAGACGAGGTATCCAGAAAGAGGTAAATGTCCGTCGCAAGCGGACAAAGGCGCGAAACTTGCTTGATGCAGCCGTTTTTTCAATCCGAAGCGGATGCCCTGTGATCGCGGATGCCAGTCTGGTCGGTGATGCTTGTCCGGCTGCCGGAAACACGCCGGTAGCGGCGCGTTTCCGTGACGTATTGCTGGCGTGTCTCGCGGAGTTGTTGAGCGATTCCGGACAGGCCACGGCGTTGCAGGTTCTGGCTTGTGGTTTGAGGAATGTCTTGCCGGGAAGCCGTATCGAGCTGGCGGGAAACGGACGCGATCGCCATGAATCGACGCAGGATGCGGCGGCGTGCTGCACGCAGGGGACGCACTGCCAGTTCAGCAAGGCCGCGCGCGCGCCAGCCGGATGGTGTCCCGATTGCAGCCCGTCGACCGGTTTCATGAGGGCCGTGCGTAAGCTGGCCGATGTCGTGCTGGTGCTGGACGTGCCGGCTCCTGCCGAGCCCGGGGTGCTGGACGATATCGATCGCGTCGTGAACATGGTCGAGCGTGCGCTCGAACTCGCGGCAGGCAGGACGGCGGGCACAGTGGGCACCGCGGGCACAGCGGGCGCAGCGGGCCGCGGTGTCGGCGAGGCGGAGGCGTTGACGCGCGAACTGCACGATTCGGTGGCGCAGCAGCTCGGCTTCCTGTCGCTGCTGGTGGCCCGCCTGCCGCAACAGGGCGCGCGCCACGATCCGCTTCTGGTGGAGATCCGCGCGCTCACGACGCGGCTGCAACGCCAGGTACGCGAACTCATCACGAGCGCGAGACTGACGCTCGACGGACGTTCTCTCCAGCAGGCGCTGGCCGATTCGATCGTGGAGTTTTCGCGCCGGTGCGGCGTGGTGCTGGAACTGGACAATCGCCTGCCGCATCTGCGTCTCGAACCTGGGGTCGAACTGCACATCCTGCAGATCGTCCGCGAGGCGTTGTCCAATGTCGTTCGCCATGCTCAGGCCAATCATGCGTGGGTCGTGCTGCGCGACGGTGAGGGAGGGTTCCACGTGTCCGTGATGGACGACGGCGTCGGCCTCGGCTGTGCCTCGGTTGCAGAGAATCACTATGGGCTGACCATCCTGCGCGAACGTGCACAGGCGATAGGCGCCACGCTCGAGTTCGGCAGCGGCACGGACGGAGGAACCTGCGTGAACCTGTTCGTGCCCGGCAGCTTGTCTGCGAAGGAGGTTCGTTGATGAGCCCGACGACCATGCTGCTGATCGACGATCACCCGCTGTTTCGTCGCGGGCTGGCGGAATTCTTCAATTCGACCGGCGAGTTCCGCGTCGTGGGCGACGCATCGAGCGGGCGTCAGGGCGTCTCGCTCGCATGCGAGCTGAGGCCCGCGCTGGTGCTGATCGATCTGCACATGCCGGGCCTGAGCGGCTTGCAGGTGCTCGACGAGTTGCAGCAACTGGAACTGGATTGCGTGAAGGTGCTGTTGAGCGCGGAGATGAGCCGGGACGAACTGATCGGCGCCATTCGCCTCGGGGCGAACGGCTACATGCTCAAGGAGTCGGAGCCCGAGGCGCTGCTCGCCTACGTGCGTAGCTGCATGCAGGGCGTGGTGGTGTTCGACGACGAGCTTGTGCGCCTGCTCGCGCAGACGCGTGCAGCAGGCGACGACGCGGAGCCGCTCCGGGTGTCCGACCTGACCGGCCGTGAAGGACAGACGCTCGCGCTGATCGCAGAGGGGATGAGCAACAAGCAGATCGCGCGCGAACTGGGCATCAGCGAGGGAACAGTGAAGGTGTACGTGAAAAACCTGCTGCGCAAGCTGGGTGTGAGAAGCCGGCTCGAACTTGCTGCATCGGTGCATCGAAGCGGGATGGGGCCGCAGTTGGGGAAGAGTGGCGATGAGTCGTGAGAGCGAAATCATGGAACGCCTGCGCGGCGAGAGACTCGATGCGGACGTGTTTCCGGTCTCGCTGATCCGCGTGTCGGCGGAGGGCCGGATTCAGGGCTGCAATACCGCGTGGGTGGAAGCGATGGAGGCACCCGCGGCGGATACGCTGATGACCGATTACGTTCATCCGGAAGACCGGTGCGTCTGGTGCGCCATGCTGCAGCGTTCGAAGGGCGGCGTCGCCGGCACGGCACGGGAACGGCTGAGGCTGGTTCATCCGGACGGCGGGCTGCTGTGGTACGACGTCTCCGTGCGCGTGGCCGACGACCGTTTCTTCGTCGCGCTGTCGGACATTACCGCGGACCGGCGGCGCGAGACGTCGGCGCAGGCGCATCTGCGTAGCGCACTGGGCCTGCTCGACAACATTCCGGGGATGGTCTATCGCGGCCGCAACAACCGGCTCTGGACGATGGAGTTCGTCAGCGCGGGCTGCGAGAACGTGACCGGCTATTCCCGTCAGTGGTTTCTCGACAGCCAGGAACACACCTTCGGCAAGCTGATCGTGCCCGACGACGCCGACTACGTGTGGGGCAGCGTGCAGGAAGCGCTGGCGGTGCGAGGCGTGTTCGAACTGCGCTATCGCATCTGCTGCGCAGATGGACAGATCAAGCGCGTGTGGGAAACCGGCGTCGGCATTTATTCGGCGAGCGGCGAAGTGCTGGGCGTGGAGGGCGTGATCTTCGAGGTGCGGCCGGGCTATCGCGACGGCGCGTGCTGAGTCCGGATAGCGAAAGCCCGGCAAGGAGGCCGGGCTTCCGCTTGCTCGGGCTGGCCGGCATGGATGCCCGAAGCCCCGTGAGCGTGCGCAGCGGTATCGCCGGGCTGTTCAGAACCGGTGCAGGATGCCGAGGTTGGCGATGACCTGCGCGCCGTTGCTCGACGTGTAGTACATGTCGCCGGCCGATGCGAGCGCGCCGCTCGCGTGCTGGTACGCGCCCACCGCATAGAGCGTCGTGCGCTTCGACAGGGCGTATTGCGCGCCCAACGAAATCTGGTGGATCGATGCCGCCGTCGCGGATGGATCGACGCCTTGCACGGCCGCCGGCGCGCTGCCGTGCACGTAGGCATAGCCGAGCCCGAGCGTCCACGCCTGCGTCGCCTGGTACTGGAACAGCGCGGCGCCCACGTTGAAGTGCACCGACGGCGCACCGTTTGCGCCGTGATACTGCGCGTTGCTGTAGCGCACGCTGACGGTGTACGGGCCCGTCGCGTACTGCACGGCGGCCTGCGCGATGCCGGCCGATCGATACGAGGCCGGATCGTAACCGAGCGCGCCGCCCAGCAGCGGCTGCGCCGTGGCGCTCGACCAGTTGCCGGTCAGCTGGTTGTAGTTCGCGCGAAAGTAGCCGGCCGCTACGGTCAGGCCGCCGGTGGTGCCGGTCGCCGCCACCGACCACGACTGGCCCGCGCCCGTCGCGCCCGCCACGCCGCCGAACGCGTATTCGCCTTCCATCTGCAGCCCGGCGAACACCGGCGACACGTACTTCACCGCGTTGTTGACCACCGTGCCGTCGTCGTTATTGTCGACGTCGCCCGGCGTCGCGAATGCCGACGCGCCCCACATGTCGCCGGTCAAGGGCTGCACCATGTCGGTCACGGCGTCGTACTGGCGGCCGAAGGTCAGCGTGCCGAAGCGCTCCGACGACAGGCCGACGAACGCATCGCGGCTGAAGAGCGAGGCGGCGGGCTGCTGGCCGCTGACCGAACCGTTGGTCGTGTTGAAGCCGCTTTCGAGCTGGAACAGCGCGGCGAGGCCGCCGCCGAGATCTTCCTTGCCCTTGAGACCCCAGAGGCTGACGCCGACCGCGCTGTTGTCGAGCCCGTAGCGGCGCTGCGCGCCCGTGGCGCCGGGACCGCCGGCGTTGCTCACGTATTCGAGCGATTCGTCGATGACGCCGTACAGCGTGACGCTGCTTTGCGCATGAGCCACGCCGCTGGCGGCGAGCATGGCGAACATGGTCAACGACAGCGAGGGCAGGGCAATGTATTTCACCTGGTTCTCCGAAAAATAGCGTGAATGGTTGATCGTGTAGCGTGACGGGGCGTGCGCCAGCCGCCGGCTCCGCGCGCATCGGCGGGGCTGGCGGTTGATACGCATTCCTGTGGGTTGTTCCCCGAGACGGGTCGGGGCGAATAACGGGGCGAACTACGGAGTCACTACTGGGTGAATCGAAACGCGCGAGCCCGGCGTCAGGGGGCAAGCAGGTGGGTCACGACGACCACGGCGACGCCGAGCGCCAGCACGGCGTAAGGCAGGTAGCCCGCCTTGCGCGAGGGCTGGCTGCGGGACAGCTCCATGTCCTCCAGCATCTGGTCGGGAAAGCGCCCTTTGTCGGTCACGTAGTGGCGCCAGACGAAGACGGGAATGATCAGCGCGGCGAAGACCAGTCCCGAGATCAGCGTTCCTTTACCCCACACGTCCGCACCGAATCCCATCAGCGCAAGGTTGACGAAGGACAGCAGCGTGCCCGCTGCAATCAGCCACGTCGGGGCGCGGAACGGCCGGCTCCAGGACGCGCGGTCGATGCGGTGAATCCACGCCGAGTTCAGGTTCAGGAAGTTGAAGATGATGTAGCCCACGTTCGACATCGCGAGCACGACCGTGTAGTCCGACATCATCAGCAGGAACAGGTTGAACACGAGGTCCGTCCACATCGCGCGGGTCGGTGCGCCGTTTTCGTTGACGTGCGAAAGATACTTCGGCAGCCAGCCGTCCACCGATGCCTGGTACAGCGTGCGCGACGAACCGGCCATCGAGGTCATGATCGCCAGAACGAGCGCGAAGACGAGCATGGGCTTGAGAATGTATTCGCCCCACGAGCCGACGTGCGTGATCTTCGCCATGGCCTCGGCAACGCCCATGCCGCTGTAGATGCCCGGCGACAGTACGCCGTCGTAGACCGCCGCCTGCGTGACGTTGCCGGCGGCATCCCGCACTTCGGGCGTGACGAGTTGACCGAGACCCAGTGCGCCCTGGAAGGCGAGCGGCACCATCGTGAAGAACACGATGCACAGCAGGCCGGAGTAGAGGATCGCCTTGACGGTGTCGCGACGCGGATCGCGGAATTCACGCGTGTAGCAGACGGCCGTTTCGAAGCCGTACGTGGACCATGCGGCGATGAAGAGCCCGCCCGCCATCAGCTGCAACCCGCCCGCGTTCCACGTGCCGTCGATGACGCGCCCGGCTGCATCCTTCGCGAGCGGATAGAGCGGCAGCAGATGATCTTTCGGCAGATCGCCGCTCAGGATCGGATAGACGCCTACGATCAAGAGCGGAAGCAGCGCGGCGATGGCGAGGATCATCTGCAGCTTCGCAGCCTGCAGAATGCCGCGGTGCTGAATGGCGAACGCGGCCAGCAGAATGACGGCGCCGATCAGGAAGGTCGCGTTGATGCGCAGCGTCAGGCCGCTCGCGAGCCAGCCGAGATCGAGCAGGGTGATCTGCCACGTGTTGATGGCGGCCGTGGCCGGGAACAGCATGTTCAGCACGTAGCCTGCGCCCATGCCGGAGCCGATGGCCAGCACCGGCGACCATGCGAACCAGTTGCACCAGACCGAGAGCGGTGCGAGCAGCTTGCTGTAGCGAACCCAGGCGATGGCACCGTAGACGGAGGCGCCACCCGACTTGTGCGGAAAGAGCCCCGCGATTTCTGCATAAGAGAAGGCCTGGATGAAGCCGAATCCGATCGAGAGCATCCAGACGATCCACGACGGCTTGCCGACAGTCGCCGCGATCGAACCGATCGAAAAAAGCACGAGCGCAGGAACACCGCTCGCTACCCAGAAGGCGCCTGCCCAACCTATCTTTCGATGCAGGCCCGAAATTTCAGTCTGGAGTCCAGATAGATTCGTCTGCGCCCCATCGTTGATTGAACTCATGTAGTGTCTCCGACGATATGCAAACTAGCTTGCACACGTTGAAGATCGTCAACCAATAAATCGAAATCAACCTTCACGAAGATATACCCCTAACGGAGTAGCGGTACATCTGCTATGCGGGCCATTGAACCGGGCATTCGGCGGGGCGATTACATCCCGGCGTAATTGGGCCCGCCGCCGCCTTCCGGGGCCACCCAGACGATGTTCTGTGTCGGGTCCTTGATGTCGCAGGTCTTGCAGTGCAAGCAGTTCTGCGCGTTGATCTGCAGCCTGTCGGCGCCGTCGTCGTTCTTGACGAACTCATACACCGCCGCCGGGCAGAAACGCGCCTCCGGCCCCGCGTAGGTGCGCAGGTTCACGTCGACGGGAACCTGCGCGTCCTTCAGCGTCAAATGCGCGGGCTGATTCTCTTCGTGGTTCGTATTGGAAATGAACACGGAAGAAAGCCGGTCGAAAGTGAGCGCGCCGTCGGGCTTCGGATACTCGATCGGCTTGCATTGCGATGCGGGCTTCAGCGGTTCGTGATCCGCGTGCCGGTGATGCAGCGTCCACGGCACGTTGCCGCCCATGATCTTCTGCTCGATGCCCACCATCAGCGTGCCGAGATACAGTCCTTTCGACATCCACTGCTTGAAGTTGCGCGCACGGTGCAACTCCGTGTAAAGCCACGACTGCTCGAATGCCTGGGTGTACGCGCTGAGTTCGTCGGCGCGGCGGCCGGCTTGCACGGCGTCGAACGCCGCTTCGGCAGCAAGCATTCCGGTCTTGATGGCTGCGTGGCTGCCTTTGATGCGCGCGGCGTTCAGGAAGCCCGCGTCGTCGCCGATCAGCGCGCCGCCCGGAAACACCGTTTTCGGCAGCGACATGAGCCCGCCCGCCGTCATGGCGCGCGCGCCGTACGAGAGGCGCTTGCCGCCTTCGAGAAACGCGCGGATGGCCGGATGCGTCTTGTAGCGCTGAAATTCCTCGAACGGCGACAGGTACGGGTTCGTGTAACCGAGACCCACCACGAAGCCGACCACGACCTGGTTGCCGTCCAGGTGGTACAGGAACGAGCCGCCGTACGTGTCGGCCTTCAGCGGCCAGCCAGCCGTGTGAATCACGAGTCCCGGCTGGTGCTTCGCGGGATCGATTTCCCACAGTTCCTTGATGCCGATTCCGTACGCCTGTGGGTCGCGGCCGGCGTCGAGCCCGAACTTCGCAATCAGCTGGCGCCCGAGGTGGCCGCGGCAGCCTTCGGCGAACAGCGTGTATTTCGCGTGCAGTTCCATGCCGGGCTGGAAATTTTCGGTCGGCTGGCCGTCCTTGCCCACGCCCATGTTGCCCGTCGCGACGCCTTTCACCGAACCGTCGGCGTGGTACAGCACTTCTGTCGCCGCGAAGCCCGCAAAGATTTCGACGCCCAGCGCTTCGGCCTGCTGGCCGAGCCAGCGCGTGACGTTGCCGAGGCTCACCACGTAGTTGCCATGGTTGCGGAAGTTGTCCGGCAGCGCCCAGTCCGGCGTCTTTCGCGCGCGCTTTTCGGACAGGAACAGGAAGCGGTCTTCGGTGACCTCGACGGTAAGCGGCGCGCCGCGTGCTTTCCAGTCGGGAATCAGTTCGGTGAGCGCGCGCGGGTCCATCACGGCGCCGGAAAGAATGTGCGCGCCGATTTCCGAACCCTTTTCGAGCACGCACACGCTTATCGCGGCGTCCGTGCGGGCGGCGAGCTGCTTGAGCCGAATGGCTGCGGAGAGCCCGGCGGGCCCGCCGCCGACGATCACCACGTCGTATTCCATCGAATCGCGCGAAACGTGCGAAATGTACGATTCGCCGGGTTCGATCAGCGAGGCATGAGACATGAGCGGATGCGAGAGAGAAGGGTTAGCGTGCGGCTGAACCCGCAGCGATGGCGATCGAGATCAGCCGGGATTCGGGCGCGATGGGCGTCAGGTCGAGTTCTTCGCTGCGGCCGTCGAGCCACAGCCCGTGCATGGGGTGCAGGTCGTGGGCGCCTGTCAGCGTACTGCCCACGCGCCAATGGCCCGACGCGCAGATCAGCATCTGCGTGGGCGCCGGTGTGACACGATGCGAATGCGTTGCCACCACGACGGTGGCAACGCAGGCCGCGCGCCGCGTCATGACGTTGAGCACGTGTGTTGGCCGGACGACGTCGCGCGCCCACACCGGCATGTCGCCCGGAAAGTGCGCGGGGGCGAAGGGGCTTGCGATCAGGTGTCCGTCCTGTGCGTGCAGTTCGACGCTCGTGTTGTCCATCGGCACCAGCACGCGGTCCATGCCCGCAAAGCGCGAAAACGCGGCCGAGCCCTCTAGCGTGGCAAGACTGATGCGCCAGTCGACCTCGCCGTGAGGGCCGGTGCCGCTCGCGATCGTGCGCGTGACGCCCGCGCCGTTGGCCCACGCTTCAGGTGGAATCTGCGCGCAATCGACGAACCGGACGCACGGATAGCGCGATGCCGGCACGCTGTTCGTCGCGCGGGCGGCAGGCGCAACCGCTGCGCCGTGCAACGACGCGCCACCTTCGTAGCTCGCGTGCGTCATGCGCCGTCTCCGGCCCCGACGTGGCGCTCGAGCGCGCTCACCACATCGAACAGGTCACCAACGAAGCCCACATCCGCAAACGAGAAGATCGGCGCATCGGGATCTTTGTTGATGGCGACGATCAGCTTCGAGTCTTTCATTCCGGCCAGATGCTGAATGGCGCCGGAAATGCCGAACGCGAGATAGGCGTCGGGTGCCACGGTCTTGCCGGTTTGCCCCACCTGGATGGCGTTCGGCGCGTAGCCTGCATCGACTGCCGCACGCGAGGCGCCCAGGGCCGCGCCGAGCCGCGAGGCGAGTGCGCCAAGCCGCGCCATGTTTTCGCCGGACGCGAGGCCGCGACCGCCCGAAACCACGATCGGCGCATTCGCGAGATCGATTCCGGTGGCCTCTGCACCGTTGCGTTCGAGCAAGGTCGTCGCGGCGAATGCAGGCGGTGCTTCGAGCGAGGCGATCGGCGCTGGTTCGGTGCGATCTCCCGCTACCGCGAACGACGACGTACGAACGGTCGCGAAGGTCGTGTCGCGCGTGCTGGCCACCGTCGCGACGATGCTCCCCGCGTAGAGCCCGCGCACGAAGTGGCCGTCGCCGGTGAGGCCGGTCACGTCGGCCACGAACGCGGCGTTGGCGAGCGCGGCGGCGCGCGGCAACGCATTGCGGCCCAGTGTGCGATGGGCGGCCACGATGAGCGAATAGCGCGGGGCCAGGCCGGCGAGCTGCGCGGCAAGACTTTCCGGCGCGATGTCGTTGGGCAACGCCGCGTTGGCGGAGGCCGGCGTATCCGGCTGGATGACGCAGTCCACGCCATCGATCAGCGCGGCCTGTGCGGCCATGGCGGGATTGAGGACCAGCACATCGACCGGACCGCGGCGCACACGCGCCGCGCTCACGAGGCGGCGAACGGCCTCCGGCAGCGTGTGGTCGGCAGTCGGTTCTGCGACGACGAGCGTTCTCATGCGCTGGCTCCTGAACGGGAAAAGACGTGGTGTGCGGCGAGCGCGGTGAGCAGTGCATCGACATCGGCGACACGATGGCCGGCGCGCTGCACGGACGGTTCATCGAGCCGCACAGTGCGCGATGCCGGTGCGAGATCCACGGCGAACCGGCTCGCGTCGACGATGGCAAGCGGCTTCTGTTTCGCCTTGACGATGCCGGGCAGCGTGACGCGCCGCGGTTCGGCAAGACGCAGGTCGGCGCTGATGACGGCGCGCCCGGCGAGCAGCCACGTTGCGGTGCCGCTGTCGTCGCCGCAGACCACGCGCCAGCCGTCGCCTTCGCGAACGAGCGCCGTGGCGTCGAGCCCTTGCGGCCAGCCCAGCAGGCCGGCGAGCATCGGCGCGACGCCTCCTGTGTCGTCGTCGATGGCCTGCTTGCCGCAGAGCACGAGATCGTAGGGCGACGTGTCGAGCCAGGCGTGCAGCAGGCGCGCGACGCCTGCGGAGTCCAGATGCGTGGCGGCATCGCCCGTATCGATCAGGACCGCGTCGTCGGCGCCCATCGCGAGGCCCGTGCGCAGCACGTCCTGGCAGACCGGCAGGCCGCACGTGATGACTGTCACATGCGCGGCGTGGCCGGCTTCGCGCAGGCGCAGCGCCATTTCGAGCGCGCATTCGTCGAACGGATTGAGGGACATCTTGAGGCCAGTGGTCTCGACGCTGCCGGTCGAACCGACGCGCACGCGCACGTTCGGATCGACGACGCGCTTGACCGGCACCAGTATCTTGAGGGACATGGATGTCTGTCTGAAACGGAATGGAGGGTAAGCGGGGGAGCCAGGACAATCAGGCCAATCAGGACACGGCACCCAGGCCGTACTTGCCGGTCAGCAGCGCGCCGGTCGCAAAGCGTTCGAGCGCGTAGGGCGCGAGCGACACGTCGGTCGGCTGACCGAGTGCGTGCTGGGCGAGGAGCTTGCCGATGGCGGGCGAGAGCTTGAAGCCGTGGCCCGAGAAGCCGAAACCCACCACGAGCCCTTCGATGTCACCCACCTTGCCGAGCACCGGGTTCCAGTCGGGCGTCACGTCGTAGACCCCGGTCCACGACGACGCCAGCCCCGCTGTTTCGTAGGCGGGGAAGCGCTCGGCGACCTGCGCGCCCACTTCGGCGACGTAATCGAGCGAGATGTCGCCCTGCTCGGTTTCAGGCGCGTTCAGCGTTTCGCCCACCACGCCCTCGGACACCAGCATCTGGCTGCCGCCGTAGCTGCGGTAGTACAACATGCCGGCTGAACCGAGGTCTTTGAACGCTGGCATCTGATACGAGTACCGGGCCTCGTCGCATTCGAGCGCCAGCACGGTGTGCCGTTCGGGCGCGACGGGCAGCGGCACGCCGATCCAGCCTGACAGTTCAGGCGTCCAGATGTTTTGCGTGCTGATGAGCGTGGCGCAGGTGAAGCGGCCCGCGCTCGTCTCGATGCCGACCACGCGGCGGCCTTCGCGCACGAGTCCCGTAACGGTTGTGCCTTCGAGGATCTTGACGCCGCGCCGCCGTGCCGATTTGGCGAAGCTCGTCGCGACGAGGTACGCATCGGCAAAGCCCGCTTCCGGCTCGAAGCCGATCAGCGCCGCGTCGTCGAACTGCGCGATGGGCAGGCGCTCGCGGGCCTCGTCGCGCCCGAGCAGTTGGACTTCGATGTCCATCGCGCGCTGGGCGTCGAGCGAGGCGCGCAGCGGGTCGAGCTTCGGGCCGTCGGGCGCGCAGATCATGTAGCCGCACTTGACGAGCCCGCACGACGCTTCGTCGTCGCCCACGTAGTCGGCGAAATTGTTGAATGCCCACCACGACGCGCGCGCCAGCTCGACGTTCTGGCGGACCGAGTAATGCGTGCGCAACAGGCCGGACGATTGCGACGTGGTGCCGGCGCCGATCATGCCGTGCTCGACGACGAGCACGCTGTGGGCGCCGAGCGCGGCAAGGTGGTGCGCGACCGACGTGCCGATCACGCCGGCGCCGATCACGATGAAGTCGAAGTGGCTCATGGTTCCCCTCAGGGTCCTCTGGGTAGACGGTGAGCCGATTCTAGGCAGCGGGGGCCCTGCCGAATTTTGTATTAGGCAAACTTATGAAGCTCGCCCGGAAGTGCTCATCCAGAGCGCGGGCCGACCGAACCGGCGCATCATTCCTGCCACCTTGCCGGAACGGCCGTATGCGACGGCAACTGGAGAGAAGATGCGACGCACCCCACCGCCAATCGACCTGCGCGCGCTGCAGGCTTTCGTTGCCGTGTGCGAGACCGGGTCGATGACCGCTGCGGCGAAGCGTATCGGCGTGAGCCAGAGCGCGATCAGCCAGGCCGTTTCGGCACTCGAACGCGAGCAGGGCGCCGTGCTGTTCGATCGCGACAGCCGCCCGCCGCGGCCCAACATTGCCGGCCGCGCGCTGCTCGAACTCGCCGGGCCGTTGCTCGAGCACGCGCAAATGGTCAGCACGCGGGTGGGCGACGCATCGGATTCGGGACGCCTGCCGGTGCGCCTCGGCTGCGTCGATTCGTTCGCGGCGACCGTGGGCCCCGAACTGATCCGCGCGGTGTCCGGCACGTCGCGGCAGATTTCGATGTGGTCCGGCATTACGCCGGGTTTGAGCAAGCAATTGCACGACCGCGAACTGGACGTCGCCGTGTGCACGCAAACCGCGCTGAGCGACGCGCGCATCGTGGAGGTGCCGCTTTTCTCGGAGGCCTTCGTCGCCGTCGTCGCACGCAGCCATCTGGCCGGACGCCCGAACGTGGACTGGCGCACGCTCGCGGCCGAACTGCCGCTGATCCGCTACACGGCGCGTTCGGTCATCGGCCAGCAGGTGGAACGGCTTGCGCGCCATCTGGGTATCGACAGCCCGAGACGGTTCGAATTCGACGCGACCGACCCGCTGTTGAGCCTCGTTGCCGCGCGGGTGGGCTTCGCCATCTCGACGCCGCTGTGTCTGTGGCAGGCGCGGCACTACCTCGGTGAGATCGCGATCCTGCCGTTGCCGTCCGGCCGCCTTGGGCGGCGCGATTTCTTTCTGCTGCACAGGCAAGGCGAGTGGGAAGACTTCGTCAGGGAGATCGTGGAACTGACGCGGTCCGTGCTCGACCACTCCATCCGGCCAGCGCTCGCACGTACCTTGCCGCAGCTTTCCGGCGACGCATTGCTTTGATTCACCAGGAGCCCCGCATGAGCGACCTCTACACGCTGCAACGCGGCGACGCGCCGTTGCTGATCTCGATCCCGCACCTGGGAACGGCGATTCCCGCACCGCTGCGCGACACCTATACCGACACCGCCTTGACGCTCGCCGATACCGACTGGCATCTCGACCGCCTGTACGCGTTCGCTGAGTCGCTCGGTGCAACGGTGCTGGGCGCGACGGTGTCGCGCTACGTCATCGACCTCAATCGGCCGCCGAACGACGAGAGCCTGTACCCGGGCCAGACCACCACCGGCCTGTGCCCAGCCGAGACATTTCGCGGCGAGCCGCTCTATCGCGACGGTTGCCAACCGGACGAGCAGGAGAAGCGCCGGCGGGTGGCCGAATACTGGCGGCCCTATCACGCGGCACTCGCGGCCGAACTGGCCCGACTGCGCGAGCGCCACGCGCACGTGCTGCTCTGGGAAGCGCATTCGATCGCGAGCGTGCTGCCGCGGCTATTCGACGGCAAGTTGCCGGACCTCAATATCGGCACGCAGGATGGCCGCACGGTCGCGCCGTCCGTGCAGCGCGCCATCGAGCGCGAGGCGGCGGCCAGCCCGCATACGTGGGTGGCGAACGGCCGCTTCAAGGGCGGCTATATCACGCGCGCGTTCGGCAACCCTTCGGACGGTGTGCACGCGGTGCAGCTCGAGATGTGTCAGTCGACGTACATGAACGAAACCCACCCGTTCGCCTACGAGCCGGCGCGAGCGGCGGCGGTACAGGGCACGGTGCGCGCCATGGTCGATGCGGCGCTGGCTGCGTTAGCGTCGCTGCCACCGCACGCAGCATAAGCATGAGTGATACACCTTCGTAACCGCGCTTTCCGTAATAGTGCGGCGCTGCACCGGAATCGTTGCTCCAGCGCACCCTCAACTCGCAGAAACAGCCTAAGCCTTCGATGACGACCCGGAGCATTGCCGCCCAGAGTGTTTATCCATGGGAATCTTTGGTTCCCATCAATAAACATGGCATGAAGCTTGCACTGTATTGGCGGGCGGGCGACTCACTCTTCGGTGGGCTGTCCGTAGACGAAGATCGACAGGAACTGGATGGGGGTTTTGATCAGGCGTTCCGGGCCGTGCGGAACATCGCCGCGGAACGTCAGGGTGTCGCCCGGATGCAGGACGTAGGTCTGCTGGCCGTGCCGGTATTCGATCACGCCCCTGAGCATGTGGATGAACTCGGTGCCGGGGTGCTCGAACACCGGGAAGCGTTCGGCCTTGTCTTCCATCGTGATCAGGAACGGCTCGAAAGTTTTGCGCGGCCCCTGATCGTAAGCGAGCAGGTGATAGGTGTGGCCGCTTTTCGTGCCTTTGCGAACCACTTCCATGCCCGCGCCTTTCTTCACGAGCTGGGCGCCGCCTTGGGGGACGTCGAAGTTGCGGAATAGCGTGGACATGGACACGCCGAGCGCCTGGGCGATCCGGTTGAGCACGTCGAGTCCGGCCGAGGTCTGCGCGTTCTCGATCTTGGAGAGCATGCCGCGGCTGATGCCGGCCTGTTCGGCAACCTGCGCGATGGTCAGGTCGTGGCTCTGGCGCAGCTCGCGGATGGTGGCCCCGAGATAGCGTTCGAGCGGTGTCTTGCTGTCGTCTGCGGTGGGCATCGTCGACCTCGGTAAATCGGCAAGAGTAGCAGATTGCGGTATTCGCGCAGGCGGCTGCCCTTGACGCCGGCGTGTACGCCGGAAGTTTCATGGAGGGAATAATTGTTGCATGACAATAAATTCCTCCACATACTGAAGACGTGGTTCAAGCGTGCCGTGCGCGGTACCTGTCCATGTCGCGAAGTCGGGCCGCTCGTCTGCCGGGCGGCTTCCTCAAATCAGCGAACCATGCAACAGGAAGGAGTGGCGATGAACCTGAACGATGCGAGCCAGTTGCCCGTCAACGCGCTCGGAAGCGTGCCCCGCTTTGGTAGTGCGGAAGAAGCCCAGGCATACCTCGCGCAACACGGCGTGAAGTACGTGCTGGCGCAATTCGTCGACATTCACGGCGTAGCCAAGGCGAAGTCCGTGCCGCTCGCGCATCTGCGCAGCGTGCTGGAGGCGGGCGCGGGCTTCGCGGGTTTTGCGATCTGGGGCGTGGGCATCGAGCCGAACGGGCCGGATTACATGGCGGTCGGCGACCTTGCGACGCTCACGCCGGTGCCGTGGCAGGCGGGCCTCGCGCGGATCGTCTGCGACGGTCACGTGAGCGGCGCGCCGTGGGCGTTCGATTCGCGCGTGACGCTGAAGAAGCAGGTGGCCCGCGTTGCCGAACGCGGCTGGACGCTCTACACGGGCCTCGAACCCGAGTTTTCGCTGTTGAAGCGCAGCGCGTCGGGCGTGCTCGAACCTTGCGACGCGAGCGACACGCTTGCCAAGCCCTGTTACGACTACAAGGGGCTGTCGCGCACGCGCGTGTTTCTGGAGCGGCTCACCGAATCGCTGCGGGCGGTCGGCATCGACGTCTACCAGATCGATCACGAGGACGCGAACGGCCAGTTCGAAATCAACTACACGTACACCGATTGCCTGACGTCGTGCGACCACTACGTGTTCTTCAAGATGGCCGCATCGGAAATCGCCAACGAACTCGGGATGATCTGCTCGTTCATGCCGAAGCCGTTCGCGAACCGGCCGGGCAACGGCATGCACATGCACATGTCGATTGGCGACGGTGAGCGCAACCTCTTTGCCGACAAGGCGGACGCGCTCGGCATGGGCCTCTCGGCACTCGGCTACCAGTTCACGGCTGGCCTGCTCGCCCATGCGCCCGCACTGACCGCCCTGTGCAACCCCACGGTGAACTCGTACAAGCGGCTGGTCGTGGGCCGCTCGCTGACGGGCGCGACCTGGGCGCCCGCTTACATCAGCTATGGCGACAACAACCGTTCGACCATGGTGCGCATGCCGGGCGGCCGCATCGAACTGCGTTTGCCCGACGGCGCATGCAACCCCTATCTCGCGACGGCAGCCGTGATCGCCGCGGGCCTCGACGGCATCGACCGTGGTCTTTCGCCCGGCGCGCCCGCCAACGAGAACCTGTACGAATGGTCGCCCCAAAAGCTGCGCGAGCACGGCATCGGCGTGCTGCCGCAGAACCTGGGCGAAGCGCTTGATGCACTCGAAGCCGACCAGACCCTCTGCGATGCGCTCGGGCCGGTGGTAGGCGAATTCATCAAGCTCAAGCGAATGGAGTGGCTCGAATACATGCGCCACGTATCGGATTGGGAAATCAGGCAGTACGTCGAATTTTTCTGAGGAGAAAGCAACATGTGCGGAATCGTGGGATTGCTGGTCAAGACACCGGCATTGCGCGACCGGCTTGGCGAACTGATGGTGCCGATGCTGATCGGCATGACCGAACGGGGCCCGGATTCGGCCGGCCTCGCGGTGTTCGCGGATGCCGTGGATGCGGACCAGCGCAAGCTCAGCCTGTACTCGGGCTTTACGGACGAAGGCGAGCATTTCCCGTGGGACGTGCTGCTCGACCGCGTGAAGGCGTCCGTCGATGCGGGCGCGCACGTCGAGGCCAAACAGAATCATGCGGTGCTCACGGTGCATGCTCAGGCCGACATGGCGAGGAAATGGCTGAACGAGCATTACCCGCGCCTCTACGTCTTGTCCGCGGGGCGGTCCATCGATCTGTACAAAGACATTGGTCTGCCCGCCGACATTGCCGCGCGCTACGCGTTCAGCGAGCTGAAGGGCTCGCACCTGGTCGGCCACACGCGCATGGCAACGGAGTCGGCGGTGACGCCTGATCGCGCGCATCCGTTTACGGCCGGCGAAGATTTTTGCCTCGTGCACAACGGCTCGCTCTCGAATCCATATGGCGTGCGCCGCAAGCTGGAACCCAAGGGCATCCACTTCGATACCGACAACGACACCGAGGCCGCGTGCCGTTTCCTCGAATGGCGCCTGCGCGAAGGCGACACGTTGCCCGTCGCGCTGCAACGGGGCTTCGAGGAGCTGGACGGCTTCTACACCTTCCTGATGGGCACGCCCACCGAACTCGCGCTGATTCGCGACCCGTTCGCGTGCAAGCCCGCCGTCGTGGCGGAGAACGACGACTACGTGGCAATCGCGTCCGAGTTCCGCTCGCTCGCGCATCTGCCCGACATCAAGAACGCGAAGGTCTTCGAACCTGCCCCCGAGGAGATGTACGTATGGAACGCATGACATTCGACCTTGAGCGCACCACCGTCCGGGAGGTCAACCAGTATCTGCACGGCAGCGCCGACACGCTGCGCGGCGAGGCCATCGTCGTGACCTCGCCCAACGGCGCGCACAACATCGCAGTGGGCGTGGATGCCGACGTGACGGTGACCATCGAAGGCCACGCCGGCTATTACGCCGGCGGCATGAACAAGCACGCGACCATCGTCATCGAAGGCAGCGCGGGCACCGGCGTCGCGGAAAACATGATGAGCGGCAAGGTGCACGTGAAAGGCTTTGCGTCGAACGGCGCGGGGGCGTCCGCGCACGGCGGGTTGCTCGTGATCGAGGGCGACGCGGGGCTGCGTTGCGGCATCTCGCTGAAGGGTGGCGACATCGTGGTGGGCGGCTCGGTGGGCAGCTTCTCCGCCTTCATGGCGCAGGCCGGGCGCATGGTGATCTGCGGCGACGCGGGCGACGCGCTGGGCGATTCGCTGTACGAGGCCGTGCTCTACGTGAAGGGCGACGTGAAGTCGCTCGGCGCCGACGCGCAGTTCGAACCGATGACCGACGCCGACGTGAGTGCCGTCGCAGCGTTGCTCGACGCAGCCGGACTGGACCACGATCCGCGTGCGTTCAAGCGCATTGCGTCGGCGCGCACGCTCTACCACTGGAACGCCGATGCGGACCAGGAATATTGAATCCACGCTCCACCGAGAAGACGCCATGGAAGTCAAACCCGTTCATTTCGCACGCTTGCAGCAGGAAGAGTCGTACGGCTACGACCGCAAGACGATCGACTACATCCACACGGCCGCACAGCGCGGTCTTTACGAGATTCGCGGTCTGGGCGCGAAGCGCCACGTGCCGCATTTCGACGACCTGCTGTTTCTCGGCGCGTCGTTGTCGCGTTACCCGCTGGAAGGCTATCGCGAAAAGTGCTCGACGCAGACCGTGCTCGGCACGCGCTTCGCGAAAAAGCCCATCGTGCTCGACATCCCGATCACCGTGGCGGGGATGAGCTTCGGCGCGCTGTCGGCGAACGTGAAGGAGGCGCTCGGTCGCGCAGCGACGGCCGCCGGCACGTCCACCACGACCGGCGACGGCGGCATGACGCAGGAGGAGCGCCTTTCGTCGAAGACGCTCGTCTACCAGTGCCTGCCTTCGCGCTATGGGTTCAACCCCGACGACGTGCGCCGTGCCGACGCGATCGAGGTCGTGATCGGGCAGGGCGCGAAGCCCGGCGGCGGCGGCATGCTGCTCGGGCAGAAGGTAAACCCGCGCGTGGCCGCCATGCGTACGCTGCCGGCCGGCGTGGACCAGCGTTCGGCGAGCCGCCACCCGGACTGGACCGGCCCCGACGATCTGGCGATCAAGATTCAGGAACTGCGTGAGATCACCGACTGGGAAAAGCCGATCTACGTGAAGGTCGGTGCCACGCGCACCTTCAACGACGTGAAGCTCGCCGTGCATGCGGGCGCGGATGTCGTGGTGGTCGACGGCATGCAGGGCGGCACGGCGGCTACCCAGACCTGCTTCATCGAGAACGTCGGCATCCCGACGCTCGCTGCGGTTCGTCAGGCGGTGGACGCGCTCGAAGACCTCAACATGAAGGGCCAGGTGCAACTGATCGTGTCGGGCGGCATTCGCACCGGTGCGGACGTGGCGAAGGCGCTGGCGCTTGGCGCGGACGCCGTCGCGATCGGCCAGGGCGTGTTGATGGCGCTCGGCTGCAACGGCGAAACGTACTTCCAGGACGGCATGCTGCATTCGGCCGTGGCCGATTACGCGGCGCTGCATACGTCGCCCGGCTTCTGTCATCACTGCCACACCGGCAAGTGCCCGGTTGGCGTGACGACCCAGGACGCCGTGCTCGAGCGGCGTCTCGAGCCGGAGGAAGGCGCGCGTCGTGTGCGGAACTACCTGAAGACGCTGAACATGGAACTAGCCACCATCGCGCGGGCGTGTGGCAAGCAGAACGTGCATCACCTCGAACGGGAGGATCTGGTTGCGCTCACGGTCGAAGCGGCCGCCATGGCGCGCGTGCCGCTCGCCGGCACGTCGTGGATTCCGGGCGTTCGCGACTAGCGCCCGTTGCCTCGACTAACGTCGAGGCGGCCCCGGCTACAGGAACATTCCTTTTGGCATGTGTTTGCTTCGGCGCGGCCCCTGCGGGGGACCGCCGGCTCCCCTTTTGTTCAAGGTATCGGCAAATGAAAAGAATGATCGGTTTGCTTGCATTGATCGGGACGCTCGTCCTCGCGATGCCCGCCTGGGCCCAGACCGGCCCGGCTACCCCCGTGCCGAACAAGGGGGATACGGCGTGGATGATCGTCGCGACCCTTCTCGTGGTGATGATGGCGGCCCCGGGGCTGGGGCTCTTTTACGGCGGCATGGTGCGCGCGAAGAACATGCTGTCCATCCTGATGCAGACGCTGGTGGTCTTTTGCCTGCTCGGCGTGCTGTGGGCGCTTTACGGCTACAGCATCGCGTTCACCGAAGGCAATGCGTTCTTCGGCGGACTCAGCAAGGCGTTTCTCGCGGGCATCACGCCGGACTCGGTCGCTGCCACGTTCAGCAAGGGCGTGGTGATTCCCGAATTCATCTACGTCTCGTTCCAGCTGACGTTCGCGGCGATCACTCCGGCGCTGATCGTGGGCGGCATCGCGGAGCGCGCGAAGTTTTCCGCTGTGCTCATGTTCATGGTGCTCTGGTTCACCTTTTCGTATCTGCCGATCGCGCACATGGTCTGGTACTGGCCGGGCCCGGATGCGTACACGAGCGCCGCCGCGGCCGACAAGGCCAATGCGACCGCCGGCTTCCTGTTCCAGAAGGGCGCCATCGACTTCGCGGGCGGAACCGTCGTCCACATCAACGCGGGCATCGCGGCGCTCGTCGGCGCTGTGATGATCGGCAAGCGCGTGGGCTTTGGTCGCGAGTCCATGGCGCCGCACAGCCTGACCATGACGATGATCGGCGGCTCGCTGTTGTGGGTGGGCTGGTTCGGCTTCAACGTGGGCTCCGCGCTGGAGGCGAGCGGTGCGGCTACGCTCGCGTTCGTCACGACGCTGCTCGCCACGTGTGCGGCCACGGTGTCGTGGACCGGCGTCGAATGGATGCTGAAGAAGAAGCCCTCGATGCTCGGCGCGGTGTCGGGCGCCATTGCCGGCCTCGTCGTCATCACGCCCGCGTGCGGCTTCGTTGGTCCGATGGGCGCCCTCGTGATGGGCGGCGTGGCCGGCGCGCTGTGCTACTGGGGCGTGAACGGACTCAAGCGCCTGATCGGCGTGGACGATTCACTGGACGTCTTCGGCGTGCATTGCATCGGCGGCATTGCCGGCGCGCTCTTGACCGGCGTGTTCGCGTCGCCGTCGCTGGGCGGCACCGGCATCTACGACTACACCGCGAACAAGGTGGCCGACTATCACATCGCCGATCAACTGATCGCGCAGTGCTGGGGCGTGGGCACGTCGCTCGTGTGGTCGGCGGTCGTCTCGATCATTGCGTTCAAGCTGGTCGACCTCACGATCGGGCTGCGTGTGGATACGGACGGCGAGCGCGAAGGGCTCGACGTCAGCTCGCACGGCGAGACGGCTTACCACCCGTGAGCGCGTCAAGGGCGAGGGCGGGCGGCTGGCCGGCAGTGCGCGCGACTCACGTGCTGCCGCTCGCCTCGCCTTGTTCGGCGAGCGCGCGCAGCGCAAGCTCGGACACGCGCTTGATGTGGGTGCACGAAGCCTCTGCCGCTGCTTGCCCGTCGCCGCGTTCGATTGCGTCGAGCAACGCGTTCATCTCGCGGTTCGATTCGTCGCTGCGGCCCGGCGTGGCGATGGTCAGCGCGCGCAGCCGGTTGATCCGCGCGTTCAGCGACTTGACGACACCCAGCGAGACGACCTTGCCCGCGCCCTCGAACATGGCGTCGTAGAACTGTTCCGTGTGTTCGAGTACGCGTGACGCGTCGCCCGCGGCGAAGGCTGCTTCGATCATGCGGCGAATGCCGCGCAGGCGCGCAACCAGCTCCGGCGTCGCACTCGTGGCGCAGGCGCTTGCGGCGTTGGCTTCGAGCAGGCTGCGCAATTCATAGATCTCGCCCACCTGGCTCGGATCGAGGCGCGCAACGATCGGGCCTTGCCGCGCCACGGTCTCGACGAGACCTTCGGTTTCCAGATGCCGCAGCACTTCGCGCACCACCGTGCGGCTCACGCCCAGTTCGTCGCAAAGGGTGCGCTCGACAAGGCGGGTGCCCGGCTTGAAATAGCCCTGCACGATGGCGCCGCGCAGCTTGTCGAGCGCGAGTTCTCTCAGGGTCTTGGCCGTTCGATTTATTTTCAGGTCGGGCATGGCGTAGAAAAGGAAGACAGGTTTTTTGTACGGTTGGCTCGGACGTCCGGCACGTGGTATTCCGTATTATCGCCGATCTTCTACGCCCACACGCGACCGTTATGCCGCCACTTCTTGCAGTCAGCTGAACTCCCGGCAAGGATCGTGCCCAAAATATGAGGTTCGTACTATGGTATTCCATAGTATCTCTGGATTTTTGTGCACCGTAATTTGGTATACCATAATCTCAACGATGACATTCAGGGCATCGTTCAAGTCAGGAGAACGCTATGAAGCTAGAAGTGCGCAAGCTGGTCAGCTACGTTGAAGAAACGTTCATTGAAGGCGGCAAGGCTGCGCCCCGGCCGCTGAAGCTGTTCGGCGTGGCCGCCGTGCTGCGCAATCCGTGGGCTGGCCGCGGCTTCGTGGAAGACCTGAAGCCCGAAATTCACGCGCTCGCGCCGCAACTCGGCGAATTGCTGACGGCGGAGATCCTGCGCGCGGCGGGGTCTGGCGACGCGGTCGAAGGCTATGGCAAGGCGGCGATCGTCGGCACGTCCGGCGAACTCGAGCACGCTTCCGCGCTGATCCATACGCTGCGATTCGGCAATCACTATCGCCAGGCGGTGGGCGCAAAGAGCTATCTGAGCTTTACGAACCTGCGCGGCGGTCCGAACTGCCCGATCTCGATTCCGCTGATGCACAAGCACGACGAAGGGATGCGCTCGCATTACCTCACCGTGCAATTTTCGATCACCGACGCGCCCGCGCCCGACGAACTGGTGATCGCGCTGGGCGCATCGGTGGGCGGCCGGCCGCATCACCGTATCGGTGACCGGTATCAGGATCTGAAGGACCTCCAGGAGCTTGCGTCCAATGAAGGTTGACCCTGTGCTCGACCGTACCGTGACGCGCGGCGTCGCCGCGGGCACGAGCTACAGCGTCTACCCGCCACAGGGGGCGCTCGCGTGCGAGACGGTCGTGCTGATTCACGGCGTGGGCATGAACCACAGCGTGTGGGCGCCGCAGATCGACGCCTTGACGCAGCACTACCAGGTTGTTGCGTACGACATGCTGGGACACGGCGGCAGCGGCTTGCCCACGCCGGCGCCCACGCTCGGCGAGTACGCCGCTCAGCTCGAAGCGCTGCTTGACGCGTTGCAGATTCAGCGCGTGCATGTGGTGGGGCATTCGATGGGCGCGCTCGTCGCGCTCGAGTTCGCGCTGACGCATCCGGAGCGCGCGTTGAGCGTGGCGGCGTTGAATGCGGTGTACAACCGCACGCCTCGTCAACGGGCTGCGGTGATGAGCCGCGCGGCGATGCTCGGTGATACGCCGCGTGCACGCAGTAGCCAGGCGGGCACGGAAGGAAGCGTTGGAGCCGGGCTTGAAGCGGGCATTGCAACGGGCATTGAAGCGGGCGTCGACGTGACGCTTGCGCGCTGGTTCGGCGACCCGGTTCCCGCGCATCTCGCGCAGGCGGCTAACGCGATACGCGCGCTGCTCGTGAACGTCGATCCGGTCGGCTATGCGCGCACTTATCAGCTCTTTGCCTGCTCGGACGACGCGCATGTCGGCAGGCTTGCGGATCTCGCCGTGCCCGCACTGTTTCTCACGGGCGAATGCGATGCGAACTCGAACCCGGCCATGTCGCATGCCATGGCGGCGGCCGCGCCGCTCGGCCACGCCACGATCATCGCGAACGAACGCCACATGATGAACGTGACCAATCCGGCGCAAGTGAACGAACGGTTGCTGGAATTCCTGCTCGGCACGTCGAAAGCAGGTGTGAACGGCGAGCCGCGGTCCGATATCAGGAGAATGCAATGACTGAGCCGATCAACGAACAGACTATCGATATCGCCGAATTCCGCCGTGCGCTCGGCGCTTTCGTAACGGGCGTGACGGTGGTCACGACGATCCAGTCCGACGGCTCGCCGCGCGGCTTCACGGCCAATTCGTTCACCTCCGTTTCGCTCGATCCGCCGCTGATCCTGGTTTGCATCGCGAAGACGGCATCGAGCTATCCGGTGTTCTCGCAAACGCGCCATTTCGCGGTGAGCGTGCTGGCGGAAGACCAGAAGGCCGTGTCCGGCGTATTTGCCTCGAAGGCTGCCGACAAGTTCTCGCAGGTCGCATGGCGCGCCCGGGTGACCGGCGCTCCGGTCATGGAAGGCGCCGCGGCAAGCTTCGATTGTGCGACCCATGAAGTGATCGATGCGGGGGACCACATCATCCTGATTGGCCGCGTGCTCGATTTCGTTCATACGCCTTCTTCGCCGCTCGGCTATTGCCGTGGTGCTTACGTGAATTTCAGCCTCACACTCGACGCAGTCGCCGCGGCCGGCACCCGCGCGCGGGTGGGCGCGATTCTCGAACATCGCGACGGGCTCGTGCTGCTCGATACGCCGCAAGGCCTGCAATTGCCTACGGGCGCGCGGCTCGAACCGCAGAGCGATGCCGCGAGCCTTGCGGGCGTATTGGCGAAGCTCGGCATTAAGGCGCATCTGGACTTCCTGTTCGCCGTGTTCGAGTCCGACAGGCAGCCCACGCCGGGTGTGCAGATCTATTACCGCGGCCGCGTGAAGAACGACATTGCGCCGCAATCGGGCGGCCCCATCCGCATCGTTCCGTTGATGCAGATTCCATGGAGCGAGCTACACGACGAAGCCGAGCGCTCCATGCTCGAGCGCTACATGCGCGAGCGCAGCGAGGACGCCTTCGGCGTGTATGTCGGCGACAGCGAAGCCGGCACGGTCCAGGCGCTCGCAACCACTCACTGAACGCATTCAAACATCGCGGCTGACGCGCACGAAACGCTGCCGGGCAGCCGGCCTGTCGGAGGCAAACATCATGAAATTTTCGTTGTTCCTGCACATGGAGCGGTACGACACAAAGACGTCGCATCGCGAACTGTTCGACGAGATGACCGAACTCGTGCAGCTTGCCGAACGCGGCGGATTCGAGACCGCCTGGATCGGCGAGCACCACGCGATGGAGTTCACGATCGCGCCCAATCCGTTCGTGAATCTGTCGTATCTCGCCGCGAAGACCGAGCGCATCCGGCTCGGCACCGGCACCGTCATCGCGCCGTTCTGGCATCCCATCGCGCTTGCAGGCGAAGCCGGCATGGTCGACGTCGCGAGCAACGGCCGGCTCGATCTGGGCGTGGCGCGCGGCGCGTATTCGTTCGAGTACGAGCGCCTGTTGCCGGGGCTCGACGCGATGAGCGCCGGCGCTCGCATGCGCGAACTCGTGCCGGCGTTGCGCAAGCTGTTCGAGGGCGACTACGCGCATCAGGGCGAATTCTGGTCGTTTCCCGCGACGACGCCGGTGCCGCGCCCCATCCAGCAGCCGCATCCGCCCATGTGGCTCGCCGCACGCGATCCGAACTCGCACGCGTTCGCCGTCGCGAACGGCTGCAACGTGCAGGTGACGTCGCTCGCCGCAGGCGACGCCGAAGTCGTCAGCCTGATGGAGCGCTTCAACGCCGCCTGTGCCGCGCATCCGGACGTGCCGCGTCCGCAGGTGATGATGCTGATGCACACGTTCGTCGGGGCCAATGCAGCCGAGGTGGACGCGGCCGTCGAAGACCTGGCGGACTTCTATCGGTGCTTCTCCAAGTGGTTCAAGAACGAACGCCCCGTCACGCAGGGCTTCATGGAGCCGCTCACGGATGCCGACATCGAGATGTTCCCCCAGTATTCGCGCGAGGCGATTCGCAAGAACCTCGTCATCGGCGAGCCGAAGGAAGTCATCGGGCGGCTCAAACACTACGAGGAACTGGGCTACGACCAGTACAGCTTCTGGCTCGACAGCCACATGAGCTTCGAGCGCAAGCGCAAGTCGCTCGAGCTGTTCATCTCCGAGGTGATGCCCGCGTTCGGCGTGCGCTGACGCGAAGTCCCTGAGCCTCTAAGCCAACTTCATGAATGGAGCGGCTTGACCATGTTGCAACGGTTCCAGCAGTACATCGACGGCGCCTTCGAAGACGCCGCAGAGCATTTCGACAGCATCGATCCGTCGTCTGGCAGCGTATGGGCGCAGATGCCCGCGGCGAGTGCGCAGGACGTGGACCGGGCCGTGTGCGCGGCGCATCGCGCGCTCACAGGCTCCGCATGGGCCGATCTCACCGCGAGCGCGCGCGGCAAGCTCCTGTACCGGCTCGCCGGCTTGATCGAGCAGCATGCGCCGCGTCTTGCCGAACTGGAAACCCGGGACACCGGCAAGATCATTCGCGAGACGCGCAGCCAGATTGGCTACGTCGCCGAGTACTACCGCTACTACGCGGGCGTGGCCGACAAGATCCAGGGCGCGTGGCTGCCCGTCGACAAACCGGACATGGAAGTGACGCTGCGACGCGAGCCGGTGGGTGTCGTCGCCGCGGTCGTGCCGTGGAACTCGCAGCTGTTCCTGTCGGCGGTGAAAATCGGGCCGGCGCTTGCGGCCGGCTGCACCGTGGTGCTCAAGGCTTCCGAAGACGGCCCGGCGCCGCTGCTGGAATTCGCGCGGCTCGTTCACGAAGCCGGTTTTCCGCAGGGCGTGGTCAATATCGTGACGGGCTTCGGCAACGAATGCGGACGCACGCTGACGAGCCATCCGCTCGTGTCGCGCATCGCGTTCACGGGTGGTCCGCACACCGCGCGACACGTGGTGCGCAATTCCGCGGAGAACCTCGCCGCGACGTCGCTCGAACTGGGCGGCAAGTCGCCCGTGCTCGTGTTCGACGACGCCGATCTCGACAGCGCATGCAACGCCGTGGTGGCGGGCATCTTCGCGGCCACGGGGCAAAGCTGCGTGGCCGGTTCCAGGCTGCTCGTGCAGCGCGGCATTCACGACGTGCTGGTCGAGCGTCTGATCGCGCGGGCGGGCGCCATCCGCATTGGTGACCCGCAGGACGAGGCCACGGAGATGGGGCCGCTCGCCACCCGCCGTCAGCTCGACCATATCCGGCAGGTACTGGGCGCGAGCGTGGAAGCCGGCGGCCGCGTCGTGGTGGGCGGCGCGCAGCCGGACGGCATGACTACCGGCCACTACTTCCTGCCCACCATCGTCGATTGTCCGCACGCGCACGTGCCGTGCGTGACGGAGGAGCTATTTGGCCCGGTGCTCAGCGTCGTCGCATTCGACACCGAGGCCGACGCCATTGCGCTTGCGAACGACACCCGTTACGGCCTCGCCTCAGGCGTGTTCACGCGGGACCTCACGCGCGCGCATCGGCTCACGCGTGCATTGCGCGCGGGCATCGTGTGGGTCAACACGTATCGGGCGGTGTCGCCGATCGTGCCGTTCGGCGGCTATGGCCTGAGCGGCTTGGGGCGCGAAGGTGGCCTCGAAGCGGTGCTCGACTACACGCGCACGAAGTCGGTATGGATTCGCACGTCGGACGAGCCTATTGCAGACCCGTTCGTCATGCGTTGAAGCATTCAAGCGTTCAAGAGAGAGCCGCCATGTTCTACGAAGTCCGCACCTATCGCATCAAGACGGGCGCCGTGCCCGCGTATCTGAAGCTCGTGGAGGAAGAGGGCATCGGGTTGCAGAAGCGCTATCTGGGCCAGTTGATCGGCTATTTCTATTCGGAAATCGGTCCGCTGAACCAGATCGTTCACATCTGGGCTTACCCGAGCCTTGACGAGCGCGAACGGCGCCGCGCGCAACTTGCCGCAGACCCGGCCTGGCAGTCCTTTGCGCCGAAGATTCAGGCGCTGATGGAAGAAATGGAAAGCAAGATCATGAAGCCCGCGCCTTTCTCGCCGCTCGGATGAAGGCCACGTAATTCACGGATGTCCCCACTCCACGATTGATAACTGCCTGAGGCAGGAGACCAACATGAACAGCAGGAACGTCTTTCAAACGGCAGCGCTGATCACGGCATGCGCGGCCGCCTTCGCAACCGCAAGCGCTACGGCGGCCGAGCCGATCGTCTTCACGAGCTGGGGCGGCACGACGCAGTCTTCGCAGGACAAGGACTGGGCCCAGCCCTTCACCAAGGCAACGGGCATCAACGTGCTGATGGACGGCCCGACCGACTACGGCAAGTTGAAGGCCATGGTCGAAAGCGGCAACGTGACCTGGGACGTCGTCGACGTGGAAGGCGACTTCGCGTACGCCGCACAGAAGGCGGGATTGATCGAGCCGATCGACTTCTCCGTCGTCAAGAAGGACGAACTCGATCCGCGCTTCACGTCGCCTGCCGCCGTGGGCAGCTTCTACTACTCGTTCGTGCTCGGCTACAACAAGGCGAAGTACACGGGGGCGCAACCCTCGACATGGACCGACCTGTTCGACACGAAGCGCTTCCCCGGCAAGCGCACGCTGTACAAGTGGTCCGCGCCGGGCGTGCTCGAACTGGCGCTGCTCGCCGACGGCGTGCCGGCCAACAAACTCTATCCGCTCGATCTCGACCGTGCATTCAAGAAGCTCGACACCATCAAGAGCGACATCGTCTGGTGGAGCGGCGGCGCGCAATCGCAGCAGTTGCTTGCATCGGGCGAGGCGCCCATCGGCATGTTCTGGAACGGTCGACTGCATGCGCTCGAACAGACCGGCGTACCGGTGGGCATTTCGTGGAACCAGAACCTGACCGCGGCCGACTTGCTGGTGATCCCGAAGGGCGCGAAGCATCGCGACGAGGCGATGAAGTATCTCGCCGCCGCAACGAGCGCCCAGGCGCAGGCGAAATTTGCCGCGGATACGGGCTATGCGCCGATCAACGTGAAAGCGCCGGCACTGATGCCCGCCGCGGTCGCGAAGACGCTTCCCGACCAGTACAAGTCGTCGCAGATCGACCTCGACATGAAGTATTGGGCCGAGCATCGCGACGAGATCGCGAAGCGCTGGTATGCGTGGCAGTCGAAGTGAGCATGAAGCAAGCATGAAGTAAGCATGACCCCGGCGCCCCGCAGCGGGCGCCGCACAGTGTGATTGGGAGTCACCATGCCTAACGTCTTGAGTACCGTCGCCCAGCCGCCCGCCACGTCTTCGCGCCGGCGGCGCGATTGGCGCAGCTTTCGCCTGCTCGCGCCGGCCTTGCTGCTGCTCGCGGTTTTCTTCCTGCTGCCGGTGCTTTCGCTGCTGCTGCGCAGCGTGCTCGAACCGACGCCGGGTCTGCACAACTACACGCAACTGCTCGGGTCCACGACGTATCTGCGGGTGTTCGGCAATACGTTCCTCGTCGCGACCGTCGTGACGGTCGCGACCGTTGCAATCGGCTTCCCCACTGCGTGGTTGCTGGCCGTCGCGCCGCGCAAGCTCAGCTCCGTGCTGTTCGCGATCTTGCTGCTCTCGATGTGGACCAATCTGCTTGCGCGCACGTTCGCATGGATGGTGCTGCTGCAGGCCACAGGTCCCATCAACCGTGTGCTCATGGCGCTCGGGTTGATCCGCGAGCCGCTCGCCCTGGTGAACAACCTCGTCGGCGTGACGATCGGCATGACGTACATCATGCTGCCGTTTCTCGTCATGCCGCTGCATGCGACGCTGCGCAGCATCGATCCGTCCACGCTGCGCGCGGCGGCGATCTGCGGCGCAAGCCGCTGGCAGGCGTTCTGGCGCGTGCTGGTGCCGCTCGCGCTGCCGGGCGTCGCGTCCGGTGCGTTGATGGTGTTCGTCATGGCGCTCGGCTACTTCGTCACGCCGGCGCTGCTCGGCGGACCGTCGTACATGATGCTGGCCGAACTGATCGCGCAGCTCGTGCAGGAACTCTTGAACTGGGGGCTTGCGGGCGCCGCCGCATTCGTGCTGCTCGCCGTGACCCTTTCGCTGTACGCGTTGCAGCTGCGCTTCACGAGCGGTGCGCGCACGAATCCGGGAGGGCGCTGACATGTTGCTCGACTTCGATCGTCTGGGCGCAGTGCGCTGGCTGCTGCTGGCGGTGGGCGCCGCCGTCGCCGTGTTCCTGCTGCTGCCCATCGTGTTTATCGTCGCGTTGTCGTTCGGCGATTCGCAATGGCTGATCTTTCCGCCGCCTGGCTGGACGCTGCAATGGTATCGGCAGCTCTTCACCGACGCCGGCTGGCTCAACTCGCTGCTGACGAGCGCGCAGCTTGCGGCAATCGTGACGGTGCTTTCCGTCGCGATCGGTTTTCTTGCTTCGCTCGCGCTCGTGCGCGGCAAGTTTCGCGGGCGCGGCGCCGTACAGGCGTTTTTCCTCACGCCGATGGTGCTGCCCGTCGTCGTGCTCGCCGTCGCGCTGTATGCGTTCACGCTGCGTATCGGCTTGAACGGCACGATGGTGGGCTTCGTGATCGGCCATCTCATCATCGCGTTGCCGTTCTCGATCATTTCCATCAGCAATTCGCTCGTGAGCTTCGACACTGCGCTGGAAGACGCCGCGCTGATTTGCGGCGCGTCGCCGCTCGAAGTGAAGCTGCGCGTGACGCTGCCCGCCATCAGGCTCGGGCTTTTTGCTGCCGCGATCTTCTCGTTCCTCGCGTCGTGGGACGAAGTGGTCATCTCGATCTTCATGGCGAGCCCCACGTTGCAGACGCTGCCGGTGCGAATCTGGACCACGCTGCGGCAAGATTTGACGCCTGTCGTCGCGGCAGCGTCTTCGTTGCTCGTCGGCTTGACGACCGTATTGATGTTGGCGGGCGCAGTATTGCGCCGCGCCCGATAAGGAGGTGCATGAGCCATGACTGCCGCATTCCTGCAAATCCAGCGCTTGCGTAAAACGTACGACGACGTCGTCGCCATCGACCATGTGTCGCTGGACGTGCGCAAGGGCGAATTCATGACGTTCCTCGGGCCGTCGGGTTCGGGCAAGAGCACGACGCTGTACATCGTGGCGGGCTTTCAGGAGCCGAGCGAGGGACGCGTGCTGCTCGACGGCAAGCCGCTGCTTTCGGTGGCGCCGAACAAGCGCAACATCGGCATGGTGTTCCAGCGCTACACGCTGTTTCCGCATCTCACGGTGGGCGAGAACGTGGCGTTTCCGCTGCGCGTGCGCCGCCGTTCCGACCGCGAGGTGCAGGCGAAGGTCGAGCAGATGCTCAAGCTCGTGCATCTTTCCGACTGCCGCGACCGCATGCCGGCGCAACTCTCCGGCGGCCAGCAGCAGCGCGTCGCGATTGCGCGCGCGCTGGCCTACGACCCGCCCGTGCTGCTGATGGACGAGCCGCTTTCGGCGCTCGACAAGAAGCTGCGCGAGGAAATTCAGCTCGAACTGCGCCGCATCCATCAGGAGACCGGCGTCACGATTCTCTACGTGACGCACGACCAGGAAGAGGCGTTGCGTCTGTCGGATCGCATTGCAGTGTTCAACAAAGGGCGCATCGAGCAGGTCGGTACAGGCGAAGAGCTCTATGCGAACCCTGCTTCGCGCTTCGTTGCGAGCTTCATCGGCAACTCGAATTTCCTGCCGGTGCGCGTGATGTCCAACAACGAACGCGGCATGAACGGCGTGTTTCCGAATGGCCATGCGGTGACGGCTGCGCACCTCGCTTCGGTGCTGGCGGCCGGGGACGACGGCACGCTGATGATCCGGCCGGAGCAGATGCGCATTCGCGCGCTGCAGGAAACCCATGGCACCGCGGGGCTGCCCGTTACGGTGCGCGACATCACCTATCTGGGCGACGCCATGCATTACGCGGTCGCGACGCCCTGGCAGCAGGAGATTTCCATTCGCATGCCGGCGGCCCATCGCCACGACAGCGGCCTCGCGATCGGGACCGAAGCGCTGGTCGATTGGGATGCGCGCGACGTGCGCCTCTTTGCGCAGGCATGACGACGATGAGCGGCACGCTTGTCTCGCTGAAGGTCGAACGCAATACGACGACGTTGCGTGAGCTCGCGCTGGACAAGATGCGCACGGCGATTCTCGATGCGCATTTCGCGCCAGGCGAGCGGCTTGTCGAGCGCACGTTGTGCGAGGAACTGGGCGTGAGCCGGACCGTGGTGCGAGAGGTGTTGCGGCACCTGGAGGCGGAAGGGCTCGTGGATTCGATTCCGAACCAGGGGCCGATCGTCGCGGTGCTCGATGCGCAAACAGCCGCCCAGATCTACGAGATCCGCGCACTGCTGGAGGGCGACGCGGCGATGGCGTGCGCACGGTCTGCAGACGACGGCGTGGTGTCGCGTCTGGCCGCCTGCATCGCAGACATCCAGCGGGCATTCGAGGCGCACGAGCATGCGGCGGTCCGCGAACTCACGACGCGTTTCTACGAGCAGATGTTCGAGGGCGGCGGCAAGAAGGTCGCCTGGGAAATTGCCCAGACCTTGAATGCGCGCGTCAACCGTTTGCGCGCGATGACCATTGCCTCCGACGACCGCGGCCGGCAGGCCGTGGAAGAGATGAACCAGATACTCGACGCAATTCGTTGTCGCGACGCGATACGTGCCCGCGATGCGGCAACGGCGCACGTGGCGCGCGTCGCCGCGATTGCCGGGCGGCTTTTGCAGCAGGCCCACGAGCGCGCCCAGGCCGGGGAACAGGTGCGCGGCGCGGTGTAGGGCGCCGCGCTGCCGCTTTCTGCACGCCGCTATACGGTCTTCCGTGGGGCTGTATGGCGCGTCTTTACGATGACCATCATGAGAACAATCAAGAACCTCCCCATTGCCGGAAAGATCGGTGTCGCGTTTGCGAGCATCGTCCTGATGTTTGGTATCAGCGCGCTGGTCTGCATTTCCAGCATCCGGTCGATCGACCTCAGGCAAAAGGAGATCGCGAAATCAGAGGCGATTCTTCTCTTGCTCAAGGATGGCACTGCGGATTACCTGAACATCGTCTGGGCCGTTCTGGCGAACAACCTGAACGGTAAAGCGGGGCACCGGGAATGGATCGTCAAGCACGGCGGCGATTTCGGCACGAGGCTCGCTGCGCTGCGGGCCATAGACGGCTCGGCGCAGGGTGCGGCGCTGGCTGCGGCGTGCCAGGAGCAATACGACGCGTGGTTGCAGACCGTCGTCAATCCTCTTGTGGCCATGCGAAAGAAGGTGGATGAGTTCGCGACCAACGTAAGCGATCTTTCGGACATGACAGAAGGATTCGGCGCTTACCTGGGCACGGAGAAACTGATCGCGTCTATCGACAGGCTGGATGCTTACGAGCGGGCGCTGATGAAGACGCGCCAGGGGGAACTCGAATCGCTGCGTACGAAAATGTACGTGACGATATTCGTGACGTCGGCGCTTGCCCTGATGGCGGCCATCTTCGCGGGAACCTGGCTTGCACGCGCTGTTTCGCGTCCGCTGCAACGCGCCGTGTCGCTTGCGACATGCGTGGCTCAGGGCGATCTGACGGCGCGCATGGAAGTGGCGTCCACGGACGAGACGGGCCGTCTGATGCGAAGTCTGGAAACCATGAACCGGAGTCTGTCGCGCATCGTGGCCCAGGTCAGAACCAGCACCGACAATATCGCCACGGCGTCCAACGAGATAGCCGCCGGCAACGACGATCTGTCTTCGCGCACGGAGGAACAGGCCAGTTCGCTGGAGGAAACGGCGGCGAGCATGACGCAGTTGACCGAGACCGTGAGGCAGAACACGGACAACGCCCGGCAGGCCAATGTGCTGGCCGCGAGCGCTTCCGAGGTGGCCAACGCCGGCAACGATGCGGTGCTCGGCATGGTTCGAACGATTTCCCGTATCAGCGGCAGCTCCACCAAGATTTCCGAGATCACCGGCGTGATTGAAGGCATCGCATTCCAGACCAACATTCTGGCCTTGAATGCGGCTGTCGAAGCGGCGCGCGCAGGCGAGCAGGGCCGTGGATTCGCCGTGGTGGCAAGCGAGGTACGCAGCCTCGCCCAACGGTCGGCCAATGCGGCGAGGGAGATCAAGGAACTGATCGGCACCTCGGTCGCGATGATTCAGGCCGGCGAAAAGCAGGCGGAAGACGTGGGCGAGACCATCGGGCAGGTCAAGGAGGCGATCAAGCGGGTCTCGGACATTGTCAGCGAGATTGCGAGCGCATCCGAGGAACAGGCGCGAGGCATCGAACAGGTCAATCTGGCCGTCAACGAAATGGACACGGTCACGCAACAGAACGCGGCCCTCGTCGAGCAGGCCGCTGCCGCTGCGCAGTCGCTCAGGGAACAGGCAGCCGGCCTGAAGCAGGCCGTGGCGATATTCAGGCTGGCCGACGGCACGCAGCGCGAGCACGCCCCCGTCGGGTTTGCCTGAGCCGCCGGGCAGGCCAGAAGGATCGCTTCGTTCAGCGCACGCATCGCAGCTGATCGGTCTGGCGGGTCGAATCCGGTGCGGGGATTCGGTGCCGGGTTGCCTCGTGTTTTTCCCGGTATTTTGAAAATAGGTTGACAGCAGAAAACTGGCTTCCTAAATTCGCATCACTGGTTGCGGGCCCTCAGCGGCGGCAACCCGCGGCAACGATGCCGCGCGACACATGGACGGCTACGTAGCCCCCGAACTTGCGTTCAACGCCAGTTCGGGGGCTTTTTGCTTTTGGAGAACGAACTTGGCAATCGACTCACGCAATACCCCGGATGCACGTCCCGGCCTGCCGGTCGTGGCTTGCATCCAGATGGAACCTCGCGTCGGCGAGAAGCGCGACAACGTTGCGCGCACCCTCGAGCGGATGGAAGCCGCCGCCGCGCACGGGGCGTCGCTCATGGTGCTGCCCGAACTCGTCAACACCGGCTACGTCTTTGCCGATCGCGCCGAAGCGGCGGCGCTCGCCGAAGCCTTCGACGAGAGCGACACGCTGCGCCTCTGGTGCGACACCGCGCGGCGCCTCGGCATCTATCTCGTCGCCGGGATTGCCGAGCGCGAAGGCGAGCATCTCTACAACTCCGCTGTGTTCGTCGGACCGGCCGGCCTGATCGGCCGCTATCGCAAGCTGCACCTGTGGAACGACGAGAAGCGCTTCTTCGAGCCTGGCAACCTCGGCTTGCCGGTGTTCGACACGCCCTTCGGGAGGCTTGCCATCGCGATCTGCTATGACGGCTGGTTTCCGGAGGTCTACCGGCTGGCGTCCGCGCAGGGCGTCGATCTGGTCTGCGTGCCGACCAACTGGGTGCCGATGCCGGGGCAGCGGCCCGACGAGCCCGCCCTCGCCACAACCCTCGCGATGGCCGCCGCGCACAGCAACGGGCTGATGATTGCGTGCGCGGACCGGATCGGCACCGAGCGCGGACAGCCATTCCTCGGCCAGAGTTTGATCGTGGGCGGCAACGGCTTGCCGCTCGCGGGCCCCGCGAGCCACGACCGCGAAGCGATCCTCTACGCGCCGATTGATCTCGAGCGCATTCGCGCCGGACGTTCGCTCGGCCCGCTCAATCACGTGCTGCGCGACCGCCGCACCGACGTGTATGAGCTGGTTGCCGGCACCGGCTCGCCACCGCGCGATGCGGGCTGAGCCGGCAATGCTCGTGCCGTTGCGTCGTTCCTTTCGCCGTTCCCTTCCGCAATTGCCGTTTGCAATTCCCTTTTGCAGTACCTCGACCACACCTGAAGGAGATCGCATGAACCCATTCAAGCATCGCATGGCGGCCGGAGCCGTTCTGGCGGCCGTCGCTTCCATCGTCTGTGCCGGCGCGTGGGCCGCCGAGCCCATCAAGATCGGCGTCGCCGTCGGTCTGTCCGGCGCGAACAGCGTGGTGGCGCCTGCCGTGGTGCAGTCGTCGCAGCTTGCCGTCGACGAGATCAATGCCGCGGGCGGCATCCTCGGGCGCAAGGTCGAACTCGATATTGCCGACGACGCGTCCGGCGCCGTCGGCGCGCAAAAGGCCTACGACACGCTGGTGTTCCAGAAGAACGTCGACGCCGTGATCTCGATGGAAACGAGCGCGGCGCGCAACGCGGCGCTGCCCATCGTTGCGCGCGGCAAGAAGCCGTTCATCTACACGTCGTTCTACGAAGGCCGCTCGTGCAGCCCGTGGATGTACGTGAACGGCTGGGTGCCCGACCAGCAGGTGGCGCCGGTCGTCGACTACTTCATGAAAACGAAGGGCGCGAAGAACTTCTTCCTCGTCGGCAACGACTACGCTTTTGGCCGCGGTATGCTCGACTTCACCTCGAAGTACATCGTGCAGCACGGCGGCAAGGTGATCGGCGAGGAGTTCCTGCCCATCGACGGCACCGACTGGACGCCGATCCTCTCGAAGATCCGCGCGGCGCATCCCGATGCGCTCATCAGCGCAACGGCGGGCGGCGCGCCGAACGTGTCGCTCGCGAAGCAGTTGAAGGGCTCGGGGCTGGATCTGCCGTACGGCAACCTGGCAATCGACGAGGGCACGGCGAAAAGCATGGGCGACGTGGCAACGGGCATCTACATGTCGGCTTCGTACCTGACGGGTATCGATAACCCGGGCAACAAGAAGTTCATGGCCGCGCTGCACAAGCGCTTCGGCAACGACATGAAGACGCCGAACGAGCTGTCCGAACCGCAATACGAGGCGTTCTATCTGTACAAGAGCGCGGTCGAAAAAGCGGGCTCGACCGACGCCTCGAAGGTGATCGCGGCGCTCGGCACCGTGTCGTTCGACGGACCGCGCGGGCCGGTGAGCATGAACCGCAGCCGCCATACGCCGCTCGCGATGCGCCTCGGCCAGATTCAGCCCGACGGGTCGGTGAAGATCCTGCAGACCTTCCCGAGCGTCGATCCGCAAGAGCAGTGCCCGAACATCAAGTAGCGATTCAACGCGCTCCGTGCGCCCGCCGTTGCAACGGCAGGCGCACGCGTGCGAGCGGAGGCAGGCATGGTTCTGGTACTCGATATCCTGACCACGGCGGCGGTGCTGTTCATCGTGACGGCCGGGTTGATGGTGATTTTCGGCGTGATGAAGATCGTCAACTTCGCGCACGGCGCGCTGCTGACGATGGGCGCATATGCGAGCTTCGTCGTCACGCAACTCAAGCTGAACCCCTGGCTTGGCGTGCCGCTTGCGCTCGTCGTCGGGGTCGCGGCCGGCATGCTCGTTGAACGGGTGATCGTGCGGCCGCTTTACAGGCGCCCGCTCGATGCGATTCTCGCGACGTGGGGGCTCGGCATCGTGATCGGCCAGCTCATCGTGATGGGTTTCGGGCGCGAGGTGCAGTTCGTCGAGTCGCCGCTGAAAGGGGCCGTGTCCGTGGCGGGCACGGACTATTCGGCGTATCGCCTGCTGCTGGTGCCGGTGGCGCTCGTGCTTTGCGCGGCGCTCGTCGCGTTGCTGTCGGGCACCCGCTTCGGCGTGAAGACGCGCGCGGTCATCATGAACGAGGACCTGGCGCGCGGCCTCGGCATTCATTCCGGCCGCATCCGCTTCATTACCTTCAGTCTTGGCGCGGCGCTCGGCTCGCTCGCGGGCATGCTGATTACACCGCTGTCCAGCGTCGATCCCGATATGGGGCTGCCGTATCTCGTCAACGCGTTCATGCTCGTGATGGTGTCCGGCTATTCGATGACGAGCCTGCTGCTCACGTGTCTGGTGTTCGGTGCGTGCCAGGTGCTCGTCAGCACCTTCGTGAGTCCGGTGCTCGGCGGACTGACCATCGCCGTGCTGGCGGCGTTCACGCTGCGTATCCGGCCGAGGGGGTTCTCGCATGGCTAAGGGCAATCTTTCGCAGCGCCACGCCGGCCACGACGCGATGCGGCGTCCGCTCCGGCCGGTGGGGTTGGGCATGCCGCTGGTGCGCCGCGCGTTGCCGTTGGCCGCGGTGGGGCTGGTGCTGCTCGCGGCGGGTCCGCTGGTGTTCGGCACGTATCTGCTGAACGTGCTGATCCAGGCGTTCTTCTTTTCGATCGTCGCGGTGACGGTGGACATTCTCTGGGGCTACACGGGTTATCTGACGTTCGGGCAGTCGGCGTTCTTCGGCATTGGCGCGTATGCCGCCGGCGTGGTGTTCACGCATGGCGGCTTCTCGCCCGGCTTTGTGCTGCTCGCGCTGCTGGTGGCCGTGGCGGCCAGCGCGACGGTGGCAGCGCTGCTCGGCTGGCTCTCGTTCTACCGGGGCGCGTCGCCGTTTTTCGCAACCGTCATGTCGCTGGTGCTGCCGATCGTGCTGTCGCAACTCGTGCTGTCGGGCGGCCAATGGACCGGCTCGAGTTCCGGCCTGACGGGCTACCAGACCTTCGACCTCTCGCTGCAGGCCTGGTACTGGATCGCGGGCGCGGGTCTCGCCATCGTCGCGACGGCCGGGTGGGTGTTCGTGCGCAGCGACGGCGGCCGGGTGCTCATGGCGATTCGCGACAACGAATCGCGCTGCTCGTATCTCGGCATCGACACGTCGCGCGTCAAGATCGTGCTGCTGGTCGTGACGGCGGTGGTCGCGGGCATTGCAGGCTTCGGCTACGGCTCGTTCAGCGGCGTCGTTGCGCCCGAGCTGACCGGCTTCGTGCTCGGCACGCAACTGATCATCTGGGTGGCGCTGGGTGGGCGCGGCACGTTGTGGGGACCGGTGGCCGGCGCGCTTCTGATCAACGTCGTGACGTCCTATCTCAGCGGCAGCCTGCCGTTCGCGTGGCAATTGATCCTGGGTGCGGCGTTCGTCACGGTGATCGTGCTGCTGCCGCAAGGGCTCGTGCCGTTGCTGATGCGTCCGTTGCGCGGCTTCGCCGCCACGCGCCGGGTGCCCACCCTGGTCGAGCGGCCCGTGCGCGACGATGCCGGCACGCGGGACGAGTCCGGCATGGCCTTGCGCATGCAGGGCGTGGCGCGGCATTTCGGCAGCCTCAAGGTGCTGCAGGGCATCGATCTGAGCGCACAGGCAGGCGAGCTGGTCGGGCTGATCGGGCCGAACGGCGCGGGCAAGACCACGCTGATGCGCTGCATGAGCGACGGCGCGGAGCGCTCGGCAGGCGAAGTCGAGCTGTGCGGCCATGACATCCGGCGCTTGCCTGCAGACCGCTGCGTGCGTTTTGGCCTGGGCCGCAAATTCCAGAACGCGAACATCTTCGACACGCTGACGGTCGCCGAATGCCTGCGGATCGCGGGCACGCTGCTCGAGCGGCCTTCGCTGCTGCGCGTGTCGGATTCGCTGGCGCTGCCGCCTTACGCGCTCGACGTGGTGCGTGCCACGGGCCTCGACCAGAAACTGGCGGCCGTGGCGAAAGACCTCTCGCACGGCGAGCAACAGGCACTGGAACTGGCGATGGTGCTCGCGCTGGAGCCGCGCATCGTGTTGCTCGACGAACCCACGGCGGGCCTCACCAAGACCGAACGCACGCAGATCGGCAACGTGCTTGCCGCGCTGGCGCATCGGTACCGGTTGTGCTGTCTGCTGGTGGAACACGACCTGGATTTCGTCTCGGAGATCGCCACGCGCATCGTCGTGCTGCACCAGGGGCGCATCGTGATGGAAGGCAGCTTCGACGAAGTCGTGCATTCGGAGCTGGTGCGCACCATCTATGCCGGTACGGCGCAGCCACAGGCGGACGGCGTCGCCGCTGCGGGCGGGGAGGCAGCATGAGCGCAAACGCATTGGAGCTGCGCGGCGTGACGAGCGGGTACAAGGCGTCCGTCGTGCTGCGCGGTCTGTCGATGAGCGTGGCGGCCGGCGAGGCGGTTGCGCTGCTCGGCAAGAACGGCATGGGCAAGACCACGCTGCTGAAGACCATCATGGGCTACCTGCCGAAGCAGGGCGGCTCCATCCACGTGAACGGTCTCGACGTCACGCGACTGCCGCCGCACCGCATCGCGCGCGCGGGCATCGCGTATGCGCCGCAGGAGCATGCCCTGTTTCAGGATCTGTCGATTCGCGACAACCTGCGGCTGGGGCTGCCGGACGTCTCCGTGTTCGACGAACGCTTCGCGGACCTCGAACCGCTGTTTCCCGTGTTCAAGAGCCGCCTGAAGCAGCATGCCGGCACGCTGTCCGGCGGCGAGCAAAAGATGCTGCTGGTGGCGCGGGCGCTGATGACGCGACCGTCGATGATGCTGCTCGACGAGATTACGGAGGGCCTGCAGCCTTCGGTAATCGACCGCGTTGCCGAAGCGCTGTTGTGGGAGCGTAGCCGCCATGGCACGACGGTGCTGCTGATCGAGCAGCACGTGCCCTTCGCGTTGCGGGTCGCGGACCGCTATGCGATCCTCAAGCAGGGCGAGATTATCGACCACGGCGACGCGAAAGACGCCGCCGCCGCGGCATCGATCTTCGATCATCTGCGCGTATGAGCGACACCCAGGAGAGTGCTTCGAACATGAATGCAGACATGCTTTATCGGCCGGTGTCCGGCCTTGCGCTGCGCGAGAGCAGCGGCGACACGCCAGAGGAACGGGGCGGTGCGGTGCTGGAAGCGCTCGCGCGCATCGAAGCAGTGGACGCCGACCTGCGCGCGATGACCGCCGTGCTCGGCCGCGAAGAGGCGCTGGCCTGCGCGGCGGCTGCGCGCGGGCCGCTGGCCGGCCTGCCGGTCGTGGTGAAAGACATCTTCGATACCGCCGATCTGCCGACAAGTTACGGTTCGCCGATCTACGCAGGCCATCGGCCGGCTGCGGACGCGGTGATCGTGACCTTGCTGCGCCGCGCTGGCGCCGTGGTGCTCGGCAAGGCCGCGACCACCGAATTCGCGTACATGGCGCCCACCGATACGCGCAATCCATGCGACCTCGCGCGCACGCCGGGCGGTTCGTCGTCGGGCTCCGCGGCGGCGGTGGCGGCCGGCATCGCGCCATTCGCCATCGGCTCGCAAACCGGTGGCTCCACCATCCGGCCGGCCTCCTTCTGCGGCATCGCCGGCTACAAGCCGACCTTCGGCATGCTGCCCACCGTGGGCATGAAGTGCTTCTCGTGGTCGTTCGATACGGTGGGGCTGTTCGCGGCCGGCGTACGCGACGTCGCGTTTCTTGGGCAGGCGCTGTCCGGGCGCGAGCTGTCGGTCGCGGCCGGGCCGCAGCGGCCCGTGTTCGGCGTGCCTGTCGACTACCCGTGGACCGCGCCGTCGGCGAACGCCGTGGCGGCCATGGACACCGCGATCCGCGCGGTCGAGCAGGCGGGCGGCAGTGTCAGGCCGGTGCGCTTCGAGGCGTGGATGGCGGAACTGGTGGCCGCGCACGGCGTGATCCAGAGCTACGAAGCATGGCAGACGCTCGGCTATGAGTACGACCACCATCGCGCTGCGCTCTCCGCGCTGCTCGGCGAGTTTCTGGAGCGTGCCGGCACGGTGGACGTCGTGGCTTACTCGAACGCCCGCGCGCAGATGCACCGGGCGAAGGGCCGGCTCGACGACCTGTTCGACGGCGTGACGGCACTCCTCACGCCGAGCGCGCCCGACGAAGCGCCCGAGGGCCTGGGCACGACCGGCGACCCCGCGTTCAACCGCAACTGGACGCTGCTCGGGTGTCCGTGCGTGAACGTGCCGGGTCTGCGCGGCAGCAACGGCGCACCGGTCGGTGTGCAGGTGATCGGCCGGCCGTGGGACGACGCGCGGACGCTCGCCGCAGCGGCCTTCGTCGAGCAGGCAATGGCGAGCGCGGGCAAGGTGGCGCCGTGAGTGCTTCCATCGGCGCCGCCCGGGAGGCGGCCACACGCGACGACGCGGCGAAGCATGCGCCGGACCCATCGGGCGGCGAGCCGCCGCGGGCAGGCCACGACGAAAGCTGGCGCATTGGCGTGCTCTATTCGCGAACCGGCATCACCGCGGCGACGGAGTCCGAGCACTTTTTCGGCACCGCGCTCGCCATCGAAGAGATCAACGCGACGGGCGGCATCGACGGGCGGCTGCTCGACCCGGTCGTGTACGACCCGAAGAGCGACGCCGACGAATACCGCCGGCTCGCCACCCGCATGCTGCAGGAGGACGACGTCAACGTGATCTTCGGCTGCTCCACGTCGTCGAGCCGCAAGGCGGTGCTGCCGGTGATCGAGCGCAACAACGCGCTGCTCTGGTATTGCTCGATCTACGAAGGGTTCGAGTATTCGCCGAACGTCATCTATACCGGCGCGGTGCCGAACCAGAACAGCATGCAGCTTGCCGCGTGGCTGCTGCGCCACGTGGGCCGGCGTTTCTTCCTGATCGGCGCGGACTACATCTATCCGCGCGAGTCGAACCGGATCATGCGCGACATCGTGGAAGATCACGGCGGTGAAATCGTCGAAGAGATCTATCTGCCGAGCGACGCGGATGCCGCCTCGCTCGAACGCGTGCTGCGCGACATTCGGGCGGTCGAACCGGACGTGGTCTTCTCCACGCTGATCGGCCGCTCGGCGCGGGCGTTCTACGCGCTGTACCGCGAGCACGGGCTCGACCCCGCGCGCATGCCGATTGCGAGCCTGACGATGACCGAGGGCGAAACGCGCATGATCGGCCCCGCGCTGTGCGGTGGCCACATCGTCTCGGCCACTTATCTGAACACGCTCGACAACGACAGTAACCGGCGTTTCTTGACGTCGTGGCGAGCGCGCTTCGGCGACCGGCCCGCCAGCATGTGGTCGGAGATGGCGTACAACCAGGTGCAGCTCTTCGCGGCGGCCTTGAAACAGACCCGCAGCCTCGACACGGCAAAGCTGGTCGAAGCGATTCATGAGGTGGAATTCGACTCGCCGGAAGGTCTGTTGAAGATCGACCCCGCCAACAACCATGCGATCCTGACGCCGCGCATTGCCGTCTGCCGGCCGGACGGCGCGTTCGACGTGGTGTGGGAAAGCCGTGGCGTGGTCAAGCCCGACCCGTATCTGACCGCCTATGGCTTCGGCGAATTCTGGCTCGATGGGGAAACGGCATGAGCGGCAGCGCACGGCGCCTGTTCGACGACCTGCGTTCGCTGCGGGTCACGGTCATTCATCCACCGGGGGACGACCGCAGCGTGCTGGAAGAGCAGCTGCGCCGCATCGGCTGCCCGGTGCGCGTGATCTGGCCGTTCCCCGCGCGCCTGCCGGCCGATACGGACGTCATCTTCTTTCTCGTCGGTCCCGAGCTTCGCAGTGCGGGCAACTGGTGCGCGGCGGACAGCAACGCGACGCTCGTCGCGCTGTCGGACTATGAGAACCCGACCGCGCTGAAGATGCTGGTGGACACCCAGGCGCATGGCGTCATCACGAAGCCGTATCGCTCCACCGGCATTCTCAGCACGCTGGTGCTCGCACGCGCCTCGTCGGGCTACCAGCAGCGGCTGCACAGCAAGATCGGCAAGCTGGAGGAAGCCATCAAGGCTCGCCGGCACATCGAGAAGGCCGTGCGCCTGCTGATGGATTCGCAACGGCTCGGCGAAAACGAAGCGTACGAACATATGCGCGCGCGTGCCACGAGCCTGCGCATCACCGTGGGCGAGATTGCGACGATGGTGATCGATGCGCACGAGGCGATGGAAAAGCTTGGCCTCGCCAAGCCTGCGAATTCGTGACGGCGCGGCTGCCGCAGGACTCACGCCTTCAACGTCTCGTGAAAGACTTCGTCGGCCACCTGCCGTACTTCGTGGAAGAACGCCTCGACCAGACTCGAGTTCTGCGACGCCGGCATGCGGCACAGCTGGAAACGAAAATGCACCTCCGGTTCGAAGCGGCGCAGCACGATGCGGTCCTGCATGCCGCCGCCGAACAGCGGATGAATCAATGAGACGCCAAGGCCGGAGGCGACGAACTCGCATACGCTCGGCGCATTGTCGGTTTCGAGCACGACGTTCAGGTGGACGTTGTGCTCTTCGAAAACCGTTTCCACCAGCTGGCGTGTCTGGCTCATGAAAAAGAACGTGACGAACGGGACGTTGTCCAGATCGCGCGGGCGAATCACCTTCTTTTTGCACAGCGGATGCGAGGGTGGCAGCGCACAGACGAGCGCATGCTCCATCAGCGGTTCACGCGCGATGTAGGTGTTGTCCACCAGACCGTTCACGAGGCCAAGATCGAGCTGGCGGGTCACGAGCCATTCGGTCACGATCTGCGAGCTGCGCGAGTGGATGGCCAACGTGACGTCCGGGTGCGTTTTCAGGAAATTGAGCGAGACCCGGCGTATGAACGAGCCGGCCAGCGCGGGCAGGGTGCCCACGGTCAAATGGCGCTGCTCGTCGCGGCGAATCGAGTCGATAGCCTGCTCGAGCTGCCGCAGGCCGGCGAAGATGCGGTCGATCTCGCCGTACAAACGCATTCCCTGGCGCGTCGGCGCGAGCTTGCCGCGTACGCGATCGAACAAGGTCAGGCCGGAGTCGTCTTCCAGGTGGGTCAGCATCTTGCTGACTGCGGGTTGGGAGATATAGAGAATCTCGGCGGCGCGGCTGACTGTGCCCTGTTCGATGACCGCCTTGAACGCTTCGATCTGTCGCAGATTCACCTGACGCTTCATGCCATCACCCTATGGGATCGATTTATCGCAGCCGGTGCTGAAGTTCAGGATGATGCATCGAAGGCGACGGCGCCTGCAACGCGAGATTCCGCACCCTTGCCGTTCACCGCACGGTGGGCGATGAAGGGGTGATGAAGGCACGGCGCGGTCGCTTCGCGGCCTACCGGGCGCCAGCTGCCGGGGCATCCGTCGGCACGTCCGATGACGCATGGTCGAACACCAACGTACCGAGGCACGCCAGCAGGCCGTCCAGGTCGCCGGACGCCAGCGCATCGACGGCATCGAGCAGCCGGCTTTGCTGTTCTTCGGTGGAGATCAGTCTTGTCGCTGCGCGGAACTTGGCCTCCAGCTCGGCCCAGGTGAGGGCTTTCGTCGCTTCCCCGCGCGGGGCGGTGACATCGGAGGTGACGCGTCGCCCTGCGCTCGTCACCGTGACGCGAGCCAACGTCTGCGCCGGAAAGCAGGCGTCGAGTTCGGGGGCGAGGCGCAGCGTCACCTTTTCCGCCAACGCGCTGATGTCCTCCCGAAACAGCTGCTCGCGCGTGAGAGGCAGCAATGCCGACGGGCCCGCTATTGCCGCGATGGCGAGGCAGTAGGGAATGCTGTATTGAATTTCGACGAGATTCGCCGGACGTGGCGTATTCAGGATGCGCAGCGCGCCGCTATGAGTCGCGACCTCGATGGCGTCGACGCTGCGCATGTCGAGGCCGTGTCGGCTGATCAGCGCCAACAGGGCATCGACCGGTGCATGCACGTGGCGGCAGCACGCATAGAGCTTGAAGTAGACGTTGCGGATGTGCGCGGCCTCGCCCGCACGGAACGCGTCGGGAAAGCGGAAATGACGGGCGCTGTCGAGAATATTGCGCGGCCCGGTATGTCCGGCCTGGGCCAAGCCGAGCGCCATGAGACCGGTGACCACCGACCAGGGGATGCCCTCCTTGACGTCGCTTCCCTCCGGGTTCGTCGTGCGAGGCGCAGGGGCACTCGCGAACGCCTGGTTTGGCGCGCTTTCTCCCGCAATGGCGAGTGCATGCTCGAGTACGGCAAGCGGCGTCTTGCGCAACGCCGCGGCCGTGGCAACGACAGCGTAGGCGGACCACGTGCCCGTGTTCCCATACGTGAGGCGTGCCGCGCCGATCGTCACGCCGACCTCGTAGCCGATGACGATGGCGCTGATGAGTTCTTCCAGGGTGGCGCCGGTTTCCTCGGCAACGGCGAAGGCGGTCGGGATCACGGCTGCGCCAGGATGGCCGCGTGCGAGACGGTGGCCGTCGTCGAGGTCGAGCACGGACGCCGCGGCGCTATTGGCCCACGCCGCGCCGATAGCGGACCCGGCCAGTCCCGCGAACCAGATCGACGATCGCCCCGCGCCGAAGGTGTCGAGCGCCATGCCGCGCACCGCCACGACGCCTCGCTCGTGAAGACCCGCCGCAGCCGCGCTCAACAGGTCGAGGATGCAGCGGAAGGCGGCTTGCCTTGCAGGCTCGTTCGCGCGCTGTTCGCGGGCCGTTACGACGTACTGCGCAATGTGCGTCGTCATTCCGTGTGCGCGGGCGGCGTCCGAGGCTGCTTGCCCGGGTTGGGCGGCCGCCTGCGAATGTTCACTTGATGCAACCATGATGTGCGGAACCGATTCGTTGAGTATCGCTACGCGCACTCGTGCGCCGTCAACGGAAAATGGCAGGCCGCGCTGCGCCCGGCCGCCACCGCGTCGAGATTCGGGGTCTTCTCCATGCAAGGCCCGCTGGCGCGCGGACAACGCGGATGGAAAGCGCAGCCGGCAGGCAGCCGGGTAGGCGATGGAATTTCACCCTCGATCTTCGCCAGGTGCAGCCGTTCCCTCGGGTCAGGCACCGGCGACGAATCTCTGAGCACGCCGCTGTACGGATGCGCCGGCGTATCGAGCAGCGAGCGGGTTGGACCGCTTTCGACAATGCGGCCGAGGTACATGACGCTCACGGTGTCGCAGAATTGCCGGACGACGCCGAGGTCGTGCGAGACGAAAACGAACGACAGCCCACGCTCTTTGCGCAAGCTCGCAAGCAGTTGAAGGATCTGCGCCTGCACCGAGACGTCGAGGGCCGACACGGGCTCGTCGGCAATGATGAGTTCGGGGTCGAGCACGAGTGCACGCGCGATCCCGACACGCTGGCGCTGGCCGCCAGAGAATTCGTGCGGATAGCGGTCGAGCGCGTCGAGCGGCAGCCCGACGTCGAGCAAGGTCTTCGCCACCTTCTCCGCGATCGTGCGGGCATTGCCCCGGCGGTGAACGTACAACGGTTCTTCGAGCGTCTGGCGTACCGTGCGGCGAGGGTTGAGCGACGCATAGGGGTCCTGGAACACGATCTGGATACGCTGGCGCAACGCGCGCATTTGCACGGCGCTCGCCTGCCTCAGATCGATTCCGTCGAACACGATGGAGCCGGAGTCGGGTTCGATGAGGCGCAGCAACGTGCGCGCAACCGTCGACTTTCCGCAGCCGGATTCGCCCACGAGCCCCATCGAGCCGCCTCGCTCCAGCGTGAAGGAAACCTCGTTCACGGCCCGCACGACCTGGCGTGGTGCGCCAAAGCGCCCGCCGCCGCTCACGAAATGCTTGACCAGACGGTCTACACGCAGCAGTTCGCTCATAGCGACGTCTCCCCCTTCGTTCGTAACGGTGTCAGCGCCACCGGGCAGCGCGCGACATGATCGCGGGCGCCGCCCGGCACCGGCAGCAAGTCGGGATGCTCGTGTTCGCACCGAGCCTGCCTGTGCGGACAGCGTGCCGCGAACGCGCAGCCGGAGGGCGTCGTCGAGAGCGTAGGTGCCTGCCCCGGAATGCCCTGGAAGGCGTCGATGTCGAGATCGACGCGCGGCATCGCGCGCAGCAAGGCCTGCGTGTAGGGATGCGTGGGCTGTGCAAACAGCGCGTCGACATCCGCCAGCTCGACGATCTCGCCCGCATACATGACCGCCACGCGGTCGGCGATTTGCGCAACGACGCCCAGGTTGTGCGTGATGAACAGCACCGACATGCCATGCGCGGCCTTGAGCTGCGCCAGCAGCGCCAGGATTTGCGCCTGGATGGTGACGTCGAGCGCGGTGGTGGGTTCGTCGGCCACGAGCAGCGCCGGCTTGCACGCAAGCGCCATCGCGATCATGGCGCGTTGACGCATGCCGCCTGAAAACTGATGCGGATAGTCGTCGATGCGATTCTCAGCACCCGGGATGCCCACCTCGCGCAAAGCCGCGAGCGCCTGGCGGCGCGCGTCGGCATACGGAACGTCGTGATGCTGGCGGATCGCTTCGACGATCTGATCGCCCACCTTCATCGTCGGGTTCAACGACGTCATGGGGTCCTGGAAGATCATGGCGATCTGATTGCCGCGCACGTGGGCAAGCTCCGCCTCGGACAACGCCGAAAGGTCGCGCCCCTCGAACAGGATCTGACCGCCGCCGTGACGTGCCGCCGCTGTCGGCAACAGCCGCAGGATGGATAGCGCGGTCACGCTTTTGCCGCTACCCGACTCGCCGACGAGCGCCACCGTTTCGTTGCGCGCCACGCAGAGCGACACATCGCGCACGGCGGCGCGCCATTGCCGGCGGATGCGGAATTCGGTGCGCAACGCGCGAAGTTCCAGAACGGGCGAAGGCTGCGTCATCTGTTCTCTCCGCGAAGTTTGGGGTCGAGCACGTCGCGCAGGGCGTCGCCCAGCAGGTTCAAGGCGAGCACCGTGACAAGAATGGCGAGACAGGGAAAGACGATCAGCCACCAGGCGTCGAGAATGTTGTCGAAGCCATCGCGGATCATGCCGCCCCATGTCGCGATGGGGGGCGGCACGCCGAGCCCGATGAAGCTGAGCGAGGCTTCGGTGCGGATCGCCGTGGCCATCCACATGGATCCCAGTACGATCACTTCCGAAATCATGTTGGGCAGGATATGCACGGCCATCAGGCGAATCGGCCCGTAGCCCAGGGCCCGGCCGGCCTCGATGAAGTCGCGCTGCTTGAGCGCGATCGTCGGTGCGCGCGCTACGCGCACGAAGGGCGCAATCTCCGTAATGGCGATCGCCACGATCAGGTTCTGCAGGTTGGCGCCGAGCATGGCCGCCACCATGAGGCCCAGCAGCAGCGCGGGAAACGAAAGCAGCACATCGACGAGCCCCATCACGAGCTGATCGACCCAGCCGCCGAGATACCCCGCCAGGATGCCGAGCACGAGGCCCACCACCATCGCGATCAACACGGCGAGAAAACCCACCAGCAGCGAAATGCGCGCGCCGTAGATGAGCCGCGACAGGACATCGCGGCCATAGCTGTCGGTACCTAGCCAGTACTGCGCCGAAGGCGGGTCCAGCCGATAGGCGATGTGCTGGCTGATGGGGTCGTGCGGTGCGATCCAGGGTGCGAATACCGCCGCGAGCGTGACTGTCGCGAGCACGATCAGGCCGATCCATGCGATGCGATTGCCTAGCAGCGTTCGCCACAGCCCGCCAGAACGGGCGGCGGGCGTGGCGGGAGGAGACGAAGTGGCCACAGTGCTCATTTGAATTTCACCCGAGGGTCGACCCACGCGTAGGCGAGGTCGGTCACCAGATTGACGACGATGACGCAAAAGGCGAACACGATCATCAGGCCTTGCAGCAGCGTGTAATCGCGCGAATTCAAGGCGCCCAGAATCAGTTTTCCGATACCGGGCCGGTTGAAGACGATTTCGGTCAGCACCGAGTTGCCGATCAGCGTGCCGAAATAGAGGCCTACCACCGTCAAGATAGGAATCAGCGCGTTGCGCAAGGCGTGCCGCAGGATCAATTGGGCCGGTCGCAGCCCTTTGGCCCGGGCCGTGCGGATGTAGTCCTCGCACAGCACGCTCAGCATCGAGGAGCGGGTGACGCGCGTCACATAGGCCGTCATGATCAGCCCGAGGTTGAAGGCCGGTAACACCAGACCGCGCCATTGGCCCCACGGGTTGCCCGAGGTCGAACTGCCGATGACGGGAAACCAGTCGAGTTCGATGGCGAACGCGAGCAGCATCAGGATGCCCGAGACGAACGCCGGAAACGACAGGCCGGCCAACGAAAGCAGACGCGTGACGTAGTCGGGCCAGGCATTGCGCCGGAGTGCGGCCCAGATTCCGAGCGGCAAGCCGAGCCCGATGCCGATCACGATCGCGGCGACGGTGAGCTGCAGCGTCCATGGCAGCACGGCCGCTACTTCGCGCAACACGCTGTGGCCGTTCGCAAGCGAGCGGCCCAGATTGCCGCTCAGCACGTCGGCGAGGAAGTGCAGATATTGCGTGTGCAGCGGCAGGTTCAAACCGAGTTGATTGCGCAGGGCTGCCAGCGCCTGTGCGCTCGCCTGGTCGCCGAGCATGGCGGCGGCCGGGTCGCCCGGCACGAGCCGAACGAGCACGAACACCGCGGTGAGCATGGCGAGCAGGGTGGGGACCGCAAGCAACAGGCGCTTGAGGGTGTATCGGATCATGCGCAGACCTCCGAAGGCGGGACAACCATCAAGCGGTGAGCACTGAGCGCCGCGATGGCGCGGCGCGTCGAACCATGGACGACCAGGTCCGCCAGCGCGGCGCCCACCACGGGCGCGAGCTGAAAGCCGTGGCCCGAATACCCGAAGGCGTGGAACACGCCCGGCGCGTTCTTCGCAGGCCCGATCACGGGGAGCATGTCCGCTGTCCTCGCTTCGAGACCGGACCAGACGCGCACGATCCGAACGTCGCGTGCGCAGGGGAACAGGTCGGTTGCCGCGCGGGCGCCTTTGCACAGAACACCCATGCGCACCTCCGCGGTCTCGCGGTCCAGATCGGGCACGCCTTGCAGGCCCCCGCCGATCACGAGCGTACCCTGATCCGACTGCTTGAAGGACAGCGGGCGCCCCATGATCGAAACGACCGGTTCGATCATGGGGGCAATGCGTTCGGAGACGATCATCATGGAGGCTTTCGTGCCGAGTGCAATCGTGTCGCCGACCATCGCCGCGATGCGCGCGCCCCACGCGCCCGCCGTGTTGACGACGGCCGGCACGACGAGCGTGCCGGCTTGCTGGTTGGCGCCATCCGCTGTGGGGTCCATGTCGATGGCCCAGTCCGACCCGCACCGCGCAATACCGCGCACGCCGCAGCCTTCGCGAATCACGACGCCGGCCGCTTGCGCGCTGCGCCGAAACGCAGCCAGCGTGCGATGCGGATCCGCCGCTCCGTTGTCCGCCGCAATGGAGGCGCCGACGCAATGCGGGCTGATCGCGGGAACCCGTCGGCGCAGTTCTTTGGCATCGATGATCGCCTCGTGCGTATATCCCCTGACGTTGAGGTCGGCGACATGCGCCTCGAGCTTCGACAAGCTCGCGGCATCTTCCGCGACGCAAATCTGGCCATGCGCGTGAAAGCCGCAATCGTCGCCGACGAGCGATGCGATGCCGTGCCACATCTCCATGGCTTCGAGCGAGAGATCCAGTTCGCGCAGGTCGCGGTTCAGCGTACGCACGCCCGCAGCCGACGCCCCCGAGGCATGCCTGCCGGCCCACGCGCGTTCGAGCACGACGACGCGCCTGCCCGCGCGCGCCAGGTGCAACGCCGCCGACAGGCCGTGCAACCCGCTCCCGATCACGGCAACGTCGAATACGGCCTGGCTCGTCACGTGTCGCTCCCGGTGTCGAGCGATGCCAGTTCTCCGAGCGTCAACGGCTTCAAAGGCGGCCTGATGCGATAGAAACCGATCTGCTCGACGCTCTTGCCGTGTGCCGCGGCCAGGATGTGCGCAACGGTATAGCCGCACTGGCGACCCTGGCACGGCCCCATGCCTGCGCGCGTGAAGGCCTTGATCTGATTCGGGCCGGGCTGGCCGATGCGGGCCGCCGCGCGGATCTGGCCGGCGGTCAGTTCCTCGCAACGGCACACGACCGTGTCGTCGTCCGGTGCGAAGAGTTCCGCGCGCGGCGGATACAGCGCGTCCAGCATGCCTCGCATCGACAGTTGTGCAGCCAGCGTTCGCCGCAACGGCGCCGCCATGCGCTGCGCCGCCTCGTCGGTCAGCTTGCCGGCCCGCAGCGCGATGCCGAGCGCGGCCAGTTCGCCACGCGTGCACGCTGCGCGCGCCCCGCCGATGCCGGAGCCGTCACCAGCTGAAAATATCCCTGGTTTGCTCGTCTGTCCCCACGGGTCGAGTTCCGGCGCGAGGCATCGCTGGTCGGCGCGCCACGCATGTTGGCAGCCCAGCGCCTGGGTCATGTGTATGGAAGGCACCACCCCTTCGTGTACGAGCAGCAGATCCAGGTCGAGCCGCCGCGATTGTCCGTCGGCGGTGCGATAGACGAGGTGCGCGAGGCGCTCTTGTCCTTCGCCGCGTAACTGCGTCACGCCGCGGACAATGGGAAAGCCGGCACGCCGCAACTCGCGCGTCCAGCCGAGGCCTTTGAGCAGGTCTTTCCACGCAGGCAACGCCTGCGCCATGTGTGGCAGGGCGCGCCGCCAGCCGCCGGCAGGGGACGTATCGAGCCATCCCGCAATCCGGCCGCCGGCTCGCAGCAGTTGCACCATGTACAGCAACACCAGGGGACCGCTGCCCGCGATCCACGGTGCCGGTTGTGGAATCTCACGCGCGGTCTTCAGAAGAATCTGCGCGGCCCCAACCGTCAACACGCCAGGCAAGGTCCAGCCCGGGAACGGGGCGGGGCGTTCCTGCGCGCCCGTGGCCAGCAACACGTTGGCCGCGTGCACGCACTCCGCCTGCTGGCCACGGCTCATGAAGACTTGCCAGCCGGGTTCGATCTGCCAGACCTGCGTGCCCGGCTCGTAGAGCGCACCGCTCGCGCGAAATGCGCGGACAAGCGGAAGACCCGCGCCGTATTCGTCACCCAGCAGGTCGCCGGTCCGGGTGCCGGCCCGTGCTTCGACGGCGCGCCAGATCTGCCCGCCCGGCGCCTGCTGTTCGTCGACGACGATCACGCTGAGGCCCAGGCTGCGCGCGCGCAGCGCGGCGCTCATGCCTGCTGGCCCGGCTCCCACAATCAACAGGTCGACTGAGCGGCTCATCGCGGCGCCCCTTGCGCCGTTGCGCCGGGAGAGGCGACAGCGCCGGCCACCGCATCGTCGCGCACGGTCGCGGCGAGTACCCGCCGACCGTGCTGGCGCTCCACGCGCATGCCGTCGCGTACCTGGACGAGGCAGGTCTGAACCGAAGCCACGCCGTCCACGTTCGCGAGGCACTCGAAACATACGCCCATCATGCAATACGGCGTGCGCGGGCTGCCGTTCACCGGCGTTGTGCGCGAGATCGGGGAAGCGAGCCGCAACAATACGGCGGCCACGCTTTCGCCCGGCTCTGCGCTGACCGTCTGTCCATCGACCGTTAAGGTCATGACGGGGGCCTGCTCCCCGGGGTCATGCAGTTTGCGGAACATTGAAACGTCCATGGTGAAAGATCTGTAGTTCGTCTGGAATCCGTGCTTGCGCCACCGCGGCGGCAAGCGGTCCGGCATGGAATGCGGCGAGCGTGATGCCGGAGTGGCACAGCGCGACCCAAGCGCCAGGGTAGTGGGCAGACTCGGCATAAACCGGGCAACCATCCGGCGTCATCACGCGCAGACACGACCAGTGCCGCACCAGTTGCGCCTGCCGGAGCGCGGGCAATATCCGGCCGGCCTGGCGGCTCATGCGGGCTGCGGCAGTCGTCGTCGTACTCAGGTCGTAGCCGACGTTTTCCTGCGTGACGCCGATCATCACGGTCCCTTCCGCCGTCTGCCGCAGGCCGCTCGCGGGCAGCGGCAGGATGGGCGCCAGGCGCTCGGTGACAAGCAGCTGACCGCGCTGCGGCCGCAACGGAACGTCCAGCCCGACCATGGGACCGAGCGCCGACGAACCCAGACCCGCGGCGACGACGACCCGAGGCGTCTCGAAACGCTGTGCGCCGACATGAACCGAGAAGCCGCCACCGGCGAGCGGCGCAATGCGCGAGACCGGACTGTTGGTCCGCAATGTGCCGCCGTGTACTTGCAGCCCGCGCTGTAAAGCGGCGAGCAAACGCAGCGGATTGACGTGGCCGTCCATGCGTCCATAACTTGCGCCGCTCACTTCCGGCCCGAATTGCGCCTTTGGGAACAGGCGCTGCAGCTGCGCGCGATCGAGCATCTCCGTACAGCTTGCTTGCCCTGGCAGTTGCTCGTGCCAGCGCGCGAGCTTCTCGGCCCGCTGTTCCCATTGCGTCTGACCGACGCAGAAGTGAATGCCGCCATTCGCCCGGTGGTCGATTTCGATGCCGCTATCCGCCGTCAATTCCTGCGCGAAGGTGGCCCACAATGCGGCGCTCCGACGCGAAAGCTGTTGATAGGCCGGCTGACCGAAGCCCTTTCCCTGCACCCATACGAGACCGAAATTCGCTTTGGCCGCGCGCAAGTCGCCATCTGCGCCGTCGAGCACGAGCACCCGCCAACCCTGCCGGGCGAGGCCGTAAGCAATGGCGCTTCCGACTACGCCCGCGCCCACCACGATGGCATCGCTGGATTGCGCATCGCGTCTATATTCTGGATCACTAACTGGTTTCATGAGCGTACGCGATGAATGAAACAGTTCGACGCATTACCGGTTTCAGTGATCAGCCAGCGTGGTCTTTTCGGTAATGAGCGGGGCGAGGTTCAGCGAGCCTTTCAGGTCGTAGCCATACTGCACCTTGTCGCTGTGCACCCAGACCTGGAGCAGACCGAAGAGCGGCACGGAGCACACGTCGTCGTGAATCTTCTGCTGCGCGCTTTTCCACGACGCGAGCTTTCTGTTGAGATCCGGCTCGACGCGCGCCGCGCGGATATCGGCGTCGGCGACCGAACAATGCGAGAAGTTGGACATCGCTGTCGGCGTATTCACCGAGGCAGCCGAATCGTAGAACTCGCTTAGCCAGATATCGGCATCCGGATAACGCGCCGCGCCGTAGAAGACAAGCGCGCTCAGATCTTTCCGGCTTTGCGCCTGGTAAGTCGAGTGATCGACGATCTGCATGTCCAGCTTGATTCCGGCTTTGGCCAGCTGTGCCTGGATGATTTCCATGATGGGCCGCTGCGCCGAGATGTTCGACACGATCGATTTGATCGCGACTCCGTTCGGATAGCCGGCCTGCGCCAGCAACTTGCGCGCGTTCTCGACGTTGTACGCGTAGCCGCCGCTCGAGCAGTCTTCTCCGAGGTAGCCCGGCGGAACGGCCGAGCATCCCTTGACGGCTACGTCGGCGCCCACGTAATGCATGATCTCGTCGATGTTGATCGACTCGGCAATCGCTTCACGCACCTTGAGGTTGTCGAGCGGCTTGATGGTGCGGTTGATGAACAGCGTGCGGAATTCCGCCGGCTGGAAGATGTCGACGTGCGCCCCGTTGCGCTTGCGCTCGCGTTCTACCCAGCGCTGCTCGCGCTTGCCGTAAATGACGTCGAGTTCGCCGGAAGCGAAGGCCAGCTCGCGATCGCTGTCTGAGGGAATCATCCGCCAGGTGATGCCCGCGAGCTTCGGCTTGCCGCGGAAGTACTGGTCGTTCGCGACCAGTTTCACGTACTGCTGCGTGACGTGCTCGCCAAATGCGAACGGGCCGGTGCCGACCGGATGATTGCCGAATTGACTGCCGTATTTTTCGGCAGCCTTCATGCTGACGATATAACCGCCGTGATAGTTCGACACGCGCCCGGGAAAATTGGCGTCCGGGTACTTCAACGTGACGCGCACGGTATAGGGGTCAACGGCTTCGACGCCGTCGATTTCGGCAAAGCTCGCGGCGAAGCTCGAACGCTTGGGGTCTGCGGCGCGCTTGAGCGAGTAGACGACATCTGCGGAGGTCAACTCGCCCCAGCCGCCCTGGAACTGGACGCCGTGACGCAGATGAAACGTCCAGACCTTGCTGTCGCTCGAGGCTTGCCAGCTTTCGGCAAGATCCGCTTCGAGCGATTTCGGATCAGCGCTGCCGGGGGCGAAACGCGCGAGGCCATTGAATATCTCGGCAACGACGGTGACGTCGTTCGTCGACGTGGCGCGGTCAGGGTCGAGCGTCGCGATGTCCTCGGCGCCGGAGGCCGCACGAATCACCGGGCGCGAATCGGCCTGCGCGTGAGCGGTGAACGGATACACGGCACCCGCCGCAGCCAGCATGCCGAGAAGCAAGGGGAAGAGTCGACTGTTCATGTAGTCCGTTCTTGAGTCGAAATGCGTTGTTTAGAACGCATCGTTATGGGTGGCCCTACGGTAGGACCGTCAAATTCGACTGTCAAAGACCGGGATTGGCGTGGGCTATTCCGTGCGGTTATAGATGGGGTAATCCCTGGCGGCGTGCCGAAGGCGTCTGCAACTCGCCTTGTCACTGCTCGCCCGTTGGCGCAACCAGGCGGGATGGACATCAACAGAATTGGACCTGGGCCCGAGATTGCCGCATCGCCGCGGCATGCCAGGTGTTTTCACTGGAACCCGTATGGCTCGCGGGCAGACGGGGCCGCCCGCGATACCTGATCGCTTCGCGCCTGTCGAAGCGGGCCGCGCAACGCAACGTGGAGAGCCGAAAGCGTGAGCTTGCGCAGCCTCACCCAATACGCCCGGCGCGCGCGAGCCGCGCGGACTCCATGACTGCGTTCATTGCATTCTCCCGTGATGAAGCGGTATGCGAGCGTCAAAAGGTTTCCCAGTCGCGAGCGGCATTCGCGCTCGCAAGGGCGGGAGCGGACGCGGGCGCCGCCACCGGCGTGCGGCTCGAAACCGCAGGCCGGTCAGCCGCACGGCGCTTCGCTGCCGGCTTGCGTGCCGTTGCGGCCGTTGCGGCTGGCGCGGCCGGGGCCACCGCGAGCCGGCCATACCGGGCTTCCTCGTTCGAACCCAGACGGAAGAACGACACGGCCTCGGTCAACTGATGCCCCTGGTCTTCGAGCGACCTCGACGCCGCCGCTGCTTCTTCCACGAGCGCCGCGTTCTGCTGCGTGACTTCGTCCATCTGCGTGATTGCGACGTTGACCTGCTCGATGCCGCGGCTCTGTTCGGTGGAGGCCGCCGCGATCTCGCCCATGATGTCGGTCACGCGCGCCACGGCCTGGGTGACTTCGACCATGGTGCTGCCCGCGTCGTCGGCAAGGCGCGAGCCGTCCTGGATCTTCTGCACGGAGGCGGCAATCAGATCCTTGATTTCCTTCGCCGCGCTCGAGGAGCGTTGCGCGAGGCTGCGCACTTCGCTGGCCACCACCGCGAAGCCGCGGCCCTGCTCGCCGGCGCGAGCGGCTTCCACCGCGGCGTTGAGCGCGAGGATGTTGGTCTGGAATGCGATGCCTTCGATGATGCCGGTGATCTCCGCAATCTTCGACGAGCTGTGGCTGATGTCGGTCATGGTCTCCACGACCTGACCCACTACGGTGCTGCCCTTGTGCGCCACCTCGGACGCATTGCCGGCCAGCGCGCTCGCCTGCTGCGCGTTCTCCGCGTTCTGCCGCACGGTGGAGGTGAGTTCCTCCATGCTCGAAGCCGTTTCCTGCAGCGAAGACGCCTGCTGTTCCGTACGCGAAGACAAATCCTGGTTGCCCGAAGCAATTTCGCTGGAGCCTGTGGCGATGCCGTCGGCGGCGGTGCGAACCTGGGCGATCAGCCGCACGAGGCTTGCCTGCATCTCGCTCATCGAGGCGAGCACGCTGCCCTTCGGCGCACTTTGGGCGCCGGCAACCGTGCTCAGATCGCCTGCGGCCACGCGGCGCGTGATGTCGCTGAGCGTGGATGGCTCTGCGCCAAGCGATCGCGTGAGGCCGCGCGTGATGAGCAGCGCCGCGACCACAGCAGCCGCAAGGGCGGCGAGACAGATGCCGATCAGCAGGACACGCTGGCTCGCATAGTGTTCGGCGGACTCCTGCATCATCTGCTGCGCGCGGCTACGCGTGTAATGGCTATAGGCGTTCGTTGCCTTGATGAGTTCGGCAAGCAGCGGGCGGCACTGGTCGTTCATCATCGCGATGGAATGATCGTGCTGGTTGTGCAGGGCGGCGTCGACGATGGCAAGCGCGACAGGGCCGTACTGCGTTTCGACGCGGTCGATGCCGGCCACGAGTTCGCGCGCCTGCTGGGTTGCGCTCGCGCTGTTCGCCACCGCTTCCTTCAACTGGCGAAGCCGCGCCTGCACATCTTCGTGGGCTTGCGTGACGGCCGCCTTTTCGATTTCGATGTCGCTGGGTTTGGTCACGAGCACGAGGTTGCGCGCGGCAATCGCGCGCCGATCCACTGCGGTGCGAACCTGTTCGGCCAGTTCCGCGCGGGCGCTGATGCCGCTCACGTAGTCCGAAAACCGTTCGTTCGCGTCGCCAAGCGCACGCAGCGCGATCCCCGAAACGAGCAGAACGAGGGACGCCAGCAGGCCGAAGGTCACGGTGAGTTTGGCTCGCACCGTCATTTCCTTGAAGTTCATACGCGTGTCCTCCTGTGGTTCGCATTGAACGATCTCTTGTCTTGCTATTTCGTCGCCGTCGCGCATTTCCTAAATCGCAATGCGCGCGCAAATCGTTTGCTTCAGGGTTTGCTCCAGGCAAAAGACCGAAAGGTCGCACGCACGTGCGTTTTTAGCGACGCATTTCCGGAAGAAAGGCTCCGTAACTCGAAGGCGGGAAAGCCGCGCAATGGAGCATTCGCTGAAACGGCGAATCGTGCGGAATGTCTTTGTCCGCAGGGCTTCCAGGCGCCACTTGACGCATATCGAGAACGACAGGAAGAGGAGGGCTCCAGCGGTCGGCGGCACCGCAACCGGCGGTTCGAGATCGGGTGACTGCGCCGATAGACCGGGCTTGACCGCGAGCAGGGGGCCAGAGGAAGTTACGGCGGCCCGCGACGGATTCGCCCGCCGCGTGCGTTAAAGGAATTCATGCCCGGATAACGGAAAGGACGAACATGCGGACGAACATGCGCTCCACCCCCTGCTCACGCGTGCTGGCTGCCGCCGCCCTCGGACTCTTGCTGCAGGTTGCGTCGGGATGCGCCGGGCAGGCGGCGTCTGTCGAAGCAGCCGCGTCCGCGCAGCCGAGGACCGATCCGCTAGTGCTCACGCCAGTGCCGGTCGTGCAGGACGGCCGGCTCGAGGTCGCGACGCCGGCGGGCCGGGGCGTTGTCCCGATTCACGTGACGCGCGACTGGTCGGTGCCGCAGCCCGACGTGACGCGTGCCGTCGTGGTCATTCACGGCTGGCCGCGGCGAGACCTGACGTCGGCGGAGCGGGCGGCGGTCGAGGCGGGGCCGGCTGCGCAGCACACGGTCATCATCACGCCGCAGTTCCTCATCGCCGCGGACATCGAGGCGCATCACCTGCCCGGCGACATACTGCGCTGGGGCCGGGACGGCTGGAAGACGGGCTACGACGCCCACGGGCCCGCGCCCATCAGTTCGTTCAGCGTGGTCGACACCATCTTCGCGCGCCTTGCCGACCGGCGGCTCTTTCCGTCGCTCGAACAGGTCGTGCTGGCCGGGCACTCGGCCGGCGGACAGTACGTGCAACGCTATGCGGCAGTGGGCCGGGGGCAGGCGCCACTGCTCGCGCAAGGCATCGCGATCCGCTACGTGGTGGCCAATCCGTCGTCGTATCTGTATTTCGGCGAGGCGCGGCCCGTTGCTACGTCAGCCGCGTCGTGCCCGCGCCTGAACCGCTGGGAATATGGGCTCGATGGCGGTCTGCCGCCCTATGTCCAGCAACCCGTCTCCGTGTCCGCCGTCGAAGCGCATTACCTGGCGCAGGACGTCGTGTATCTCCTCGGTACGGCAGACATCGATCCGAACCACAAGGAACTGGACCGTTCATGCGCCGCCGAGGCACAGGGCCCTACGCGCTTTGCACGCGGGCTCGACTACGTCGCCTGGCTGCGCACCCAAAGCGGCGGACATCTCGGCCAGCGCGTTCTCGAGGTGCCAGGCGTTGGACATAGCAGCACCCGCATGTACGCATCGCCGTGCGGCAGGGCGGCGCTGTTTGGGCGGGTGCCGGACGCCGCGCCTGACGGTGCGAATCCGACAGCCGACGGCCAGTGCGCCATGGCGGACCCACCCGGCTGATCGCGACGAGACAGGCATATCGACGCAAGCCACCGACGCAAGCCATCGACGGGTTCAGCACTGCGCGCAGACGAAAGACCCCTCGGCGCGGTGCGTCCGGCTCAATCGGGCAAAATACCCGGGATCTGAGATGCGGAGACCGGCCCCGTGGCGATTAACTTTGATTTGACGGACTTGCAGGCGTTTCGCGCCGTGGTGGAGTTGGGAAGCTTCCGCAAGGCCGCCGAGGCGGTCAGCATTTCCCAGCCGGCCTTGAGCCGTCGGATCGACAAACTCGAAGAAGCGCTCGGCGTGCGTCTCATCGAGCGCACCACGCGCAGTGTCACGCTCACCACTGTGGGCCGCGTATTTGCCCGCAGCGCCGAACAGCTGCTCGACGATCTCGACGTCGCGCTGCTCGGCATCCGCGATGTTTCGTCGAGCCGCCTGGGCCACGTGACCATCGCGTGCGTGCCTTCGGTGGCCTACTATTTCCTGCCGAACGTCATCGCGAACTATCATCGCCGCTTTCCACGCATCAGGGTCAAGCTGCTGGATTCGAGCGCGAACGAAGTGCTGGGCGCTGTTATCAGCGGCGAGGCCGACTTCGGCGTGAGTTTCATGGGCAGCCAGGAGTCCGACATCGAGTTCAAGTTGTTGCTGCAGGAGCGCTTTGTCGTGGCCTGTCGCCGCGACCATCCCCTCGCGCGCAAGAAGCGCGTCACGTGGAACGAGCTTTACGAGCACGAGTACGTGTCGGTGGACAAGACTTCAGGCAACCGCCTGTTGCTCGACCAGGCGCTTTCGGCGGTGGCGCCGCGTGCGCCGAGCGTGTGCGAGACGCGGCACGTCACCACGATGCTCGGGTTGGTGGAAGCGGGGCTCGGCGTGGCTGCGGTGCCGTCGATGGCCATGCCCGGACAGGATCACCCTGTTCTCACGAGCGTGCCGCTCGTCGAACCGGCAGTGAAACGGCGCGTGGGCATCGTGAAGCGGCGCGGACGGCCGCTCACGCCGGCCGCAGAGGAATTTCACCGGGCGATCATCGAAGCGAAGCGCGGCGGCATGGCCCGCAGCGCTGCATGAACGCGACGACGATAGAAAAGACTGGAAGGAAGACAGCATCGTGAGGTGGGCAAGACCGCCGGGTTCGTTGTACGTGCAGGTCCTCGTGGCCATGGTGCTTGGCGTGACCGTCGGCCATTTCTGGCCGACTGCGGGCGCGATGTTCAAGCCGCTCAGCGATGCATTCGTAGGCCTCGTGCGGATGATGATCGCGCCGGTCGTCTTTTGCACGATCGTCTCGGGCATCGCGTCGCTGGCCAACGGCAAGGCGATCGGACGCACGATCGTGCGGGCGCTGGCGCTCTTCTATCTCCTGACTGCGGCAGCGCTCCTGTTGGGGCTCGTCACCGCATTCGTGCTGCGGCCTGGTGCCGGCATGCACATCGATGTGCATCGTCTGGATTCGAGCATCCTCGCGCCCTATACGAAGCATGCACAGGCGCACGGGCTCGTGGACTTCGCGCTGAGCGTGATCCCGGACACGATGTTCGCCGCTTTCGCGAAGGGTGATGTGCTGCCTGTGTTGCTGCTCTCGGTGCTGTTCGGCTTTGCGCTGAACGCACATCCGCAGGCCGGTCGGCCGGTGCTGGCGTTGATCGACGGCATCGCCGAGATCGTGTTTCGCATTCTCGCAATGATCATGCGGCTCGCGCCGCTGGGCGCGTTCGGGGCGATGGCGTTCACGGTGGGCCGCTTCGGCATTGGCTCGGTCGGCTCGCTCGCCATGCTGATGGTGTCGTTCTACGTGGCATGCGGGCTCTTCGTGGCGCTGGTCCTCGCGTCGCTCGCGCGGCTGCACGGTTTCTCGCTCTGGCGGCTCCTGCGCTACCTGCGCGAGGAGTTGCTCATTGTTCTCGCGACGTCGTCTACGGAGCCGGTATTGCCGCGCCTGATCGTCAAGCTGGAGTCGCTGGGCTGCGACAAAGGCGTTGTGGGGCTCGTGCTGCCCGCGGGCTACTCGTTCAACCTGGACGGCACCGCGATCTATCTGACGCTCGCCTCGTTGTTCATTGCGCAGGCGTGCGACGTGCCGCTTTCGGCGACGCAGATCGCGACGATGCTCGCCGTCATGCTGCTCACGTCCAAGGGCGCGGCGGGCGTGTCCGGCAGCGGGTTGATTGCGCTCGTCGCTACGCTCGCGGTGATTCCCGATCTGCCCGTTGCCGGGGTAGCGCTTCTCGTGGGCATCGATCGCTTCATGTCCGAAGCGCGCGCCCTGACGAGCGTGATCAGCAATGCCTGCGCGGTGATCTTCGTGTCGTTGTGGGAAGGCGCATGCGATCGTACGCGGCTTGCGCAGAGGCTCAGCGGGGCCGAGCCGGGCGGCTCGGGCGGCGGCGATGATGCCGGTGATGAGGCTGTGACCCCGGCCGTAACCCCGGCCGTAACCCCGGCCGTAACCCCGGCCGTAACCCCCGCCCGGCGTGAGGGAAAAGCCGGCTGACGCAAGCCTTCCCGCGGTCTTGTCTCAATGTGCGGAAACGGAATCGAGACCGGTCGCTTTCACTTCGGGCTGCACGCCGGGTGAGGCGAGATAGTCGAGCAGCGCCTTCGCTTCCTTCGGATGTTGCGCCCCGACGGGGATGCCCGCGGCGAAGCGCGTGACCGACTGCAGAGACTCCGGAATCTTGCCGACGAAGGTCGCGCCCTGCACGGGCAGCAACTCGCTCACCTGCTGGAAGCCGATTTCATCATCTCCGTTCGCGACCACCGACGCCACGGGAATTCGCGGAATCATCTTTGCCTTCGATTTCACCTCATCCTCGATACCGAGTTTCTTGAACAGCTCCCGCTCGATATAGACGCCGCTCGCGCTGTCCGAGTAGGCAATCGACTTCGCATGCAGCAGCGTTTGCTTGAGCGCTTCGGGCGAGCTGATGTCGGGTTTCGCCGCGCCCTCGCGCACGACCATGCCGATGCGCGAATCGGCCAGCTCGACCCGCGATCCGGGAATGACTTTGCCTTGCTTGATCAGATCGTCGAGCGCATAGCCGACCATGATGACGGCGTCAGCAGGCTCGCCACGCGCGAGCCTGTTCGGAATCGCTTCGGGCGATTTGCCCATCGACGGGCCGAGCGCGGTTTCCAGCGTGTCGCCTGTCTGGGCGGCGAAGCGGGGGCCGAGCACCTTGTAGGCGGCGGTGAAGCCGCCCGAACTCATGACGTGCAGGTCGGCGGCCTGTACGTTCGCCGCCGCTGCGGAGGTGGCAACGAGCGCGGCCGCGCCGAGTTTCAGAAGCAGATTTTTCATGGTTGAGGTGGGGGGTGTCGTGTGTGTGGTTCGCGAGGATACGGACGGTCTGGGCATCAGTGCGCCGGCATTAGTGTGCCGGCGTCAGCGTCGCCGCGCGGCGGCGATAGAGCGCGAACGTTGCGCAGAGGGCGCACGCCGCGGCGAGGCTCATCCAGTAGCCAGGGGCAGCCTTGTCGCCGGTCATGTGGATGAGTGCCGTCGAGATGGCCGGCGTGAAGCCGCCGAACACGGCTGTCGCGAGGCTGTAGGCCAGCGAGAAGCCGGCAACGCGCACCTGGACCGGCATCACTTCCGTGAGCGCCACGACCATCGCGCCGTTGTAGATGCCGTACATGAACGAGAGCCAGAGGAGCACGAGCAGCATGTTGACGAACGACGGCGCGTGAGCGAGCAGCGAAAGCGCAGGATAGGCGGTGGCGATGGTCAGCACCGTCATGCCGACGAGGAGCGGCCGGCGGCCGATCTTGTCGGAGAGCGCACCGCCCACCGGCAACCACACGAAGTTCGACACGCCGACACACAGCGTGACGAGCAGGCTGTCGGCGGTGCTCAGGTGCAGCACCGTCTTGCCGAAGGTGGGCGCATAGACCGTGATGAGGTAGAAGCTCGTGGTGGTCATCGCCACCAGCAACATGCCGGCAATCACGACGCCCCAGTTTTGCAGCAACGTGCCGAACACTTCCTTCATGCCGGGGCGATGCTGGCGCATCTTGAATTCCTGCGTTTCTGCCAGATTGCGGCGCAGCATGAAGATGAACGGCACGATCATGCAGCCGACGAAAAACGGTACGCGCCAGCCCCACGCGGCGATAGCCGCGACGCTCAGCCATTGATTGAGCGCGAAGCCGAGGCCCGCTGCGATGACGATCGCGACCTGCTGGCTCGCGGACTGCCAGCTCGTGAAGAAGCCCTTGCGGCCAGGCGTGGCCATTTCGGCCAGATAGACCGACACGCCACCCAGCTCGGCACCTGCCGAAAAGCCCTGCAGCAGCCGACCGAGCAGTACGAGCGCCGGCGCGAGAAGTCCGATCGTGGCGTAACCGGGGATGAACGCGATGAGAATGGTGCCGCTCGCCATGATGGAGAGCGTGACGATGAGGCCTTTGCGGCGGCCGGCTTCGTCGATGTAGGCGCCCAGCACGATTGCGCCTAGCGGGCGCATCAGGAAGCCGGCGCCGAAGACGGCGAACGTCATCATCAACGAGGCGAACTCGCTCTCGGCGGGAAAGAAGACTTTGGAGATCTGCGTGGCGTAGAAGCCGAACAGGAAGAAGTCGAACTGCTCGAGGAAATTGCCGGCCGTGACGCGAAAGACCGTGGCGGCCTTCGAATGTCCAGTCGGAAGGCTAGACGAGGGGTGCATCGAGGTGTCTCCTGAAATCCGGAAAATGCGCGGGGGTCTGGGTGTTTGTGTTTTGGGCAATGTTCGCCCGAAGCCGGAAAAACGATAAGTGCGATTTTCGGAACGATTGATGTGATTTGATTATCAATTGCCCGATGAGCTTCGCTGCTGCCCTGCCATCCGATTCGCATCGTTTTTCAGGGCGCGGAGCCGATAACGCCGTGCGAGATGTCGCGCTCAAGATTGCCTGCCGGATGCCGTTAATGGCAGATGGCTCATAGGGTTCGTCGCATAGGGTTCGTCGATCATGCGTAAAACAACATCCAGATTCATGGCGCTTTGCGCTTTCGCTGCGTTATCGATTGGCCGCGCCGCCGCTTCGGAAGGTACGGATATGCGGGTCGACGAACTCCGCGCGTCGAGCGAGGCAGCCCGCGTCGTGGAGAACAGCGAGAAGGCCGCATACGACCACACGCTGGCATCGTATCGGCGAGCGATGCTTGAACACCCGGCCGATGCCGCGCTGGCATTGTCGGCATGCCAATTCAGTGAGCATTTCGGCATGTCGGAAGAATTGACCTGGGCCGACGCGGCGGGAAAAGACTTCGATGCCTGCCGGGAAACCCTCGAAAGACAGCATGCGTCGGATGTGGAAGTCGAGTTGTTCCTGCTCGAACACAAGTTCGGCGAGCCGGCGATTGCGTTCGGTGAGCCGCTCGTGCCGCGCGCCCGGAACTGGTCTTCATCGCAGCAGGCGCGTTTGCATGCTGCGCTTGCACGCGCCTACGCCTACGTGAAGAACGACGAACGCTCGGGCAAGGAGGCCGTTCTCGCCACGCAGCTGGATCCCGCCAGCGTGCAACTCGTTCCCGCCATGCGCTATCTCGCCAAGAAGGGCGACCCCGCCGCGGCGACCCGGTTGCTCGAAGCGGCGCCGTTGCCGAAGTTCGCGTGGGCGGAAACATCGCGGATCCGCACGGCGACGGAGATTCTTCCGGGAAATGCCGCGATCGATGAGTTGCATCGCGCGCAGCGCGCCGGGCTGAAGATCGATTCCTATACGGCGGCGCGTGCCCTGGAGCGTACCGGAGACGCCGCCGGCGCGGACGCTCTGCTGAGCGCCGACAAGGCGTCACGCAAGATCGGCACACCGCAGGACCGGCAATTCCGCCTCGACGTGGCCTTCGCTGCCGCGGACGCGAAAGCCGCCGCCGACGTCATCAGCGATCAGTACGCGGCAACGAAAGATGCAGGCCACCTCGTTTCGGCGTACGCCCGTCTGCTTCGGCTCGATCCGTCACTTGCCGCGCGCGCGGATCTCATTCCGCTCGCGTGGGCGCTTGCCGGCTGTCTGTTCGCCTTTGTCGCGGCTCCGGCGCTGCTGGTTTTTCCGGTCCACTATCGCGGCACCGTTCGGCAACGCATCGGTAAGCCCTGCGTGCCGCTGTTCGAGCGCATCGGATTGCGGCATGCATGGCTCGCGCTTGCGATCTTGTTGCTCGCGCTCTACGCGGTAGCGATGCTCCGTTTCGGAGGCAACACGTCGATATCGCCTTCGGGAAGCGGCGTGGGCCGCATGGGGTGGCCGAAGCGCGTCGCGGTGTCGCATCTGTGGACGCTGTTGTTTTGCTCCATCGCGCTCATTCCGGTCGGCAGGCTGCTTTCGTGGCGTGAATGGACCGGCAGCGGCCGGTGGAACAAGCGGTGGTTTCTGCTTCCGGCGGCGCTGCTCGGGGTGGCCGCCTATCAGTGGTTGCGGCACCGCGCTGCCATGCCGCCTGTCTGGTCCGACGCCACCTGGTCGGTTGCGCTCGTCCATGGCGCGCAGTCGCTCGGCGGCATACCGCTTGCGCTGGCGATCATGTCGGTCTGGGTGCCCATCATGGAGGAACTGGTCTTTCGCGGCTGCCTGCTGGGCGGGCTTTCACGCCACCTGAGCTTCGGCTGGGCCAATATCCTGCAAGCGCTCCTGTTTGCGGGCTTGCACCACGACGGCCAGCACTTCGTCTACCTTGCTGCGTTTGGCTTGATTGCAGGGTGGCTCGCCAGGAAAACGAAAGGATTGGCGATGCCAATAGCGTTCCATGCCCTCAATAACGCGCTTTTCGTGTTGATGGTGGCGGCTCGTTAGGATCACACAGCGACCGCTTCGGCATACTGATCGCCACTTCGCGCCCGGCGTGATCGCAGCGGCGCTCAACCGCTATACGTGGCGCGATCTCTCCTGCAACGGATGCCGATCGTCACATGTCGCCGCCGTCCATTTTCCGAATCTAGGCATCTCCCATCACCGAAAAGGCGATCTCCTTTTGCGCCTCCAGGATCTCGAGCTGTTTCATCAGCGACGTGCGGATCGATTCGTATGCGAACCTGCCTAGCGTCAGCCGCAACGGAGCAGACGGGTTGTCGATCGTCGCGATCATCGCGTCCACCGTCTTTTCCGCGTCTGCAAATTCGAAGTAGCCGTTTTCGAGCGCACGCCGGATGTCGTCCACGGGCGTCGCGTCGTACACAGGCATCGGTTGTGCGCGGTCGAGGCCGGCGCCGAAGTGGGTGCGCGTGGCGCCGGGTTCCACGATCACGAAATCGATGCCGAACGGCAGAACCTCCTTCGCAACAGCTTCGATGAAGCCCTCGATGCCCCATTTCGTCGCATGGTACGCGCTGAAGGCCGGGTAGCCGACGCGCCCGCCTTCCGACGACACCTGCACGATGCGTCCGCCGCCTTGCTGCCGCAGACGCGGCACGACTGCGCGAATCAGCTGGATCGAGCCGGTCAGATTGGTCGCGATCTGCCGTTCGATCTGCGCGTCGCCAAGTTCCTCGGCCGCGCCGAAGAGCCCATAGCCCGCGTTACTGACGACGACGTGGATGTGCCCAAGCGCAGCAAACGCCTGTGCGACGGCGGTGCGGATCGTATCGACGCGCGTCAGATCGCATTGCGCGACGTGCAGCCGGTCGCCGTATTGTTCGCGCAGATCGTCCAGGCTGCCCGGCGTGCGCAGCGTCGCCACGACGCTGTCACCCCGCGCAAGCAGCCGTTCTGCCATTGCGCGCCCCAGACCGCTCGACGCGCCCGTTATCAGCCAGTTCTTCGCCATGCTCCCGCTCCGTTGAAGGTTTGAGCGTTCATGCTAGAGCGGTATGATTCGCCGCAGAAGTGCCGCCAATCCGCATCACGTGTTGAAGGAAATTCACCAATGGGCAAACCGACGCTCGCCGATCTGCAGGCTTTCATGGTGGTCGCCGCGCGGCGCAGCTTCGTGCAGGCGGCCGGCGAACTGGGCTTGTCGCGCTCGGCGCTGAGCCATGCCATGCGCGGCCTCGAAGACGATCTGGCCGTGCGCCTGCTGCATCGGACTACCCGTAGCGTGTCACTGACGGAAGCGGGCGAGCGTCTGCTCGCGCGGCTGCGCCCCGTGCTCAGCGACCTCGATCACGTGCTGGACGACGTTGCGCGCGACGACAAGGCGTTGCGCGGAACCCTGCGCATCAACGGCAGCGATGGCGCGATCCGGCAACTGCTGCAGACCGTCGTGCCGCGTTTTCTGGCGATGTATCCGCAGATGGAGCTGGATCTCGTGTCCGAAGGGCGGTTCGTCGACATCGTCGCGGAAGGTTTCGATGCCGGCATCAGGCTGGGCGAAGCAGTGCACAAGGACATGATCGCGGTTCGTGTCAGCGAGGATTTCCGTTTTCTGGCCGTCGCGTCGCCGCGCTATCTGCGCAAACACGGGCGGCCTGCCGTGCCCGAGGAGTTGCAGGCGCATCGTTGCATCCGGCAACGGCTGCCGGGCGGCAGGCGTTATCGCTGGGAATTCGCGCGTCATGGCGAGGCGATCACGATCGATCCGCCAGGTGCGTTGACGCTCGACAGCAACACGCTGATGGTCGAAGCGGCACTGGACGGACTCGGCATCGCCTACGTGCCGGAGCCCTATGCGCGTGATGCGCTGGCGAAAAAGCGGCTCGTCGCGGTGCTGAGCGACTGGTGCCCGGCGATTCCGGGGCTGTTTCTGTATTTCCCCGGCAACCGGCATATTCCCGCCGGATTGCGTGCGTTCATTGATTTGTTGCAGGAGCAGTGGGGCAGTGCGAGCGGCGGGGCCGCGCGGCCATCGCGCCAGTCGCCGCACGAAAGCTGAAACGCGCGGCGTTTCGCTTGCACCTGACGTTACGTTACCTTTTATGGTTAGCCCGACGACTGGGAAGGCCATGCAACTAAAAATCGGCGAACTGGCGAAGAAGGTAGGGTTAAGCATCAGAACCCTGCATCACTACGACGCAATCGGATTGCTGTCACCGTCGCAGCGCACGGACGGCGGCGCGCGCCTGTACGGGCGCGACGACCTGATTCGGCTTCACCGTATCGAGGCATTGAAACGGTACGGCTATTCGCTTGCCGACATCATGTCCAGCCTCGACGGCCCGTTGGCTGACGCACCGCTGCACATTCTGCAGCGGCAGATCGCGGAACTCGATGCGCAGGCACTGCGCGCGCAACGCCTTGGCCGCCATTTGCAGCACCTGGTCGACATGATCGCCGCCGGCAGCGAGACCACGGCGATCGACTGGCTGGACGCTCTGGAGCTGATGGACATGTACCGCAAACACCTGAACGACGACGAACTCGACACGCTGCTCGCATCCGGGCCGGATACGGTTGCGCCAACTGACCCGTCATGGACCGAACTCATCGACGAGGTGCGGCGCGCCGTGGAGCAATCGCTGCCGGCCGAAAGCAGCGCCGCGCAGGCGTTGGCCTGGCGCTGGATCCGGCAGGTGGTGCGAATGACCCGCAACAATCCGGCACTGGCCACGAGGTTGATGCTGATGCAGCTTGGCGAGCCGCGCGCCCAGCAGATCGTCGGCATTACAGCGCAGATGTTGGCGTGGATCGACGAAGCATTCACGCACGCGCGCTGCGCGTTGTTCGCGAAGCATCTCAGCGCGGCGCAGACCGAGGAAGTGCGGCGGCGTCAGTTCGCCGCCACGAACCGGCAGGCATGGCCGGCACTGGTGATCGAACTGAGAACGCACATGCAGGCGGGCGTCGACCCAGGCGCCGATCCTGTACAGGCCATCGTCAGGCGCTGGCAGCAGCTGTTTCGCAATAGCTTCTGCGGAGACGATGCGGCCCTGGAGGCGCGTATTCGCAATGCCTTGATGCAGGAACCCGATCTGCAACTGGGCGTGGGCCTGGACGATGCGCTGCTGGCCTATCTGCACAAGGCGCACCTCGTCGGCAACGACACGGCGGTGCCGGTTCAGGCAGCGCCCAAGCCCAGCGCGTTGAAGGTGGCCGTGCAGCGGGCTGCACATCAACTGCTGGACCGACCGCTCGTGCTGGACGATCCTGTCGCGTTGACTATCCTCGACGCAGAAGAAATACAGGCGCTTCGCGACAACCTAGAAACGTTCCGTCAACCAACGTCTTTAGGGATGCGAAGTTCGGTGGTCGTGCGCAGCCGGCTGGCCGATGACGTGTGGGCCGCCGCTATCGAACGCGGCGTGCGCCAGTACGTCGTGCTCGGCGCGGGGCTTGATACGACTGCGTACAGGCATCCCGATGCGCCCGGTCGACTCTTCGAAGTCGACCTGCCCGCTACGCAGACATGGAAGCAGATGCGCTTGCGCGAGGCCGGCATTGCGGTGCCGCCATCGCTTCGCTTCGTGCCGGTCGACTTCGAGAGCGTGGGACTTGCCGAGGGCCTGGCGCGCGCGGGTTTCGATGCCGACGCGCCGGCCGTTTTCAGCTGGCTCGGCGTGACCATGTATCTCGACGAAGCGGCAGTTGCCGAGACTCTACGTTTCATCGCCGGCTGCGCCAAAGGCAGCGCGGTGCTGTTCGAATACGCACTGCCGCTGTCGAGCATGCCCACCATGATGCGCATCGCCATGGAGCAATTGATGGCGCAATTCGCGCAGCGCGGCGAGCCATGGAAGAGCTTCTTCGAACCTGCCGCGCTCGCCGGGATGCTCGGCACGCTGGGGTTCAGCAGCAGCGAAACCTGGACGCCAGACGAGTTGAACCGGCGTTATCTCGCCAACCGCACGGACGGGCTGAATATCGGTGTGGCGCCCACGCGTCTGGTTTTGGCGACGGTCTGATCCTGGTTGCCGGATTGCGTGATGGATATCGCCTGGCTCACCTGACTGCTTCCTTTTTGGCTACGACGGGTGTCTCCCCGCTGGAAGAAGTGCGCGCAGCGCTGGAAAAGCTCGCGACGGGGCATGCGTGCGGCAAGGTGCTCATTCGCACGCGCAGTTGAGCCGGAGCCGCGCCGCGATATGTGACATACGCGATATACGCGACGTGCGCGACATACGCGACATACGCGACGCAAGAAGTGACGCGTGTGTTGGACGCTTCCGGGATGACGGCCCGCTGGTTCGAGTCCAGCGGACCCGTGTGCCTGTCCGCGACGCCTACCTCACCGCATCCGCGCAATCCAGTCGTGCCAATCGTCGGCACTCGCCGTTTGCACTCGCGCGGCGTCGCCGCTCAACGCCAGCATACGCACTGCGCGCGGAGACAAGCCAATCGACCGGCGGAACGCGCGGGCAAAGTTCGCCGCGTTCGAAAATCCATGCTCGGCGGCGATGTCGGCAATCGATATGCCACGTCGTGCCGGGTCCGCGAGCATCTCGCGGCAGCGGCGCAAGCGTCGTTCGCGAATGTATGTCGCGAAACCGCCTTCCTTCTCGAATAACCGATAGAGCGTAGCGCGCGATATGCCGTAAGCGAAGGCCACTTGCTCCGCACTCAATTGCGGATCGTTCAGCCGCTCTTCCAGGTGGCGGCAAATCGATACGAACACGCACTGCTGAACGGCGGCCGCATGTTCCGGTTTCACGCTCGCATTCATGACCGAAGCGGCAAGCTGCAACGTGGCCGGCAGTACGGCTTTCGCGCTTGCGATCGTCATCTCGGGGCCGTGCTTGTATAGTGACGTCAGATGTTCGCGAAGCAGAGACACAGTGGGATCGGTGCCGCGAAGCACCCGCATGCTGTATTGGTCCGGCGCGTCCAGTAGCGGCGACAGCAGACGGCGAGGTACGGCCAGATTGAGAAAGGTGCTTTGCGTGGTTTCGGTTGCGAGCGGCTGGGCCGCATCCACGATAAAGAGGTCGCCTGGCCGGGTACACGACTCCGGGCCGCCGTCGCGCGCGCGGCAACTGCCGTCCAGATAGAACTGCAGAACATAGTGGTCCAGACCATCACGCCCGATCTTCGCATTGGAGCGGTTGTAGCGCTGCGTCCCGGTCTGTATCGATCCCAGCACCACGTCCCCATACTGATATCCGTTCACGCGGGTCTTGAAGCCGGCGTCGCGCGACTCGGAGGTTTCGGTGTCGAAGATGACGTTGACCGCTTCGCGCCAGGCCGCGAACTGCTGGGCGCGCGGCAGGCCGCTGGTATCGAAGTGAGAATGAGGCAGAGCGTTCGGCGTTGGGTTCATGGTCCACGTGGGTTCCGGCTGCGTTCTGGACTGGATCGTTGTACGTCCCGGGCGGGCATGGCAGGAGCTGAACGTGAGATACCTCGCCGGGCTAACAGGGCTAACGGCCGCGCGGCCCAATACTTTAGAGCGGCAGATCTACCGGCGTGCGGCAAAGGGCAGAGGGGTGCCGCACTCGTCGAGTGTCATCCTGATGTCACATTGAGTAAGGCGTATTGACGTATGCATTCGGGCAGAGTCCGCCGCCACGTCGACGGCCGCCGCGAGTGAGACAGAACGACAAGTATTTGAGACACCCTGATACGTTGTTTTGCGCGGTCCGATTTTCGCTGAACCAGGCAGTACGACGCAAAAAGTCTATGGTTAAATGCCGCCTGAATTTGGAGACACTACAAACCTGAGGCTGAGCGCCGATCGTGCTCCGGCTCAAATCAACTCATAGATGTCACGGTTCTTTCCGGTGCAGCCATACCCCTGACCAGGGTGACGTTCACGGCCCGGAAGAATCGCGGGGACGAGCGCCGACATGACCCCGGCGCTCGATACGGCAGCCTGCCATCCGCGCAAGGTTCGCCACCGCCGTGTGTGAGTGCCCTGGTTCGCAGGAGTCTGAAGAAAAGCGCTCACGTTAGCGGCATTGCGCCAGCGGCCTGCCGCCTCGCTGTCGCAAGCGGACTTCCGCGCGCTTCGACCAACCATTTCGCTTCGTACTGCCTGCCTCGCGGCGAGCGTGGCATTCACTTAGTAACACTAAATAGCTGAGCGTTTTCGGAGAGATCCATGTCGAACAGTTTGCAGAAGTGGGTAGGGCGCAACCGTCCGCCGCGTGTCCAGATCACCTACGACGTCGAAGTGGGCGATGCCGTGGAAAAACGCGAGCTTCCGCTCGTGGTCGGTCTGCTTGCAGACCTGTCCGGACAGCCGGCTACGCCGCTGCCCAAGTTCAAGGAACGTCGCTTCGTTGAGATCGACCGCGACAACTTCGACGAGATCATGGGCAAGATCGCCCCGCGTCTCGACCTCTCCGTGCCCGACACGGCGAAGGGCGAGGGCAATCTCAAGATCGAACTGAATTTCCGCAAGTTCGAAGACTTCCACCCCGAAAGCATCGTCAACCAGGTGCCGCGCCTCGCGAAGCTGCTCGAAGCGCGCCAGCAGTTGCGCGATCTGCTTGCCAAGCTCGATGGCAATGACGAGCTGGATTCGATTCTCGAACGCATCGTGCAGAACAGTGAGGCGCTGAAAGAGGTTCAGAGCCAGGCGCAATCGAGCGATGCCCCGGCGGCAGCGTCGGCCGAGCCGGCTGCGCCCGCAGAAGACGCTCCGGCAGCGTGACGCATCGCGAAAGACTGCTCAATCTGCCTCTGACCGGGGCGCAACGAATTTTCTGAGGTGATCGGAATGGCAAGCAATCAGGCGGCCGGCGCGGCCGCGCGCGAAACCACGGCTCTCGACGCGACAAGCGGCGAATTGAGCCTGCTCGAGCAAATCGTTCAGGAAGGGAACATGGCGGTCGAGCCTTCGCAGAACAGCTATGCGAAGAAGCTGATCGGCCAGCTCGCATCGCAGATTCTCGACGAGGGCATGCGTACGAGCCCGGACAAGAGCGTCGTCGCGATGATCAACGAGCGCGTGGCCGAGATCGACCGGCTGCTCACCGATCAACTGAACGCAATCATGCATGACGAAGCATTCCAGGCGCTCGAAGCGTCGTGGACGGGTCTGCACGACATGGTGTTCGGCACGGAAACGGGCCCGCAACTCAAGCTTCGCCTCATGAACGTGACGAAGAAAGAGTTGCTCAAAGACCTCGAAACCGCCGTCGATCACGACATGAGCACGCTCTTCAAGAAGATCTACGAAGAAGAGTTCGGCACGTTCGGCGGCCAGCCGTACTCGATGTTGATCGGCGACTACTCGTTCGGTCGTCATCCGCAGGACTTCGCGTTGCTCGAGCGCATTTCGAAGGTGGCAGCCGCTGCCCACGCGCCGTTCGTCGCCTCCGCTGCGCCGAGCCTCTTCGACCTCAAGTCGTTCACGGATCTCGGCGTGACGCGCGATCTGTCCAAGACCTTCGAGAGCGCCGAGCTGGCCGCATGGCGCAGCTTCCGCGACTCGGAAGACTCGCGCTACGTCTCGCTCGTGCTGCCGTCTTACGCGGCGCGCCTGCCCTACGGCGCGAAAACGAAGCCGGTGGAGAGCTTCAACTTCGAAGAAGACGTGGACGGCACCGATCACAGCAAGTACCTGTGGGCCAACTCGGCTTATCAACTCGGCCTGCGCATTACCGATTCGTTCGCGAAGTTCAGCTGGGCCACGGCTATTCGCGGCGTGGAAGGCGGTGGCAAGGTCGAAAACATGGTGGCGCACGCGTACAAGACGGGCGAGGGCGACGTCGTGCTCAAGTGCCCCACCGAAGTGACGATCACCGACCGTCGCGAGAAGGAACTGAACGATCTGGGCTTCATCGCGCTCGTCAACTCGAAGGGTTCGAACTTCGCAACGTTCTTCGGCGGCCAGACGACCAATCGTCCCAAGGTCTACAACAAGGACGCGGCCAATGCCAATGCGCAGCTTTCGGCACGTCTTCCCTATGTGCTCGCGGCATCGCGTTTTGCCCATTACCTGAAGGTGATCATGCGCGACAAGGTGGGCAGCTTCCAGGCGCGCAGCGACATCGAGGCGTTTCTCAACAACTGGATTGCGGACTACGTGCTGATCAACCCGTCGGCCTCGCATGCGCAGAAGGCGCGTTTCCCGCTGGGCGAAGCCCGCGTGGATGTGACCGAAGTGCCGGGCAAGCCGGGCGCATACCGCGCAACGTGTTTCCTGAAGCCGCATTTCCAGATGGAAGAACTGACGGCGTCGATCCGGCTCGTGGCCGAACTGCCGGCCGCCGCGGCGTGACGTCCCCGCGTGCGGCTCCGGCCGCACGCCGCAACTTCGCTTTTCATCTTTTGAGTCACCTTTCGACAAGAGACAGTCATGGATACCGTTCTGCTGCATTTCAAGGACATCAAGGGCAATTCGACGCTGGAAGGCGCGACTGACCACATCGTGCTGTATTCGTACTCACTGGGCGTGGCGATGCCGATGAATCACGACGTGGGCCGCACGGAGCGTACGCTCGGCCGCCCGAACTTCCAGGACTTCGTCGTCACGAAGGCGTCCGACCAGTCCACGCCGGCCCTCTACGGCGCCTGTGCCGGCGGTACGAAGCTCGGGGACGCCAAGATCTCGATCGGGCGCAACGAGGGCAGCAAGTTCATGCCGCTGCTGGAGTACACCCTGAGCGACGCCATGATCTCTTCGATCAATACGTCGGGCGGCGGCGAATCGACCGACAGCGTGACGATCAGCTTCTCGAAGATCACGACCGTTTATACGCAGCAAAACGTGGACTCGACGAAGAAGGGCACGGCTTCGTTCGGCTGGGATCTGGCCGCAAACAAGGCCGAGGCACCGGCCTGAGCATCGGCTGAGCGCCGCTGTCGGATGCTGGAGATCGGCAGTCCGCACTATCTGGAGTTTTCGTGCCATGCCGGCAATCGTCAGCGGTTCACCGATGCCCCTGTTCGACCGCCTCGCCGCCAGCGGCGAGGCGCAGCTTTCCAGCGCCGATGCGCTGCGGGACTCGATCGCGCGCGACCTCATGAGACTGCTCAATACGCGCTCACACCTGACGTTCGACGAATTCGCCGGTTGCGAGGGGACCGTGCTCGACTACGGCGTGCCGGATTTTTCGGAGCGCTCGCTGCAATCCGGACCGGACCGTGACGCGATTGCTGCGGTCATCGTGCGCGCGATATCGCTGTTCGAGCCGCGCCTCGCCCACGCAACGGTGACGTTCGCCTTTCCCGCAGGTCACGCGCAGCACGCGACGTTGACCATTGCGGGGCAGATGCGTGCGGGCCTGGGCGTCACGCACGTGGCGTTCGAACTTGCGGCCAACGGACATACGTTCGCCGATGCGCGAGGCGCGAACCGGGGCTGACATGGCGACCGACGACATCCTTCAGTACTACAAACGCGAGCTTTCGTACCTGCGTCTGCAAGGTGCGGAGTTTGCGCGCAGCTATCCGAAGATCGCGTCGCGTCTCGCCCTGCACGGCACGGAATCGCTCGACCCGCACACCGAGCGCCTCATCGAGGCCACGGCGTTTCTCGCTGCGCGCGTGCATCGCGATCTCGACCAGGAGTTTCCGCAGGTCGCGTCGGCCCTGCTCGACAACGTTTGTCCGTCGCTCGTGCAACCCGTGCCTTCGATGACGGTTGCGCAGTTCGAACTCGATCCCGCACAAGGCAAGGTCACGGCAGGCTTCGCCGTGCCGCGTCACACGGGCCTGCAGGCACGCACGGAAACAGGCGACGCATGCCGCTTCCGCACGGCGTGGGAGACGGTGTTGTGGCCGCTTTCCATTGTCCACGCTGCGTTCGGCGAAGACGCCACGCTGCGCCTCACGCTGGAGTGCGCGGACGGTGTGGACTTCTCCGAACTGGAGATCAGGCAACTGCGCCTGCATCTGTACGGCGACTGGATGGTGACGATGCCGCTCTACGAGTTGCTCGTATCGGGCGTGAGGGACGTTTCGGTGCAGCCCGAAGGCCGTGTGCCGGTTCTGCTGCCCGCGCGCGCCTGGCGCGAAGTGGGCTACGGCGAAGCGGACGACGTGCTGCCGCGGCCGCCGAACGCGCAGCCTGCCTACGCGTTGATGCAGGAGTACTTTGCGTTTCCGCGCAAGTTTCATTTCTTCGATCTGCACCATCTCGAAGGGCGTCTCGGCAAGGGCCGCCGCTGCGAGATCGTGCTGCATCTGAAGCGCACGCCGCGTGGCCTCGGCATGCTCAACGCCGGGCATTTCCAGCTTGGCTGCACGCCCGTCATCAATCTGTTTTCGCAGACGAGCGAGCCGATCGTCATCGATCATCGCCACTACGAATACCGGCTCGTTGCCGACCAGCGGCGCGAGTCGATTACGGAAATCCATTCCATCGATTCCGTCGTGGCGTCGCACCCGACGCTCGGGCGCGAGTCCGCGGTGCCGTGCTTTTCGGCCATCGACCACGTAGCGGCCGAAGGCGACACCGTGTTCTGGTCGGCGCGCCGCGAGCGCAGCCTGCGCGAGCACGTGCAAGGCACCGACATGTTCCTGAGTTTCGTCGACGCGGCCAACACGCTCGCCGATCCTGGTGCGCCCGTGATCTACGCGAACGTGCTTTGCACGAACCGGCGGCTCGCCGAACGTGTGCCGGTGGGCGCGCGCATGCTCGTCGAGAAAGTCTCGCAGAACGCGCGCGTGCGCTGCCTTTACGAACCCACCGCACAGCGCAGCCCGGCACTCGGCAGCGAGACGCTGTGGCGGCTGATCTCGCTGCTTACGCTCAACTATCACTCGCTCGTGAGCGGCGCGACGGGCCGCGCACAGTTGCAGGAGATGTTGCGTCTCTTCGCATCGGACAGCACGCGCGAACAGGACCAGATTCGAGGCATTCGCAGTGTGGACGCACGCAGCGCGACGGCGCATGTGGGCGGCGATGCGTGGCGCGGCTATTGCCGCGGCACCGAGGTCTGCGTCGAGTTCGATCCCGACACCTTCGTAGGCGGCTCGCCGCTGCTGCTGGGCGCCGTGCTCGCGCGCTTCTTCGCGATGTACACGTCGGTCAATTCCTTTGTACGGCTCGTGGTGCGCCGTGGAGACGAGATATGGAAGCAATGGGAGCCGATGACAGGCTGCCAGCAGTTGCTCTGATCGCCCGTCTCCGGGCGAATCCGCAGCGCTTCGATCTGTTCCAGGCCATCAGTCTGCTGGAACGGTCCGCGCCGTGGGCGCGTCCGCTCGGGCGGGGCAACGGGCTTGCCGAGGCGGTGCGTCTGACGGGCCACGTCTCGCTCGCGTTCCAGCCGAGCGACATCCACAGCGTGCGCGAAAACACTGCGGCCGATCACGACAGCGCGCCCGGCGTCTCTTACGCACAGCGACCCACGTGGACGCTGTCCACGCCTCTGCTCACGCTCGCGGGCGCCAACGGCCCGTTGCCGAGGGCCTACACCGAACTGGTGCTGGAGCGCCGTGCGCAACGCGACACGGCGACAACAGACCTGCTCGACATTTTCAATCACCGCTTTCTGTCGTTCCTGTATCGCAGCCGCAAGAAGCACGCGCCGGCGCTGAACTGGCGTTCGCCGCATGCGAGCGCGATTGCAACTTCGCTCGACGCGCTCAGTAATCTGGGTCTGCGCGCGGATGAACGCGGCCCGCAAGACGCCCGTCTGTGGCTGCGCCACGCAGGGCTCCTGAGCGCCGCGCCGCGCTCGATGACGGGTCTCGTCGCTGTGCTTGCGGACCGGCTAGGAATCGAAGTACGCGGCGTGCAATTCGTGGGCGGCTGGCGTGAGATCAATCGCGCCGATTCGCTGCGTCTCGCCGGCATCGGTTTGGCAACTGCTTCAGAAACAGATTCCGGTGCAACACGACTCACCGGTGTGGCGATGCTCGGGCGACGCACGTGGGACGAAGCGAGCGGCATTCGCCTCGAATTTCCGTGTCTTTCGAAGGCGCGTTTCGAGGCGCTTCTGCCTGGCGGCGCGGATCACGCGCGCGCCGCGTGGCTCGTTCGCACCTATCTGCAACAAGATTTCGACGTGCAGTTCGTGCTGCATCTTGCGCCCGATCCTGCACCGCAGGCCACGGTCTGCGCAGCCGGCGGTGCGCAAGCGGCGAAGCTTGGTTGGACCACCTGGCTGGGCGGTTCGCGTCACCTCACTCGCGCGCCGGCACCCGTGCGCCTCGCGATGCGCGAGGCCGCCGTGCCCGCGCTGAAGCATCACTAAGGACGTTGCGCATGGACATCGATATCCGCACGCTGTTGAGCCGTCTCAACCCCGAATGCAAGCTCGCCATGGAGCAGGCCGCGCAGCTGTGCGTGCGGCAGACGCACTACAACGTTGATGTCGAGCATCTGCTGCTCACGCTGCTCGAATCCGACGCGCCCGACCTGGGTGCCATTCTTTCGCACTTCGGTATCAAGGCCGACACGCTCACGGCGCAGTTGCAAAAGGCCGTGGATTCGTTCAAGCGCGGCAATGGCCGTACGCCCGCGCTTTCGCCGAATTTTTCGCCGCTCTTCCAGGAGGCCTGGCTGCTCAGTTCGATGCTGCTCGGCGAGCAGCAGATCCGCTCGGGCACGCTCGCGCTCGCGCTGCTCGAAGTGGATAGCCTGCGCGGCCTGTTGCTCGAATCCGCGCCCGCGCTGCTCAATATTCCGCGTGCGGCGCTGCGCGAACGGCTCGCGGCGATTCTCGCGGGGTCGTCCGAAGATGCGGGCGGCTCGCAAATGCGCGGCCAGGCCGTTGGCTCTGATGCGGGTCGGTCCGGCGGGCCGGGCTCGGGAATGTCCACGGGCATGCCCGCCGCCGCGCCGTCCTCTGCGCCAGGTGCGGCGGCCATGCCCAGCATGACGGCGGGCGCTGTGGGCGCGAGCGGCCGCCAGTCCGCGCTGGAGCAGTACACCGTCGATATGACGGGCCTCGCGCGCGAAGGCCGGATCGACCCCATTCGCGGCCGCGATGCCGAAATCCGCCAGTTGATCGACGTGCTGCTGCGCCGCCGCCAGAACAATCCGATCCTCACGGGCGAAGCGGGCGTGGGCAAGACGGCGGTGGTGGAAGGCTTCGCGCAGCGCATCGTGCAGGGGGACGTGCCGCCTGCGCTCGTCAACGTCTCGGTGCGCTCGCTCGACCTCGCGCTGCTCCAGGCCGGCGCGGGCGTGAAGGGCGAGTTCGAGAACCGGCTGAAATCGGTGATCGCCGAGGTCAAGGCGTCGCCCGTTCCTGTGATCCTCTTCATCGACGAAGCGCATCAACTGATCGGCGCGGGCGGCAGCGAAGGCCAGGGCGACGCCGCGAACCTGCTCAAGCCCGCACTCGCGCGCGGCGAGCTGCGCACCATCGCCGCCACGACGTGGGCCGAATACAAGAGGTACGTGGAGCGCGACCCGGCGCTTGCCCGGCGCTTTCAGGTGGTGAAGGTCGAAGAGCCGGTGGAGGCCGTTGCCATCGACATGCTGCGCGGCATGGTGCAGAAGCTCGAAGAACATCACGGTGTCGAAATTCTGGACGAAGCCGTGCGCGACGCGGTGAAGCTCTCGCATCGCTACATCTCGGGGCGCCAGTTGCCGGACAAGGCGATCAGCGTGCTCGACACCGCATGCGCACGCGTGGCGATCGGCCAGAACGGCGTGCCCGAAGAGATCGAAGCGCTTGGCCGCTCCATCGAAAGTGCGGAGAACCAGTTGCGCATCTTGCGCCACGAGGCCGCTACAGGCACCGACCGCACCGACGCCATCGCCGCGCTCACGAAGCAGCTGGAAGACGAGCGCGCGCAGCACGCGCGGCTTTCGGACAAGCTCGGCACCGAAAAGCGCGCCGTGGACGAGATACTCGTGTGGCGCAAGAAGATCCGCGGCTATCTTGCCGATGCGGCCAGCGCCGCCGAAGGCGAAGACGCCGAATCGCTGGGCGCGAACCTCTCGCGTCTCGAGAAAGGTCTGGAAGCGGTGCAGAACGACGAGCCGATGGTGCCCGTTTGCGTGGATTCGGCCACCGTCGCGAAAGTGATCTCGGGCTGGACCGGTATCCCCGTGGGCCGCATGCTCGCCGACGAACTGCACACGGTGCTCTATCTGCAGGACAAACTGGCCGAACGCGTGGTAGGCCAGAACGAAGCGCTCGACGCGATTGCGCGCCGCGTGCGCACGTTCCGGGCCGACCTGGACGATCCGGGCAAGCCGGTCGGCGTGTTCCTGCTCGTGGGCCCGAGCGGCGTGGGCAAGACCGAGACGGCGTGCGCGCTCGCGGACATCCTCTACGGCGGCGAGCGCAACATGATCACGGTGAACATGTCCGAGTTCCAGGAGGCGCACAGCGTCTCGGGGCTCAAGGGCGCGCCGCCGGGCTACGTGGGCTACGGGCGTGGCGGCGTGCTGACCGAAGCCGTGCGGCGCCGCCCGTACAGCGTCGTGCTGCTCGACGAAATGGAGAAGGCGCACCCGGATGTGCTGGAGCTGTTCTTCCAGGTGTTCGACAAGGGCGTGATGGAAGACGGCGAAGGCGTGCCTATCGACTTCAAGAACACGCTGATCCTGCTTACGTCGAACGCCGCGCAAGACGTCATTACCGAAGCGAGCCGCGGCGGCCACCGGCCGCCGCCCGAAGAACTCATCGAGAAGCTGCGCCCCGCGTTGCTCAAGCAGTTCAGTCCGGCCTTCCTGGGCCGCCTCGTGCTGGTGCCTTACTACCATCTGGGCGACGCGCAGATCAACGCCATCGTGAACCTCAAGCTCGAACGGCTCGCGCAGCGCTTCCAGCGCAACCATCACGCGCGCCTCACGTGGGACAAGGACATGGCCATGCTGATCGCCGAACGCTGCAAGGAAGTGGACAGCGGCGCGCGCAACGTGGACCACATCCTCACGCAGTCCGTGCTGCCGGAGCTTGCGCGTCAGGTGCTGGAGCGCATTTCGATATCCGAACCGTTTGCCGGCGTGCATCTCGCGCCCGGCGCATCGGGCGCGGTCGAGTTCCGCTTCCACTCCGGCGAAGAGGCATAAGCGCATGTCGAAACCCAGCCAGGCCAACTGGTTCGCGTCGGTCTCTACGCCGTTCGGCGCGGACGTGCTGTTGCTCGATGGTTTCGCGGGCCGCGAGGCCATCTCGGAGCTGTTTCGCTTCGACCTGCGCATGCATTCCACGAACAAGGTGCTTGACCCCGAACAGATCGTGGGCAAGAGCGTGACCGTGACGCTCGAGGACCAGACCGGCGTTGTGCGGCATTTCAACGGCATGGTCACGCGTTTCGCGCACGCGGGCGCGGACGTGCAGTACGGCTTTTACTCCGCGGAACTGGCGCCGCGCCTGTGGTTGCTCACGCTCGGGCAAGACCGCGTGATCTGGCAGAACCAGACGGCGCTCGACATCATCAAGAGCGTATTGGGCACGTTCGGCGTGGCGTTCCAGGACCGCACGAAGCGCAGCAGCGCCTATGGCACGCGCGAATACTGCGTGCAGTACGACGAGAGCGCGTTTCGCTTCATCTCGCGGCTGATGGAAGAGGAAGGCATTTTCTATTTCTTCACGTTCGCAGACGGCGCGCACACGATGGTGCTCGCCGACGACGCTTCGGCCCACGATGAAACCCCGGCCGGCGAACTGTATTTCGCGCCCGACGCCAGCGTTTCCAGCGACGCGAAGCGTCTCGACTTCTTCGCGATGTCGCGTGGCGTGGTGGCGGGCGAGCACATCGTGAGCGACTACGACTACACGACGCCGGAAACAATGCTCTCTTCGGCGAAGGCGTCTTCGAACCTGCCGACCGGCACGCGTTTCACGTTCCCGGGCCGCGTTGCGACCGCGGGGCAGGCCACGCATCTCTCAACCACACAGCTCGAATCGCACAACGTCACCCGGCAGACCGGGCAGGGCGCCGGCAGGTACTACGGGCTTGCCGCGGGCACCACGTTCACGCTCAAGGCGCATCCCCGCAGCGCACTCAACGTGCGCTACGTGACACGGGCCGTGCGGCATACGGCGTCCAACAGCACCTATAGCAACGAGTTCGACGTGTTTCCGGCCACGGTGCCGTTTCGCGCGCCGCTCGTGACGCCTCGTCCGCTCGTGGCGGGCACGCATACCGCGAAGGTGGTCGGCTCCACCGACGAGGAAATCTGGACCGACGCGCAAGGGCGCATCAAGCTGAAGTTCCATTGGGACCGCGCGGAGGGCGCCGACCAGAACAGCTCCTGCTGGGTGCGCGTGGCGCAGTCGGTGGCGGGGCCGGGCTGGGGACATCTGTTCCTGCCGCGCGTGGGGCAGGAAGTGGTGGTGAGCTATGTGGACGGCGACCCCGACCGGCCGCTCGTAACCGGCTGCGTCTACAACGGCGACAACGCGCCGCCGGTTTCGCTGCCGTCGATGCAGACGCAGAGCGTGATGCGCTCGCGTTCGTCGAAGAACGGCAAGGCGGGCAACGAGATCCGCATGGAAGACAAGCTCGATTCCGAGCAGCTGTACTTCCACGCGCAGAAAGACATGACCGTCGAGATCGAAAACGCGCTTTCCACCACGGTGAAGGAAGGCGCGGAGACGCACGTCGTGAAGAAGGGCGACCGCAGCATCGAAGTGAGCGAGGGCAAGGAAACGCACACCGTGAAGGGCACGCGCACGCTCGATGTGACCGGGGACGAAACGCACACCAGCCACGCGAAGTTCACGCACAACGTGACGGGCGACAACACGCATACGGTGGACGGCAATTACACGCTGAAGGTGGGCGGCAATCTCTCGATCGAGGTGACGGGCTCGGTGAGCATCAAGGCCGGCACGTCGTTTTCGAGCGAAGCCGGCACGACCCACACGAGCAAGGCGAAGATCACGCTCAGCACCGAGGCCGCGAGCGTATCGCACAAGGCATCCGCGCAACAGACCGTGGACGGCGGCACCATGCTCGTGCTGAAGGGCGGCCTCATTGCGCTCAACTAGGGATAGCCATGTCTGCGCCGACCTCTGCTCCGCCTTCTGCTGCCAACGTGTTCTTCGTGGGCGATGGCACGCATGCTACCCCTGCCACCCACGCCGCCGATGCAACCGAGGCCGTCGAACCGACGGTGATCGAGGCGCGCGATGCCGCAGGTCGCCTCGTGACCCGCGCCGAGCTCGTGAACGGCGTGCCGCACGGCGAGACGGTGCACTACGCGCCGGATGGCACGGCGCTGCTGCGCGCGAACTACGCGCTCGGTTTGCTCGACGGCGCGCTGCGCACGTTCGATGCCCACGGGCAGCCCGTGCAGGAAGCGCAGTACCGCGCGGGCCTGCTCGACGGCGCGATGTCGGTGTATCAGGACGGGCGCCTCGCCGCACGGCATCAATACGTGGCCGGCGTGTTGCACGGCGAGCGCGTGACCTATGCGCCCTCGGGGCTCGTCACGTCGCGCATGACCTATGAGGCCGGGAAGCTCGAAGGCGAAGCGGTTTTTTTGCACGAGGGCGTGGTGGTGCGCCGCGCGCGCTACGTGAAGGGCCGTCTGGAAGGCGAGACGCGCGAGTACGCTGCCAGCGGCACGCTCGCGCAGAGCCTGCCGTACCACGGCGACCTGCTGCACGGTACGGCGCGCCGCTATGCGCCCGACGGCACGGTGACGCACGAGCGCGTCTATCGCCTCGGCAAGCCGCAAGGCGACTGGCGCGCGCTCGACACTGCCGCGACGAACGCCGACGGGGCGCGCGGGCCGCGCATGGTCAAGCAACTGGAAAAGTGGGTGAGAGGGTAGACATGGCATTTCAGGTGACTTCGGGCGCAACGCTCCAGTGCAGCTTCGGCGCCACGCCTTCGGCGTTGCAGGTGTTGCCGGTGAAATGCGTGACGGCGGGCACGCCGGCCGCAAACATCATGGACCACGCGCCGTTCGTCAACGTGCTGCCGTTCGGCATGTGCAACTCGATGGCCAACCCGACAGTGGCCGCCGCCACGGCAGCGGCGTCGGGCGTGCTCACGCCGATGCCGTGCATGCCGGCCACAGCGGCGCCGTGGGCACCGGGCTCATCGCAGGTCATGATCGGCAAGATGCCTGCGCTACAGGACTCGTCGCGGCTGATGTGCACATGGGGCGGTGTCATCCAGATAGTGGTCGCCGCGCAGTTCACCACGCTGACCAACTGAGACCGAGGCTGCGATGCAATACGTTTTTTCGATGACTTCGCGCATGGTGACCATCGCCGTGAGTTGTGCGTTGTTGCTGTGCCTGCTGCTGTTCCTGCTTGGCGTGGAGATCGGCGCACGCATGAATCGCGCGCCCGCCCAGAGCGCCGACGCGCTGCGCGCCACCCCATCCGCCACGGCTCCTGCGCCGGGTATGCAGTCCGATCTCGCCGCTCCCTCGCCGCTGGATACGGGCAGCACCGTCGCAGCGCCCGCATCCGCTTCTTCGACTCTTTGAGACCGGTAACGCCATGTCGTCTTCCTTGTTCAACTTTCCATCCAACGACGTGCGCGGCTCGCGAGCCGCGCGGCTAGCACGTGCTGCGCGACGCGCATGGCGTGCGTGGCTCGGTGTGGGCGTGGCCGGTGCGATGCTGGGCGCCGCAACCGGCGCATTCGCGGCGATGCCCGCCGGTGCGGGCGCGACCTCGCTCACGAAACCGGTTGCGGCAGCGGGCGGCGCATCGGGCGCAGCCGTTGTGTCTGCGGCGCCTGTCACCACCTCGACCGGCGTGGTTCAGATGCCCGACGGACGCCTGCTCGCCCCTGAGTTCGCACGCATCGTCGGTCGCGGCGAACTGGTGGTCGCGGTGCTGGGCGTGGACCAGCCGCCGTTCTTCGAGGAACGCAACGGCAAGCTCGAAGGCATCGACATCGATCTTGCCCGCGACATGGCGAACCGGCTGCACGTGAAGGTGCGCTTCAACCGCGACGCGCGCACCTTCGACGACGTAGTGAGCCTGCTCGCACGCGGCCAGGCCGACATTGCCGTGAGCAAGCTGTCGCGCACGCTCGCGCGCGCCACGGTCATCGCGTTCAGTACGCCGTACCTGCGCCTGAACCGCGCGCTGCTGCTCAACCGCGTGAAGTTCGCGCAGATCGCACACGACCGCTCGGTGCCCGAAGTGGTGCGCTCGTTCGACAGCTCCATCGGCGTGGTCGCGAATTCGTCGTATGCCGCCTACGTGGTGAGCAACTTCCCGCATGCGCAGGTGCACGCCTATCCGACCTGGGACGACGTGCTCAAGGCGCTCAACGCGGGTGAAATCACTGCCGCCTATCGCGACGAGTTCGAAGTGAAGCACGTGCTCAAGGTGGACCCCACCGCTTCGCTGCGTCTGCGCGTCGTCACGCTCCAGGACCTGGAAGACACGCTCGCGGTCGGCGTGAACGTGAGCGACCCGGCGCTGCTCGCGTTCGTGAACCAGTTCCTCGCCGAACGCAGCGTGAAGCTCGACGTGAGCGCGGTTTTGCAGGCAGCGGACCACTAATCGAAACGCGCGAACAGAAAGAAAACAGCACGAGAGACCACCATGAATTCCAGCAGGCTTTACGCATTCGTTCTCAACCCCTGGGTAGTGATAGGCAGCCTCGCGCTTGGCGGCGCGTTCGGCCTGTTCCTGCCCGACCTGGCGCAAAAGCTCGGCTTCATCGGCGACGTCTACGTCGACCTGCTGAAGATGACGACCTTGCCGTTCATGATTTCCGCGGTCATCTTCAGCCTGCAGCGGCTCTTTCGCGACGGCGGCACCTCGCGGCTGCTCATGCGCGTGATCTCGGTGTTTCTGGGCGCATCCGTGACGGTCGCCGTGGTTGGTGCGATCGTGCTGCTCGTCATGCATCCGGGCGCCAACATCTCCACGGCGACGATGCAGACCTTCGGCCTGATGGTGGGCAGCGACAGTTCGTCGAGCGATACGGTCATGAACCTCTACGGCGCCGATCTGCCGGCGAAGTCGCCCAGCTTCTCCGACGTGCTCGCGAGCCTCGTGCCCACCAACATCTTCGCCGCGCTCGCGAACGGCGACGCCTTGAAGGCGCTGGTGTTCGCGCTGCTGTTCGGCCTTGCGGTGGGCCGCGTGCCCGAGCGCATCTCGGTAGGCCTGAGCCAGTCGCTGGAAACCGTCTACCACGCGTGCCAGAAGCTCATGCACTGGCTCAGCTACCCGCTGCCGCTCATCCTTTTTTGCATGAGCGCGGCGCAACTCGGCAAGTCGGGCGTAGGCCCGCTGCACGCCATGCTGCAATTCGTGCTGGCGTTCTTCGTCGCTTCGTCGCTGCTGCTGGTGCTGGCCGCCATCATCATCTGGAAACGTTCGAGCCATAGCCTCGGCAAGACGCTCGACGCGCTGCGCGCGCCGTTCGCACTTGCGCTCGCCACGCGCAACAGCGCCGCGTGCATGCCGAGCATGGTCGAAAGCCTCGTGGACGGCCTCGGCTTCGCGCGCTCGCGCGTCGAACTGCTGGTGCCGCTCACCATTTCGCTGCTGCGCGTGGGCCCGATGGTCTACTACGTCTGCGCCACGCTCTTCATCGCGCAGCTTTACGGGCATGCGCTCGGCGTCGTGGAAGTGGTGACGGTGCTGCTCGCTTCCGTGCTCGCGGGCTTTGCTTCGGCCGGCATGACGGGGCTCGTGACCGTTTCGCTCGTGGGCATGACCTGCGCGTATCTGCGCCTGCCGTTCGAGGCCGCGTTCATTCTGTTCCTCGCCGTGGATCCGATCTGCGACATGCTGCGCACGCTCGTGCTCGTGATCGGCAATGCCGCGGCGGTTTCCGTGCTCTGTCCGCGTCCGCTCAAGATCTAGGAGCCACCCATGTCAATGATCGGCATTCTGGGCGGCATGGGGCCGCTCGCTACGGTGGACTTCATGGACAAGATCGTGCGCCTCACCGGGGCGAGCCGCGATCAGGAGCATCTGCCGCTGCTGGTAGCGAACCTGCCGCATATCGAAGACCGTTCGAGCGCGATCATCGACGGCGGCGCGGACCCGCTGCCGGCGTTGCTCGACGGCATCGATCTGTTGAACCGGAACCGGGTGGGGCTCATCGCGATTCCGTGCAATTCGGCGCATCACTGGTACGCACCGATACGCGCGCACAGCAAGGCACCGGTGCTGCATATCGCGCAGACGTGCGTGGCCGCAGTGCCGCACACGGCGCGCCGCGTAGCGCTGCTCGCTACCGGCGGCGCGCTCGTTTCCGGCTTCTACCAGCAGGCACTCGCCGAGCGCGACATTGAAGCTGTGACGCCCAACGAAGCGATGCAGCCGCGCGTGGCCGCATGTATTCGCGAGGTGAAGGCGGGCTATCTGGACCTGGCCGCGGCGCATCTGGAAGAGGTGCTGGCGATGTTCGCGCACGACGGCGTGAGCACGGCGCTCATGGCCTGCACCGAAATTCCGCTCGCGGCGCAGCGCATTGCGTCGCCGCCGCTCACGCTCATCGACAGTTCGCTCGAACTTGCGCGCGCCGTGGTGACGTACGCGTGCGAGCGCGGCTGGAACCGTCCGCGATGAAAGCGCTGCACACGCTTTCGCGAAGCACGCTCGGGCTCATTGCCTGCCTCGCGGTGGGCGGCCTGTGCGGCATATTCGCCGAGCCGGCCGGTGCGTTCGCGTACTTCGTGGGCGAGCTGTATCTGTGCGTTGTGAATATGGCGGCGATTCCGCTGCTCGTTGTCGCAACGTTCTTCGGACTGCGCCAGGTGATCGCGCTGCCGCGTCCGCGCACGCGCGTGGGCACCATCATGCTGCTCGCGCTCGCCTTCGTCGTGCTGAGCGCGACAGGCGGCACGCTGGCAGGCGTGCTTGCCATGCCGGGTCAGCACCTTTCCGCCGAGGCGCACGCGCACCTTGGCGAACTCGTGCTCAAGAACGCGGGCGCGGAGGACGTACGCGTTGCGCTGTTCGGCCAGGGCGCGGGCAGCGCGGGCAGCGGCACGGGCACAAGCCTGATCGACGTGAGCGACCTCTTCCCCGACAACTTCTATCGCGTGCTCGCGCAGGGGCATCCGCTCGGCATTTTGACGGGCACGATCCTGTTCGGCCTCGCGTTCGCGGCGCTCTCGCGCGACCAGACGCGCATGCTCAGCAACGTGTTCGAGGGCGTGTATCGCGCGCTCGAAACCATCATCGCGCAGGCGAACCTGCTGATTCCGGTGCTGGTGTTCGGCGTGGCCGCGCATCTCACGTCGCAGACCCAGGGCGCGACGCTCACCGCCATGAGCAGCTTCCTCGTGTGCTTTGCGCTCGCGGCTCTCGTGTTCGCGGGCCTCGCGCTCGCAACCATCGCGGCGCGCGCCGGGCAATCGCTGCCACAGGTGTTGAGCGGCCTGAAGGCGCCGCTGCTGGTGGGACTGACGTCGGGCAGCGCCACCGCCCCCATTCCGCACACCATCGAGGCCATGAGCGAACGCCTCGGCTTCAGCCGCGGCGTGGTGGAGCTCGTCGTGCCGTTCGGTTCGGTATTCGTGCGCGCGGGCTCGGCGCTGTATTACGCACTGGCCGCTGTGTTCGTGGCCAATCTCTACGAACGCCCGCTCGGTGCGGGGGAAATCGCGCTCGTGTGCGCGGCGGCCGTTCTGGCCGCCTTCGTATCGGCGGGGCAGAGCGGCGTGGCCGCGGTGGGCTACACGGGTGTCGTGCTCTCCATGCTGCATCTGCCTGCCGAGGCGGCGGGCGTGCTGTTCGTATCCGTCGATCTGATCTGCGAAGGGCCGCGCAATGCGCTGAGTCTGCTTGCGGTATGCACGGTGATCGCACTGGTATCCGCCGGCTTGCCCTCGGAGCGCAAGACGGCCGCCGGGTTGCAAGGCGGCGCAGCGGGGTTGAGCCCTGTGCTGCGCTTCACGTTCACGCGTGCGCAACTCGTGCTGGCGGCGGGCTGCGTCACGATGGCGGCCTTGCTGATCGTGCTGATGGGAATTGGAGTGGGAGCGAGATGAAGAAGCGGGGATTGCGTTTGTGCGAGCGGCTTGCGCGCCGTGCGGCCATGCTGCTGATGGCGTCGGGCACCGTGTTCGCGCTGGGCGGCTGCAGCATGCTCGGGCTCGGTGGCGAGAAAGCGAAGTGGACCGACGTGACCTTCGCCGCGAGTGACGACGTCAACAACAACAGTCCGGTGGCCGTGGACGTCGTGCTGGTGAGCGACGCGACGCTGCTGGCGCGCGTGGCCGAGATGCCCGCGTCGAAATGGTTCGCAGCCCGAGACGATCTGGCGAGCACGTTTCCGAAAGGCTTGCGCTACCGCGGCTGGGAGCTCGTGCCGGGCCAGCACGTGCGCGTGAGCGGCGAGCAGTTCAGGGGTGCCTCGGTGGCCGGCGCATTCGTGTTCGCCAGCTACCAGGACCCGGGGGCGCATCGCGTGCGCGTCGAGCACTTCAGCGGCCACATGGTGGTGAAGCTGGACAGCAACAACCTTACCGTCCTGGATTCGAAATGACGCGTGACCACAACATGACGGTGCCGGAGCGGATCGAATGGTTCGAGGGCATGTTGCTCGCGCCGCAGCATTTCCAGCAGATGGCTTCGCGCGCCGATGCGCTCGTGGCCTGGCAAACGCTCGCCGCCGCGCCGTTCAGCTGGGGCGTGCGGCGCCTGGTGTTCGATAACGGTCTGCTGCCTGCGGGTCTGCTGCGCGTGCTGGAACTCGATGCCATCCTGCCCGACGGCACGGCCGTCACCTGGCACGCTCAGGCAGATGGCGGGCAGCGGCTCGAACTGTCGCTGGAGCCGTTTGCCGAGCAGCTTTCGAATGGCGCGCTCGACTTCTATCTCGTGCTGCCTGGCGCCTCGACGATGCGGCGCGCGGCGCAGGTCAAGCGCTTTCGCTCGACGCCCGGCGAGCCGGTGGAAGACCTGGTCTCCGATGCGCCGCCTGCCGACATTCCGCGTCTCGTTCCGAACCTGGCACTTGCGGCGGGCGAGGTGCCTTCGGCGATGCACGTCTGGCTTCGGCTCGGCTCGCTCTATAAGGACAACGAGGTGGTGCGCCTCACCGAGCACCAGCCGCCGCTGCTCGAAATCGCTCGCGACAATCCGCTATGGACGAGCGTCGCCTCGCTGCTGGGTCAGTTGCGCGGCAAGGCGGCATTCGTGGCGCGACAGACCGCGAACCCTTCGTCGAGAGTGGACGACCGCCTCACCCAACTGGAGTTGAAGGACCGCCTGCGCAGCCTCTTGAGCGCGTTGCCGCTTGCCGAGGCCGTGTTGCGCACGCCGCATCTGCATCCGCTCGCGCTGTATCACGCGCTCGCGGCGCTCAGCGGGGCGCTCGCCATGCTCAAGCCCGGCGGGCTGCCGCCCATGCCGCCCGATTACGACCACGGCGATCCGCTTTCGGTGTTCACGCCGCTGCTGCGCTCGCTGCGCGAGTCGGCTTCCGAGGTGAACGAGGAGTATCGCGAGCACAAGTTCGAGTTCCGCCACGGCGCGTTCGAAATCACGCTGCCTCCCGACTGGATCGGCGAGCGGCTCGTGGTGGGCCTGCGCGGCCAGTCGGACCGCGACCTGCTCGCGTGGATGGACGGCGCGGTGATCGGCTCGCAGTCCATCTACGCGTCGCTGCGCAGCCGCCGCGTGCTGGGTGCCGCGCGCCGCGGCATCGACTACGCCGAAGACCTGGGCCTGCGCTCAGGGTCGGGCTACCTGCTGTTCGAGGTGGCGGCGGAGCCCGCACTCGTGCTCGCCAACGAGATGCTGGTGATTGGTAACCCTAACGAAGGCGCGAGTGCACAGCGGCCGCAGGAAATGCTGCTGTTCGTGAAGGGCTGATGAAGAGGACCGTGAAAGCAATGAAGACGTTAACAACGAAGACGCTAACAACGAAGACGTCAATCGAGAAGGCACGCTGAGCATGGCACGCAACCGACCGGACCCCGAAGAAGACGATCTCGTGACGGAGCAGTTCCGCACCTTTCTCGACGAACTCGTGAAGGCTCAGGCGCGCTTCTCCGAACTGCCCGACGCCGACCCGGACCTCGCCGCGCAAGGGTTGAGCCGTCACCTGCTGAACCTGCTGGAGATCCAGACGCTGCAATCGCGGCGCGAGAGCACACGCTTCGAAATGGAGACGGTGGCCGACGCGCGCTATTTGAAGGCCGTGCTGGCCGACGAGATTCTGCTCAACACCGAATGGGCCGGACGCGAACGCTGGACCGCGTATCTGCTCGAATCGACGCTGTTTCGCACCAACGTGGCGGGCGACCTCGTGTTTCGCCGCGTCGAGCAACTGCTCTCCGAGCGAGAACCCTCGCGGCGCAACATCGCGCGCCTCTATCTGTTTGCGCTCGCCATGGGTTTTCAGGGCCGTTTTCGCGGCACCGATGCCGCTACACGCCTGCGCAGCTATCGCGAAGAACTCTACGAGTTCGTCTATCAACGCCGCGCCGATCTGGGCGGCCGCGACCGCGTGCTGGTCCCGGCGGCCTACGCGAACACGCTTTCGCATGTCGCGCCCCGCAAGCTGCCCACCGTGAGCCGCTGGGCCGTCGTGTTCATGCTGGCGGCAGTGTCGCTGCTGGCCATTTCCGAAGTGCTCTGGCTGTGGCAATCGTGGCCCGTGCGCGAAGCGCTGCATGCCGACGCCGTGACGGGGGTGAGCCGATGAATTCGAGCCGTGTGATCCAGATGCAAGCACGTGCGACAGCGTCTTCGAGCCCGTTTTTCATGGGGGCGTTTGCATGCTGACGAGCAACCTGTTCCTGCTTTCCATCGCGGTGCTCACGCTTGTCGTGTGCGCCGTGCTCGGCGCGGTGATCTACTTCGCGCTGCACGGCTCGCAGGCGAAACCGGCCGCGGAGCGCAAAGTCGTGCGCCTGCGTTCGGACTCGCTGCGCAGCGCGTTTCGTCAGGCCGTCGAACTGATTGAAGGCAACATTGCCTCGCGCGCGGAGCGCTACAACATTCCGTGGATCATGATCCTCAACGAGGGCGACGATCCACGCCCGCTGCCCATCGCCCAGTCGGGCGTCGCAAGCGTGCTGGCGGCCGATGCCGCAAGCCCCGCCGCAACGCAGGGTATTTCGTGGCACTTCTTCGATCGCGGCATCGTCGTCGACATCAAGGCGGCCTGGCTGGGCTCGCCCGACGACGACGGCGACGGCAAGTCATGGGACGAGTTCCTGAGCCTGTGCCGCAACTACCGCCAGCAGCGTCCGTTCGATTCGGTGGTCATTACCGTGCCCGCCGCCACGCTGCTTGCCGACGACACCGACGCGCGGCTCGAACTTGTACGCCACGCGAAGCTTGCACACCGCCGCCTGTGGCTCGCGCAAAACCGCTTCGCCATGCGCTTCGCCGTGTACGTGGTGGTGACGGGTTGCGAGGCGCTGCCCGGTTTCGCGACGTTCGCGTGTGCGCTGCCGGAGCCGCTGCGCGCGAGCATGCTGGGCTGGTCTTCGCCTTACGATCTGTCCACCACGTATCAGCCGGGGTGGGTGGACACGGCGATGAACTCGATCATGCGTTCGGTCTCGGACGCGAGCGCCGAACTGTTCGCACTCGATGCGGCGCATCTCGACGCGCGCCAGTTTCTGCAGCTGCCCTCGCGCATCGACGCCATGCGCGCACAGCTTCAGCTTTACGTGGACGAACTGCTGCGCGCGAGCGCATACCACGAGCCGTTCTTCTTTCGGGGCATCTACCTGACCGGCGATGCGAGCGAATTCGCGCAGTGGAGCGTAACGCAGGCTGCGGACCCGACAGTGCCGCACGACGGCGTGCCCGCGCTCGAAGCGCCGTCTTCCGATGCACACGACGCGCTTGCGCCTTACGATGCGAGCGATCTTCACGAGACGGCGCAGAACGGCGCCGATGCCGAAATGAGCGATGGCCGTCGCGAGCCCGGCGGCCAGATCAACGACCTCATGCTTCAGCCCGCGTTTCTGCGCGATCTGTTCGAGAAGAAGATCTTCCTCGAATACGGGCTCACGCGGCCTTCGCGTTCGCAGCACCTCACGCGCCCGGTGCTCAATCGCGCGCTGCGCTGGGGCGGCATTGCGCTGCTGGGCGGCTGGGGGCTCGGCCTTGTTGTCGCCACGGTGCAACTGAGCCATCGCAATGGCGAACTGATCGCCGCGCTCGGCACGCTGCGCCGCGACTCGGCCGAACGCGCGAGCGCCGCGCAGCAAGGGCAGGACTTGCCCGCGGACTGGTATCGCCGCAAGGCGCTCGCGCTGATCGCGATGAACCAGAACCTGAAGACGACGAGCGGCTGGGCGGTTTTCATGCCGGGCTCGTGGAGTCTCGTCGACGATCTGAATGCGCGCGTGAAGGAGCGCTTCGAACGCGAGTTCGGCAGCATTGCCGTGGCGGCGCTGGAGCGCGAGATGTATGCGCACGTGAGCGAACTGACCGGCGTGGCGCGTGACCCGAGCACGGGCCAGCTGATTATCGGCGACGACTGTGCGGCGCCCGTCATGGGGCATCTCGGCGCAGCCGCGCCGTTGAGCCTTGCAGTCGACGATCTGCCGCAGATGCGCGCGCTCGCGGTTTATGTGAACAACGTCGATCATCTCGACGCGGCGCTTCAGGCATTGCAGCGTCTCCAGCATCCCGCGCCCGACAACGCCGACTCGCTGCGCCTCGTGGTGCGTTATGCGCTGGGCGCGGACCTTCAGGGCGGCGTGGCGGACAGCGTGCCTTACTTCTATCGCGATCAGGACGGCCGCAACGCATTCGGCAATGGTTCGTCTGGCGTCAATCTGCCGGCTATCCTGCAGGCGCTGCGCTGCACGCTCGACAAGGGCGCGCAGCAACTCGACCTCGCCATGTTCGTGAACAACCCGCTGCTCGTCGCGGAGCACGCCGTTACGGATCATCTGAACAGCCTCACCGTGGCGGACGCGGGCGCGGGCGACTTCACGAAAATCACGGACGGTTATCGTGCCGTGGTGGCCGGCATCGACACGCAACGCGACCTGCTCGCCGCCGGCAAGGGCGGATGGCTTCATCAAACGCAGTTCGTGCCGGGACCGACGTACGACCGCACACTCGCGCGTGTCGCGCAAAACCGGCTGCTTGGTGCCGATCTCTCCGCGCAGATCCGCCAGCGCGACGACACCGCGTTCCAGGCCTTCCGCAACGAGCTTGCGCTGCACTTCGGTGGAGCGGACAGCGGCGTCGTCTGGGTCGACAAGGACGCCCGCTATAGCGTGTCTGCTGGCCGCACCGCGTTGCGCGACGGCTTGTCGGGGCTGCTGAACCAGCCGTTCATGGTTGCGCCGCGTAATCGCGAACTGCCCACGCTCACCGATGGCTCGACGATCGTTTGGGATCGCGCGCAACTCGACCAGGCGCTCGCGCTTGGCGACGTACACAAGCGCTTCCTCGCCGAAGGCCTCGCGAACCTGCCCGCGGCGGCACGCCCCGGTATCGAAGCCACGCTCGATCTGCAGTTTGCACGACTGATCGTCGATCAAACCGCTGCGGCAGCGAACGTGACGACCGCGCCGGCCGAGGCCGATAGTGCGGCATTCGAGGCGGCACTCGCACGGCTTTCGCGCATCGAGGCGCTGTTGACCGAACTGGGCGCGAGCGCGCAGCTGGAAGACCTGGCGAGCGTCGTGTCGAGCGATGCGATGGCACGTCTGCAACGCGTGGACGAGGCGCTTACGCAGTCCGAACTGTATGCGACGCGTCAGGATAGCGGCGATGCCGGGCATGGCGGGCGTTCGCCCGTGCTCGCGGCATTCGGCGTTCCCGATGCCGCGGCGCTGCCGCCGTATCTCGACCAGCAGTCGTCGCGTGTGCTTGCACTCGGCAAACAGGCTTCCGTGTATCTCGCCGCGCTCGATGCGAGCGATGCCGGCTCGCCGCTCGCGCTGCGCTGGCAGGCGATCAATCGCGACCTGGAGCGCTATCGCCTGAAGAACCCGAACAGTAGTCTGCTGCGCCTGGAGCAGTTCGCGCTTTCGCTGGCAGCCGACCCGGGGCCCGCGGGCTGCATGTCGAAGTTCACGGGCCGTCCTTCCACCACAGGCGGCGACGACTACTTTGCGACACTGCATGCGCGCTTGTACGACAGGCTGCTTGCGCGATGCAGCCAGGGCTACGTGTCCGACATGCGCCAGCAGTGGGCGAGCTTTTCCACGGAGTTCAACGAAAGCGTGGCGGGGCGCGTGCCGTTCGACAACAGCGATATGCCGCGTGTGGTGGCGCGCAACAATGGCGCGCCGGTTGCAGCGGACTTCGGCGAGGTGGGGCAGGTGCTCAAGCGCTACAGCGCGGTTTCGGAGACCTTCCACGCGTCGCACGCTAGTGCGGGAACCTCGCCGGCGATGACCAACGTCAAGCTGCGCCAGTTCATCGAGAACTTCGACCAGGTGAAGACGCTGCTCGCACCGCTCTATCCGTCAGACGACGGCGCGGCTGCCGGCTACGACGTGAACGTGGAGTTCCGCGTTAACCGGAACGCCGAAGTGGCGGCGAACCAGATCATCGACTGGACGCTCAGCGTCGGCTCGCAAAGTCTTTCGATGAACGAACCGCCGCATGCGCTGCATTGGGACTTCGGCACGCCGGTCACGCTCGTGCTGCGCTTTGCGAAGGACTCGCCATTGACGGGCGCGGCCGATTCACAGCAGCGCGCCTACTCCACCGACGGGCGCACGCTGACATGGCAGTTCACCGACCCGTGGGCGCTGCTCACGTTCATCAACCGTCAGCGGGCGGCGGACGGCAACGGCCGCAGCGAGCGTGCCTCACAGCTGTTGAGGTTCGAGTTCCCGCTGGGCACGGTGAATCCCGCCGACCTCCCGGCACTGCCGAAGCAGGCGCATGGACGCGTCTACGTGCGCCTCTCGCTCATGCCCGCGGGCAAGAAGACGCCGCTGCCGTGGCCCGGCAGCTTCCCGGTGCGCGCACCCGAATGGAGCGCGCTATGACACAGGCGAACGCTATGGACTTCGATATCGAGACGCTGCTCGCACCCGTCGCCGAGGGTAATGGGGCAGGCGTTTCGCTGCGTTACGAACCGGTGTACCAGCAGATCCGCGACGCGAGGACGCAAGACGATGCGAGCCTGCCCATGGGCGATTGGGAACGTCCGCTCGTCAAGGCCGACTGGAAGCGCGTTGCGGCGCTGAGCAGCGACGCGCTCGCGAATCGCAGCAAGGACTTCCAGCTTGCGGCATGGCTCTCTGAAGCATGGACGCACGTGTACCACATCGAAGGCCTGGTGGCCGGCACGCGGTTGCTGACAGGGCTCGCGCAACGCTACTGGCAAGACGCGTGGCCCGCGCTGGAGGAAGGCGATGCGGACGCGCGCGTTGCGCCCTTCGTCTGGTTGAACGACACGCTTGCGCTCACGCTGACGTTGCATGTGCCGCTTCTTGCAATTGAAGGACGCGAACCGGCGCACGTGAATCTCGACGAGTGGCAGCGCGTGATCGTGGAAGACGATGCGCGGGCGGCAGATCTCTCGCGCGATTTGCTCGAAAGGAATGCGAAGCAGAGCGGCAACCTGATTGCGCTCACGTCGTTGCGTCAGCAGCTGGAAGCGGCACGCGGCGCGTGGCGTACGTTCAGAAGCCTGCTCGACGAACTGCTGCAAAACGATTCACCCCATCTGGGTAGCGTGGACGACGTGCTTGCGCGCTTGTTGCGAGCCGTGACCAGCCTGCCCGGCGACCACGCTTCTCGCGCCGTGCCGCCAGGAAATGCCGATGCGCCGGGCGCGACGACACACTCCGCTATGAGGGAGACCGCAATGACCAGTGCCTTGCAGGAATCGCAGGCAGGACAGACGTTTTCAATGCCCGACGCCGATCAGCCATTGCCCGCGAAAGTGGATAGCCGGGCACAGGCTTACCAACTGATCGAACTCGCGGCCAATTATCTGCTCGTGCACGAGCCGCACAGCCCGACGCCTTACCTGTTGCAACGCGCCGTGTCGTGGGGACGCTTGCCATTGCCTGAATTGATGCGCGAGGTGGTGCGCACGGAGGGCGATATGTCGCGGTACCTCGCGATGCTTGGCCTCGAATGACGCAGTTGCCGCTGCGACCACCTGGACTTTTCCGAAAATTCACGAAAGGGAGTTGAAATGATGCTCGATACGTTTGAGGTTCGCTTGCAGGACGGGCTTGAAGCAGACGAAATAGCGAACTTCTTTAATCCCAGAAACGTGTATGCCTTGCGGGAAATGCTGGCGTATTACGCGACGATCTCCCAGTCTCCGGAAAATATTCTGGCGATGATCGCAATTCTCGATTACGCGAAGCTTCCGAGTATGGAGAAATTCAACTTCATCTTCAGGAATTTCATTGCTCAGGGATGCCGATACGAACTCAATATCGGTTCGGACCTTCGCCGCAGGTTGAACGATGCACGGCAGAATCTGGTGGCGCCGGACCCCGCCTCTTATCGCAGTTCCAGAGGGCGCATCGTGATCGCGCCGCATCGCGTGAATATTCCGTTGCCGGCCGGGTTCTTCGACATCAACGGGCTGTACGTTCATTTGCTTACCGATATTGGGGAGGCGTACGGAAGATTCCTGGCGGCATTCACTCGGGAAGACAAAGGGTTCACGTATGTCAGGCATGTCGACGTGACCGGAAACCGCCTGGCGAGCGAGGTGAAGGAGTTTATGCTTCAGATGCTTCACGCGGGTTTCAGTATTTCGCCGAAACTCATGAGGCTGGACTCGTAAGCAATAGGACCTTGAAGGACCGCGGCACGCCCAGGGTCTTGAGCTCCCATGCGACGATCCCGCTACCTCAAGGCTTCGAGCCGTGTCGCCTGCCGCTTCACGAGCAGCTCGATGTCGGCGACATCGGCGGCGGTGAGTTGGGCGCGAGGCTTGCGTAGCGCTGCCGATGCAATGACGCCGCGCTTTGCCATGAGATATTTGCGCACCGCGAGTCCGATATTCGGCTGCTGCTCATAGCGGGCGAGCGGCAGGTAGGCGTCGAAAACGTCGTGCGCGCGTTCGACGTTGCCCGCCGCGTGCGCCTTGCAGACCTCGACCATCATCTCGGGATAGGCGAAGCCTGTCATCGCGCCGTCGGCGCCGCGCGTGAGTTCCTCGGGCAGGAACAGGCCGCCGCCGTTGCCGGTCAGGATGGACACGCGCCGCACCGTACCTTGCTCGCTGGCCGCGCGAATGGCGGAGAGTTTCGAGAGGCCCGGAATGTCCTCGTGCTTGAGCATCACGCATGTCGGCGCGTTGCCCAGTATGCGCAGAATCACCGAAGGGGCCATTTGCACGCCGGTGGAAACCGGGTGGTCCTGCAGCACCCAGGGGCAGCGTTCGCCCAGCGTCGCGGCCACCATGTCGAAGTAGGCGACGATCTGCTCGTCCGTGCGCAAGGTGGGGGCCGGCGCAACCATCACGCCGGAGGCGCCCATGTCCATCACACTTGTCGCGAGTTCGCGCATTGGCGCGAAACCAGGAGCCGATGCGCCGACGACGACCGGCACGCGGCCTGCCACGCGTGCCAGCACGCGCGCGACGAACGTGCGCGATTCGTCGGCGGTCAGTTTCGTGGCTTCGCCAAGAATGCCGAGTATGGTGAGGCCGTTTGCGCCGCACTCCAGATAGAAGTCCACCATCCGGTCAGTGCTGGCCAGGTCGAGTTGGCCATCTTCGGTGAACGGCGTGACGGCAATCGGAAAAACGCCTTTCGCCGATACATCCAATACGTTGCTCATGAGTCGACCGCCACGATTTCTACCCAGTTTGCCCCGCTCCCGCCTTCGCTTCGCGAACACAACGTGAGAGCGCCCGTTTGTGCGTCGATGCTGAACAACGACACGTGCGTGGAGTGTTCGCCGCACGCGAGCAGCGTCCGACCGGACGGGTCGATGCGAAAGCCGCGCGGCTGCGGTTCGGTCTCGACGTGTCCGGCGTGTTCGAGTGTGCCGTCGGCGCGCACACGCAGCGTGAAGAGGCGGTTCGTCGTGCGCTCGGAGAAATAGACGAAGCGCCCATCGGGATGCACATGGATATCGGCGGCCCAGACGAGCGAAGCGAGCATGGCCGGATCGGGTTGCGGCTCCGTGGCGGGCGGGCGTGCAAAGCCGTCCTGCAAATCGGCGAGCACGTCGGGGCGCGCGCAGACGCTGTGCGGCGCGAGCCTGCCGGTGCGCGTATCGCGACGAAACACGGCTACGGTCGCGCGAAATTCGCTGAGCACATAGAGCCATGCGCCGTCCGGCGCAAGGCACAGATGCCGCGGGCCGAAACCACGGCCAACCGACAGTGTTTCGAGCGCCGAGAGCGGTTGCGGGGCGTTTTCGTCGAGGGTCCAGGACAGCACGGCGTCGCTGCCGAGCGAGGTCGCGTAGACGAAACGATTGTCGTCCGATACCAGCACACCGTGCGCGTTACGGATGCCGCTTTCCACCTGGCGTGGCGTAGGGTCGCCGAGGTCGAGTTGCTTGACGCTAAAGGCGAGCAGTTCGTGGCCACCGTACGAGACGCCGAATAGAAGCTGCCCCGTGCGGTCGGCGGCCAGTGAGACGAGACTCGCGCCGATAGGGAGGCGGTATTCGGTTGTCAGTCGGGCAGCGCGAGCGTCCACCGAGTACTTCACGAGCGAAGGCGTGCCGCCGCGTGTGGCCGCGAAGAGTTGGCGGCGGTCGGCGCTCAGTGCGAGCGGCATCACGCCGGGGCCCGCTGCGATGCGTTCGCTTGTGCGCAGCGAGGGCGCGGTGGCTGAGGCGTCGAAACAGTAGGTCCAGAGGCTGGCGTCGTTGGCATTAGAGAGGATGGCGAAGCAGTTTTCGGGCATATCGTCGTTCCTTTCACGGGGCTTTCCTGGTGCTTCGGCCAGGAGCAAGCTTGGCGGCAAGCCCAGTATTACGCGGCGGCCGGGACCAGGAAAAGCGATGTCCGCTTGCTTCAGGCATCAGAGTTTTTTGTGTCCGGCATGCGCAACGGCGTGGTGGGGTTTTGCCCGGCACCTTGCTGTTGCGCACCATTTTCGCCCAGCAGTTCGATAGCGATCTCGCGAAACGCGTGGACAAGCCGCACGCGTGCCGACGAGCGGTTCCAGAGCAGCCCGACCACTCGCCTGGTAAAGGGCTGAGGAAGCGCCCATTTTGCGAGCGCGAGGCCGGCGAAGCGCGTCATGCGCCAGTCCGGCACGAGCGTTACGCCGAGGCCGCGGTCGGTCAGAACGGCCAGCGCGTCGAGTCCGTCCAGTTCGCAGCGCTGGCGCGGATTGATGTTGTGCTGCCGCAGATAGGCGTCCGCAAGCTGGCCGCCTACAACGTTGCGGTCGTAGCGCAGAAAGGGTTCTGTGCGCAATGTTTCGTGAACGTCCATCACGTTCATCGAGGCGGGTGTGAGGAGCACGAGCGGTTCCTCGCGAAACGTGTGCCAGTCGCAGCTTTTCGGCAGGGCGAAGAGCGGCTGGACCAGTACGGCTGCATCGAGATGGCCGTTCACGACTTTGCGATAAAGCTCTGTCGAAGGGCCGGGCTCCAGATAGATGTCCATCTGGAGGTGACGTGTGAGCAGGGTGGCCAGCACGTCGGGAATGAGGCCCGTCATCATGGTCGGCGTACCGCCCAGGCGCAACTGGCCCGCAAGCGTGGCGGCGTCGTTCAGATCGGACTTGAGGTCGCGAATTTCGTGCAGCACCGTGCGTGCCCGCTCGAGAATGCGTTCGCCCGCTTCGGTCGTGCCGACCGTACGGCCCGAGCGGCGCACGAGTTTCGTCCCCAGTTCGGCCTCCAGCATCTTGACGCGTTGGGCGACGGCCGCGGGCGTGAGGTCGAGACGCCGTGCGGCTTCTGCAATCGAGCCGAGTTCGACGACGTAGACGAAGCTCTGAAGATAGCGCGAGTCCATCGATAAAAGTTTTAATGCCTGAAGAAGGCGAAGCATGCTGCCATCGCGGCGCAGCAGCCCTCACACTTCATGGTGGGCGCCGCGACGTCGGCGCATTTCTTCACCCGGGGACACCAGGAGACAGGTCGATATGCCACGAATCGAGTCCATTTCCGTTTGTACTGCCGTAGTCCCGCTGGACCGCGTGACGTCGTTTTCAACGCGCGTCGTGTCGCGCCGCGAGTACGGTCTCGTCAAGATACGATCGAGCGACGGCGTGGAAGGCATCGGTTTCTGCTATGTGGGCAGCGCGGGTGGCGAACTGATGCGCGTAGCGGTGGAGCAATTGCTGGCGCCGGTTCTGAAGGGACGCGATTCGTATGGCGTGGAAGGGCTGTGGCAAGCCATGTATCAGGAGAGCCTGCTGCAGGGGCGGGCCGGCACCGTGATGCGCGCTATCAGCGTGCTGGATACGGCGCTGTGGGACCTCAATGCGCGCACACATGGCGTGCCGCTTCACAAGTATCTGGGGGCGGTTGAACTGGAAACGGTGCCGGCCTACGCGAGCGGCGGCTATTACCTCGACGGCAAGACGCCCGAGAAGCTCGGCGAAGAAATGGCGAGCTATGTCGAAGCGGGGTTCAGGGCCGTGAAGATGAAAGCCGGTCGTCTTTCGCCGGTTGAAGAAGAGGCGCGCGTGCGCGCCGCGCGCGAGGCGATTGGCCCGGACGTCGAACTGATGATCGACATCAACAACGGCTGGCGCGACGTGACTGAAGCGCTCCAGTTCGTTCGCCGCTTCGAGGCGTACGACCCTTACTTCATCGAAGAGCCGTTTTCGCCCGACGACGTGGACAACCACGCGCGCCTCGCAAGCGCGACGCGCGTGCCCATTGCGACGGGCGAGATCGGGTACGGCCGCTGGTATCACAAGGAGCTGCTCGACAAGCAGGCGGCGTCGATCCTGCAGACCGATGCGCTGGTTTGCGGCGGTATTTCGGAGTGGCGCCGTATTGCCGCCACGGCGGCGAGCTACGGTGTCGTCGTGTGCCCGCACTGGTTCCATGACGTTCACGCGCCGCTGGTAGCGGCCACGCCGAACGCGCGCTACGTCGAGTTTTTCCGCGACGACCAGGTGCTCAACTTCCGGCGTCTCATTGACCGTCAATTGACGCACAAGAATGGTCGTATCGTCCTGCACCAGGAGCCGGGGCTCGGATTCCATTTCGACGAGACCCAGGTGGCGAAGTACGGGCGCTGGACCGAGTCGAGGTGAGGACGTCGCGCATCGCGGGCCGGCAGCGAAAAACGTCATTGTTACGTGCTCCTTGCTGGATGGCGCACGGGGCATATGCGCCCATCGTTCCGGTTCGTTCCACCCGTGGGCATCTCAGCGCAGGGCGCGTACTGCGCCACCGCGCTGAGATGCCCACGATGGTCAGTCGATAGCCTCGAGTTTTCCGGCGAATTCGGCGAGACAGCCGAAACCGCCGTGAAACAAGGCCTCGCGTTCGTCTTCGTGCGTGCCCGAGGCGAGGATCGCAGTGGCATAGCGTTCGGCATCGTCCTGCGGCTCGTAGCCGAGAAAGCGCACGTTCGCGTTGTCCCAGCGGTTGCGAGCATTGTTGGACACGCCGTAAGCGACGATGAAGTGATACGCCGGATAGTCGACCGCGCGACGCACGAGTTGGACCATGTCGCGATGACTGATCCAGGTGTAGAGATGGCGGGGCGCCGTGGGTCGGTCGTCCGGACGGAACGACCCGATGCGCAGACAGGCCACCGAGAGCCCGTACTTGTCCGCGTACAGCCGCCCAACCGCTTCGCCGAATACTTTCGACACGCCATATCGGCTATCGGGACGCGGCATGACTTCGTCGTCGATCATCCGGTCGCGGCGGTGAAAGCCCACAGCGTGATTGGAACTTGCAAAGATCACGCGCTTGACGCCCGCCATACGCGCTGCTTCGAACACGTTGTAGCAACCTTCGATGTTCATGCGGCGAATGTTGTCCCACGTGTCTTCGTCGGGAATGCCGGCAAGGTGGACCACACAGTCGATTCCTTCCATTGCCTGCCTGAGTTGCGCAGGGTCTGTGATATCGGCCGTCACGATTTCTTCGCCCGGCTCCGCGGGGGCTTGCGGCGCGATGTCGGCCAGCCTGATCAGCGGGTATGAACCCTTCAGTCCGCGTCGCAAAGCCCGGCCGATGTGGCCGGCCGCACCGGTTATCAAGATTCGGTTCATTTCAGTTCTCCTGAGTAAAGCGCCATTGCCGGGAGCAAGAAAGCCGCCCGGCGTTGGAGCCTGCTACGGGTCTACTGGTCGATGTTCGCGCCCGCCGTGGTGCCTGCGCGGCGGTGATACGCATCGAGATAAGCATCGCGGGCCGGAACCAGGTGGTCGCGGCAGAGTTCGACCAGTCTGCCCTGATCATTGCCGGCCAGCGCCTTCAGCATTTCGTGGTGTTCGCTGCGGGCTTTTTCGAGGTAGTGCGGAAAGAGCAGCGACGCCGAGCGAATGGCATGCGTACGGCGCTCGTATTCGCGAATGGCTTCGGTCAGTGCCTGGTTGTCGGACAGTGCGAACAGCGCGCGGTGAAAAGCCATGTTCGAGCGGAACACGCCGCGCAGGTCGCCGGTCTGCGCGGCGGCGTCGTGCGTCTGCTGGATTTCGACCAGTTCCGCGAGTTGTTCCGGCGGCACCGGCAGCTTGATACGTGAAGCCGCGCTGGTTTCCAGAATTTCCCGCACCGAGTACAACTCCATCACCTCGCGCGGCGTGTACGACTTCACGAGCGCACCTACGTTCTTGCGCCGCTCGACGAGGCCGCGCTGCTCGAGTTCCGCGAGCACGAGCCGCGTGACGTGACGCTTGATCACGAAGCGTTCGCACAGATCGTCTTCCACAAGGCGTTCGCGCGGATGCAGCGCGCCCAGCACGATTTCCTCTTCGAGCGTATCGGCAACGCGTGCCACGGTGAGGTCGATGTCGCGGTCGCGCGCTGCGGGGCGCTGCAACGCGGGGCTGGGCAGGTCGGGAGAGGCGTTTTTCATATCGACGGGGAAAGGAACGTAACCCGGGTTACCTCGAAGGAGGCCAGCAGTATATAGACAATTCTGCCTGCAAATCCTCGTGCGCGACGCATCTCGCGGCCAGTTGCGGGCGATGCGGGAAAGCACCTGTCTCATCTCGCGGTCAACCACGCGGGCGCGGAACCTTGACGGTCATTTCCGTCGCCGCGAGAAAGTCGAAGTCGCACCCCTTGTCGGCCTGCGTGATCGACGAGAGGAACAGCTTGCGATAACCGCGTTCCTGCGACGCCGCCGCATACGGCGGCTGCTCCGCGGCACGCCGCCGAAGCTCTTCGTCGCTGACGAGCACGTCGATTGAGCGATTCGCAACGCTCAGGCGAATGCGGTCCCCGCTGCGCACGAGTGCGAGCGGCCCGCCGATTGCGGACTCGGGCGTCACGTGCAGCACGATGGTGCCCGCCGCGGTGCCGCTCATGCGGCCGTCCGAGATGCGCACCATGTCTTTCACACCCAGCGTGGCGAGCTTCTTCGGAATCGGGATATAGCCGGCTTCGGGCATACCCGGCGCGCCGATAGGCCCGATGTTCTTGAGAACGAGCACGTCGTCTGCCTCGACGTCGAGTTCGGGATCGTCGATGCGGCGCGCCAGGTCTTCTGCGTTTTCGAACACGACGGCGCGTGCTTCGTGCTCCATCAACTCGCGATTCGCTGCGGACTGCTTGATGATTGCGCCACCCGGAGCGAGATTGCCGCGCAGCACCGCCACACCGCCCTGCGGAAAGATCGGCTGGTGAAGCGGGCGCACCACGTCCTGCGGGAAGCTTGCGGGCGCAGCGTCGAGTTCTTCGCCGAGCGTGCGGCCCGTCACCGTCAACGTGTCGAGGTGCAGCAGCGGCCGCAGTTCGCGCAGCACGGTGGTGAGACCGCCGGCCTTGTGCAGATCTTCCATGTAGTGCTTGCCGGAAGGCTTCAGGTCGACGAGCACGGGCGTCTCGCGCGCCATGCGGTCCATTTCGTTCAGGTCGATCTCCACGCCAAGCCGCCCGGCGATGGCGGTGAGATGAATGATGCCGTTGGTCGAGCCGCCAATCGCGAGCAGTACGCGCAGCGCGTTTTCAAACGCTTCGGGCGTCAGGATGCGTTCGGGCGTGAGCTTCTGTTCGATCATCGCGACCGCCGTTGCGCCCGTGCGTTCGGCAATGCGGATGCGATCGGCCGTTACCGCCGGCGCGCTCGCGCCGCCCGGCAGCATGATGCCTAGCGCTTCGGCGATGCAGGCCATCGTGCTTGCCGTACCCATGACCGAGCAGGTGCCCACGGTTGCGACAAGCTGGCTGTTCACCTCGTCGATTTCATGTGCGTCGATTTCCTGCCCGCGAAAACTGGCCCAGAAGCGCCGGCAGTCGGTGCATGCGCCCACGCGTTGGCCGCGATGCGAGCCGGTCAGCATCGCACCCGTGACGAGCTGGATGGCCGGCACGCCGGCCACGGCCGCACCCATCAACTGGGCGGGCACGGTCTTGTCGCAACCGCCGATCAGCACGATCGCATCCATGGGCTGCGCGCGGATCATCTCTTCCGTGTCCATCGACATCAGATTGCGCAGATACATGCTCGTGGGGTGCGAAAAGCTCTCGCCGATCGAGATGGTCGGGAAATCGACAGGCAGCCCGCCCGCCAGCATCACGCCTCGTTTCACGGCCTCGATCAATTGCGGCGCGTTGCCGTGGCACGGGTTGTAACCGCTGCCCGTATTCGCGATGCCGACGATGGGGCGCGAAAGCGCGTCGTCGGTATAGCCCGCGCCCTTGATGAAGGCCTTGCGCAGAAACAGCGAGAAGCCTTCGTCGCCGTAGTTCGTCAGCCCTTTCCTCAGTCCCTGCTTCTCTGATTTCTTGTCCATAATGTCATCGATAGGATTATCAATAATTCTTGACGACGATCTTATCCACTTTTATAGTGGGCCGCAAGTCAACGTGCTGGCGTGTGGCGCCACCGTGCGCAGCGAGCCTGGAGAGTCATGTGAAGAAGCATGTGGTGCTGTACAGGAAGGTGCCCGAAGACGTCGTGCAAAGCCTGCGTCGGGAGTTCGACGTGACGGCCTTCGACGACGTCGACGAGGCCAACCGCACACGATTCGTCGAGGCGCTGGGCAGCGCGCACGGCATCATGGGCAACACGCTCAAGATCGGGGCGGCGCTGCTGGAGGCGGCCCCGCGGCTGGAAGTGGCCTCGACCATCTCCGCCGGCTACGACGCTTTCGACGTGGCCGCACTCACGCAGCGCGGCATCGTGCTCACCAACACGCCGGACGAAGTCACCGAAACCACCGCAGACCTCGTGTTTGCGCTGCTGCTGGCAAGCGCGCGACGGGTAGTGGAACTGGCGAACTGGGCGTCGAGCGGGGCGTGGCGCGCTCAGGTGGAAGAACGCTATTTCGGCGTGGACGTTCATGGCCGCACGCTTGGCATCGTCGGTCTGGGACGTATCGGCGAGGCTGTGGCGCGCCGGGCCGCGCTGGGTTTCGGGATGCGTGTTCTCTATACGAAGCGAACGCCGCATCCGGTCGCCGAGTCGGCTTACGGCGCGCAACGCCGGACGCTGGACGCGCTTCTTGCCGAATCCGACTTTGTTTGCCTCATGGTGCCGCTTTCGCCCGAGACGCATCACCTCATCGGTGAGCGCGAGCTTGGCTTGATGAAACGGGATGCAATCCTGATCAATGGTTCGCGTGGACTCGTAGTGGACGAGTCCGCGCTTGTCGCTGCGCTGCAGAACGGCACGATCCGCGGCGCGGGGCTCGACGTGTTCAAGCGCGAACCGCTGCCGGCCGGCTCACCGCTCTACACGCTTCCCAACGTCGTCGCACTTCCGCACATTGGCTCGGCGACTCATGCAACACGCGCGGCCATGGCGCGGCAGGCGGCGCGCAATCTGATTGCGGCGCTCGCGGGACAGCCCGTGGCAACGACCGTCAACCCGGAGGCACTCGAGGTTCGGCGTGCGCGTACTCCGGCCGCTTGAGCCGTTCGGCGTTTAGTGCGGGTATGAAGCGTGGCGCGTTTTTCGAGCCTGTCAGCCCGCTTTAATTATTCAGTAAACCAAATTAAATGGAGACGCAGATGCGCGGCAGGTATCGATTCACCGTGGCGGGCTTACTGTTCGCCGCCGGCATGATCAATTACATGGACCGCGCGGCGCTTGGTGTCGTCGCGCCCGTCATTAGCAAGGAACTGAGTCTTTCACCGTCGCAACTCGGCGTGATATTCAGCAGCTTCTTCGTAGGCTATTCGATCTTTTCATTCGTCGGCGGGCATCTGGCTGACCGGTTCGGGCCGACGCGCGTCTTTTCGTGGGCAATGGGCGTGTGGTCGCTGCTCTGCGGCCTCACGGCCGCTGCCACCGGTTTCGCCTCGATGTTCGTCCTGCGGTCGCTGTTCGGTTTCGGCGAAGGCCCCATGAACTCCACCACGAATCGCGCTATCACGAATTGGTTCCCGCGCGACGAGACTGCAACGATGATCGGCTTCACGTTTTCGGGGCAGACCTTCGGCAATGCGCTGGCCGGGCCACTGGTGGGGCTCGTGGCCGTCGCGTTCGGCTGGCGCGTTTCGTTTGTGGTGGTCGCCGTGCTCGGCTTCGTGTGGATTGCTGTCTGGCGGCTTTGGGTGACCGACACGCCGGCACAGAATCGCCATGTGGGTGATCAGGAACGCGAACTGATCGAACGCAGCCGCAAGACCGTGCAGGCACACGAGGCAAGCGAAGAAGGGATGGCGCTGCGCGCGTATCTGCTGCGTCCGAGCACGCTTGCGCTGGGCGTGGGTCTTTTTGCCGTCAACTACACGTTGTTCATTTTCATTTCGTGGCTGCCCAGCTACTTTACGAGCGCGCTTCATCTGAACCTCACGCAGATGAGCCTGATGACCGCCATTCCCTGGGCGTGCGGCGCCATCGGCTACTTTGGCGGCGGTCTTGCTGCCGACCTGTTGTTCAAGCGCATGGCGAACAAGCTGCTCGCGCGCAAGCTCGCAGCCGTCGTGCCGCTGGCCTTGTCGGGACTCGCGATGCTGGCGGTCAGTTTCGTCACCTCGACCGCGCCCGCCGTATCGCTGGTCGCACTCGCCGTGCTGTTCCTGACTGCTTCATCGCAAGCCGTATGGGCGGTGGTTCACGAACTCGTGCCCGGCACGCATCTTGGCGCGGTCAGTGGCTTCGTCCATCTGATCGCCAACATCTCGGGCATTGTCGGACCCACGCTCACCGGGATCGCAGTGGAACATTTCGGCGGCTACAGCAGTGGATTCGCGTTGGGCGCGACGATCGACCTGATCGGCGTGCTGGCGATGACGTTCGTGGTGCGCAGCCGCGGCGGCATGCGTCCCGTGACGTCAGGCGCTGCGATGTAAAGGGCGCGCGGGAAGACACGCCCGTGCGCATGAGTGAAAGTCTGGTGGCCAGGCGGCCGGGGGAATGGAATGGATCTGGGTTTGCGTAACAAGACTGCGCTGGTGCTGGGCGGCGGCGGTGGATTGGGTCGGGCAATTGCGTTGTCGCTCGCGCACGAGGGAGCGAACGTCGTGCTCGCGGATGTCGACGAAACCGCGCTGAAGCGCGCGGCGCAAGAAGTCGAGGCCGCCGGGGCTCGCACGCTCTCGCTGCAATGGGACCTTGGCGACCTGGCCGCGATCGAGCGGCACGTTGCGACGATCGAAGCGGAATTCGGCGGAGTGGACGTGCTCGTCAACAACACGGGCGGGCCTCCGCCAACGCCGGCTTCGGGGCAGCCCGCCGAGGCGTGGCAAAAGTATTTCGGCTCGATGGTGCTGTCCGTCATTGCGATTACCGACCGCGTGCTGCCCGGCATGCGTGCCCGCAAATGGGGGCGCGTGATTACGAGCGCCTCTTCCGGCGTGGTCGCGCCCATTCCGAATCTTGCGATGTCGAACGCGCTGCGGCTCTCGCTCGTCGGCTGGTCGAAAACGCTGGCGCGCGAGGTCGCGCGCGACGGCATAACGGCCAACATCGTGGTGCCCGGACGTGTGGCGACGGACCGCATCCGCTTTCTCGACGAAGCGAAAGCCGGACGCGAGGGGCGCACCGTCGAGGCCGTGGCCGCCGAGAGCACGTCGTCTATTCCCGTCGGCCGCTACGGCGAGCCGAAAGAGTATGCGGACGTCGTCACGTTCCTCGCAAGCGAGCGGGCCTCGTACATGACGGGCGGCGTCATTCGCGTCGACGGTGGGCTCATTGCCGGCATCTGAAATGCCGCTTCGTTCGGTATCCAAAGTGTTATGGAGAAGGAGAGCGTTTCATGTCAGTGGATCAGAAAATTCTTGATGCGTTGTCGGGCGTGACCACCGCGACGCTGACCACGTTGCTCCTGAAAAAGGGGCTGCGCAACGTATGGATTCGCGGCGCCATGCCGATTCGGGCCGGGCAACCGCGTGTTGTCGGTCGAGCATTCACGTTGCGTTTCGTGCCGGCGCGTGAGGATCTCGCCACGCCCGAATCGTGGTCGTCGCCGCGTTCGACTCGCGCGGCCATCGAGGCCATGCCGTCGGGCTGCGTGGCAGTGGTCGATGCGATGGGCGTAACCGACGCCGGCATATTCGGCGACATTCTCTGTGCGCGCATGCAAAAGCGCGGTGTGGCGGGGCTGGTGACCGATGGTGTGGTGCGCGACGTGGCAGGCGTACTCGGCACGGGTTTGCCGGTGTGGAGCCGCGGCGTTGCTGCGCCGCCTTCCGTCGCGGGGCTGACTTTCGTGGGCTGGCAGGAGCCTGTTGCCTGCGGCGGCGTAGCGGTGTTCCCGGACGACCTGATTGTGGTCGATACGGACGGCGCAGTCGTGGTTCCCGCAGCGTTCGTCGACGATATGGTTGCCGCAGCGCCCGAACAGGAGCGGCTGGAAGGCTGGATCATGCAGCAGGTGGACGCAGGGGCCGCGCTGCCCGGCCTTTATCCGCCGAACGAGGAGAACAAGGCGCGGTATGAGGCCTGGAAGCGCGGAGGCCACTGAAAGAGGGCTGATTCACGACGAAGCGGCTCGTCATTCGAGGCTGCACTGGCCCGCACAGGGCTTTCACCAGAGATTGCCGGCGGCGTCTTGTACGCCGGCATTGCCGACACGCTGCGCAGCAGCACGGCGTTCATCGCCGCCTTCCCTTGCCGGCGCGCGCGGCCGCGCCGGTCTTTCACCGAACTTTCTCCAATCGCACCCGTTGCACGGCAGGCCTTGCCGCGTTGCGCCGCAACCATTGACTTGTGCGATCGTTCGCTGCTCGGCCACCTCTTATATTCTTGACGGATTGTATGACAAGAATATAATCGCTCCCATGCTTGCGCTCGGCGGTCTGTCATTGCCTGCGTACGGCGCCATGACCATAACGAACCGGAGACAGCAAATGTACGGTGATGCAAGTGTCGGAGCACGCCTGGATGGGCTGCCGCTCTCGCGTTTCCATTGGCGTCTGCTCGGGCTGATCGCCGCCGGCATGTATTTCGATTCGTTCGACATCTACATTGCGGGCACCGTGCTCGCCGCGATGATTCACAGCGGCGAATCGACACTCCGCCTGAACGCCACCTTCGTTTCGGTCACGTTCATCGGCATGATGACGGGCGCGTGGCTCTCCGGCTGGCTGGGTGACCGCTTCGGCCGACGCTTCTGCTACCAGTTCAACCTGGGCATCTACGGATTTGCATCCATTGCCGCCGCGCTTGCGCTTTCCATCTACTGGCTGATCGCATTCCGTCTCGTGATGGGAATCGGGATGGGCGCGGAGATCGTGGTTGGCTACGGCACGCTCAGCGAGTTCATTCCGGCGTCATGGCGTGGGCGCTTCGGCACGATCCTCAATCTCATCATCAACACGTCGCTGTTTCTCTCGACGTTCCTCGGCTGGCTGATCGTGCCGCATTATGGTTGGCGATGGATGTTCGCCATCGCGGGCTGTGGCGCGCTCGTGGTCTGGTTTCTTCGCAAGTCGATGCCCGAATCGCCGCGCTGGCTGGCAACGCACGGGCGTGCCGAAGAGGCGCAGCGGATCGTGGAACGCATCGAGGCCGAGTGCGGTGCGTCGTCTGGGCACGCAGCGACGCACGCGCCCGCTACCGCAACGGTCGCCGCAACGGTCAAGGTCTCTCACGAGAGCCGCATGGGTGACTTGTTCTCGCGCCGGTTGCTCGCGCGAACCGTCACCGCCGTTGTGGTTCTCGTCGCGCTGTTCGTCGTGAACTATGCGTTCGTGAGCTGGATTCCAACGTTCCTCGTCAAGCAGGGGCATAGTGTTTCGAGTTCGCTCGGACTCACCGCCGTGATGTTCGCGGGCGGTCCCATCGGTTCGCTGATCGCGTTCTGTCTTGCCGAACGGCTTGGCCGCAAATGGGGCATTGTGCTGTTTTCACTCGTGTGCGCGGGCTTCGGCGTAGCGTATCCGTACGCGCAGTCGGCAACGGCGATTGCGGCACTCGGCTTTGCCATCACGGCGTGCATCTACGTGCTGTCGTCGTTCAGCGTTGCCACCTACGTGCCAGAGATGTTTCCAACCGCATTGCGACTGCGTGGTTCGGGCCTTGCCAACACGGCGGGCCGCGCGGTCAGCATCTTCGTGCCGTTCGCGGTGGCGGGCGCATTCACACACTTCGGCATTGGCGGCGTGCTGGCGCTCATTGTCGGAACGCTGCTGACGCAGGCACTGATCGTCGGTCTGCTCGGCACTGAAACGCGACGACGCTCGCTGGAGTCGATTGCAGCGGACGTTGCCGGCCCCACGAGCGAGACGGAAATGACGGGTAGGCCAGGCAGCGCGCCGGCGGCCATCGAATGACGCCTCGCGACAACGCGAGCAACGACCTGAGCAGTGGCACCCATCAACAACAGAAGGATGGATGAGACATGGAATCACCGGGCGAGAACTACCGCATCTACGCAGTCAAGTACGCGCATTTCGAACGCCGTTCACGCGATAACTTCATTGGCGGCGATTCTCATGACGTGCCCATGCCGCTCGACTATTTCGTGTGGGCAGTGGTGGGCGCGCAACGCACGTTCATCGTGGATACCGGGTTCGATCAGGCGATGGCCGACAAGCGCGGGCGCACCATCACGAACCCCGTGGAGCACGGCCTCGCGAAGATCGGCATTCGTGCAGACGAGGTGGAAGATGTCGTGATCACGCACATGCATTACGACCATGCCGGCAATCATGGGCTGTTTCCGCGTGCACGCTATCACGTGCAGGACCGCGAAATGGCCTACTGCACGGGCCGCTGCATGTGCCACCATGCGCTGAGCCATCCGTTCGAACCGGAGGACGTGAAGTCGATGGTAGGACGCCTTTTCGCTGGGCGCGTGAAGTTCCACGACGGTAGTGCGGAGCTCGCGCCAGGCCTTACCGTGCACTGGGTTGGCGGGCATACGAACGGCCTGCAGATCGTGCGTGTGCAAACGGCTCGCGGCTGGGTGGTGCTCGCATCCGACGCTTCGCATTTCTACGCGAACATGCAGGAGGAGCGGCCGTTTCCCGTCGTCTACAACGTAGGCGACATGATCGAAGGCTACGAGACCGCGCATCGCCTTGCCAGTTCGCCGGATCACGTGATTCCGGGCCACGATCCCGCAGTGCTCGCCCGCTATCCGGCACATGATGCCGAAACGGAAGGCTGGATCGTGCGGCTCGATCTCGCACCTCGTGTTGAGGGGCAATAGATGGCACAACCAGGCATGTTGCGCGGCAAGGGCGCGCTTGTCACCGGATCGTCGAACGGTCTCGGGCTCGCAATAGCGAAGGCGCTTGCGGGCGCCGGCTGCGATGTCGTGCTGCACGGTCTGGAAGTACCGGGGGACGTGGCGCTCACGGTGTCCCGTATCGCGTCCGAATTCGGCGTGGAATGCCGTTACGTACGGGCCGACCTCGCGAATACGTCGGGCGTGGATGCGTTGATCGACACGGCGACGCGGCAATTGCGCTCGCTCGACGTGCTCGTGAACAATGCCGTGGTTCGACATTTCGCGCCGCTCGATGCTTTTCCGATAGAGCGATGGAACGCCGCGCTCGCGGTGAATCTGACCTCTGCTTTCCGGGCAATCCAGCTGGTGCTGCCGCGCATGCGCGAGCGCGGCTGGGGGCGCATTCTCAACATGACCTCCGTGTACGGCACGCGCGCCGTCGCGAACCGCGTCGACTACGTGACGACGAAGACAGCGTTGCTCGGGCTCACGCGCTCGGTGGCGATCGAGACCGTGGGCCAGGGCATCACCTGCAACGCGCTTTGTCCGGGCTCCGTACTCACGCCGAATATCGATGGACGCATTCGTGAACTGATGGCGGCGCGTGAGCTGGATCGCGGCGACGCGGTGCGCGAGTTTCTGAAGGGCAAGCAGCCGGGCGGCGAACTGATCGATGCGGCGCACGTCGGCGAGTTGGCCGTATTCCTGTGCGGGCCCGCAGGAAGCCAGATCACGGGCGCGTTGATGCCTATCGAAGGAGGCTGGCTTGCAGGCTGATATGAATGCAACCCGGCCTTCACACGAGGTTGCCGTGACGCAGGCGCTGTCCCGTTTCGTCAGTGCGGCGCAGTGGGGCGACATTCCGCGCGAGGTGCGTCACGAAGCGAAGCGCGCGCTCGTCAACTACTTCGCCGTGGCGCTCGCGGGCGCGCGCGATCCGATGATCGATAAGGCGGTTGGCGTCTATGGGCGCTTTAGTGCCGGCAGTTACGCGACGATCATCGGCCGCGATGAGCGCATGGACATGCTGAATGCCGCGGCGCTGAATGCGATGAGCGCGAACGTATTCGACTTCGACGACACGCATATCCCCACGATCATCCATCCCACGGCGCCGATTGCCGCTGCGCTGTTCGCGCTGGCAGAGTGCCGCCCTATGTCTGGGGAGGCCTTGCTGCTTGCGTTCGTGATGGGTGTCGAGGTGGCGTGCCGTATTGGCAATGCTGTGTCGCCGGAGCATTACCAGCGTGGCTGGCACATCACATCGACATGCTGCGTGTTCGGCGCGGCTGCCGCCGTTGCGCGGGCGCTCGAACTCGACGCAATGCAGACCGGTTGGGCGTTGGGTCATGCGTCAGGCCAGGCGGGCGGACTCGTGGAAACGCTCGGCACGATGTCGAAGAGTGTCAGCGTGGGGAATGCGGCGCGTAACGGCATGCTCTCTGCACTGCTCGCAAAGGAGGGACTTGCCGGCCCCGACGCGCCGTTGGAAGGCCAACGCGGATTTCTCGCCGTGGCATGCACGCGCGCTGAGACACGCCGTATTACCGAAGGGCTCGGGCGTGAATGGGCGCTGCTGTCGAACACCTACAAGCCGTACCCGTGTGGTGTCGTGCTGAATCCGGTGATCGACGCGTGTCTTGACTTGCGCCGCGATGCCCGTTGGACGCTGGATGAGATCGAACGGGTGGAGATCGTGGGCCATCCGCTGCTGCGCGAGCGTACCGATCGGCCCCATGTGCGCACGGGCCGCGAATCACAGGTCAGCGCGCAGCATGCCGTCGCGGTCGCGCTAGCGCGTGGCAGGGCGGGACTCGCGGAATTCAGCGACAACGCGGTCAGCGATCCCGCATTGCGCGCGTTGGGTAACCGGCTGCGCTTTATCGACGATCCTGCGTGGCCCGTTGAGTCCGCGCAGGTGACGCTTGTGTTTCGGTCTGGGAAGCGCGTGACGCATCGCGTGCTGAACGCACGCGGCAGCCTGGCTGCGCCGCTCGCGGACGTGGAACTGTCCGACAAGCTTTATGAGTTGGCAGCGTACGGTGGTTCCGGCGTCGCAGCACAGCCGCTCCTCGACCTGCTCTGGAAACTCGACACCGCGCCCGACGCCGCAGCGCCGATGCGCGCCGCGCGGACGGTGTCGTGATGCAACCGCTTTTCACTATTCACGTATGAGGATGGACATGACGAATGGTCCTAAGGATGACCTGGCAAACGGCGAGCGTAAACCAGGCGTGCTGGGTTTCGTCGGGGTCGGCACGATGGGGCGCCCCATGGCGCGGCGCCTGATCGAAGCGGGGCACGACCTGATCGTCTACGATCGCGACGAAGCGGCTGTTGAAGCGCTGGCCGGCATGGGTGCGCGCACGGCGCAGTCGGTGCGCGAGGTGGCGGACAAGGCGCGCATCGTCTTCACGAGCTTGCCCACACCCGCGGTCTTCCGGCAAGTGGCCATTGGCGACGACGGGCTTGCGGGCGGCGATGCGCTGAAGATTCTTGTCGATCTCTCGACCGTCGGCTCGCGCGTCGAAAAAGAAGTGGCGCAGGTGCTGCTCGCACGCGGGATCGAGACAGTGGATGCGCCGGTCAGCGGCGGTGCGGCAGGCGCCAGCAAGGGATCGCTCGCGATCATGGCGGCCGGCGCGCCGGCGCCGCTCGACGCAGTACGCCCGTTGTTCGACGTGCTCGGCAAGGTCTTCGTGGTGGGCAGCGTGCCCGGCCAGGGGCAGTTGTTGAAGCTGTTGAACAACATGCTGTCCACCACCGCGTTTGCGATCACGTCGGAAGCCTACGTTGCCGGTATTCACGGCGGACTTGATCCCGAAGTGATGATGGCGGTCATCAATGCAGGCAGCGGCAAGAACGGCGCGACGCTCGACAAGTTTCCGAAGCACGTGCTGCCCGCCACATTCGATTTCGGCTTTCCGGTTGGCAGCGTGTGCAAGGACATCGGGCTCGCTGTAGAGGAATGCCAGGCGCTTGGCGTGCCGATGCGGGTGGGTAGCGCCGCACGTCAGGTCTGGAATGACGCGGCGATGCAGGACGGCGCCGCACGCGACATGACGGAACTCGTCAGATATGTCGAGCGCTGGTCGTCTGCCAGCGGCCTCGACGATTGAACAGCACATCACAGGAGAAACAGATGATTGTTGAAATGCGTATCTACCATTGCGCGCCGACGCGCCTGCCCGCACTGCTCGAGCGCTTCTCGACCACGACGCTCGGCTTTTTCGAGAAGTACGGCATCCGGCAGATCGGCTTCTGGACCACGCTGATCGGACCGGACAACCACGCGCTCACCTACATGCTGGAGTGGGAAAGTCTCGCGGAGCGCGAGCAGAAGTGGAACGCGTTCCAGACCGACCCGGAGTGGATCGCAAAGCGCGCGGAGACGGAGGCGGTGCGGCCCATCGTCGAGCGTATCGAAAACCACTTTCTCGTGCCGACGGCTTTTTCGGCGCTGGCATAGGAGTTGGACATCATGGGTCAAACCAGACGCATCGGCTTCATCGGCCTCGGCATGATGGGCGCGCCAATGGTGCAGTGCCTCGCCCATGCGGGTTTCGAGCTGTTCGTCGACGACGCCGATGCCGCGCGCGCCGAAGCCATCGTCAGCCAAACCGGCGCGCAACGCCTGAGCGCCGCGAACGCAGGATCGCTCGATGTGCTCATCACAATGCTGCCGAACTCGGCGATTGTCGAACGCGTACTGCTGGGGAGCGGCGCGGACGGCTGGATCAACCATCTGCGTGCCGGCGCGGTCGTGATCGATATGAGTTCGTCGGAACCGGAACGCTCGCGCAAGCTCGGCGCGGTGATCGGGGAGCGCGGCCTCGCGTATCTGGACGCACCGGTTTCGGGCGGTGTGAAGAAGGCGACGGAGGGCACCCTCGCAATCCTCGTGGGCGGCAGAGAAGACGTGTTCGCGAACTGCCGGCCCGTGCTGGAGGCGATGGGCAAGAGCCTGCTGCACATTGGCGGCGCGGGCGCGGGCCACGCCGCGAAGGCGCTGAACAACTACGTGTCGGCAGCCGGACTTGCCGCAACCGTGGAGGCCCTGCATATCGCGCAGCGTTTCGGTATCGAGCCAGCTGTCATGACGGATGTGCTGAACGCCTCGTCGGGCCGCAGCAATACGTCGGAAAACAAGGTGAAGCAGTTCATGTTGAGCGGCACCTTCGCATCCGGCTTTGCGCTGCAGTTGATGACGAAGGACCTGAAGATTGCGCGCGCACTCGCGCAATCCGTGGGGTATCCCATGACGCTCGGCGATACCTGCGTCGCCCTGTGGGACGAAGCGGCGCAACGCTCGACGCCTGCAACCGACCACACGGAAATGTATCGGCTGCTGCCCGTGAGCAGTTCCTGAACCGGCGCGGCCACTCGGAGTTTTCATGTCACACACTGCACAGTTCTACATTGACGGGCGCTGGACGGAACCGGCCTCGCCGCGCTGGATGGACGTGATCGATCCAGCCACCGAAACGGCGTTCGAGCGGCTCGCGCTCGGCAACGCGCAAGACGTGGACCGCGCGGTTGCGGCCGCACGCCGCGCGTTCGCGACGTGGTCGGCATCGAGCGTCACAGCACGCGTCGCATTGTTGAAGCGTGTACTCGAGATTTACGAACGGCGCTATGACGAATTCGCCGAGCTGATGCGACGCGAAATGGGCGCGCCCATCACGTTTGCGCGCAACGGCCAGGCCGCCCGCGGCCCCGCGCATCTGAACACGCTGATCGAAGTGCTGGAGCGCTTCGAATTCGAGGAGCAACGCGGCAACACGCGCGTCGTGCTGGAGCCGATCGGCGTGTGCGGCCTCATCACGCCGTGGAACTGGCCGGTGAACCAGATCGTCGTGAAGATCGCGCCCGCGCTGGCAGCCGGCTGCACGATGGTGCTGAAGCCGAGCGAGTATTCGCCGCTCAGCGCGCTGTTGTTTGCCGAAGTGCTCGACGAGGCTCAGGTTCCGGCCGGCGTGTTCAATCTCGTGAACGGCGACGGCCCTGGCGTAGGCGAGGCGATTGCGGCGCACCCGGGCATCGACATGGTGTCGTTCACCGGTTCCACGCGCGCGGGCGTGCTGGTCGCCCAGGCGGCCGCGCCCACAGTGAAGCGCGTCGCGCAGGAATTGGGCGGCAAGTCGGCGAACGTTCTGTTGGACGACGTCGATCTGGAGGCGGCGGTGACACGCGGCGTCGCCGCATGCTTCACGAACTCGGGCCAGTCGTGCTCGATCCCGACGCGAATGCTCGTGCCTCGTCATCTGATGACCGACGCGGCACAGATCGCGAAGCGCGCGGCGCAAGCGTACCGTGTCGGCGCGACCGAAGACCCCGCAACGCAACTCGGCCCGCTCGTGAATCGCAACCAGTTCGAACGTGTGCAGATGCTGATCCAGAAAGGTATCGACGAAGGCGCGCGGCTCGTAACCGGCGGCACAGGGCGACCGGCGGGAATTGATAAGGGTTACTACGTGAAGCCGACCGTGTTCGCCGACGTCACGCCCGATATGACGATTGCGCGGGAAGAGATCTTCGGCCCGGTACTTTCGATGATGGCCTACGAGACTGAAGCGGACGCCATCGCCATGGCCAACGGCACCGATTACGGGCTTGCGGCATACGTGCAGTCCGGCAGTGTCGAGCGGGCCCGCAAGGTGGGGCGCGCGCTGCGCGCGGGCGGCGTGCATCTGAACTATCCGCCAGCGGACTTCCATGCGCCTTTCGGCGGCTATAAGCGATCGGGCAATGGCCGCGAGTGGGGCGAAGCGGGACTGCGCGAGTATCTGGAAACGAAGGCGCTGGTGGGCTACGGCGGCACGTAAGCCGTGCACCGGCCGCGCACCAAAAAATTTTGTTCGTTTTGATTGTATGACAAACATTCAATCATTCCGTCATGCAATGACGATGCTGAATGGAACGAAACCGGGAGATCGCAAGATGGGCAATGAACGCTTCGACGAACGCTTTGAAAGGGGCTTCGAAAACCGCAAGGAAGTGCTGGGGGCCGCGCACGTGGAGAAGTCGTGGGCCAACGCAGACGACTTCAACCGCCCAATGCAGAAGTTCGTCACCGAGAGTTGCTGGGGCGATATCTGGGGCGACAAGACTCTACCGTTCAAGACGCGCAGCATGCTGAACCTCGCGATGCTTACCGCGATGAGCCAGCATCACGAACTCTCGGTGCATGTGAGAGGGGCGCTGCGCAACGGCGTAACGAAGGAAGAGATTCGCGCAGTGCTGATGCAGGCCGCGATTTATTGCGGCGTACCGCTTGCCCTCGCCGCGTTTCGCGTTGCGAGCGACGCGATCAAGGCCTATGAGGCGGAGACCTCGGCGGTCTGACCGACCATGAGACACCGCGGCACGCGGCGGCGCCCGGCAATTCGCGCCGCCGATGGCTATGCGGGGAAAACACGCGCCACGAGGCGCCGACAATGAACGGAGACAACGATGAAGACCCTGACAGCAGACGAAGTGGTACAGCGGGACAGCGATCAGTCGATCGAAACGAAGCGCCGCCATGCGATCAAAGGCGCGTTTTTTTCCGAGTTCATCGACATGTTCGATATCTATTTGCCGGTGGTCGTGCTCTCGCCGGTGCTGGCCTATTTTCAGCCGCCGCATCTGTCGAGCGGCATGGAGACGATTCTTGCGTCGCTCGTCTTCATCACGACGTTGCTGGGCCGGCCGGTGGGTGCGTTGCTGTTCGGCATGATCGCGGACCGGGTGGGGCGCCGCAGCGCATCCATCTGGTCGGTGTCGGGCTTCGGCATCGTCACGTTGCTGATTGCGCTGCTGCCGGGCTATCAGAGCATCGGGATCGTGTCGTACTGGTTGCTGGTGCTGCTGCGATTCGTCGACGGCATCTTCCTTGGCGGGGGCTATACCGGCGCGATGCCGCTCGCAATCGAGTACTCGAAGAAGTCGCAGCGGGGGTTCGTCGGCGGCTTCATCATTGCGGGCTTTCCGGCCGCTTACGTGACGATCAATCTGGTCGCGATGGTGATGTTCGTGTTGTTTCCGCTGAATGGCGTGAACTCGCCGTACGCGCAGTGGGGCTGGCGCGTGCCGTTCGTGATGGGTGCCGCGCTTGCGGGCATTCTCGCGCTGTACTACGTGCACAAGGTGGCGGAATCGGAAATCTGGAAGAGCGAGGCCGGCGACAAGCCGAAACAGGCGGAAAAACTGCCGTTGACCGATCTGATGCGCGGCCGCAGCGGACGTAACCTGCTTCAGGTGCTTTTGATGATGACCGGCTTCTGGCTCACGCAGAACATCATCACGATCTTTCTGCCCACGGGGATGCTCGTCAAGACGCTGCATCTGACGGGTTTCCAGATGACGCTCACGCTGATGATCACGTATTGCGTGCTGTTTTTCAGCTACATCGCCTCGGGCCTGATCGCGCAGCGCATCGGACGGCGGCGCTTTTTCGTGATCGTCGGTCCCGCCATCGCAACCGTGGGCGCGGCGCTGATGTACGCGCTTGCCACCATACAGGGGTTGTCGCTCGCGACGATCATCGTGTTGACGTGCCTGCTCGCCGTGCTCGTCACGTCTCCGTGGGGCGTCATCGTCACCTACATCAACGAGCGCTTTGTCACCGACGTGCGCGCAACGGGTTTCGGTGTCGGCTTCAGCCTCTCCGTGATCATTCCGTCGTTCTACGCGTTCTATATGAACTGGTTGAGCGCCTTCATGCCGTTGCATCTGACATCCGTCGTTCTGCTGACGGTGGGCGGCCTGATCGGCGCGATTGGAGCGTTGATGGGACCGGAAACGAAGGACGTCGATTTTTGATTCATCAACCACAGGAAACCGCAGAGATGAACAAGGAGCGGATCGGATTCATCGGCCTCGGCAACATGGGCGGCCGGATGACGCGGCGGCTCGTCGATGCCGGTATTGCCGTGCTGGGCTACGACGCAGCGCCGCAGCGGGTTGCCGCAGCGGGCGCGAAAGTTGCAGGCTCGATCGAAGAGGTCGTGAAGTTTGCGGACGTCGTGATGATGTCGCTACACGACAGCAAGGTTGTCGAGACGGTTGTCGAAGGCGAGGGCGGCGTGCTTGCGCACTGCCGTGCCGGGCAGATCGTCGTGGATCTGAGCACGGCGGCGGCCAGTTCGACGATACGGCTCGCAGAGCGCTTCGCGCAGGAAGGCGTTCAGTACGTGGACGCCGGCATCTCCGGCGGCGCGGCGGCGGCGGAGAAGGGCGCGTTGACGCTGATGGTGGGTGGCGACGAGCATGCGGTGGCATCGATCGAATGGGCTTTTGTGCCCATCAGCGCGAAGGTCGCGTACATGGGCGCGAGCGGCGCGGGACATACGACCAAGCTGCTGAACAACTTCCTGAACGCGGTGAGCCTTGCAGCGAGCGCCGAGGTCATGGTTGCGGGCAAGAAGGCGGGCCTCGATCTGCGGTTGCTGCTGGACGTGCTGAACAGCAGCAGCGGTGTGAATTTCGCAACGCTGAACCGCTTTCCGAAGATTGTCGAAGGGGATTATCTGGAAGGCGGCCTCACGGGCAAGCTGATGACGAAGGATGTCGTGCTCTACGTGGATCGCGCGCGGGAGTTGGGCGTGGTGTCGCTGAACGCGGCCGGGCCGCTGGCGAGCTTCGGGCTGGGCACCGCGCTCGGCTACGGCGACGTGATCAGCAACCGGGTGGTGGATGCGATTGGCGACGTATCGGGCGGCGTCCGGCTGTTCGATGGCAAACGTAACGAGGAGAAGCAGCAATGAAGGTATTTCACGGCAGGGCCGAAGGCGGTCGTTCGGAGCAACGCGGCGAAACGTTCACCGGGACGGTGTTCGCAGACCCGGTCATGCCCGCAACGAACGGCGTGACGATCAATACGGTGTTCTTCGCACCGAAGGGCCGTACTTACTGGCACACGCACGAGCAGGGCCAGGTGCTCCAGGTGACGGCAGGCAAAGGCTGGATCTGCGTGGAGGGCGAGGTGCCGCAGGAAATCCGGCAAGGCGACATCGTGTTCATCGGGCCGAACGAACGCCACTGGCATGGCGCGAGCGACGCGAGCTACATGGTTCATATCGCGACCTCGCTCGGTAAGGCGACGTGGCAGGAGGAGGTCGCCGAGTCCGATTACCCGAAGGGGCTGGGTACGAACCCATGACGCGACCCACCGATCCCCAGCAGATCAAGGACGACTTCGTGCGGGTGCACGGCATCTGGAATGCAGCGTGGGAAAGCATGCTGCGTCTCGATCCGGGCTTCGTCGAGGCATACGTGCAGTTTTCGGCGGTTCCGCAGCGGCACCGTCATCTCGACGACAAGGTTCGCGAGTTCATCGCGCTCGCGGCGGACGCCTGTGCGACGCAGCTTTATGCGCCGGGTGTCGCGCATCACATCGAGCGTGCGCTTGCGTTCGGTGCGACGCGAGAGGAGTTGATGGAGGTGCTCGAACTGGTGAGTACGATCGGCATTCATACGAGTAACGTCGGCGTGCCGATTCTCCTCGAGGTGCTCGAGGAAGAAGGTTTGCGTGCAGCGCCGGCACCGCTGGACGAGCGTCGGCGCGCATTGAAAACAGCTTTCGAGACCCATCGCGGCTATTGGCATGCGACATGGGAAGGACTGCTTGAACTCGATCCCGATCTTTTCGAGGCTTACGTCGCGTTTTCGTCGGTGCCGTGGCGCACCGGTGTGCTGAGTCCGAAGATCAAGGAGTTCATGTACTGCGCGTTCGATGCCTCCGCGACTCACCTCTATGTGCCCGGGCTGAAGCTCCACATGCGCAATGCGCTGCGCTACGGGGCGACCGCCGGGGAACTGATGGAGTTGCTCGAGATTGTGAGTACCACCGGCATCCACGGCGCCGAACTGGGTGCGCCTTTGCTTGCGGCGGCGCTTGAGAGACAGTGCCATGCTGCCGCGCCCTGAGGGTTCGATGCGCCCCGAACGCTTTCATCCAGCACGCGGCGAAGACCGGGCGTTTGCACGGACCGTTGCCGCTGAACCCGAGCGCAGAACGCATTCGGCATTCCGTGCGCTTCAGGGGTTGCCACTTGCACGGCTGGCATCCAACGGAGACGAACATGCACCGGTCCGCACGGTGGCCATTCTCGGCTACAACTAGACGGTCGACCGCATACGTCTGATTGCCCCGCCCGGTCGTCATCGCGCCACAGGATCAGGTTGGAGTGAAGTATCATAGCGACTGGATTTTTGTCGGACGGGAAGACAATAATGTCGACTGATATCGAGTTGGTCCGGCCTGAGACGTTGCGGCACCAGGTCGAGAATGTGCTTCGCCAGGCGATCATGAGCGGTCGCTTCGCGCCGGGCGCGCGGTTGATCGAACGGGAATTGTGCGAGACGCTGGGCGTGAGCCGCACCTCCGTACGCGAGGCGCTGCGCAAACTGGAGGCGGAAAAGCTCGTGCGCAACGTGCCGCACAAGGGTCCGGTGGTGGCGGTGATGTCGCGCGAAGAAGCAGCCGAACTTTACGCATTGCGTGCGCTGCTGGAGGGCTTTGCGGCACACGAATTCGCCCGGCTTGCAAGCGACGCGGCGATTGCGCAGTTCGGCGAAGCCGCGAAGGCGCTGCGCGCACAGGCGACCGCGCAAAACCAGTCCGGCGTGCTGGAAGCCAAGACCGCACTGTACGACGTGCTGCTGGACAACTGTGGCAATCGGCTCGTCAAGGAAATTCTGACGAGCCTTTATTCACGTGTGAATCTGCTGCGCGCGACCTCGTTGATGCATCCCGACCGGCTGCCGAGCAGCCTGAAGGAAATCGACCGGCTCTGCAAGGCGCTGAAGGCGCGCGACGGCGAAGAGGCGCAGGCGCTCGCACGCCAGCACGTGCTGAATGCTGAAAAGGCCGCGATGCGCATGCTGGAAGAACAGGGCGACGCGCAGACTGCGTCATAGCAGTTGTTACTGCGCTCACTCTGCCAGCGTGCTTCGTTCAACGCCGGTTGCTCGCGGAGGCTCCGGGTTGTCGTGGCTCGGCAGTTGTTCCAGCGCTACGACGTCTCGCGCCTCGCCTTCGCGCATTCCTTCCTTGAAGCCTTTCACTGCGCCTCCCAGATCGCTTCCCAGGGTGCGCAGCTTCTTCGTACCGAACACCAACGCAACGACCAGCAAGACAATCAACCAATGCCAGATACTCAACTCGCCCATAACCCATCTCCTCTACGTTGCTGAAGCAAAAATGATTGAGCGCAAGCAGCGCTCCACTGCCACAGAAACAGAACACATCACACGTCGCGCCGACTGAGTCGTCGGACGACAACCCATCCTGCCGCGATGAGGCACACTGCAAGCGCGGCAACCGATTGCGCCGGCGCGATCGAAAATTGTGTCGTCAGCACACCTCGCATCAAATCGACACCGTATGCAGCGGGATCGTACGCGGCGGCAAAGCGGATCCACTGCGGTGCAAGATCGAGCGGATACAACCCTCCCGAGAGAAAAAACATCGGCAGAAGCAGCGTGTTCGATACGACCGGGAACACGATCACCGAGCGGAACGGCAACGCAAGCGCAAGCCCGAGCGCGGAAAAAGTCAGCGCGGCGAACGCCATCGCGCAGAGCAGAAGCATCAGGCGAGGCGCCGTCAACCCGATGCCAATGGCCGGCGAGAAGGGCAGCAGCAACAGGCTCTGCGCCCACGCGACCACTGCGCCCGCGCCGATTTTTCCGGCGGCGATCTCGACACGGCCGAGCGGCGAGACGAGCAAGGCGTTCAGCAATCCTGTCTGCCGGTCATGCACGATGCCGATGGCGGCTGAGGTTGCCGTGAACATCAGCGAAAGCCCGACGACACCCGGAAAGATGTATGCCTGATAGCCGCTCACCTCCGCATAGGTGCCGCTCCTGAGCGCCGCGCCGAGAACGAAAAGATAGAGCAAGGGCTGCGTAAGGCCGAACAGGATTCGCAGAGGCGATGCCCAGAACCGCTTCAGATCGAACCAGATGATGGCGGTGACGTTGCTCATGCGGGCACCGCTTTCGTCGCGTGAGAACGATGGCCGGCACGCATGGCGATGCAGTGCTCGACGATATTCCTGAGATCTGGCAATGCGATCTCGGCGCCCAGCACACGAAAGGGCATGCGTTGCAGCAGCGCTGGCAGCATGGCGTGGGGGTCCGTTCCCGGCACGACCACGGTGTGGCCATCCACCGATACCGTATGGCCCTGTCCTGCAAGCCATCCTGCCGCTTCTTCGACGGCTGGTACCCGCAATCGGATCGTGGCGGGAACAGAGGTGCACATGGCCTGCCATGTATCGTCTGCGAGCATGCGCCCCTGGTGCAGCACGACCACGCGACTGGCGTCGCGCGCCTCGTCGGTATGGTGGGTGGAGCACAGTACGGTATGACCGTCTGCCACGAGCGTTCTGATTTCCGACCAGAACGCGTGGCGTGCCGCGATATCGAGACCTAGCGTGGCCTCGTCAAGCAAGAGGATGCGAGGCCGCGCAATAAGTGCCCGCGCGAGTTCGAGCCGCCTGCGCTGCCCGCCCGAAAGGCATTGAACGGGTGTTGCGGCGAATGCATCGAGCCCCGATGCTGCGAGTACGTTGTCAACGCGCACTCGCGCCGCGCGTCCGCTCAATCCCTGGCATTTCGAAATGAACCAGAGGTTGTCGCGCGCGCTCAGACGCGGTTCCAGTGCGCACTCCTGAAACACGACGCCGATTCTCGAACGCACTTTATCGGGCTGGGTGAGTGCGTTGATGCTGTCGATGAAGATATGTCCGCTGTCTGGCATGGTCAGCGTTGCAAGAAGCAGGAGCAGTGTCGTCTTGCCTGCACCGTTGAGCCCTGCGAGCGCTACCAGCTCACCTTGCCCGATCGCCAGGCTGACGTCGTGCAGGATGGCGCGGCCGCCGCGCTGAACGCTCACCTTGCGCACGTCGATAGAGGGTTTCTCCGGCATATCGGGCAGCCTTCCAGTGTTTCAATCCAGACGTGCCGGGCGCAGCGACGGATCAGTGAAATGCACGCGTTCCGCCATGGCCGGGGATGCGAAAACGTGTCCCTGTGTGTCGACCAGCAGGACGGCGTCCACTCCTGTCTTGCGCGCAAGCGACATCGCCGTCGTGGCTCCCGCTACAAACGGCGCCTTGCTTGCGCCATCGGACAACGCGCCCGCATGCGGGCCGGGCTTCACGAGGACGGTCACCGACTCGCTCTGTGTGGCTGGAAAGCCGCTGCGTGGGTCGATGATGTGGCAATAACGCACGCCGTCCGCCTTGTAGAAGCGCACGTAGTCGCCGCTGGTGCCTATTGCCTCACCGTTACGCAGTTCGAGCGTCGCAAGCGTTCCCGGTTTGCGCGGGTCCTGGATGCCAACCTGCCACGGCATGCCGCCCTTGCTGCCGAGCGCGAGCAGGTTGCCGCCAACGTCGATCAACGCGTTTTCGACGCCGCGTTGCTTCAGGATCACGGCGGCTTCGTCCAGCGACCAGCCTTTCGCATAGCCGCCAAGATCAATCGACACCGCGCGGTTCGCGCTGGTAACCACACCCGTGGGCGAGATCGCAAGGTCCGTTATATGGGCGCGCCGTGCGGCCTCTCGCTCCACCGCGTCGCGCGACGGTGGCACAACATCGAACTGGTCCGCCTGGAAGCCCCATAGCCGAATGAGCCGGCCGATGCCCGGGTCGAACAAACCCTGTGTCTCGAGCGAGAGTTGCCGTGCCGAACGCAGAATCTCCGCAAGTTCCGCCGATGCCTGGAACGGCTCACCTGCAGCGATGCTGTGGTTGAGCTGCATGACTTCCGACGGTTGCCATGCGTGCATTTCCCTATGCATTGCTTGAAAGTGTGCGAAAACCGCATCGGCATCCCGCTGAGCCTGATCGAGTAGCACGCCATAGAGCACTAATTGAACGCGAGTACCGAAGACGTAAGTTCCCTGGATATACAGTTCAGGCGTTCTGAGCGTAAGCCAAATCCCACCGGCAACAGCAATTGCGATGGATAGAAAGATCCAGATGACTCTTCGGGAATTGAACAATTTACAAACACTCTGAAGGGATTCACGGCTTGTGGCGCGGTCGCCAGGATGGTCTGACATCGAGTGGATTATTGTTTTTTCGAATATCCCTACACTTGATCTACATCAAGGACGCCAGACGGTCGCCCGCCCAGTGGGCTCCGCGCCCGATTGTCACATGTGCCACAAAAAAGATGCATCCCTAATACGTATTTTGAGATAGATCAAACCCGGTCGTTCGGTAGACCACCAAACTAGCCCCGTATAAAAGTTCCGCTAAATCACAGGAAATCTTAAATTCCTTTCAATTTTATTTATCTTGATTTTTAACCGCGTTGTCTTTTGGAGAGTCGAGGCACGGGAATAACCCTGTTCTGTTTGTGGATGTGTCTTGTCGTGCCGTAGTCGGGAGGCCTGCCTTTTCGGGTATGAAAACAAAGCCGCCGGGCAACCGGCGTTGAACGAATTAATGAGTGAGAATGTGATGACTTTTTCAAAAGGAAAATCTGAAGAAGCTGTAGTTCCGCAAGATTCGGGGCGTCGCAGGTTCCTCGCTTCTTCGGCGGTTGCGGGCCTCGCGGGCGCGAGTCTCTCGCTCGGTCTCGCCGGTTGCAACAAGAGCGGCGGCGGCACCGCTGCCGCCGCCACAGGTGGTGCAAGCGGCGCCGAAGGCGCGGGTTCCGCCACCGCCATCAACTGGGACAAGTACGAGGTGCATCCCGGCAAGCTCGACACGTACTACGCGTTTTCGAGCGGTGGCCACTCGGGCGATCTTCGGGTCCACGGGCTGCCGTCCGGGCGCGAGATCCGGCGTATCCCGGTGTACAACATCGACTGCATGTCGGGTTGGGGCATCACGAACGAGTCGCGCAAGATCATCGGCACGAGGCCGAACGGGCAACTCAACTACTTCAACGGCGACACGCACCACGTCCATATGTCGTACACGGATGGCGTGTATGACGGCAAGTACATCTTCGTGAACGACAAGATCAACGCGCGCGTTGCACGCGCACGTCTCGACACGATGGAGTGCGACGCGATCACGTCGTTGCCTAACGTGCAGGGTTTTCACGGCATTTTCCCGGACAAGCGCGACCCGCTCGACGAGAAGATCAACTACACGACGCGGGTGTTCTGCGGCAGCGAGTTCCACATTCCGCAGCCCAACGACGGTCGCGACCTGAACGACCCGAAGAAGTATTTTTGCCTGTTCACCTGCGTCGATGCGAAGACAATGCAGCCGCGCTGGCAGGTGAAGATTGACGGCAACCTCGATCTCGTGGCCACTTCGTACGACGGCAAGCTGGCCTGCTCGAATCAGTACAACACGGAAAACGGCGTCCACTACGAAGAGATGATGGCGGCCGAGCGTGATGCCTGCGTGTTCTTCAACATTGCGCGTATCGAGGAAGCGGTGAAGAACGGCAAGTTCTTCCACATCGGCAACTCGCAGGTTCCCGTTGTAGACGGCACGCACGTGGCCAACGCAGATCCGAAGACTGCGCTCACCTGCTATGTGCCTGTACCGAAGAACCCGCACGGCGTGAATGTCTCGCCGGACGGCAAGTATTACGCGTGCTCCGGCAAGCTGTCGCCAACCGCAACGCTGATCTCGCACGAGCTGGTGCTCAAGTGGTTCGACGGCGGTTTGAAGGAACCGCGGGACACGGTTGTTGCCGAGCCCGAGATTGGGCTAGGACCGTTGCATTCGGGTTTCGACGGCAAGGGTTTTTGCTACACGACGCTCTTCCTCGACAGCCAGATCGTGAAGTGGGACCTGGACGCAGCAATGAGGTCGTACAAAGGCGACAAGAATGCGAAGGTCGTGGTCGACCGCATCGACGTGCATTACCAGCCGGGGCACGGCTTCACTTCGATGGGCGAGACGCGGGAACCCGATGGTCAATACTTCATTTCGGACAACAAGTTTTCCAAGGATCGGTATCTTCCGGTCGGCCCGCTTCACCCGGACAGCTCGCAGCTGATCGACATCAGCGGCGAGAAAATGCAACTGGTGGGGGATCACCCGCTCTACCCGGAGCCGCATGACTCCATCATGGTTCGACGCGACATTATCAAGACGCGGCAGATCTATGATCTGAACGAGTTCCCGCATGCGGTGAAGAGTCCGAAGGAAAACCGTGTCGAACGTCAGGGCCGCAAGGTCACGGTGTATCTGACTTCTCAGGCGCCGACGTTCGGTCTGCGTGAATGGACGGTGAAGAAGGGCGATGAGGTCACGATCATCCTGACGAATCTGGACAAGGTCGAGGACCTGACGCACGGCTTTGCTATCCCGTTCTACAACATCAGCTTCGTCGTCCATCCGCAGCAGACCCAGTCCGTCACGTTCGTCGCCGACAAGCCCGGGGTGTTCTGGTGCTACTGCACCAACTTCTGTCACGCGTTGCACCTCGAAATGCGCTCTCGAATGCTCGTGCAGGCGTAGCGTCAATACATGTGCCGGTAGTGGAAAGCGAGGCAGGGGGAATTTCCCCTGCCTCGCGATGACGGGCGCGCGTGCAAATCGAATAACCTCTGTGGTTGGTTGGCCAGAATGCCGAAGTTCTCACTCGCTGCGATGTCTGTGTTTGCGACGCTGCTCGCGCAGACCGTCGCGGCTGCCACGCTGGCCGTTCATCCCGGCGAGCGAATCGGCGCAGCCATCGAAGCAGCACAGGCGGGGGACACGATCGTTGTGTACGGGGGGCACTACGGGGAGAACCTGAGGATAACGAAGCGCATCACGCTGCAAGGAGTAGGTCGGCCCATGATCGATGGACACAATGCGGGCGATGTCATTCGCGTTGCCGCGCCGGACGTGAGAATTACCGGCCTTGCCATCGTGAACAGCGGAGCCAATCTCACCGCGCAGAACGCCGGCGTTTACGTGCAACCCGGTTCGGACAGAACCGAAATCGACCACTGCGAACTCGTCTACAACCTGTTCGGGCTCTGGATCGAGAAATCGGCAGACGTGCATGTGGAGGACAACCTGGTTGTGGGCAAGCGCGACTTGCGCTCGCCGGACCGCGGCAACGGCATCCAGCTTTACAACACAACCGGCGCGCAGATCGTGGGCAACACCATCAGCTATTCGCGCGATGGCATCTACGTCGATGTCTCGCATCACGCGCTTTTCAAGGGCAACACGATTCACGACGTTCGATACGGTACGCACTACATGAATTCGTACTACAACGTGTGGGACGGTAACGACGTCTACCACAATCGCGGCGGTCTCGCGATCATGGAAGCGCGTAACCAGGTCGTGAAGAACAACAAGGTGTGGGGCAACACCGATCACGGAATCATGCTTCGCACCGTGCAGGATTCGGTGGTCGAGAACAACGTTGTGGCTGGCAACCAGCGCGGATTTTTCATCTACGACGCCGAATACAACACGATCCGCCGCAATCTCGTCGTGGACAACGCGATCGGCGTGCATCTGTGGGGCGGCTCGGTTCACAACAACGTGACCGGCAACGACTTCATCCAGAACCGCGAGCAGATTCGCTACGTGGCCGCGAACGACGTGTCGTGGCCTGGCAACTACTGGAGCGACTACTTCGGCTGGGACCGGCGCGGGCGCGGCGTCGGCGATATCCCCTATACGGCGAGCGATCTTGTCGACCGGCTGACCTGGCGTGTCCCGGCGGTGAAGGTGTTGATGAACAGCCCGGCCGTGCAATCGCTGCGCTTGATTGCCCAGCAGTTCCCGCTGATGGCGGTGCCGAGCGTTGTCGATGACAGACCGCGGATGCAGCCGTTGCACGCCGCCTGGGTGAAGTGGATGGGGAAGCAGCATGATTGAACTCACTGGCGTCGCCAAATCTTTCGGCGCGTTGCGCGCGGTCGACGGTGTCGATCTGAAGATTCAGAAGGGCGAGTTGTTTGGCCTCATCGGCCGCAACGGCGCGGGCAAGAGCACGTTGTTCCAGCTCATGCTGGGGCTTGTCTCGCCCGATGCCGGCCGCGTTCAGGTTGACGGTGAACTCGTTGGCGGTCCGCGGTTTCAAGCCGTACGGCGAAAACTCGGCTATTTGCCGGAGAACGTCGTGCTTTACGACAACCTCACCGGGCTCGAGACGCTGCACTTCTTCGCACGACTGAAGGGCGTCAAAACAGCGGCATGCAACGCGCTTCTCGATCAGGTGGGATTGAGCCACGCTGCAGCCGCCCGCAAGGTGCGCGAGTACTCGAAAGGAATGAGGCAGCGGCTAGGCTTTGCACAGGCATTGCTCGGCAACCCGTCACTTCTGTTTCTCGATGAACCGACGAATGGTCTGGACCCCGAAGGCATTCGCGAGTTCTATCGAATCCTGAAGACCCGGCAGCAGGCTGGAACCACCATCGTCATCACGTCGCACATCCTCGCCGAAATCCAGCAGCGCGTAGACCGCCTTGCGATTCTGCACAGCGGCAGCATTCAGGCGGTGGGCAGCGTGCAGACGCTGCGCGGCAAGACAAATCTGCCGCTGTCCATTGAGGTGCTCACGCATTCGGAGGACGTTGGCCCGCTACAGGCCGCGTTGAACCGGGCGCCGTTCGGAAAACTGACTATCCGCGAGCGTCTCATCGCATTTCAATGTCCACGCGACGCGAAGATGGCTGCGATTGCGGCGCTGTCGCCGTTGTCCGATCGGATCGCCGACCTGCAAATCCAGGAGCCGTCTCTCGAAGACGTGTTCCTCGGCTATACGGGAGCAAGCGCATGAGCGTATTCAGCCGTTCCCACTGGGCACAAATTGGCGTGATCGCCGGCAAGGAGTTCCACGACCGCATTCGTAGCCGCTGGGTGCTTGCCGTGTCGCTTGTTTTTGCGGCGTTCACGCTTGCCACCTCGTATTTCGGCGCAGCCGCACAAGGCTCAATCGGCTTTCATGGCATCGAGCCGCTGATCGCGAGCCTGGTCAGTCTCACCATCTACCTGTTGCCGTTGATCGCGCTGATTCTCGGTTTCGATGCACTCGTAGGCGAGCGTGAGCGCGGCACGCTGAATCTGTTGCTCTCGTATCCCATCAATCGTGTTCAGTTGCTGCTCGGCAAGTATGCGGGTCTCGCGGCGGCGCTGACCTGCGCCACGCTTGCAGGCTTCGGGCTGGCCGGCATCGTGATCGCCGTACGCGCGCCTGCGGCCGACTGGTATCAGTACGCCGGCTTCGTCATTAGCGCCGTGCTGCTCGGCTGGGTGTTCCTGAGCCTCGCGGTGTCCGCGTCGGTATTTTGCGCAAGCCGTACTTCGGCGAGCGGTGTCGCCATTGGCTTGTGGTTCTTCTTCGTGCTCGTCTACGACTTGCTGCTGCTCGGCGCATTGGTCGCAACGGGCGGTGCCGTACTCGGCCCGCTGTTTCCGCTGCTGCTGATGCTCAATCCCGCGGACATCTTCCGCATCCTGAACATATTCGGGCCGGCTGACCTGCACACGATGTACGGCCTCGTCAGCGTGTTTCCCGCGTCGCTCGCAGAGCCGCTTCTTCTCGGTCCGGTGATGCTCGCGTGGATCGCGGCGCCGCTCGGCCTTGCCGCATGGAGATTCAATCGATGAACTATCGCTTCTTCAAGACCACTATCGCGACGGCTATTGCAGTGCTCGCCATCGTGGTGACATCCGGATGCCAGAACGAATCGGCATCGTTGCCTCCGCCGCACGAGATTACCGACTCGACCGTGAGCGTGCTCGACGGCATGAGCCTGAAAGATTATCCCGGCCCGAAAGCGCAGATTCTCTACGCAGACGGACAAGCGGACTTCTTCTGCGACACGTTGGGGCTGTTCTCGGTTTATCTGCGCCCCGAGCACGACCGTAAGGTTCGCGCGATGTACGTGCAGGACATGGGAACAGCGGATTGGGAGCACCCCACCGGCCATTGGATTGACGCGAAGCAGGCGACCTACGTAATCGGTTCGAAAAAGCCTGGCGCGATGGGCCAGACCTTCGCGTCGTTCGCAAACAGGCGTGACGCCGAGCAATTCATGAAATCCGAGGGCGGGAAGCTGTATCGCTTCGATCAGGTCACGATCGACATGGCGACAACCGATGGCGGCGTGGTCAAAGACCACAACATGTGAGGGAGTAGAGATGACGCAATTTTTTCAGAACGTGCCTTCGGAAGCGGCGATGCAGATCGACGCGCTCAGTCGTGTGCTGTACGACCTGCGCGAAGACCGCAAGTTGATCCTCGCGCAGTACGGTGCGGACGACGAAGAAAATCTGCTCGCACTCATCGAGTCTGGCGATGTGGGAGAGCACCCGGCCTATGAACATTACCTTGGCGCAAAAACGCTTGCACATACGCGCGAAATCATTCGCGAACAGTTGCGCGAACTGCTCGCGACGGGAGTCTGACGATGCTGCACCTTGAATTGAAGGAACAAATCGAGGCGACGTTCGATGCGACACAGCTCGCGTCGATCACGCTATGCCGCGACGCGCTGGAGTTGCAACTGATCAACGGCGTCGATCTGACGCTGCGCTTTGCTGCGCCGCGCGAGTACGCGATGAACTGGCGCTGGGGCGAAGCTGCGATGCGCATCGACACCGCCCCACTGCACCGCACGCTCCGCACGTTCCCGAATCATCTGCATACGCCGGACGGCGACGCCGTCGACGATCCGGTCAGCCAGATCGATGCGGACCCGTGGCTCAACGTCCGTGTGCTGATCGAGCGGCTGCTCGCGCAACCGCTGCTCGGTTACGAACCATCGCTTGCCGATGTATTGCCGGCTGCGTCAGCTGACGCAGCTTGAAACCTGATTGAGGAGATAAGAGATGAAAGCTCGCAACCTGTTGATTGCTGGAATTGGATTTGCACTGACGCTCGGCCTGTCGGCTTGCGACAAGAGCGGCGCTGCTTCACAGGCCGCCGGCGCGGCACAAACATCGATTGCACCGGTGGCCTCCGTCACCGTGGTGGCCGCGGCAGCCCCTGCGACGGCGGCGCCTGCGACGGCAGCGGTGAATCCTGGTACGGCGACGGCGAGCGCCGATGCACCGAATCCCGCAGGGGAGAAGGTGTTCAAAAGCGTCTGTTTCATGTGCCACCAGACGGGCGCAGCGGGTGCGCCTGTTTTCGGCAACAAGGGTGACTGGGCGCCGCGCATTGCGAAAGGCAAACCCACGCTGTACAAGCACGCGCTTGAAGGGTTCACGGGCAATAACGGCACGATGCCTTCACGCGGCGGCAACCCGAGTCTGAAGGATGACGAAGTAAAGGCCGCAGTGGACTTCATGGTCTCCAAGGCGCAGTGACATGAGTGACGATGCTGTGCCGGCCGCGGTTCGCCGGCAGGCGCGGCGTCAGAAATCCGACCGGGCGACCTGCGGGACTTTCAGTTCCGGAAAAGCGGTGCCGCGCGGCCTTTTCAAAGCGACAAAAATGAAAGTATCGTTTTGGATCGTGGCATTGGTGCTGCTCTTCGCGGGCATGCCGCCGGCCTTCGCTTCTATCTACGAACAGGAGCTGCCGGATCAATTGTTCAGTCAACCCGAGATGTGCAAGTGGACCGACTGCGCGGGCGTACTGCCTGGCGCTACCGAGTTCTCTGCACGCAAGGGAAATCCGCCGTACGTCGAGGCCTACGCTAACGATGGCCACACGCGGGTGCTGAAAGGCTACGTGTTTCTGTCCACCGACATCGTCGATATTCAAGGCTACTCGGGTAAGCCCATCGTCACGCTGATCGGGATGGATACGAAAGGCGTGATTACGGGCGTCAGGGTACTCAAGCACAGCGAGCCCATCTTGCTGGTCGGTATTCCCGAGAGCAAGCTCCTCACATTTCTGCATCAATATGTGAGCCGGTTTGCTGGCGCGCGATTCGAGATCGGGCATAGCGATGCGGGCAGCACGAGCCTTGACGCCATTTCCGGGGCCACCGTGACGGCCATCGCGGAGAACCAGTTGATTTCGCGTTGCGCCGTTGCCGTCGCAAGCCAGGTCGGCATCGTGAAGGAAACCATTCTGCCGCAGGCGAGGTTGCTGCCGGCGGTCGCGCGTTACGGGTGGCAGGCGCTCGTCGACATGGGGGCTGTGCAGCATCTGGCCGTCCATGCGAGCGACGTCGGCGCCGCGGATACCGGTTCGCCCTACCTCGACCTGTACTACGGTTACCTGAATGCACCTGCCATCGGCAAGAGTATTCTGGGTGACTACGACTACGCGCAGTTGATGAGCCGGCTCAAATCCGCCGAACAGGCGCTCTTCGTCGTTGCAAACGGTACGGAGTCGTTCAAGGGATCGGGGTTCGTACGCGGTGGCATTTATGACCGTATCCAGGTGCGCCAGGGAATTAACGCGTTCACCTTCAAGGACTCCGATTATCTGAACCTGTACTCGTTGCAGGCCTCGGGTGCTCCGTCGTTCAATGAAACGGGCATCTTCATTGTGCGTAGCACGAAGTTCAGCGCGGCCTACCCGTGGAAGTTCGTATTCCTCGGTCATAAGATCGACAAGGAAACCGGCGCAAAGAACTTCTCGGCATTCAATTCGCCGTACTGGCTGCCGGCGCGCTTTCTTCAAGGCGGCCACCCGCATGTAGACGAGGAAACGCCCGCCTGGCAGAACGCCTGGCGCGCCAAGCGTCTGCAAATCGGCCTGTTCATCGGTTGGGCCGCAGCCGTCATGCTCTTCTTTGCCACGCGCGACCGCTGGGTACGCAAGGCGAAGCGTGCGGAAAAACGCTGGGTTTCGTGGCCCAAGACAGCAAGCTGGCTCATTGCCATTGGTTTCGCTGGATGGTACGAGCTGGCGCAACCGTCGATTACCCAGGTTCTCACATTCGTCCACTCGCTGTTCGGCGGCTGGAATCTGGGGCTCTTTCTTTCCGACCCGTTTATCTTCGTGTTCTGGATCGTGATTGCGGTCACGGTGTTCGTCTGGGGGCGCGGGCTCTTTTGCGGCTGGATGTGCCCGTTCGGCTCAATGTCGGAGTTGCTCTACAAGATCGCCCGGGCGACCGGCCTGAAGAGGCTGCAACGCAAGCTGCCCATGCGGCTGCACAACACGCTACGCAAGCTCAAGTACGTTGTGTTCGCCGTGCTGCTCGCCGTATCGTTTTTCTCTATGCCGTGGGCCGAAAAGCTCGCGGAGATCGAGCCGTTCAAGACGACTTTCCTTGTCGGCGTGATGAACCGTTCGTGGCCGTTCGTGCTGTTCTGGGCCATCGTCGTGGGTGCATCGATCTTCATCGAGCGGCCGTTCTGCAAATATCTGTGTCCGCTCGGTGCGAGCCTCGCACTGCCTGGTCGTTTGCGCTTCCTCAAGTTGCGTCGCAAGCCAGAATGCACGACGTGCCATGCGTGCGCGGCAGGCTGTGGATCGCAGGCTATCGACGATGCAGGGCGGATCGACCAGATGGAATGCATGCTGTGTCTGGACTGCATGGTGCTGTACTACGACGAGCACACATGCCCGCCGCTATCGAAAGAAAGAAAACGGCGCGAGAAGCAGGGGCTACCGTTGACGCCGGTCGGAAAAGACGGTCATTACATTCCGATCAAGCCGATCTGATCTGCCATCCTTAACGATTTCTTTGTGGATCCATTTTGCGCGGCGAGGCAGTAAGGGCCTCGTCGTGACTTGCTCAATCTATAACTCCCATGAAGCGGGGCGCGAATGAATCGAATGTGCAGGACTTGGGCAGTGTTTCAGTTGGCGGTTGTATTGTCGGGTTGGACTGTTTTGGGGCACGCGGCCGAACTCGAGAAGCCGGATGCCAATCGAGGCAAGGTCATCGTTACCCAGGTATGCGCGGCATGCCACGGCGCAGACGGTAACAGCGCGGTGGACACTTATCCGAAGCTCGCGGGACAGCACGCCGAATATCTCGCCAAACAACTCAAGGATTTCAAGGCGCGCGCCGATGCAGCGCAACCGGCCCGCAACAACGCGATCATGGCAGGCATGGCGGGTGCGCTGTCCGATCAGCAGATCGCGGACGTAACGGTGTATTTCGCATCGCAGACGCCGAAGCCCGGGTACGCGCATGACAGAGACGCCATTGCACTGGGGCAGAAGATCTATCGCGGCGGGATTGTCGAAAAGAGCGTGCCTGCATGTGCTGCCTGCCACGGGCCCAGTGGTCAGGGCATTCCCTCTCAGTTCCCGCGCCTCTCAGGGCAATGGGCGACCTACACGGCCAGTCAGTTGAACGCGTTCAGTCAGGGGCCGGGCGCGCGCGATAACAGCCCTACGATGCACGCCATCGCATCGCGTCTGTCGGATAACGAAATAAAAGCGGTTTCCGACTACATATCGGGGCTGCACTAAGGCGCCTGCATTAGCCGGGACTCGTCGCCCTGGAAGCGATTCAAGCAAAAATTCAATCTGGAAATGAGGAGTGTGATGCCAGTTCAC
>NZ_JARCHA010000005.1:0-439776 GCF_048957895.1 Paraburkholderia sp. A1RI_3L
GGCACGGCCGCGGCCGCGCGGCTTTTGCGGCGGCGGGTTGCCGCCCGGCGAGCCTTGCGTGCCGTGTGTGTCCTGAGGTCCGGTCGGCGCGGACGGCGTCCGCGATGCCTGGGCGGGCTCGTCGTTGCGCGGCGTGTCGAGAGGCTTTTGTTGTTCGTCCATCGGTCAGATCGGTAACTGGCGTGTAGGTGGAAGCGGCGCGGCCGGTGCGGCGGGCGCCTGCGGAGTGGTCACGTGGCGCGGGCGCCGGTCCCGCAGCGGTACGGCGGCCGAGGCGCGCGGAATCGGCTCGATGCTACGCGAGGAACGTGGAAGAAGCGGTGACGTTCCCGCGATGACGCTCATCGGAATGGGCGGTCAGGCCGCGCGGTGGCCTGGGTTGCGGTCTGCCCGGTGCGCCGGTCCGCGGCCTTTCGCTGGCCGCATGCGCCGCGCCTTGTCCTGGGAGGCTCGTTCTCGGCGAACGGGACGAAGAGGTGGCAACGGGTATCGGATGTGCAATCGGTTGAGTGAGCGGGTGTGGTCGGCATGTGCGGCAAAAACAGTGCAAGCGAACGGCGCGACAGCGGTGCGTGCGGTGCATGCGGCGCGTGGGCGCCGGACCGTGAGGATGCGGGCAGCGGACAGGGCAGCGGGACACTGCGCCGCGCAACGGCCCCTCGCTCGCGCCTCGCCGGAACGGCACGCAAGCCGCACCGGCGGCCGTGTCGAAGAACCATGATGCTACGTCCGCGCCCAAGTTACAGTCCAGCGACGTATTTTTCGGTGGATTACGCGCGGGTCATGCACGCCGCGCGGGAGGGGTAACTGGCACGGCTGGCGCAGCTTCGGTGCCGACGGTGGCGTGATGGAGTGCCCGACGGCCGGGGTCAAACAAGAGGCGACCAGCAGACGGGCGCCGCCGCCCCTTGTCCCGCGGGCCAGGCCGCGAATGCGACAGACCGCCCGGCCTAGTTGTCCAGCCGCTGCCCCGGCGTGCCGCCGATCTCGCGCACGATGTTCGCAATGCATTCGGCGAGAGCCGGCACGGCGCGCTCGATCAGCCAGTCGCGCGGACACTGGTGCGCCGCTCCGCCGCAATTGACGGCGTAGCGCTCGCCGGCCGGCCCGACGAAGCCCGCGGCGATCGCATTGAGCCCTTCATGCCATTCGCCCGTCGCAATCGCAAAGCCTTGCGTCGCGGTCTCTTGCAGCGCTGCGTCGAGCCGTCCGCCGATCAGCGCCCAGTCGTCGCCTGTGGCTGCCTGCAGCGCGACGAGCATCTTGTCGCGCTCGGGCGCGTCGAGCGCGGCCAGATACGCGCGGCCTACGGCGGTGCGCGGCATGTCGATTCGTGAACCCACTTCGAGCCGCGATACCAGCACCGCGGAGCGCGGCCGGATGGCGTCGATCACGACCATGTCGAGCCGGTCGCGCACGGCGAGATGGACCGAGAGCGCGGTACGCTCGGCAAGCTCGATCAGGAACGGCCGGGAACGCGCCCGGATGTCGAAGTTGCGCAGAAAGCCATGCGAAAGCTCGAGCACGGAGGCCGTCAGCACGAAGCGTTCGCTGTCCGCGAGACGGAGCAGGAAGCCCGCGTTCACGAGCGTCGCAGTGATGCGTGAGAGCGTCGCCTTCGGGATGCCGGTCTGTTCGGTGAGTTCGCGGTTGCTGATGGGCGCGTGGGCTGCGGCGACGCAGCGGAGCACGGCAAGGCCGCGTGCGAGCGCCGTGACTTCGTCGCCGGATCCGTCCTTGTCTTTGGCGGGATTGGCGACCGGGTGGGGCGTCGTGGTCATGGTCAGTGTTTATGAAACATCATTTCAGTTTAGTTGAGCAACCTACGGAGGCCGGCATTGTCGATCTGGCCGCTCATCTCATATTGTGAGTCTCGTCCTGGGGCATGGGGTTTATCGTCGGAGTGCTGATTTTCGCGACAGATCATTCTACTGTACCGCGGCGTGCCGTCCGGCGCGGGCGATGCGCGCAAAGCCAAATTTTTCTTGACTTCGGCAGCATAAATGGAAAAAATGGAACCCGATTTCGAATTGCTGCTTTGGCGCACTATTTATTCTCGAACCATCGATGTGTGTCAAAATATGCGAATTGCATAATATGCCGCGACAACGAGGGCGCACAGGTGCTTTCATGCACGCTCCAGCCCGGCCGGCTGTGGTGCGCGCGATACCCGCACGAGTCCTCCAGGACTTCGGATTACCGTCTCTCAGGTTCTAGCACGGCCCTCGGAATGGCTAGAACTTTTCAAGCGTCACGCGACAGCGTGGCGCTTTTTTTTCGCCCTGCGTTTCCCTCTCCGAACGGCGTCGATTCGATGGTTCGCGCCTACATCTCGGGCGCAAACATGAATTTATATTCATGAACCGGAGCGCGAGCCGACATCTCGACGCGGGTAAAATCCGCGCATCGAAAAAGGAATGCGATATGGCGCAATTGCGCGTACTGACCGTCGAAGATGATGCCGTCACGGCAAACGAGATCATCGATGAACTCAGGAAATGCGGTTTCGAAGTCGACTGGACCGATAACGGCAAGGAAGGCATGAGCCGGGCGATGAGCGAGCAGTACGATGCCATCACGCTGGACCGCATGCTGCCCGGCGTGGACGGCCTCACGATCCTCACCACCATGCGCACGATCGGCGTGCAGACGCCCGTGCTGATGCTCAGCGCGCTGGGCGATGTCGATGAACGTATTCGCGGCTTGCGCGCCGGCGGCGACGACTATCTCACCAAACCGTTCGATCCCGAGGAACTCACCGCGCGGCTCGAAGTGCTGCTGCGGCGTGCCCAGGCGCGAACCGTGGCGCCGCAGACGGTGCTGTCCGTCGGCCCGCTGAGCCTCGATCTCATTTCGCGCAAGGTGCGCCGCGACGGCGAAGAAATCGCGCTGTTGCCCACGGAGTACCGCGTGCTCGAGTTCATGATGCGTCATGCGGGCAAGACGATTACGCGCACCATGCTGTTCGAGGCCGTCTGGGGTTATCACTTCGATCCCGGCACCAATCTGATCGACGTCCATATGGGGCGTCTGCGCAGAAAGATCGACCCGCCCGGCGTGGCGCCGTTGATCCAGACGGTACGCGGCGCGGGTTACATGATCGGCTGATCTATTAAGTACTCCCCTTGAACGAACTTTCTTCTTCCCCGCCGATCGGCGTGGGCCGGCGTTGGCACACCACGACATTCCGCTGGCTCTCGGGTTATGCGGCGATCTTTGCGGCTTCCATGACGTTGCTCGTGGGCGTCATCGCGTGGGCGGCGACGAACGCGATGGAGCACGACACCGACGACATCATGGCCTGGCAGCTCATCTACTTCGACTCCATACCCGACGTCGAACTGGCGGGCGCCATCCACAGCCGTCTCGAACACGAACGGATGCACACGAACTTCTACGGCCTCTTCACGGCCGACGGCCGCCATATTGCGGGCGACGTCGTGCACTTGCCGCCGCGGCTCACGTTCGACCGCAATGGGCGAACGCTGCGCCACACCCTGAAACTCGTGGACGGACAGCAGTCTCCAATCGTGCGTGCCATGTGCGAACGGCGCACGAACGGCACGATCCTGCTGGTCGCGCGCGACCTCACGCACATTCTCAAGATGCGAGAGGCCGTGATTCGGGCGCTCGTGATAGGCGGTCTTCTGGTCCTCGTTGCAGGTGTTGCCGGCGGGCTCGTACTGAGCGTGCGACAGTTGCGCCGCGTGCGCGAGATTCGGCGCGTCACGCAGCGCATTGCCCGTGGGGACCTCAATCAGCGGCTGCCGATTGGCGGACGCGACGAACTCGACATGCTCTCCCATCTCGTGAATCACATGCTCGAAGAAGTGGAGCGGTTGATGAGCGAGGTGAAGGGAGCGTGCGACGGCATTGCGCACGACCTGCGCACACCGCTTGCACACGTGCATACGCTGCTGGGACGAATCGCGGAGCGCACTGCGCAGTGCGGCGACGACGGCGTCGCGACCTTGCTCACGCGCGCGCGCAGTGAAACGGATACGTTGCTCGAGCGTTTTCGCGCCATGCTGCGTATCTCGGAGATCGGCGCGTTGCAGCGCAGAGGCGGTTTCGGTCGCGTCGATCTGCGTCTGCTCATTGAGGAGCTCGGCGAACTCTACGAGCCGCTGGCCGAGAGCCGGAACATGGGTTGGACACTGCTCGCCGAACCGGTCGATGAAATTCATGGCGACCGCGCACTGCTGTTCGAGGCGTTCAGCAACCTGCTCGACAACGCCATCAAGTTTTCGCCGGAAGGCGGGGCGGTGGGCATGACGTTGCGCGCAACGCCGTGGGGCCCGGCCGTCGACGTCTACGACGAGGGTCCCGGCATTCCACCCAACGAGCGGGATGCGGTCCTGCAGCGTTTCTATCGTAGCGAGCAGGGGCGTTACGTGCCGGGCTCGGGGCTCGGGCTCAGCATCGTATCTGCGGTTATGCGTGTGCACGATTTCACGCTGCATATCGAGGACGCAAACCGCCACGAGGTCAACGCGACGCACGCTGGTCCCGGCACGAAGATCACGGTCGAGTGCTGGCCGCGTGCGCTTGCGTGACCCGAACGGAACCGTGACGCCATGCGAATCCTTCTTGTCTCCGCGCCGCACGCAGAGGGCGCGTGGCTGCATAAGGCATTGCGCGAAAGTACCCATAGCGTGCAACGGACCGAAGATTTGCGCGACGGCGTGTTTCTCGCCTCGCAAGAGCCCTACGACGTCATTGTGATCGTGGCAACCGAAGCGGCGACGCTCGCGCCCCTCGTGGAAACGTTGCCGCGCTTCGCGGCCGTCGGCGCGGCGTCGATCATTGTGCTGCTCGGCCGCGCGAGCGCCGGCGATCGGTCCAGAGTGTTGCGCGCGGGCGCCGATGCGTGTTTCGACCAGCCATGGTCGTTCATCGAAATGCACGAACGGATGCAGGCGCTTCAGCGCACGGCAGCCGTGTCCCCGGTCCCGGCGTACGCGCCCGGCAGTATGCCGCGGCTCGATGGACTGACACGCGAACTGGTCGAGGAGCGCCGGCGCGTACCGCTGACCAAGCGCGAGTATCTGCTGATGGAGTGCCTGCTGCGTCAGACCAATGCGCCCGTGCCGCGCGAACAGTTGATTCGCTACGCGTGGCCCGAAAGGGAAGACATCGAACCGTCGAGCGTCAATCTCGTCGTGTCCAGGCTGCGTCGCAAACTTGAGGCGCACGCGCTTCGCGCGCGCATCGAAACCGTCAGCCGGTACGGCTACGAACTGAATACCGGCCAATAGAAACAAAAGAAGGAGGGCAACGGCGTGGCGCCGTTGCCCTCAGGACGAACGCGGTTTTCAGGAGCCGAAGTAGGGCACGCAGAAACTGGGCGGCCCCACGCAATCGGACTTTGCGCTGTTGGCCGGCGGCAGCGCGCAGCCGGCCAGCGCCGCGGCGGCAATCGCCGCGATGGCGTAGCGCGAGGACTTCTTCAAGAGGCTCATCGGGTTCAAGGTTGCCGCTCCACAGGCGGGCTATCCGGCGAGTACGCGGAGCCTTGCCGGCGCCGCGTACGGTCGTGCCGCCTATGCGCCGGCAAAGCGATCAGTGAGCGTAGATGGTGGAATTGAGGTATGCGAGCTGCCCGTCCTTCTCTGCTTCCACGAGTTCCTGATAGACCTGGGCACGCGTTTTCTGCATGACAGGCTGCCCATAGGGCGGCACCCAGCCGCCTTGCGAAGGCGTTGCCGCGGTGTTCTGGGCGACTTGAGTGGCTGCCGTGACCGGGCTCGAAGCGCTGGCGGACGGCGTGGACTGCGCGAAAGCGGACGTGGCCGAAGCGAGACCGACAAAGGTGGCAGCGATCAGCAGCGTTTTCATGTTGGCTATCCTCATTGACTGGATTGATGATCCGGTGTGCCAGGCAAGTTGTGCCGTTGCATTCCGGTCAGAGTCAGGATAGTGAGCAGCGCCTATCGAATTGAATGCGCGACCATGAAGAAAGTTTTAGAGATTGGCATGCGCCGGGGAAGTGCTGGCGGCCGTTCTGAAAAAAGGGTGTCGCGAAGATGAACGAAGTTTCATTTTTCACCTGCTTTTTAACACGCCGCTGTCACCGCCCAATCCTACATTTTCCGCTCCCACCAGGCGGTGGCGAGGATGCGCATACGAGGCAAATCACGCTTCGCGAGGCGCAACAGATTTTCATTCTTTTCCGCGGAAAACTTGAACATGAAAAAAGCGTTGTTGACTACGCTCGCTGTGGCAGCGGGGACGGTTTCATCATTTGCCCACGCGCAAAGCAGCGTCACGCTGTACGGTACGGTCGATGCCGGTATCGACTACGTGAGCAACCAGAAGGGCGCCGCGGGTGCGGGACACAACAACTGGATCATGGAGTCCGGCAACGTGAGCACGGACCGCTGGGGCCTGCGCGGCTCCGAAGACCTGGGCGGCGGCCTGAAGGCCGTGTTCGACCTCGAAAACGGCTTCAATATTGCGAACGGCAAGCTAGGCAACGGCGGCGACGAGTTCGGGCGCCAGGCGTGGGTGGGGATCGGCAGCAACGCATACGGCACCGTTACGCTGGGTCGCCAGTACGACGCGCTGGTTGATTTCGTCGCGCCGCTTTCGGCCACGGGCTCCGGTTTCGGCGGCAACATTGCGGACCATCCCTTCGACAACGACAACCTCAACAACGACTTCCGCATGAACAATGCGATGAAGTTTCGCAGCGCGAATTACGCCGGTTTCTCGTTCGAAGGCGCGTACGCGTTCAGCAACATGGCGGGCGGCTTCTCGAACAACAACGCCTATACGCTCGGCGCAGCCTATGACGGCGGCCCGCTCAATCTTGCGCTCGCCTACTTCCAGTCGAACCAGCCGGGCGGCGTGAACAGCCCGACGAACACGGGCGGCGCGATGAGCAGCAACGACGGCAACGCGACCATCACCGGGGCGCGGGAACGCATTCTGGGCGCGGGCGGCCGCTATGCCTTCGGCAACGCGACAGTGGGGCTCGTGTTCACTCGCACGACGGTCGACGACCCGCGCCAGATCGCACAGGGCGGCTCATACGGCGCAGTCAGTGGCGACTACCTCACGTTCAACAACTACGAACTGAACGGCCGCTACGCGCTCACGTCGCGCTTCAGCCTGGGCGGCTCGTATACGTTCACGGACGGACACTTCGGAATGGCGACGGGTGCTGTTTCGCCGAAATGGAATCAGTTCATGCTGCAGGCCGACTATGCGATGAGCCGCCGCACCGACCTCTATCTCGAAGGGGTGTACCAGCACGTCTCGGGTGCGGATGGCATCGCGGTGCTCGGCAACGCGTCGATCTATTCGCTCGCGGCGTCGTCGAACGACAAGCAGGTGGTGGTGGCGGCCGGTATCCGCCATCGCTTCTGAGGCAAGGGCTCGCGGCGACGCGACAAGAGGGCTGTAACGTATAACGCAGTGATCTTGAGGCCGCCTGCATTGCAGGCGGCCTTTTTTTCGACTGCTCCGGCGCTCGTTTGCAGGATTCTTTGCCGCACTTGTGCCGCGGTCAAACTGTGCCGTGCTGGCGACGCATCAGGATGCCGCAGCCGCTGTGGTCTGCAGCGATTGCGCCGACCAGCCGCCACCCAGCGCCTCGATCAAACCGACAGCTGCTTTCAGCCGCCGCGTGTGCAACTCCAGCGCTGAAATCTGCGTGGTGAGCGCGGTGGTTTGAGCCGTGACCACGTCGAGATAGCTCACCACGCCATCGCGATAACGCGACATGGAAAGCGCGAGCGTGCGCTGCGCGGCGTCGAGCGCAGCATTCTCTCGCGTGGATTCGTCTCCGAGATGATGGAGCAGCGCGAGATTGTCTTCGACCTGCTGGAAAGCGAGCAGCACGGTGGCCTTGTAGTCGGCGCCGTTTTCGGCAAGCTGTGCGCGCGCTTCGCGCACGACCGCGGCACGCCGTCCGCCGTCGAAGAGCGTCATCATCAGATCGGGGCCGATCGACCAGAGTTCGTTGGGTGCCGCGAGCCACGGCGAGAACGTGTCGCTCTGGAAGCCGCCTGCGAGGCCAAGCGAAATGTCGGGAAAGAATGCCGCCTTTGCCACGCCGATCTGCGCGTTGGCGGCGGCCACGCGACGCTCGGCGGCGGCCACGTCGGGACGGCGCTGCAGCAGCGCGGCGGGAATGCCGACGGGAATGTGCGGCACGTGCGGTGTCGCGGTTGCGGGTTCGAGCGAGAACTGCGAGGCCGGCACGCCCGTCACCGTGGCGATGGCGTGCTCGAAGAGCGCCCGGCGTGCCTTGATGTCTTCCGCGGCGGCCTGGGCGGATTCGAGCTGCGTCTGCGCACGCGAGACGTCGAGTGCCGAAGCGATGCCGCCGTTGTGGCGGCTCACCGTGAGTTGCAACGCGCGGCGATACGCGGCAATGGTGTCGTCGAGCAGTTGCGCCTGCCGGTCCAGACCGTTCAGCTCGAAGTACGCGGTGGCGAGGCTCGCCTCCAGACTCAGGCGCAGCGAGGCGAGATCCGCGCTGGCCGCGTCGAGTTCCGCGCCACCCGCCTTCACCTCGTTGCGTACCTTGCCCCAGAGGTCGAGGTCGTAGCTCGCGCCCAACTCCAGCGTATTCGAACCGTAGACGTTGGGTTGATCCACGCCTCGCAGAGGGCGGCGTGCGGATTGCCGGTCGCGCTCCACGTCCACCTCGGCGCCCACGGTGGGGAAGAGCCCCGCGCGGGCCTGCGTCAACAGCGCCGCGGCTTCATCGTGACGAGCCACGGCTGCCGCCACGTCTGGATTGGCCGCCGCGACTTGCGGCTCCAGCCTGTCGAGCACGGGGTCGTTGAATACGCGCCACCAGCCGTCGCGCTCAATGCGGTCGGCAGGGCGGGCCGTTTGCCACGGTCCGGCTTCCTTGAAGTGCGTCGGAATGGCGGTAGCAGGCGCGTGGTAGGGCGGCGCAAACGAGCACGCGCCCAGCGTGGCCACGACAAGCGCCACCGCCACGGCGAGGGTCTTCTTAGCCATGCGTCTGCTCCGCGTCGTGGGCCGCGGGTGTTGCCGCGACCTTCTCTGTCGACGCTACGCGCACGGCGTCGCCTTGCGCGAGCGAGTCGGGCGGGTTGTCGATCACACGGTCGTCAGGCTGAAGCCCGGAGGCGATTTCGACCTGCGTTCCGAGGTCCGTGCCGATGCTCACGTGGCGCAGCTGCACGTGGCCCTGTGCGTCGGCTACGGCCACTTGCAGCCCGCTCTGCCGGAAGATGAGCGCGCTGGCCGGAATCATGAGTCCGTGCGCGTTGCCGGCCAGCGCGAGATGCACTTCGGTGTATTCGCCCGGAAACAGCAGCCCTGCGCGGTTGTCCACGGCGAGTTGCACGAGCAGCGTGCCCGACGACGGCGTGATGGCGTGATCGGTGTCCACGAGCTTCGCGTCGAACCGCATGTCCGGACGCTCGGGCACGGTCAGCGTCGCTGTCATGCCGGGATGGATGGCGGCCGACTCGCTTTGCGGCACGCTCACGTAGACGCGCAGTTGATGCGCGTCCGAAACGGCGAAGAGCTCGGGGCCGCTGCCGCTGCCGGCGTCGATCAGCGCGCCCACGTCGGTCTTGCGCGCCGTGACCACGCCGTCGAACGGCGCCGTGATGCGCTTGAACGATTCGAGCGCTTCGAGGCGCCGCACGTTCGCCTCGTTGGCTTCGACGGTGGCCTGCCGCGCGAGCAGGTCCGCCGTTTTCTCATCGGCCTCCTGCTGCGAGACCGAGTCCTGCTTGAGCATCTCGGTCCAACGGCGTGCGGTGGTGGCCGCGAGCTTTTCGTTGGCGATCGAGTTCTGCAGATCGGCCTTGGCCTGCTGCAACTGCTCGTCGAGGTCCGGTGTGTCGATCAGGCCGAGCAATTGCCCCGCCTTCACATGCGTGCCGATGTCGGCATACCACGCATGCAGATAGCCCGAAACGCGTGCATAGATGGGCGCGTTGACGAACGCGGCAAGGCGGCCGGGCAGCACGAGCGACTGGCTGGCCGCCGTGTGCTGCGGCGTCACGGTGACGACGGTGGGAATCGCCTGCGCCTGGGTCCACGTCGTGAGTTCCTGTCTGGCGTGAACGCGGCTAAAGATGCCGCCCGACACGACACCGGCCACAACGAGGATGGCAACTGCGCCGGCCGACTTCAAGGCACGCAGCCGCTGCGGCTGGCTGATCTCGATCTGCACTTCAGTGGACATGGGTTTCTCCCGGTTCCATGGCTGGGTGATCTGAATGGTGGGCACCGTCGCGGCGATGCACGAGGCTGAAAACGACGGGGACGAACAGCAGCGTGGCGCACGTGGCCCAGACGAGCCCGCCGATGACCGCGCGTCCGAGCGGTGCGTTCTGTTCGCCGCCGTCGCCGAGTCCGAGCGCCATCGGCGCCATGCCGATGATCATGGCGAGCGCCGTCATCAGCACCGGACGAAAGCGCGTGAAGCCCGCTTCGAGCGCGGCCACGAGCGCGTTGCCCGTGACGGCGAGCCGCTCGCGTGCGAACGAAACGACCAGGATGCTGTTGGCCGTGGCCACGCCCATGCACAGAATCGCGCCGGTGAGCGCGGGCACCGAAAGCGGCGTGTGTGTGGTGAACAGCATCCACACGATGCCGGCGAGCGCGGCGGGCAGGGCCGTGACGATTACGAACGCGTCGCTCCACGAATGGAAGTTCACGACGATGAGCAGGTAGATCAGCACGATGGCGCCGACGAGACCCAGCAGCAGGCCCGTAAATGCGCTGTTCATGGTCTCTACCTGGCCGCGCAGCGTCACGACCGACCCTTTGGGCACGTCGTGCGCGGTGGCATGAATTGCATCGGCGATGCGCGTGGCGACCGCGCCCAGGTCGAGCCCTTGCGGCGTGGCGAAGATGTCGTAGAGCGGCTCGATGTTGTAGTGCGAGACCACGGCATCGGTCTCGCCGCGCGTGATCGTGGCGATGCCGCCCAGAATCTGCGAGGCGCCGCTCTTGTCCGTGACGGGCAGATTCTCGAGGTCCGAGAGCGTGGTCATGCGGTACTGCGGCGTCTGCGCAATGATCGGATACGACACCCCGTTGTGCGGGTTCAGCCAGAAAGTGGGCGCGACCTGGCCCGTGCCGGACAGGCTCGCCACCACGGAATTGGTCACGTCCTGTTCCGTGATGCCGAGTTCGTCGGCGCGCGAGCGATCCACGGATACGGTGAACTGCGGATAGGTGGACGCCTGCTGGATGCGCGTGTCCGCGATGCCGGGAATAAGCTGCAGGCGGCGCAGGAGTTCGTTCGCATAGCGGCGATTCGCGGGCTGGTTGGGACCGCTCACCTGCACGTCGATGGGGGCGGGCGCACCGAAGTTCAGGATCTGGCTCACGATGTCGGCCGGCAGGAACGAAAACGTCGTGCCGGGGAACGCGCGCGGCAGGACGGTGCGCAGTTCGTGCACATAGCGGGCGGTCGGCGCGTGGTCCGCGGTGAGCGAGATCAGGATGTCGCCGTCCTGCGGGCCAATCGTGCCGCTGTTGCTGTACGTGAGGTTGATACCGCTATTGGGCAGCCCGATGTTGTCCACGATGTTCGCGAGTTCGGCGGGCGGTATCACGCTGCGCACGGTGGCTTCGATACGATCGAATTCGGCTGCGGTGTCTTCGATCCGCGTACCGATGGGCGCGCGTACGTGCAGCGCGATTTCGCCCGTGTCCACGTCCGGAAAGAAGTTGCGTCCCAGCCACGGCACGAGCAGGAACGACAGCGCCACCACCGCGAGGAAGCCCCCGATGAAGCGCTTGCGATGCATCAGCGCCAGCCCGAGCACCATGCGATACAGGGCGCGCGCGCGCTCGAACCTACGCTCGAAGGCACGCTGGAAAAGTACGAGCGGGTTACGCGAACGCGGCGCACGCGGATGCGCTCCGTGCGGCGACATCACCGCCGCCAGTTCGCCGGACGCGTGGCCGCCCGACGCGTGCGGCCGCAGCAGGTAGCGCGCCATCATGGGCACGAACGTGCGCGACAGCACGAACGAAGCGATCATCGCGAACATTACGGATTCGGCCATCGGCACGAACAGGAAGCGCGCCACGCCGTTGAGCAGCAGCATCGGCACGAACACGATGCAGATGCACAGTAGCGAAACGAACGCGGGCCCCACGATTTGCGCGGCGCCGTCGAGAATCGCGGCGCGCACGTTCTTGCCCTGTTCGAGGTGCCAGTTGATGTTCTCGATGGTGACCGTCGCGTCGTCGACGAGAATGCCCACTGCGAGCGCGAGCCCGCCTAGTGTCATCACGTTGAGTGTTTCGCCCATCGCCGAAAGGGCTGCAATGGCCGCCAGCACCGCGAGCGGAATCGAAGCCGCGATGATGAGCGTGGAGCGCCAGCTCCCGAGGAAAAGCAGGATCATCAGCGACGTCAGCGCCGCTGCAATGACGCCTTCGCGCGCCACGCCGCTCACGGCGCCTTTGACGAAGGTGGACTGGTCGCTCATGGTGACGAGCTTGAGGCCGGGCGGCAGCGTGGCTTCGATACGCGGCAGCTTCGCCTTGACGCCCGCGATGATGTCGAGTGTCGAAGCCGAACCGTTCTTCAGGATGCTCATGAGCACGGCACGATGGCCGTCCACGCGCACGACGTTCGTTTGCGGCGGATAGCCGTCGCGCACGTGTGCGACGTCGCGAATGTAGATCACCGCGCCGTCCACGGTCTTTACGGGCAGGTCGTTGAGTTCGTCCAGCGTGAGCGGGCTGTTGTTGAGTGCGATGTTGTATTCGAACGGGCCGATCTTCTGCGTGCCTGCGGGAATGATCTGGTTCTGCTGCGCGAGCGCGGTGGCCACGTCTTCGGCCGAGAGCTTCTTTTCCTGCAGCGCTTGCGGATCGAGGTCGATCTGCACGTCGCGCACTTTGCCGCCGTAGGGCGTGGGGATCGCGACGCCCGGCACCGAAATCAGCTGCGGCCGGATGAAGTTGGTGGCGTAGTCGGCGAGCTTCTGTTCGTCGAGCGTATTGCTCGTGAGTGCGAGCTGCAGCACGGGAACAGTCGACGCGTTGTAGTTGAGAATCTGCGGAGGCGTGGTGCCCGGCGGCATCTGCTTGAGCACCGTTTGCGAGATGGAGGTCACCTGGGCGGTGGCGGTGCGCACGTCCACGGTGGGCTGGAAGAAGATCTTCACGATGCCGTAGCCGCGATACGACTGCGACTCGATGTGGGCCACGTCGTTGACCGCGGTGCCGAGCGTGCGCTCGTAGTACGTCACGATACGGCCAGCCATGTCCGCGGGCGGCAGGCCGGTGTAGTTCCACACCACGCTGATCACGGGAATGCGGATGTTCGGGAAGATGTCGGTGGGTGTGCGCAGCGCGGCGAGCGGGCCAGCCAGAAGAATCAGCATGGCCAGCACGATGAAGGTGTAGGGCCGGTTCAGGGCTAGCCGGACTATTTTCAGCATCAGGAATGACTCCGTTCGAAACGCCTTGGACCGCGGCAAGCCCGGTGAGCGCGAAGGCTTTGCGCGGTGCCGCATTCATGCGGCGATTGCATTCTGGCGGGGTAGCGCTAACAGCGACGGGCCAAAAAAATGAAAGAAGTTTTAGGACGGCTGGAGAGAGGCGAAAGAGGGAGTCGCGAGAAAGCGGAAGGCCCGCTTGCGCGGGCCCCGAGGCTCAACCGAGGAGATAACCGGAGCCCCGGATCGTACGGATGAGGGAGCGCTCGCCGGCCTCATCGAGTTTCTTGCGCAAACGGCCCATGTGGACGTCGATGAGATTGGTGCCCGGATCGAACCGGCCGCCCCATACGGACTCGAAGATCATCGTGCGCGTGAGCACCTGGCCCGCGTGGCGCATCATGAATTCGAGCACACGCAATTCCGTGGGCTGAAGCTTCAATACATGCGAGCGGTACGTGGCCCGGCGCTTGACGAGGTCGAGTTCGAGCGGGCCGACGCGCAGCACCGTTTCGTCCGCAGCGGGCTTCGAGCGGCGGCGCAGCAGCGCTTCGATGCGCGCGTAGACCTCGTCGGACGAGAAGGGCTTCGGAACGTAGTCGTCGGCGCCTGCGCGCAGGCCCTGAATGCGATCTTCCACGCCGGTCATGGAACTGATCATGAGCACCGGTGTTTCCATGCCGACGCCGCGCATGGTCGTGACGATGGCGAGTCCGTCGAGGTCGGGCAGCCGGCGATCGAGCGTGACGGCGTCGTAGTCGCCCGCCATGACCATGGCGATGCCTTCGCGTCCCGTACGCGCGACGTCGACGATGAATCCGGTATGACTGAGCACGCGCACCAGGTCTTCGGCCGTGAGCTCGTCATCCTCTATGGTGAGTATCTTCGGCATGCTGACTATAGGGTGAAGCGTGTGCGGAATGTCATGCCACAGCGCGCAATACCGCGCCGGGACTTGCATTCGAAACGGTGGCAGGCGAAGCGCCGTCGGAAGACGGCGTGCCGGTCGGCCCGCGGTACTGCTCCACGGCGAAGTCGATGAAGCTGCGCACTTTCATCGTGAGGTAATGGCGCCCGGAATACACGATCGAGATACGTTGCAGGCCGCCGTTGATCTCGTAGCGGTCCAGCACGGTGACGAGCAGCCCGCGCGCGAGGTCTTCCACGACGAACGGCATGGGCAGCACGGCGATGCCCATGTCGGCGAGTGCGGCCGCGCGAACCATCGCGCCGCTCGTTGCGGCCAGGGTGCTGTTGACCGACACGCGATGCGCGCCTGTCGGCCCGTGAAATTCCCATACGCGTGTGCCGTTCGAAACGGCGAGCAGATCGTGCCTCGCAAGCGCAACGGGGTCGCGCGGCATTCCGCAGCGCGCAACGTAGGCGGGCGAGGCCACCGCGATTTCTTTCACCGAAGTCAGATGTCGGCTCACGAGCGACGCGTTCACGGTCTGATGTTCTGTCGTGAAGATGACGTCGAAGCCGCCTTCGATCATATCGATGGGTGCGTCATAGAGCGTGACGTCGAAGTCCACGCGCGGATTGAGCCCGCGCCATGTGGCGAGCAAAGGCGCGAGGCCCGCCGCAAAGACCGTCGGCGCGGCGACGCGCAGCACACCGCTTGGGTCGCGCACGGCGCGAACCAGTTCGGACTCCACCTCGTCGAGCTTTTCGATCACGGCCCGGCAGCCTTCCAGATAGACGCGTCCGGCTTCCGTCAACGAAAGGCTGCGCGTGGAGCGATTGAGCAGACGTACGTTCAGGTGCGCCTCCAGCATGCCGACACTGCGCGTCACCGCGGCAGCCGACATGCCAAGCTGCTTGCCTGCAAGATTGAAGCTGCTCAATTCGACGACGCGGGTGAATACCCGCATGGCTTGTAGCTGGTTCATGTGCGGTCCGTTCAGTTCGGCAAGGCGTGAGCGTGAACCGACATGGCCATGTCGGGCTCCGACGAAGCGATCGCTTCTTTCATGCGGGCGAGGCTTTCGGTGGGAATCGCAAAACCGGTCCAGCCGAACCCGGTGTGCCGGAGGAAAAGCACGATGCCGTCGAAGAGCGGATTGCGTTCGATGTACCAGCACGGGTCGATTTCGAGCAGATATTGATGCGTACGCGAGGGCTGTGTCGCAACCGCGGGTTGCATGTGCGCCCGGATCTTGCCCAGCTCTTCGATCAACCCATCGACTTCGGCTGCGTCGAGCATGGCTTCGTGCTCTGCAATCGCCACGCGTACCGCGTGCGCGCCGTATTCGTTGACCATCTCGACAGACATTGGATATCGCATCTTCATGACCTCCTGATTCGACAGGCGGATTATCGAACCCCGATTCGGTAAAGAGATTGAAGAAGTCGCGAGCCGAACATGAAAAGTTGTTTAAGGAAGCTGCCCTTTGCCGCGCGCTGCAACTGCTGACCACTATGTAGACGCGCAATGTTGGTCAAGACGTCCATCGGCAAAAAAACAACGACGCCGCAGCGCGTGATCGAACGGATATTCGTAGCTGATCCGCGCGCAAACAGGTGCGCGGTGTGCGCGCCGCATTTTGTGGAAGATTGAATTGCAGTATTTCGCGACGTGCCGGTATTTCGGCCTCCATAGACTTCGTCGTCCACTGGTTTTCGCGCCGGCCATTGCCGATGCGCGCCGCCCTGGACCTGGACATTCCAGCACCTCGCATAAGGAACCACGATGATGAAGACAAGACAGAAGAAGACGATGCCGTTGAAACTACGCCTCTGCGCGTGGCTGCCTGCGTTGCTCGTTGCCGGCACCGCGCACGCGCAGTCAAGCATTACGTTGTACGGCCTGATCGACGAAGGGCTGAACTTCACGAGCAACGCCGGCGGACACAACGCATATCAGCTCAAGAGCGGCGACACCTACGGTAGCCGCTGGGGGCTCAAGGGCAGCGAGGACCTGGGCGGTGGTTACCACGCGATCTTCCTGCTCGAAAACGGCTTCGACAACAATAGCGGGACGCTTGGCCAGGGCCAGCGCATGTTCGGGCGCCAGGCCTACGTGGGTCTGTCATCGGACCAGTACGGCACGATCACGCTGGGACGTCAATACGACACGAGCGTCGATGCGCTCGGTTTCGGCGCGTTGACGGCGGCCGGCGGCTGGGCCGGCGACGTGAACTCGCACCCGTTCGACAACGACAACGCGGACTGGGATTTTCGTATCGACAACGCGGTCAAGTACGTCAGCCCGACCTACCGCGGCCTGACGGCAGAAGCGATGTACGGGTTCGGCAATCAGGCGGGCGGTTTTGCCGACAACCGCATGTGGGGCGGCACGCTTAACTATCAGAATGGCGGGCTCAGCATGGCCGCGTCGTACCTGAAGTTCAACAGTCCTGGCGCGACCGCCGCGGGCGCTGTGGGAAGCGACGCGCTCTTCGTCGGTTCATCGGAGCAGAACATCGGCGTTGCCGCGTCGTACCGGTTCACGAAGGTGCTTGTGGGCGTCGCCTACTCGCACGTGGATGTGTACGATCCAACGGCCAACGCGTACTTCACGACGGCAGGTACGCAGCCTTCAGGTGGCCAATGGAATGCGTGGAAATTCGACAACTTCGAGCTGAACGGTCAGTACTACTTCAAGCCGAATTTCTGGCTCGGTGCCGGCTATACCTTCACGCAGGCTCACCTGCATTCCACGGCGGGCTCGTTCGAGCCGAAGTGGCATCAGATCGGGCTGATGCTCGACTATGACGTGAGCCGGCGCACGTCGCTTTACGTGCAGGGCGCCTATCAGCACGTGGTCAGCGCGCACACGGGTACGGATTTCGACTTCGCGGATATTCCTGCCGCGGCCGGTATGTCGACGAGCGAAAACCAGATGGTGTATCGCGTGGCGATGATTCACCGGTTCTAGCAGACCGCCCGTCGCTACTGCGACATCAGGTCCGGCGATGCTGAAACGCCGGTCTGCCGCACGCGTCTTTGCGTGGGGCAGACCGGCGGATGAGGTCGCGCCTGGAGCTGGCGCTCAATCGTGCTCAATTCGCTGCAGCGTTGTTGGCGGCAACATGATCCGCAGGGTGGCAGTCGGCCTCGTATTTCGCGTGCAGCCGTTGCTCTGCCGTGTCGATATCGCTGGGATAGTCCGCGTCGTCACCTGCGGACGGGTTGTATCCAACCGATTCGAGTTCCTCCAGTTCCTGCATCAGTTGTGCGTGCGTCACCTCGCCTTTGAGCGGGACGAACGGGTAGTCGTTGCATTCCTGCGGCGTAAGCTTCGCGGCGAGTGCGCTGGTGCTGGCGACGAGAGCAAAGGCGGAAATCAGCATTCTGGACGTGCGGTTCATGGCATTCCTCATTGAACATCGATCAGACAAGCTCGGGCGCGTCGCCCGAACGGGCGTGGCTGCGGCTGACGATGAAAAGCATAAGGAACACGAACTATCGCAACGGTATGCGCTTCGTGAAAGATATTTCACCGAAGCCCACGCCGAACGCTTGAGGAACCCGAATCCAGGCGTAGGGCAGTTACTGTCTGTCTGGACGAAGTCTTTCAAACGGCTTCCTCGTCTCAGCACGCACAAGTGCTGAGACGACAGGTACGGCTTGATCGTTGAATTCAACGGCCCCGGATCGCCGAACGCGCGACGCGGCACGCCGCCAGGTCCCATGCGCCGCTGCCTACGGTCTTCAGCAGGACCGGCTTGTCCTTCGGTACCGGCTCTTTGGAGGCCGACGCCAGCGAGCGCACCGCCGGCCAGTCCACCGCCGCCTGAATCAGATCGCCGGCTTCCTCGCGCGTGGCGTTGAGGTCATCGACAAAGACGGTGCTTGCTTTGACGGTCTGCGGTGCGATTTCGGCGGCGTCGGGCGTGAATGCACCCACGCCGATGACGAGCCGGCCCGCATTCGCTGCTTCGGTATAAACGGGGGTTTTGCTTGTGGTGACAGTGATCACTGTGTCGATGTCATGCGGCTTTCCTTCGCACGCGGACATGACGGCCACACCTGACTGTTTCATCGTCGCGCAAAAGTCGCGCTCCGCTTCCATGTGCAATCCGCGAACGTACAGGGATGCGTCGGGGTACAACTGACCGATTGCGGCGGCATGGAACCGGGCCTGTTGACCGGTGCCGATTAACAGGAAAGAGGAGGGCGTGTGGGGATGAAGCAGACGGACGCCCAACATGGAGAGCGCGGCGGTTCGCCGCCCTGTGACCGTTGGGCCGTCCAGGATGAACTCCGGCTGTCCCGTCGCTCCGTCGCAAACCGTCACCATGCCGAAGATGGTCGGCAGATTCTTCGCGACGTTTGCAGGGCTCACGCTGACGAGCTTATGGATGGCAATCTCCGCGGCGCTTGCAGGCATCGAGAGAAACACGCCGCCGTCCTCAAGCGGCACGCTCATCCGGACCGGTGCGTGGATGAGTCCTGCCGCATGCTCAAGCGTAGCTTGCTTCAACGCTTCCACCAGAGCGCTGAAGTCGAGAAGTCGTGCCGTCGCCCTGGCGTCGAAAACCTCGATCGGTTCCATACTTTCTTCTCCTTATTAAATGCGCCGATGCGAACGGTCTTTGCCTCGCAAGAAACGGTCTACGCGGAATGGAAGCAGATCGACTTCGGGCGTAGCGCGACCCATCAACTGCGTGACGAGTTCACCCGTCAGGGGGCCGAGCGTCAGACCCAGGTGCTGATGTCCCGTTGCAACGAAGACATTTCGTGCGTGGGGCAACTCGCCGATCATGGGCAGATAGTCGGGTAGGGTAGGGCGGTCACCGTGCCATCGCGACGCGACTTCGGGTATTGCACCCTCCGGAAACAGTTCGCGAAAGTGAGCCGCGAGAATGTCGGCGCGTTTCCAGTCGGGTTCGCTGCCTGCGCCAAGCTCTACCGTGCCGGCAAGACGAATGCCGTCCGCCATGGGATTACAGGTGAAGCCTCGCTCCATGAAGCTCACCGGCACCTTCAGCAAGTCGGTCTTCGGTTGAGAAAGTTCGACGTGGTAACCCCGTTCCGGCGTGAGCGGAACGTTGCTGCCCAGCGCTTCCAGGAATTGGCGACTTCGCGCGCCCGCGGCAATCAGAACCTTATCGGCAAGGGTTCGTTCGCCGTTGATGAGCAACTCGATCTTGCCGCCGGACGAAGGCTTGATGCCATCGACGGATGCCAGTCTGAAACGCGCGCCGGCGTTCAGCGCCGCATCGAACAGGCCTTGCACGACCTGATGCGGATTCGCGACTGAAGCCATGCCCGGAAAGTAGCGCGCATGGCTGATGTGCGGCGTCAACGTCGGGAGAAATTCGCGGCGAACTTCGTGTGCCGTCAGATTCCGATACTGCACGCCGTAGTGGTCCAGCAAGGAAAGCGCCCGGTGCTCCGCGTTGCGAGCAACCGGTTTCTCGAATACGTAGAGCGAACCGATATCCCGGAAGAGGTCGCGCGCAATGTGCTGGTCAAGCAGGCGATGCCATGCCGCCGCTGCACGCGTGATGATGCTGGCGAGTGCCGCCGTATTGCGTTCGAAATTCTGTTGCCGTGACTGACGTAGAAACTCGACCATCCACGGCGTCATGCGCGGCACGCTGCATGGGTGAAGGCGCAGCGGACTATCGGAGCGCAGGAGCATGCGCGGAACGCCCGACAGCGTGTCGGGACTGGCAAGCGGGGCGACGTGATCGACCGCTATCAGTCCAGCGTTGCCGAACGAGCAGCCCATTCCGGGCGGCGCGGTGTCGACAAGCGTCATTCGGAATCCTGACTTCGCCAGATTGAATGCCGCGGCGGTTCCCACTACGCCGGCGCCGATGACAACGACGTCCTCCACATGAGTCTCCTGCCGAATGGATCGTTCGGCAGATACTACCGCATCAATTTCTGATGTGAAATAAATTTCTTATCGGAAACCGGCGCTACCGGGCTGCCTGCCCTTTGTCGCGCTGTACGAGCCGGCTTCTTCAAGGAGCCACGCGCGAAACATCTCCAGCGGTTTGCCGTGCGACAGCTCAGTGGGATACACGAGGTAATAGCCGGAATCGCCCTCTGTCGAGGCGTTGAACGGAACGATCAGGCCGAGTTGCTCGAGACGGTCTTCAACGAAGAACTTCGGCACCAGCGCGATGCCGAGGCCGGCCGCCGCCGCCGCAATCAGCATGGTGTGTAGTTCGTAGCGCACGCCGTGCATGGTCGAATTGTCTTCGACACCCAGGTCCGAGAACCAGCGCGTCCATGCGTCGGGGCGCGTGGTGGAGTGCAGCAACGGATACCCCAGCAGCTCATGCGGCTTCTTCACCGCCCGGGCAAGCAGGCGAGGGGAGCAGACGGGAACGGTTTCTTCGCCGAACAGGTAGTCGGCGGCGGTGCCGGGCCACGTTGGTTTGCCGTAATGGATGGCCGCTTCGAAATGGGATTCCTCGAACGAGAACATGTCGGTGCGCACGCCCATGTTGACTCTCACGTCCGGCGCGCGGTCGTAGAAAGCCTTGATGCGCGGAATCAGCCACTGCGACGCGAAGGTTGGCAGTACTGCGAGTTCCAGATATCCGCCGCCGCCGCCGTGGGCGATGATCGAAAGGGTGTCCCGGTCAAGATTTTCCAGCGCGCGGCGCACCTGTGTGCCGTACAGACGTCCCGCCCGGGTCAGCACGACGCGCTGTTTCGCGCGGACAAAGAGCCGTACGCCCAGTTGCGATTCGAGCGTCGCAATCTGACGGGAGACGGCGCTCTCCGTGAGGAACAGTTCCTTCGCGGCGTGCGTGAAGCTCTCGTGCCGCGCAGCCGCTTCGAACGCCGTCAGCGCGCCCATGTTTGGAATTTTGAATTTGCGCATCTTAATTCCGAAAACTCATCACGTGGCAATTTTATCTCGCTTTACGCAAGGCACAACGATTTCAATAATGCGCAGCATGCAGAGTTGGTGTGCGCGCAGTACGCCAACGCGAGCTTCCCCGCCGCGCTTGCGCGGACATGCCTGAGAGAACCAATCATGCGTAATTCGAACGTCGAACGTTTGCTGGAAAAACTGCTCGGACCGGAAAAGACCGGCCGGCTCTTTGCCACCCTCAATTTCCCCACCGTGCTCACGGACTGGGAGGACGGCAATGTGACCCGTGCCGAACTGGCGCAGGCCATGAACATGGCGCTGTTCGACGATCTTCTCGAGCGCTCGCCGAACGGGCGCGCCTACACCGAGGACGCGATCGCGAACGGCGGCTCCGTCTATTTCGATCACGGCGCGTTGCGCACGGTGCGTTGGGCAGACAATGGCGCGCTGCCGCCGGGAGAGGCCGCGTTCACGCGCATCCTTCGTCCGTTGGGTTTCAGGCTCAATGGCCGTTATCCGCTCGACAAGCTGGGCATGACGGGCCGCGCATACGTGCACGCCGACGCGCCGGACGAGATCGCGCAGTTCTTCGTCAGTGAACTGCACCCTGAGCGTTTTTCGAGCGAGTTCCAGCAGGCCGTCTCCAACGTGCTGCGTTCGTCGAAAGACCCGCTCACGCCGCTCGCGGTCTCCCAGCTTTCCGAGCTGGAGCGCGACGGCCACCTGCCGATCGAGGCAGCACATGAACTGCTGCCCGTCATCGTGAGTGCATTCGCGCGTCAGCACGACATGCCGCATCTCAAGGACTACGAGGCCATTCTTCTGGAGTCCGCCGAAATGGCGTGGATTTCGACGGAGGGCAACGCATTCAATCACGCGACGGATCGCGTGGCGAACGTGTTCCAGCTCTCCGACGACGAAAAGGCGAAGGGACGCCCCATCAAGCCCGATGTCGAGCGGTCGCGTTCCGGCCGCGTGTTTCAGACCGCTTATCGCGCGGACGTCGTGAAGCGCGAGTTTCGTAGCGCCGACGGCAGCATCGTGACGCGCGAAGTACCCGGCTCGTTCTATGAATTCATTACCCGCAAGCGCGAGTTCGACGAAGCCGCGCGCAACTGGAAGACGGACCTGCGTTTTGACGCCGGCAACGCGACGGGCATCTTCAAGATGACGGCCAACGCGGCAAGGTAGGGTAGAAGCCGTGAAAGCAGCCACGCCGTTTCAGGCAAGCAGGAGCCTGCTTCAGCAGGTGGAAAGCGAACTGCGTCGCGCCACGCGCGGCGAAGTTCGGTTCGACGCGGGCTCGAAAGCTTTGTATGCTTCCGACGCTTCGAACTACCGGCAGATTCCGCTCGGCGTGGTGTTGCCCGCAGACGTGGACGACCTCGTGGCGGCCCTCGACACGTGCCGCTGCATGGACGTGCCGTTCCTCACGCGAGGCGGCGGCACGTCGCAGAACGGGCAGTGCGTCAATGTCGCGGTGGTGGCCGACACAAGCAAGTACGTCAATCGCGTGGTGAGCGTCGACCCGGTCGGCCGAACCGCGATCGTCGAACCGGGCGTGGTCTGCGACACGCTGCGCGAAGCGGCCGAGCGGCACGGCCTGACCTTCGCACCCGATCCGGCCACGCACAGCCGTTGCACGCTGGGCGGCATGATCGCGAACAACTCGTGCGGCGCGCATTCGGTGATGGCGGGCAAGACCGTCGAGAATATCGAAGCGCTCGAGATCGCCACTTACGACGGCGCACGCTTCTGGGTCGGTCCGACCGACGACGCCGAACTCGAAAGCATCATTGCCGGGGGCGGCCGCAAAGGCGAGATATACGCGAAGCTGCGCGATCTGCGCGACCGGTACGCAGAACAGATTCGCGCCGAATTTCCGCAAATCAAACGACGCGTGTCGGGATTCAACCTCGACCAGTTGCTGCCTGAAAACGGCTTCAACGTTGCCCGCGCGCTGGTGGGCACCGAAGGCACCTGTGCCGTCACGCTGCAGGCCAGGGTTCGCCTTGTCCACAGTCCTTCCTGCCGTGTGCTGCTCCTGCTCGGCTTCAAGGACATCTACACCGCGGCCGACGCAGTGCCGCACTTCAACCGCTTCTCGCCCATTGCCATCGAGGGCCTGGACCGCGCCATTATTCGCGGCCTTCAGGCGCGCGGGCTGAAGAAGGACGAAATCGCGCTGCTGCCGGATGGCGACGCATGGGTTGTGCTCGAATTCGGCGCCGACACGCATGCCGAAGCGGTGCAACAGGTGCAGGAGGCTCATGCGTATTTCAGGTCCGGCCAGGGTGGCGCCGACGTAACGGGCTTTGTGGTGGAAGCGAAGACGCAGCAGCAGAAGGTATGGTCGATCCGAGAAACGGGCGCATCGGCGGTGGCGCTTTCGGTTGACCCTTCAGCCCCGGATCCGATGGTGGGCTGGGAAGATGCTGCAGTGGACCCGATGCGGCTGGGTGACTATCTGCGCCAGTTCCAGGCACTGGTCGACCGCTACGGCTACGAGACGTGTCTCTACGGCCACTTCGGCGACGGTTGCGTCCACGCGCGCATTACCTTCGACGTCCGAACAGTAGAAGGCGTACAGAAATGGCGCGGGTTTCTGCGCGAGGCCGCGCAACTCGTGGTCGACTTCGGTGGCTCGCTTTCGGGCGAACATGGCGACGGCCAGGCGAAGGCCGAGTTTCTGCCCATCATGTACGGGCCCGAAATCATGCGCGCCATGGAGGAATTCAAGGCGATCTGGGACCCGGCCAATCGATTGAATCCGGGCAAGGTCGTGCACGCTTATCGTGCTGACGAGAACCTGCGCATGGGCCCGGCGTACAAGACCGTTACGCTGAATACGAAGCTGACGTTTGCGAGTCCGGAAGGCAACGGCATGCAGCGCGCGATCGAGCGCTGCATCGGGATGGGCAAATGCCGTTCGCTCGACGGCGGCACGATGTGTCCTAGCTATCGTGCGACTCGCGAAGAGCAGTTCTCGACGCGGGGGCGTGCCCACCTGTTCTGGGAAATGCTGCAGGGGGAGGTGATTGCGGACGGCTGGGACAGCGAGCCCCTGAAAGACGCGCTGGATGCCTGTCTGGCCTGCAAGGGCTGCAAATCGGATTGCCCGACCCACACGGATATGGCGTCGTACAAGGCCGAGTTTCTGTCGCACTACTACGAGAAACATCGTCGGCCGCGGCAGGCGATGTTCATGGGGAGAATCGGGCAATGGGCACCGCTGGCGAGCCGCTTTCCGTGGCTTACGAATTTTATGACTTCCTCCCGTCCCTTGGCTCGTATCAGCAAGTGGGTGGCTGGCGTGGCACCGCAGCGCAATCTTCCCGTGTTCGCCCCGAAGACGTACCGCGCATTGGCGCGTCGTCGCCGGCAAGCGAACGATGCGACGAGGGCGGCCAGGTCCGGCAAGGTGATTCTCTGGGTTGACACCTTCAACGAGCACTTCTCGCCCGAGGTCGCGATGGCTGCAACCAACGTGCTGGCGCATCTGGGCTACGAAGTCGTTCTGCCGCGCAAGCGACTGTGCTGCGGCCGGCCGCTTTACGACTATGGCCTGCTCGACGAGGCGCGTGCGCTGCTGCGACATGCAGTCGATGAGCTATGCGAAGACATCCGCGCTGGCGTACCGGTGGTCGGGCTTGAACCAGGCTGTCTTTCTGTATTCAAGGACGAATTGCTGAAGCAGTTGCCGGACGACGCCATGGCTAAAAGGCTCGCGGAGCAGACGTTTCTCTTCTCGGACTTTGTGGCGCGCGCGGACTTTCAGTGGCCACAACTCGACGCCGATGTAGTCGTGCACGGGCACTGTCATCAAAAGGCGGTGTTTGGAATGAAGGGCGAGACCGCGCTGCTCGACAAGCTGGGTGTCCGCTGGTCGTTGCTCGATACGGGCTGCTGCGGCATGGCGGGTTCGTTCGGATTCAATGCGCAACATTACGACCTCTCGCTGAAAATCGGTGAAGACAAGTTGCTGCCGCTGGTGCGCGATGCAGCGCCCGAAACGATCGTCGTGACGAATGGCTTCAGTTGTCGCGAACAGATTCAACAGGGCGCCGGCAGGCACACCCTGCATATCGCTCAGCTTGCGCAAAGAGCAATCAAGCTGGCGCACCTTCCTCAAACCGATCTGCCTCTTGAAGCGGTGAGCGAAGTCGTGTCGGTATCCTGAACAGATTGATTGGTTCTTGATGAGCAAGGGGACGCGCAGCGTCCCCTTTTTGCTATCGAATCGAAGCAATGAGGGAATGCCCTGTGCGCCTGCAACGGAATTCCGGCTGCGTCGAACACCTCGGAATTTGCGGGGTTGATGATCAGAACGCATCACGTCGTGCATAGATATCGTTTGATGCAGGTCTATTGGCTACTGACAATCGCTCCACATCATCACCGGACGTGTGTTAGCCGCCAGTGGTTGGCCGGGAGATGAGTGTGTTGCGCGCGGTCGTCGAGGCAATCGTGCCGTGCGCAGTGTGTCGATTACAAATATCAAAGGAACTCTCCCCATGCTCTCCCGTATTTGCGTGTCCCGTCGCCCTCTCGTTGTCGCTCTTTCCCTTTGCTTCGTCTCCGCGGCTGCTTGCGCCCAGGAAGCGGAAGTCAAGATCGGCATCGCCGGTCCGCTCACGGGCGGCGGCGCGGCCTACGGCAAAGACATCGAGAACGGTGTGCGAATGGCCATCGAAGAAGCCAATGCGAATCATCCCACTATCGGCGGCAAGCCGGTCAAGTTCGTCATCGATTCGCAGGACGATCAGAGCGACCCGCGCGTGAGCGTGCAGGTCGCTCAACGGCTCGTGGACGACCAGGTGTCGGTGGTCATTGGCCATTTCAACTCGGGCACCACGCTGCCGTCGTCGAAGATCTACGCGAAGGCGGGTATTCCGATGATCACGCCCGCGGCAACGAATCCGACCATTACGCAAGCAGGGCTCTCCACCATTTACCGTGTTATAGCAACCGATGCGCAGAACGCAGGCAACGCGGGCACTTATGCGGCCACGGTGACGAAGGCGAAGCGTATTGCCATCATCGACGACAGAACGGCATTCGGGCAGGGCGAAGCAGATGAATTCGAGAAGGCCGTGAAGGCAAGCGGCGGCACCATCGTCGACCGACAGTTCACCAACGACAAGGCAGTGGATTTTTCCGCCCAACTGACGGCCATCAAGAGCACCAATCCCGACCTCGTGTTTTTCGGCGGACTTGATACCCAGGCAGCCATGATCGTCAAGCGGATGCGCCAGCTCGGCATGAAGGCGCAGTTTCTCGCCGGCGGCGGCGTGATGGACGCGAACTTCATCAAGATTGCGGGCGAGGCCGCCAACGGTTCGTCCGTGTGGGAATACGGCCAGCCGCTGTCGACGCTGCCCAAGGGCAAGGATTTCGAGGCGAAGTTCAAGCAGAAGTACGGCGCCGACATGCTTGCCTATGCGCCGTTCGCGTACGACGCAACGTGGGTCGCCATCAAGGCGATGCAAAAGGCCAATTCCGTGAAGCCCGCGGACTTCAACACAGCGATGAAAGGCACCGACTATCAGGGCGTTACGGGCCGTATCGCATTCACGCAAACGGGCGATCTGAAGAATCCCAGTTCGACCATGTATCAAGTCAAGAACGTGGCCTGGACGCCGATTACGACGAAGACCGCCGACTAGGCATCTAAGCGTGCAGCGAAGGATGCGTGAGGCACACGTCAGAGGTTCCACGCATCTTTCGCACGCCGACGCGCGGCTTCGGCCCGGCACCTGGATTGGAAACACTGAAGAGGCTCTACTGTGAAAGCATCAACCATTCTCTCCGAACTCGGCATTGCGCACCTTGCAGAAGCGGGCGATATCGCGGTTCATTCGCCCATCAACGGCGAGCTTATTGGCCGCGTGGCGAGCCAGTCTGTGGCCGACGTGGATGCGGCGCTCGCGAAAGCTCACGAGGCATTCAAGATCTGGCGCAACGTGCCGGCCCCGCGCCGCGGGGAACTGGTTCGCCTGCTGGGCAACAAACTGCGCGAAAAGAAGCACGCACTCGGCAGCATCATCACGCTCGAAACCGGCAAGATTCTCCAGGAAGGTTTGGGCGAAGTGCAGGAGATGATCGACATCTGCGACTTCGCCGTGGGGCTCTCGCGTCAGCTGTATGGGCTGACGATCGCATCGGAGCGGCCGGGCCACCGGATGGCCGAGACGTGGCATCCGATGGGTGTTTGCGCGGTGATCTCGGCGTTCAATTTTCCGGCGGCCGTGTGGTCGTGGAACGCTGCGCTCGCACTCGTTTGCGGCAATGCCGTGCTCTGGAAACCGTCGGAGAAGACGCCGCTCACCGCGTTGGCCGTAAACAAGATTCTTCAGGATGCCTTGACGGAATTCGGCTCGGCACCTGAAGGCCTGACTGCGCTCGTCAATGGAGGCCGCGATGTAGGTGCAAAGCTCGTCGCCGATCCGCGCTCGAATATCGTGAGCGCCACGGGCAGCACCGAGATGGGCCGCGCGGTCGGCGTGGAAGTGGCGCGTCGATTCGGCCGGGCGATTCTCGAACTGGGCGGCAACAATGCCGGCATTGTGTCGGGAACGGCGGACATGGAACTCGCGTTGCGCGGCATCCTGTTTTCCGCGGTCGGCACGGCGGGGCAGCGTTGTACGTCACTGCGTCGCCTGTTCGTACACGAAAGCGTGTATGACAAGACCGTGGAGCGGTTGAAGACACTCTATAGCAAGGTCACGATCGGCAACCCGCTGGAGCAAGGCACGCTCATGGGGCCGCTCATCGACGAGCCGTCGTTCAATCGTATGCAGGCGGCGCTCGAACAGGCGAAGCGTGAAGGCGGCAAGGTGTTCGGCGGCGAACGTCAGAGCATCGCGGGTAACGAGAAGGGCTTCTACGTTCGTCCTGCCATCGTGGAAATGCCGACGCAAACTGACGTCGTGCTCACGGAGACCTTCGCGCCAATTCTCTATGTGCTCAAGTATTCGCGCTTCGACGATGCGATCGAAGCCAACAACGCGGCGCATCACGGTCTGTCGTCGTGCGTGTTCACCACGGACATGCGCGAGAGCGAGCGTTTCCTGTCGGCGTCCGGCAGTGACTGCGGCATCGCGAACGTGAACATCGGACCAAGCGGCGCGGAGATCGGCGGGGCATTCGGCGGCGAGAAGGAGACCGGTGGCGGCCGCGAATCGGGTTCGGACGCGTGGAAGGGGTACATGCGTCGCGCAACCAACACCGTCAACTTCTCTTCAGCGCTGCCGCTCGCACAGGGCGTCGATTTCAACATCGAATAGCAACGCGCATGGGGCGTGGGAGGCGTTTCGCGCGCAATGGAGCGGGCGATAAGGTGGACGAGATCTCACGCCGTGCATCGAACCATCTGCAATCTGGAGCATGTCGTGAGTTCTAAAGTCGTTATCGTTGGCGGCGGCGTCATCGGTAGTTCTATCGCTTACTTTCTGCGCGCTTCCGACCCGACGATTTCGGTGACGGTCATCGAACGCGATCCGAGCTATGCGAGGTCGTCGTCTGCGCTGTCGGCTGCCTCTATCCGGCAGCAGTTTTCTACGCCGTTGTCCATCCAGATGTCGTTGTACGGCATCGAATTTCTGCGCGATATCGGCGAACGTCTCGAAGTGGAGGGCCACCGGCCGTCCATCGACCTGCACGAAGGCGGTTATCTCTTTCTGGCGACGGAAGCCGGGGAAGCCACGCTGCGTGAAAACCATGCGCTGCAAACGAGCCTGGGCGCCGATATCGCGCTGCTGTCTCCCGACGAACTGGCGCAGAAGTTCCCGTGGCTCAACGTCGACGACATCGTGGCCGGCGCATACGGTCTTTCGGGTGAAGGCTGGTTCGACGGCTACGGTCTCGTGCAGGCACTGCGAAAGAAGGCTCAGTCGCTTGGCGCACGCTACGTGGCTGCCGATGTGACTGGCCTTGAGCGCGACGGACGCAAAGTGACCCACGTTCTGACCGGCGACGGCGAACGTTATGCATGCGACACGCTGGTGAATGCCGCTGGTGCATGGGCACGGCGCATTTCGGAACTGATGGGCGTGGATATTCCGGTCTACGCGCGCCGCCGCAGCATCTTCAACGTGTCGTCGCCGGCGCAACTTGCGAACAGCCCGCTGCTGATCGACCCCAGTGGCGTGTACTTCAGACCGGAAGGCAAGACGTACATCACGGGTACCTCGCCGGGCGAAGACAACGATCCGAACGACCTGCCGCTCGACGAGGTGGATCACGACCTCTTCGACGAGGTGATCTGGCCGACGCTCGCCAATCGCGTGCCCGGCTTCGAAGCATTGCGTGTGGAGAACTGCTGGTCCGGCTATTACGAATACAACGTGTTCGACCACAACGCGATTATCGGCTATCACCCGGATGTCGAGAACTGCGTGTTCGCGAACGGCTACAGCGGCCACGGCCTGCAGCAGGGCCCGGCGACTGGACGTGGTGTGAGCGAACTCATCATCAATGGCCGGTACACGACGCTGGATCTGTCGTCGCTCAGTTGGGAACGCGTTCTGGAGAACCGGCCCATCGTCGAAAAGAACGTCGTATAGCGGGCCACTTCGTTTTTTATCGGCCGGCTTATCGCAAACGAAGACATGTACGAATTCACTGCACCTTTTCAGCAACCTGCCGGCTCGCCAATACGAGAGTTGTTCAAGTACCTCGGAGAGCCAGGCATGATTTCGTTCGCGGGTGGCTATCCCGCGAGCGACCTTTTCGACGTCGAAGGGCTCAATGCGGCTGCAACGCGTGCGTATCAGGCGCCTGCGCAATGCCTGCAATATGGGCCGACCGACGGGTTGCCGGCGCTCAAGGCACAACTCGTTCAATTGATGGGGAGGCGCGGCGTATCGTGTGCGACGGACGAGCTCGTCGTCACCACGGGCTCGCAGCAGGGCCTTGACCTGCTTCTGCGTGTGCTCGTCAGCCCCGGCGACGTCGTTCTCACGGAACAACCCGCGTATCCCGCCACGCTTCAGGCGTTGCGTTTGCAGCAAGCGGAGATCGTCACGATTCCGGTGGATCGCGATGGCCTCGATGTAGAACGCCTTGCGAAGCGGCTCGCGTCGGGTGTGGTATCCCGGCCTCGGCTCTTGTATACCGTTCCGACGTTCGCCAATCCGACAGGTGCAACGCTGACGCGCGAACGCCGTATTGCGCTGCTCAAACTCGCGGTGCAGTACCGGTTCCTGATTGTCGAAGACGATCCCTACGGCGACCTTCGGTTCTCGGGCGAGCCTATCCCTTCGATACTCGCGTTGACGAGCGAAGTGGAAGGCTCGCGCGACTGGGTCGTGCATTTCTCCAGTCTCTCGAAAATCGTGGCGCCGGGGTTGCGGGTGGGCTGGACCATTGCGCCCGCGGCAATCGCACGGCGCTGCGTCATTGCCAAGCAGACCGTCGACCTGTGCAGCGCGCCGTGGACGCAGGCCATCTCCGCGGAGTACCTCGCAGAGGGGGCGCTGGAGCGGCACGTGCCCAGGATCGTCGCGGCATATCGCGACAAGAATCACGCGCTGTGCCACGCGCTTCGCGTCGAGCTGGATGATCGGATCGAATTTCACGCGCCTTTGGGCGGCATGTTCGTATGGGCGCGCATTCCAGGCCTCGACGCGGCAGCATTGCTTGCCCGCGCCATCGAGCACAAGGTGATCTTCGTGCCGGGCAACGCGTTTTTCGCGGATCACGCCGACACCTCCAGCTTGCGCCTTTCCTTCGCTGCGCCCGATATCGCCGCGATTGAGGAGGGCGTGCGCCGGCTCAAACGTGCATACGAAGCAGCGACCGGTACGTCGGTTCGGATGACGAAATGAACAATGAATAGAGGTCGATGAATGAAGATTGTAGTTGCCGTAAAACGCGTGGCGGATTTCAACGTGAAGATTCGCGTCAAGGCGGATCAGTCCGGCGTTGAACTCGCCAACGTGAAGATGTCGATGAATCCGTTCGACGAAATCGCTGTGGAGGCGGCTGTCCGGTTGAAGGAGGGCGGGCAGGCGAGCGAAGTGATCGTGGTGTCGGCCGGGCCGGTGCAGAGCCAGGAGACGTTGCGCACGGCGCTGGCCATGGGCGCAGACCGCGGCATCCATGTGAAGGTGGAGAGCGAACTGCAGCAACTCGGCGTGGCACGCATTCTCCGCGCGGTGATGGAGCGTGAGCAGCCGGGCCTCGTGATGCTCGGCAAACAGGCCATTGACGACGACGCCAATCAAACCGGTCAGATGCTCGCCGCGCTGGCAGGATTGCCGCAAGCCACTTTCGCGTCCCATCTGCAAGTGGAGGACGGCGCAGCCAGCGTGACGCGCGAAGTCGATGGTGGCTCGGAGACGGTGAATGTCCGTTTGCCGGCCGTGGTGACGACGGACTTGCGACTCAACGAGCCGCGTTACGTCACGTTGCCCAACATCATGAAGGCGAAGAAAAAACCGATCGATGTGATCGACGTGGCCGAGCTCGGCCTCGACATCCAGCCACGCATCAGGACGCTGAAAGTCAGCGAGCCCCCGAAACGGGCTGCGGGCGAATGCGTGGCCGATGTCGACGCGCTTGTCCAGAAACTGAAGAACGATATGAAAGTGATGTGAGGTCAAGCCATGACGATTCTGGTGATTGCGGAACACGACGACACAACCCTGAAGGCTTCGACGTTGAATGCGCTCGCCGCGGCGAGGCAACTCGGTGCGGCGGTGCACGTGCTCGTGGCGGGGCACAACGTCCACGCGCTGGCGGCTGAAGCTGCCACATTCGAAGGCGTGCAGAAAGTGCTGCACGCCGATGCGAGTCATCTCGCGGGCGGCCTTGCGGAAAACATCGAACCGACCATCGTTGCCGTTGGCGATCGGTACACGTACATCGTGTTTCCGGCCACGGCATACGGCAAGAACATTGCGCCGCGCGTGGCGGCGAAGCTCGCAGTGGGACAGATCTCCGACGTGACAGCGGTACTCAGCGCGGACACCTTCGAGCGCCCCGTCTACGCGGGCAATGCGATCGCGACCGTTCAGTCGCTCGATCCGGTGAAGGTCATCACCGTGCGCCTCTCGGCGTTCGCGCCTGTCAGTGCGCGTGTGGCCGACCCTGCTCCGATCGAAGCGCTCGAGCCCGCGCCGGATTCAGGCCTCGCAACGCTCGTCAGCCGCGAACTGACGAGGCTCGAGCGGCCCGAATTGACCGCTGCGAAGATTGTCGTGTCGGGCGGGCGGGGGCTGGGGTCGGCGCAACAATACAAGGCGGTTCTCGAGCCGCTCGCCGACAAACTGCAGGCGGCGTTGGGCGCTTCGCGCGCAGCCGTCGATGCCGGCTACGTGTCCAACGACTTCCAGGTCGGGCAGACCGGAAAGATCGTGGCGCCGGACGTTTACTTCGCGGTCGGCATTTCCGGCGCGATTCAGCATCTGGCCGGCATGAAAGACTCGAAGACCATCATCGCCATCAACAAGGACGCAGAGGCACCCATCTTCGGCGTTGCCGATCTCGGCCTGGTAGCGGACCTTTTTCAGGCCGTGCCGGAACTGACCGGCAAACTCGGTGCGTAATCTCGTGCGTCAGCCGTAACAGTACGGGCCGGCGCAGGCAGTTTGGTATTTCCGTGCGGGACGGGGTCACCCGCGAGGTGTTGAGTTGGTACGTCGTGCCCATTGCAGTTGCAGTAACGAGCAAGAAGTGAATTATTAACGGCCGTCCTGCGGCCCATAAAGTTTGGAGAACTTGTGAAAAAGACCATCATTGGCGCAGCGCTCGCTGCCGCCGCCTTGCCTGCCTTCGCGCAGAACACCGTGACGCTCTACGGTCTCATCGACGAGGGTTTCGATTTCACGAACAACGTGAACGGTTCGAAGGTGTACGAGTTGCAGAGCGGCTATGCGCAGGGCAGCCGCTGGGGCCTGAAGGGCACGGAAGACCTGGGCGGGGGCCTCAAAGCCGTTTTCCAGCTGGAAAACGGCTTCAACGTGAACAACGGGAAGTTGGGGCAGGGCGGCTTGATGTTCGGTCGCCAGGCGTACGTCGGCCTCGTCAGCGACCAGTACGGCAGCGTCACGTTCGGGCGCCAGTATGACTCGCTCGTGGACTTCCTCGCGCAAACCACCGCCAACGGCAACTGGGGCGGCTATCTGTTTTCGCACCCGTACGACAACGACAACACCGACAACTCGTTCCGCGTGAACAACACGGTGAAGTACACAAGCCCGACCTTTGCAGGGCTCCAGTTCGGCGGCACCTACAGCTTCAGCAACGACACGAATTTCGCGAACAATCGCCAGTACAGCGTCGGCATGCAGTACGCGACCGGTGGGCTGCTGCTCGCAGCGGCCTATCTCCAGGCGAACAATCCTTCGGCATCGGCGGGCGGCGCCATCAACAACGGCGGCGACGAGAACTTCGTCGCAAGCCGCCTGCGCGTGTTCGGCGCGGGTATCAACTACACGTTCGGCAGTGCAACGCTCGGGTTCGCGTACACGAATACCCTTGTTCAGCAGCCTTTGAGTTCGGGCTACGTGGGCGCCATCACGCCGACCGGAGGCGCAACGTTGTCGTCGCTCAGGTTCAATAACTTCGAGGTGAACGCGAAGTATCAGGTGACGCCGGCCTTCTTCGTCGGCGCGGCGTACACGTACACGCGCACGAGCTTCAATGCGACGAGTGGTCAGCTTCATCCGCAATACCACAGCGTGGGGTTGATGGCGGACTACAACCTGTCGAAGCGAACGGACGTCTACGTGCAGGGCGGCTACCAGCATGCGGGTGGCGACAAGACCGGTACGGTGCTCGATGTCGCCTATGTGCCGGGCGCGGATGCGGTCTCGTCCACGTCGAGCCAGTTCGTGCTTCGCGCAGCCATTCGCCACAAGTTCTGATGACGTAGAAAGGCATGACACGGTGAGGCCATACGCGTGTCCTCACCGTGCCCGTGCTGCTGTTGCGCGTCTTTCGCGGAACGGGCCGTTATGCCGGCCGCGCGAGCAGCGTGACCGTGAGGAGTCCGAGCACGGTCATCGCGAGCGAGATGCCCACGTGAATGGCGATCTCGCCCACCGCCCAGCCAAGCCGGCCTTCCTGAAGGTGCGAGACGACTTCCGCGGAGAAGGTCGAGAAGGTAGAGAGGCCGCCCATCAGGCCCGTGATGACGAAGAGCCGCCATTCGGGCGCGAGGCCCGGATAGCGCGCGAATACGCCGACCGCCACGCCGATGATGTAACCCGCCATCGTGTTGGCCGCGAGCGTGCCGAGCGGCAGGGCCGGGAAGAGGCCGTTGAGCCGGATGCCGAGCAGCCAGCGCAGCAGCGAACCGAGCGCACCACCCATGGCGACGGCAAGAATCGACAGATACATAGCGGGAAAGAAATCTGTAGAGGAAAAGAAACCTGCGCCTGGCTACGGGGCAAAGGTGGCTCGGGTCGTGGCCGAAAGGTGGCCGAAAGATGGTCGAAGCGGGACCATTGCGCCTGCCGTTTTCAGCGCGAGAGTCTAGCATCGGGCGAATTTCGGTGCGCTTACGTCGCGCTGCCGTGGTCCATGCCGTGGCCTAAAATCGCAAGAGCGGCGGTTGCTGCGACTTCACGGGGACACGACATGAAAGGCTATCAACTCACGTTCTACACGGAGCAGAGCCGGCGCCACGAGCACCAGCCGGTTGTCGACTGGCTCATGGCCCGCGCAAAGCAGATGGGCGTGCAAGGCGCGACGGTCATTGCGGCGGCCGAAGGCATCGGCCATGCCGGGGCGCGCCACGCCGCGCGGTTCTTCGAACTGGCGGACCAGCCGATGCAGGTCATCTTCGCCGTCACGGAGATGGAGTCCGAACTGTTGCTCGATGCCGTACGCCGCGCCAATGTGCACGTGTTCTACACGCGCTGTCCCATCGAGTTCGGCGTGCTGGGCCTGCCCGGCGGCGATCTCGCACCGTGATCGCAGTGCAGGCGTGAGCCACGCCACGCCTGCGTTTCGCGGACGGCTTGGCTTCGCAGCGGCCGTCGCGCAAGCACGGCCGCACCCGCGCCGCGTTCAGCTCGCGGTTTCCCGCTCCGGCGTCGCGGAAATGCGGTGAATCGAGAGGTCCGCGCCGTTGTACTCCGCTTCCTGTTCGATGCGCAGCCCCACGGTGGCACGCAGCGCGCCGTACACCAGCGCACCCCCCAGCGTCGCAATGACGATGCCGCCAAGCGTGCCCACGATCTGCGCGCCGAGCGACACGCCGCCCAGTCCGCCCAGCGCCCGCAGGCCGAAGATGCCCGCCGCGATACCGCCCCAGGCACCGCAGATGCCGTGCAGCGGCCACACGCCGAGTACGTCGTCGATGCGCCAGCGGTTTTGCACCAGCGTGAACAGGTGCACGAACAGCACGCCGGCCACCGCGCCGGTGATGAGCGCGCCAAGCGGATGCATGACGTCCGAGCCCGCGCAGACCGCCACGAGCCCCGCGAGCGGACCGTTGTAGGTGAAGCCGGGGTCGTTGCGGCCCGCGAGCCACGCCGTGAGCGTGCCGCCCACCATCGCCATTAGCGAGTTCACGGCCACGAGGCCGCTGATCTTGTCGACGGTCTGCGCGCTCATCACGTTGAAGCCGAACCAGCCTACGGCCAGCACCCAGGCGCCGAGCGCGAGGAACGGAATGTTCGACGGCGGATGCGCGGCCACGCGTCCGTCGCGCTGGTAGCGTCCGTGGCGGGCGCCGAGCAGCAGCACGGCCGGCAGCGCGACCCAGCCGCCAAACGCGTGCACTACCACGGAACCCGCGAAGTCGTGGAACTGCGCGCCGAAGAACTGCTCGAGCGCGGCCTGCACGCCGAAGCGGCCGTTCCACACGATGCCCTCGAAGAACGGATAGACGAAGCCGACGATCACGAACGTCGCGAACAGCTGCGGGTTGAACTTCGAGCGTTCGGCGATGCCGCCCGAGACGATGGCCGGAATCGCGGCGGCGAAGGTGAGCAGGAAGAAAAAGCGCACGAGGCCGTAGCCGTTGCGGGCGGCGAGCACGTCGGCGGGATCGAAGAACTGCACGCCGTAGGCGATCGTATAGCCGATGAAGAAGTACGCGAGGGTCGATACCGAGAAGTCGACCAGGATCTTCACGAGCGCGTTGACCTGGTTCTTTTTCCGCACGGTGCCGAGTTCCAGAAACGCGAAGCCCGCGTGCATGGCCAGCACCATGGCGGCGCCGAGCAACAGAAAGAGCGTGTCGGTGCCGGTCTTGAGGTTTTCCATCTGTCCGTCCTGCTATGCGCAAAAAACGGGCAGAGAAAGCAAGATACGGGCCAAAATGGATCAAGAGAGCCTCATGAAGGTGCAATAACGCACCGCCGTGGGCGGATCGGGTGAATCGCCTCACATGCCGGCGCCGAGATATCAGCAGCGCGCGTGCACTGAATTCAGGCAAATAGCACCTAATGTGTGCGTACGATCCGGGAGAGGGCCGTCGCACGCCAATTTGAGGCATTTTCTTAAAACTGCCTTACGTCCTCGCCGTCGCCATGCCGCGCGCATGGCGATGCGCGTGGTTGTCGGTGCCGGCTTCACGCGCCATGCCCCGCCCGGCAAGGCCCTCGCGCCGTCGCGCCGCGGCCCGGGCGCGTGCGCCTTTGTCCCCGGGCTCAAAGGCGACATAATGAGACCCCCGCCATGAGTCTGACGTATGCCGCCCGGCGGACTCACGAACCTTCCTGCGCGCATGAGACTGACGACCAAAGGGCTGCTGCTGATCGCCATTCCGGCCGTGTTCGAGCTGACGCTTCTCTCGGGAATCGTCAAGGCACAGGCCGATGCGCTCGAAGCCGAGCGCGCCGCGCAGCACAGCCAGGACGTGCTGACCCAGACGTCGCGCATTCTCGAACCTGTCCTGCTCGAATCGGCGCGCCTGCGCGGCGCCGTAGCCGCGACCGACACGACCTACGCGACGCCCGTTTCGCTCTGGATGGACATCGACCGCCGCATCGACGGGCTTGTCGAACTCGTGGCCGACAATCCCGGGCAGGTCGAGCGTGCCGCGCAGGTCCGTCAGGCGGTGCAGGCCTACCGCCAATGGTCGGACCGCGTGCAGGACCTGCTGCGCTCGGGGCGCCGCGCCGACGTGCTCGCGCGCTTTCGCGACCTCGGCGTGACCGATGTGCTGGACCGCGTGCGCGTGCAGGTAATCTCGTTCCAGGCGGAGGAAAAGCGTCTCGACGTGCTGCGCGCCACGGCGGCCGAAGCGGCGCGTGCGCGGCAGCAGACGCTCGTCGTCACGGCGGTGGTGGCGTCCATCGTATTTGTCGCGCTTGCGGTGTATCTGTTCACGCGCGGTCTGCGCGGGCGCCTCGCGCTGCTTTCGGACAACGCCGGGCGTCTCGCCGGCAACGAGCCGCTCGCCCCGCTCACGGGCGGCGACGACGAGATCTCGCGGCTCGACCTGGTGCTCCACGAGACGAGCCGGCGCCTGATCGAAGCCGAGCGTCTGCAGGTGCGCTTCCAGTCGGATCTCGGCCGCCGCGCCGCGGAACTCGCGAACATCAACGAAAGCCTGCGGCAGCAGACCCAGGAAAACGAGATGTTCATCTATAGCGTCTCGCATGATCTGCGCGCGCCGCTCGTCAACCTGCAAGGCTTTTCGAAAGAGCTGACGCACGCGTGCGAGGACCTGCGCCGCGTGGTGGCGCAGTCGTCGCTCTCGCCCGAGCAGCGCGCGCACATCGAGCAGCTCATCAACGACGACATCGCGGTCGCGCTGCGTTACCTGCAGTCGGCGGTCTTGCGCGCCTCGCACATCATCGACGCGTTGCTGCGGCTCTCGCGGGTAGGGCGCGTCGAGTACCGCCGTCAACCCGTGGACGTGGAGGATATCGTGCAACGCGTGATCGACGCCATGCGCGTCTCGATCCGCGCGCGGCACGCCGAAACCGTGGTGCATGAGTTGCCCGCGGTGTGGGGCGACCCGACCGCGCTCGAACAGGTGTTCGCCAACCTCATCGGCAATGCGGTCAACTATTTGAGCCCCGCACGCGAAGGCCGCATCGAAATCGGCACGACGGCCGCGCCGCCCGGCGTGCAGACGTTGCGCATTTTCTACGTGAAGGACAACGGCCTCGGTATTCCCGAGGTCGCGCTGCCGCGGCTCTTCAATGCATTCCAGCGCATGCACGGCAACGTCGCCGCGGGCGAGGGCATCGGGCTTGCGCTCGTGCGGCGCGTAGTGGAGCGGCACGGCGGCCGAATCTGGGTGGAATCCACCGAAGGCGTGGGCACGACGTTCTACTTCTCGCTGCCCGAGGCAGCGGCGAAGGCGCAGTTGACGGCCGAGGCGATGGGGTCGTCGGAGACGCAGGGGTAAGGGGGCGTTGCGGGCTCTCGCGTGCCGTTGTGCGGCCGCCCGATGTGGGCGCGCCGTGCCACGGGTCTTTGTGGCACGGCGCGGGTTTGAGAGGGTGAGGGCGGCTCTCTCGTCGTGCTGCGCGTCAGTGTGTCAGCACGTTGCGAGCACGCGAGACGGATGCGGCACGACGGCGGGCCGCGCTCAAAGCTCGATGCGCGTGCCGAGCAGGATGAGGAACTGGCGCAGCCATTCGGGATGCGCGGGCCATGCGGGTGCCGTGACGAACGGCGCATCGGTGATGGCGGCGTCGACCGGGATATCGGCATAGTCGCCGCCCGCCAGCCGCACTTCGGGAGCGCAGGCCGGGTAGGCGGAGATTCGCTTGCCGCGGATCACGTCGGCGGCGGCGAGCAACTGGGCCGCGTGGCAGATCGCCGCGATCGGCTTCTGGGCCGAGGCGAAGTGGCGCACGAGGTCGATCACGCGTTTGTCGAGCCGCAGATATTCGGGCGCGCGGCCGCCCGCAATGGCGATGGCGTCGTAGCGAGCCGGGTCGATATCGTCGAACGACGCATTGAGCGTGAACTGGTGCCCCGGTTTTTCCGTGTACGTCTGGTCGCCCTCGAAGTCGTGGATGGCGGTCTTCACGCGCTCGCCGGCCTTCTTGCCCGGGCACACGGCGTCCACCGTATGGCCCACGGCCTGTAGCGCCTGGAACGGCACCATCGTTTCGTAGTCTTCGGCGAAGTCGCCGGTGAGAAACAGAATCTTCTTCGCTGCCATCGTAAGTCTCCGGTTGAGGAACGGAACACTGCGGACGTCGGTGGAGTCTACTCCAGCATCGTTGATGAATCGGTGACGCAGTCGATGGATGCTTTCCGATGGCGGCGCTACGCGCGCCGCGACGCCCCGGTGCTGGCCGCGCTGTTTCGCGAGGCGGTGTTGGCCGCGACACACTACGACGTGCGCGCCCGCACCGCGTGGGCGCACGGCGCCGACGACCTCGATGCGTTCCGGCGCGCGCTCGCGCACGGCCTGACACTCGTCGCCGTAGCCCAGCCCCGCGACGATGAAGCCGCGCATGGCGAAGAAGCGCTGGCAGCGTTTGCCCAGCTGCATCCCGCCGACCACGTCGAGATGCTTTACACGGCGCCACGCTGGGCCGGGCGGGGGCTCGCGTCGAGCCTGCTCGCGCGGCTCGAAGGCGCGGCTCGCGAGGCGGGTGCGGTGGTGCTCACGGCCGACGCGAGTGCCGCGGCCAGACGCGTGTTCGAGCGGGCGGGCTTCGGCTGTGCCGGGGACGAGGTGGTCTGGCGCGAGGGCGTATCATTGCGCCGTTTTCGTATGTGCAAGCCGCTCAACGCGACACAGGATTTCCGATGACCTTCCGTAACAGTGCTCACGCTTCCCGTCGTACGGGCCACTCCGGGTGTTCTGGCGGGGCTTCTCGTCGTCGCTTCACGATCGCCTCGCGCACCGCGCTCGCGTGGATGTTCGCGCCGCTCGTGCTGCTCGCGGGCTGCGAGAAGCAGACTTCGCCGTCGGACGCCGACGCAAAGCTCAACGACGCCGCGAAGCAGGCCGGCCAGAAGCTCGACCAGGCGGCGAGCTTCGTCGGTCAGCAGCTCGACGCGGCACGCGCCGCGGCGCAGAAGCATATCGACAAGGCGGCGTCTGCCGCGTCTGCGGCCGTGGGGGCATCCGCGCCGACGTTGTCTATCGACCCGGGCGCGCTTGCCTCGATGGCGCAAGGCCATCTGCAGGGCGCCGCAAGCGCAGTGGCCGGCGCGGCTGCCGCGGCAGCAGGCAACAGTCTCGAACAGGCGGGCCGCAAGCTCCAGCAATGGGCGAGCACGGTGGCGGGGGCTTCGTCCGTGGCAGGAGGGGCGACGACTCAAGGGTCAGCATCTGGCGCCGCAGGCGCGAGCGGGGCACCGGCGCGTACCAGCCCGTGAAGCCCGATCCCGGATTGACTGCTTCGATAAATGTAACTACCATGCGTACACTTTTTGTCGTGCAGGTGCGTGATGAACACGAGTAGCCGCTTCGCGTTTGCGGTGCACGTGCTTGCGCTGCTGGCGCAGCAGGAGGGCGTGCCGCTGTCGTCGGAGATCATCGCTGGCAGCGTGAACACGAATCCGGCGTTGATTCGCCGGCTGCTGACCATGCTGGCGCAGGCGGGGCTGACCACTTCGCAACTGGGTGCGGGCGGCGGGGCGCTGCTGGCCCGTGCGCCCGAAGACATCACGCTGCTCGAGGTCTACCGCGCGGTGGAAGACCCGCAGCTGTTCGGCCTGCATCGCGAGGAGCCGAACCCGGCGTGCATGGTGGGCCGCAACATCCAGCAGGTGCTGCGCGGCATCATGGACGACGCGCAGCGCGCCATGGAGGCATCGCTTGCGACACGCACGGTTGCCGATACGTTCTCAGACGTGGTGCGCCGCGAACGGCTTCGCAAGCGGCGCACGGCGCGCAGCGAGGGTTGATGCGGCGTGAGAGCGGGTGGGCGGAGTGGTTGCCGGCCAGGGGATGTGCAGGCAGGGAACAGTAGTCAGGAACGGGGCATTGCCCCGGTTTTTTTCGCTGTATATGTAATCGAGTTAGTTACATTTTTTGATCCTCACAAAGGGAGTATCGACATGAGCAAGACGTTGAAAATCGCGCTGTTTGGCGCAACCGGCATGATCGGTTCACGCATTGCCGCCGAAGCCGCGCGCCGCGGGCACCGGGTCACCGCGCTCGTACGCAATCCACAGCGCGTGCCGACGGACACCGCGAACATCCATGCGTCGCAGGCCGATCTGCTCGATGCGGCGAGCGTGGCGGCGGCCGTGCGCGGCCATGACGTGGTCGCGAGCGCCTATGCTCCCGCCCTCGACAACACGGCGACGCTCGACACCGCCACCCGCGCGCTGGTGGCCGGTGTGCGCGAAGCGGGGCTCAAGCGTCTCGTGGTGGTGGGTGGCGCGGGTTCGCTCGAAGTTGCGCCGGGCAAGCAGCTCGTCGATGCCGAAGGGTTCCCGGAAGCCTACAAGGCCGTTGCGCTCGCGCACCGCGAGGCGCTCCACTACTACCGCACGGTCTCTGACCTCGACTGGACGTTCTTCGCCCCCGCCGCGATGATCGCGCCGGGCGAACGTACGGGCCAGTTCCGCACGGGCGCCGGCACGCTGATCGCCGACGCCGCGGGTACGAGCCGCATTTCCGCCGAAGACTACGCGATTGCATTCGTCGACGAGCTGGAGCAAGCGCGCTTCGTGCGTCAGATCGCAACGGTCGCGTACTAAGACGTAGTAAGGCGGTAAGGGCAGATCGGACTGGCGCGCGCAAGCGCGCTGACAATCTGTTACGCACGCTCACGCAGCTTCACGCGTCCGGTGCCGGAGGACAGCTAAACTTGTGCGTCCTTTTCGTACCCGTCCCGCTCGCCATGAAGTCAAGCCTGGAGCAGCGTGATGCAGGCACGCCGGCCCTTGCGCCGGCGCGCCGGACCGCCGCTCGTTCTCCTCGTCGTTCCGGTCGTCGCTGCGGGTGTTCCCGCACTGGCCGGCCGTTCTGCGCGCGCCTCGCGGCGCCGTTCCTTGCCCTCTGGCTCGTCGCGTTCGCGATGCTAGCGAGCTTTGCCTGCGTGCCCGGCGTCGCCCGTGCGGCAGGTGCGTCCGGTGCGCCGGGCCTGCCCAGCGCGCCGGCGCCCGGCGCGGCCACGCCCGTGCTGCCGGCGCTCCAGAGCCTCATCAGCAGCGCGACGGCGTCGGCGGCGGTATCCGCCTCGGCGCCCGATGCCGCTTCGGCGGCGTCGCCCGCCAGCGAGGCGGAGTTCGCGCGTTCGCTCGACAGCGTGATTTCGACGCTCGACAACGACCGCCAGCGTCGGGCCCTCGTGACCCAGTTGAAGAAGCTGCGCGACGTTTCGCAGCATGCGGCGCCGCCTGCCGCGGCGTCGGCCGCGCAGGGCGCGGCGGGGTTGCTCGGCGCCATCGCTTCGGGCCTTGCGTCGGTTGCCGCGGACGTGCACCAGGGCCGCACACCGGCGCGTTACTGGGGCGGGCGCATCAACGCCGCCGCCAACGAGTTGTACGCCATCGTCGCGAGCCAGGGTTCCGAGCATTTCGGCAAGGTCGTGCTGGACATGCTGGCGATGCTCGCCGGCTGGGGCGCCTGCGCGGGCAGCCTGATCTGGCTGCAGCGCCGTTTGCATGCGCGCTTCGGCATCGTGGAGGGGCTGAAGCCGAACCCGGCGACGCGCGAGTTGCTGATCTTCGCCTTGCGCCGCGTCGGACCCTGGGTCGTCGCGTTCGTCGCGGCGCTCGCCTTCGTGCGCGCGATGCCCGAGGCGCTGGGCCGCACGCTCGGCATGGTGATCGCTTACGCGATCGTGGCGGGCGCGGTGTTTTCGGCAATCTGTCTCATCATGTTTTCGCTGTTCGGCTCCGGGCACCGGCGCGCGGCCGTGCACGTGCTGCTGCGCGACGCGCGCCGGCTGCTGTTCGCGATCGGCGTGTGCGGGGCGCTGGGCGACGCCGCCGTCAACTACGACGTCGCGCATCAGCTTGGCCCCAATCTGGCGGGGCTCGTCTCGACGGTGGCCAACATGACGGCCGCGGTGCTCACGGCGTATTTCGCGCTGGCGTTCCGGCAGCCCGTTGCGCATCTGATCCGCAACCGGTCCTACGAGCAGCGGCACGATCACCGCGCGGCGACCGAGGGCTTCGAGGTGCTCGCCTCGCTCTGGCATTTGCCGATGCTGCTGCTCGCGGGGGCGTCGATCGTCGCGACGCTGGGCGGGCTCGATTCGAGCGAGGACGTCCTGCAGATTTCGGTGGTCACGGCGCTGCTGCTCGTGATCGCGTTCTTCCTTTCGGCCATCGTGCTGCGCCTGACGCGCCCGCGTCTCAACGACACGCATCGCCGCCGGCGCCACCGTTCGCCGTATCTCTGGCGGCTGCTGCGCTTCGCCGGCACGCTCGTGATGCTGTTCGTCTGGCTCGCGTTTCTCGAGTTCTCGTCGCGGTTATGGGGCGTGTCGCTCGCGGGCATGATCGAGGACAGCGTGACCGCGCGCGGCATCGCCCATGCGGTCACGGCCATACTCACCACCGTCTTCGTCGCGTGGCTGATCTGGATTCTCGTGGATACCGCGATCCAGGAGGCGCTCAATCCGGGCGGTCCGCGCAGCAAGTCGCGCAACCCCGGCACCCGCGCGCGCACCATGCTGCCGCTCGTGCGCAACGCGCTCGCGGTCACCATCCTCACCATCGCGGCCATCGTGACGGCGGCCAATCTCGGCATCAACGTGACGCCGCTGCTGGCGGGCGCGGGCGTGATCGGGCTCGCGGTGGGCTTCGGCGCGCAGTCGCTCGTGACCGACCTCATCACGGGCCTCTTCATCATTCTCGAGGACACGATTTCGGTAGGCGACTGGATCGAGATAGACGGCGGCCATGCGGGCACGGTCGAGCATCTGACCATACGCACCGTGCGGCTGCGCGACGGGCAGGGCGCCATTCACGCCATTCCGTTCTCGCAGATCAAGATCGTGAAGAACCTCTCGCGCGACTTCGCTTATGCGGTGTTCGAGGTGCGCGTGCCGTTCTCGGCGGACGTGGACATGATTACGGCGCTGATTCGCGAAGTCGGCGCCGATCTTGCCGCCGACTTCCGCTATCGGAACGAAATGCTGGGGCCCGTGGAAGTGTGGGGGCTGGACCGTTTCGATCCGAACTGGATGGTGGTGAAAGGCCAGATCAAGACGCGGCCGCTGCAGCAATGGAGCGTGGCGCGCGCGTTCAACGTGCGGCTGAAGCGGCGCATGGACGAGGCGGGCATCGAGATTCCGGTGCCGCAGATGCAGGTGTACACGTCGTCGAGAACGCACGGGCGGCAGGCGGATGGGGCAGAGGAAAGGTCGTCCGCGACGCGGCACGAGGTAGGAGCCGCTCACGAGCAACCGGCGGCGGGCGTTACGGCGGCAAGGTCGTCTGTCGACGTGCCGCAGGCGCAGGCTCGCGACGTCTCGCACGAACCGCGGCCGGCGCCGGCGCCGACCGGCGGCTCGATGGCCGCGCCGCCGCAGATTCCCGTGGCCGGCGACGCGCCGAAAGGCTAGGTGAGCGCGGCCTCGCGTACGGGCGTTTGCGCGACGACGTCTGGCGCAACGGTTTGCCCGTCGCGGTTCAAGCCGCTCGATATTGCGCCGATGGTGCTTTCGACGCCGCTTTCGATGCCACTTTCGGCCACGCGAACCAGATCGTTCACGTGCGTCGCGATCTGCGCGCCCGCCACGCCGTAGACGTGTAACGACACGGCGCGCCGGCCACTCTCGTTGGCAAGCCGATGGATGGCCGCATGTCCCGCGCGCGTGAACGACGCTGCGCCGGCCGCGCGCGGCTGCGTGCGAAACGCAGTGGCGCAGGCGCCAGCCTCGTCCCAGCGATACAGCGATTCCGTGAGTTCGCCTTCGACCACCGCATAGCCGCACCACGTGTGATGCGCATGCACCGGGCTCGCCTGGCCCGGCATCCAGACGAGCGCGGCGATGGCGTAGCGGCCGTGCGCGTCGGCGGCGAGCAGGTGGCGGCGGTACCCGTGGGCGTCGCCCTCGCAGGCAGACTCGTCGAGCAGTCCCGGGTCGGCAATGGCCTCGGCCAGCGCCGAGCGGACGCGCTGCGCGAACGCGGCATTGCTTGAGCGAAGCCGCGAGTCGCTGGCTGGCGCGGTGCTCTCGAAAGCCTCGTTCAAGTGATCGCACAGGCGCTGGATGGCGGCGCGCGCGGACGAACACGGCTGGAAGAGCGGGGCAGCGGCGGTCGATTTCATGGCGGTCGTCGGGACGGCACCGGTTGTGGTTCGATACTGCGATTTATACCGGCTTGCGCAGAGAAACGGTTTCCATATAATTTCCCGCTTAGACTGAAAAGTAGAATAAATTTCTATTCAAAGGGGTGTGTGGGAATGGACATCATCGACCGGAAGCTGCTGGAGCTGCTCCAGCAGGACGCCACGATGCCGGTGGCGGAACTGGCGCAGCGGGTGAATCTGTCGCAGACGCCGTGCTGGAAACGGGTGCAGCGTCTCAAGGAAACCGGCGTGATACGCGGCCAGGTGGCGCTATGCGATCCGAAGAAGCTGGGCGTGGGCACGACGGTCTTCGTCGCGGTGCGCACCAACGAGCACACCGAAGCGTGGGCACAGCAGTTCACGCGCGCCGTGCAGGACATTCCCGAGGTGGTCGAGGTCTATCGCATGAGCGGTGAAACGGACTACCTGCTGCGCGTGGTGGTGTCCGACATCGAGGACTACGACCGCGTCTACAAGCAGCTGATTCGCGCGGTGCCGCTGTTCGACGTGAGTTCGAGCTTCGCAATGGAGCAGATCAAGTATTCCACGGCGTTGCCGGTGCGGCCGGCGGCATTGCTGGACGGGCGCTGACAGGCGTTGCGTGGGGTGCAAACCGCAAGGCGGACGCAAGGTGTGGCGGCGTAGAATGCCTGGTCTGCCGAAGTTGGACAGACCCGGCAGCCCAACCTGTCGGCCACACCCATCGGATTCCGAGTCTCTCCCATGAACGACCAGCGAAAGAAGAACCCCACCCTTGGCGTTGCCGTTTTCATCGTGGTGGCGGTGCTGCTCGTGATCGGCACGCTGCTCTTCAATGCGATTCGCGGCAAGCGCGAATACGACGAAACGAACGAGGCGCCGTCCGCTGCGGCTTCCGCTGCATCGGCCGCAACGGAGCTTACGGCGCCGGCGAGCGCACCGGCTGTCGCGGCAAGCGCGGCTTCGCAGTGAGCTGTGCAACTGGCTATGCGGTGAGGCGTGCAGCGACGCCTGTGGCAGCGACCCGTGCGGCAGCGATGCCTATTGGTGGCGTCATGTTGGGCGGTGTCACGTCGGGCGGCGTCACGTCGCGCTCTGCCGCTCGTCGGGCGGCCCGTCGATAACGCGCTTCGCTTCGTGTTCCCTGCTTCGTATCGCGCGTCATATTCCGTGGCCTATCCCGCTTTCTAACCCTCTTCGGGCAGCCGGATCACGCTCGCGTCCTTGCGGATCAGCCACGAGGCCGCCAGCATCTGCTTGCACTGGTGCGCGAGCAGTTTCAACTCGTGCACCGCATCGGCCGGGCAATCCGGCGACTTTTCCGCCTCCACCACCATCGCGTCGAGTTCGCGGGAGACCCGCTTCGTGATCTCGGCGTGATCGGCGGGCGGCGCGATGCCGTCGTCGGCGGCAGAGAGGTTCTCGCGCACGATGAGAAGGACGCGCTGCAGCGGTTGGAGCGACGTATGTTCCTGCAGCGGCGCGGTGGTCTTGAGGAGCGGCGCGGCGGCCGTGATCTGGGAAGCGAGCGCGTGGCTGCGGACCAGCAGGTCGTTGAGTTCTGCCACGAACATTTGCGCCGTTTTCGGCTCCAGCATCATGCGCTGGAATGCCTGGCCGAGATTGGCGAACGCGATGTGCACGTTCTTGCGCGCGAGGCGATAGCGGAAGTCGCGGTCGAGCGCGTTCGCCGCCGCCGACGCGCCCGCCGTAGCCGACGCCGTAGCAGCCGCGGCCCGGCTACCCACGGCCGCTACTATCGGCTGGGCCGGACTTGCAGCCGCTGCCGGGACGCCGCTGGCCGCGGGCTGCGCGGCAGCCGCCATCGCGATGGTCGGCACGCGTGCCGCTGTTTCGGTCGCGAGCTCCGCGCTGGTCGCCATGGCGGCCGCGGGCCGTGCGATCCACGACCAGGTGGCGTCCAGATACTGGCGCATCGCGGCGATCATGTCGGTGACGAGCTTGCCCATGAGCCGGTATTCCCAGTAGGGGAACAGGTGGCTCGCGGCAATCGCGATGGCGCAGCCCACCACGGTGTCGATGACGCGCTCGCCGATGATCCGCATGCTGCCCGGTGCGAGCAGGTGGAACAGCAGCAGCACGTACGACGACGTGAACACGACGCTTGCCGCGTAATTGAAGAGCAGCAGGCTGTAGCTCATCACCATCGAGGCGAACATCACCACGATCAGCACGTGCGGTTCCTTCACGAAGAGGATCAGCGCGATGCTGGCGGCACAGCCGATCAGCGTGCCGATAATCCGCTGCGTGTTGCGTTGCCTTGTGAGCGAATAGCCCGGCTTCAGGATGATGACCGTGGTCATCACGATCCAGTAGGCGTTCGTGAGCGGCAGCAGGCGGCCCAGCCAGAAGCCGACCGCGACGGCGATCGTCACGCGCAGCGCATGCCGGAAGCTGGGCGACGCCATGGTGAGGTTCGAGAAGATCTGGCGGAACGGCACGCGGCGGTTGGACACGAAGCGCGAGAGCGCTTCGTCGATGCGCAGCTCGGTTTGCGTGGTCGGCGTTTCGCTCGTGAGGCTCTTGCGCATGCGGTCGATGAGCCGCGTGGCGCTCCAGATGCGCCGGAACGTGGCAGCCACGGCCGCGTAGGCTTCCGGATTCTTCGTGGGCAACTCGTTTTCGCGCATGAGTTCGATTTCGTACTCGATGGCGCGCAATTCCGCCTTGACGTTGATGCGCCCGCGCGGCGACTGGTTCTGCAGTACGGCGAGGCCGATGTCTTCCAGGTCTGCCGCGGCCTTGTCGATCAGGTCGCGGTAGAACACGAGCAGGTCGGAGCCGCCGAACGTGGTGCGCACGAGCGGGTAGTCGGTGTGCGCACCCACGAACAGCTCATGCAGATCGACCGTGTTGATGAACAGATTGAAGTGCATCGCGCGGCGCGGATCGAGTTTGCCGCTGCGCAGCCGCGGCAGGTTGCGCAGCACGATGTCGCGTGCGGCGTCCTGGCGCTCCACCGCGCCGATCTGCCTCGCAACGAGGTTGCGATAGCACTCGTCGAGGTCGTTGGCGAGGTCGTAGAACTGGCCCCGCGCGCGCAGATAGTCGGCACATGCGAACACGCTTTCGGCAATGGCCTGCTGCTCGATGCGGTCCATGAGCAGACGGCTCACGAGCGTGGCCCAGTATGTGTACCAGAGGCCGCCCGCCAGAATCCACGCGGCGTTGACGAGGGCCTCGTGCGGCGTGAAGTGCTCCTCGAGCGTCATGATCATCATGAACAGCGTGGCGAAGCTGATCTGCGGCCAGCGGTTGCCGTAGACCACGATCAGCGAGAGCACAAACGTGAGCGGCACCACCGTGCACCACAACGCCACCGAATTGACGGTGGCGAGACCGGTGGCCAGCGCGGAAAGGAAGCCGATCACGCTGCACGCCAGCATCTCGTTGTGCTTGTACTTGAGCGGCCCCGGCATGTCCACGACGCAGGCGCCAAGGGCGCCCGTGGCGATGGTGAAACCCACCTCGCTGTTGTGGAACACGATCAGGCTCAGCACCGCGGGCAGGGACACCCCGAACGCGATGCGCAGACCGCCGTAGAAGTACTGGCTGTAGAGGAATTTCTTGATCTCGATGGAATAGCGCATCGACTGCCGGTGTCTCGAAAACGGGCGAGGCAAAAAGGGAAAGGCCGAACGTCAAACGGAACGCCATGAAGCGTGTGCGATGGCGAGACTGCACGCAAGCCCGCGTGGCGCCTCGCTCGACAGACTGCGGGTGAGTCTAACTGATTTAGCCTCCCCTCAGACCTCGTCCGTTCGGCCGGGTTCAGCCCGAAAGTCCTCTTTGTTATGCTGTCGCCTCATCCGTGATCCATGCCGCTTTGGCCGGGTTCGCCGTCTCTTTCGCAAAGGCCCATGCTGCAGCTTTTCTATTCCAACCGGTACGAGACGCTCGCGAGTGCGCTGCTCGAAGACCTGCGGCACGCGCCGGAAGACCCGTGGAGCGCGCAGCCGGTCATCGTGCCGAACGCCGCCGTGCGGCGTCAGCTGGAACTCGACATCGCGAGGCGATATGGCGTGTGCGCGAACATCGCGTTCGGTTACCTCGCGAGCTGGCTGTGGGCGCAGATCGGCCGCGTGATTCCGGTGCCCGAGCATTCGCCGTTCGCGCCGGACAGGCTCGTGTGGCGTTGCTACCGGCTGCTCGATCCGGCGTCCGGCGCGGAAGTGTCGCCCTGGCTCGCCTCGCCGCGGCTCGGAACCTATCTGCGTGCCGCCGACGAAACAATGCGCTACGAACTGGCCCGGCGCATCGCCATGGTCTTCGATCACTACCTGACGTATCGGCCCGAATGGCTGCTGCAATGGCAGGCTGGCCATTCGATTCTGGCCGCGGGCGCAAGTGATGGCGACAAAGTCCCGCTGGCGAGCGGGCCGCGTCTGCAACTGCCTGGTGCGAGCGACGCCCAGCACGAAGACGAGCGTTGGCAGGCGGCGTTGTGGCGCGCGCTGCTGCAGGAGGTGGCGGGCGAGGGGCGCCCGCTCGCTGAGGCGACACCGCCCGCTTACCGCTTTCTCGATGTCGTGCGCACGCTCGACCTCGATGCCGTGGCGCGGGCGCGCTGGCCCGAGGCCGTGAGCGTGTTCGCGCTGCCCACCATGCCGCCGCTGCACGTGGCGCTGTTGCGCGAACTTTCGCGCTGGATGGACGTGCGGCTCTACATGCTCAATCCGTGCCGCGAATTCTGGTTCGACATCGTGACCGAGGCGCGGCTCGAAGCGCTGGATGCGGCTGGCGAGCGCGACTATCACGAAGTGGGGCATCCGCTGCTGGCGGAATGGGGACGGCAGACGCAGGCGCAGTTGCACATGGTCCACGAACTCACGGAGAGCGCGGCATCGGGCGAGGCGTCGGCGTACGAGGAAAACCCGCAGTCCACCTGGCTCGCGTGTATTCAGAACGCGATGCTCAATCTCGAGCCCGAAACGCAGGGGGGGGCGGCACCAGCGGAGCGCGGCATCGAAGTGCACGTTTGCCATAGCCTCTCGCGTCAGCTCGAAGTGCTGCACGACCGGCTGCTCGGCTGGTTCGACGAGATCGAAGACCTGCAGCCGTCCGACGTGCTCGTCGCGGTGCCCGATCTGGGCGCCGCGGGCCCGCTGATCGACGCGGTATTCGGCACGGCCGCGCCTGGCGATACGCGTCGCATTCCCTATCGCATCACCGGGTTGCCGCCGTCGCAGGCGAACCCTGTGGCGCGCGTGCTGCTCGACTGGCTCGCGTTGCCGGAGCGCAGCGTCGGCGCGCCGGAGTTGATCGAGTGGTTGCGCGTCGATGCGATCGCGGCGCGTTACGGCATCGACGCCGCGGCGCTCGAAGCGGCCCAGACCTGGCTTGCTGCCGCGGGCGCGCGGCGTGGGCTCGTGCCCGGCGAGCCCGCGGGCGAGGACGTGCCGGTTGCACGCCATACGTTTTCCGACGCACTCACGCGGCTCTTTCTGGGCTACGCGCTGCCCGAGGGCGGCGAACCGGTCGACGCCTGGCTGCCCGTGCAAGGCGCGGACGGTTCCGAGGCCGAACTGCTCGGCCGGCTCGCGCGTTTCGTCGACGACATCGACGCGTTCGCGCGCCGCTGCGCCGAAGGCAATACGCCGTCCGGCTGGAGCACGCTCCTGCTGGCCACACTGGCGCAATGCTTCGACACCGGCGTGGCCTTTGCGCCGATGCTCGCGGGCGCACGCGACGCGATCGACGCGATGGTGCGCGCCATGGCCGACGGCATGGGAAACGGTGTCGATGGCGTCGACGGTGCCGATGGCGCCGACATCGCCGTGATTCCCGCGGCGGTGGTGCGCACCGCATTCGCCGAGGCGCTCGACGACCCCGCGCGCGGCGGCGTGCCGTGGGGCAGCGTCACGTTCTCGTCGCTGACGAGCCTGCGCGGCCTGCCGTACCGCGTGGTGTGCCTGCTCGGCATGGACGACGGCGTGTTGCCGAGTCTCGCGCGTGCCGACGAGTTCGACCTCATGGCGTCGTTCAGCAAGCCCGGCGACCGTCAACGGCGCGACGACGAGCGCAATCTGTTCCTCGATCTGCTGCTCGCCGCGCGCGACCGGCTGCTGATCGCCTACACGGGGCGCAGCATTCGCGACAACGCGCCGCTGCCGCCCGCCGCGCTGGTGGACGAACTGCTCGATCATCTGGCCACGGTGTCGGCCGGCCAAGGCGCCGGTCCTGACGAGGTGGAGGCCGCGCGGCGAGCGTTTATCGTGGACCATCCGCTTCAGCCGTTTTCCGCCGACTATTTCGCCGCACGGCCGGCACTGTTCACCTACGACCCCGACCGCGCCGAACTGGCCGAACTGCTCGCATCGCGGCACGTCGAAGCGCGTGTGCCGTTCTTCTCGCAACCGTTGCCGGCCAATACCGCGCCGCTCGTCGCCTTCGACGACTTTCAGCGTTTCTGGCGCCATCCCGCGCGTGCATTGCTGCGCGACCGCCTGGGTATCGTGCTCGCCGATGCCCAGGCGGAACTGCTCGACACCGAGCCGTTCGAACTCGACTACGCGGGCAGCGACGCGCTTGCGGCACGCCTCATGCCCATGCTGCTCGATGCACAAGCGCGCACCGATGCACTGGAACGCGCGCGGCGCGTGGCCGTGGCGAGTCCGGAATTGCCGGGCGGGGCGACAGGCGCCGTGTGGCGGGAGCGCGAACTCAATGCGTTGCGGCTGCTTGCCGAGAGGGTGCAGAGCGAAATGGCAGGCGGCGTTGAACGGCTGCCTTTTGCGCTCACTATCGATCCGCGCTGGCCGGATACAGCGGACGTTTCGCTCTTCGGTACGCACGAGCGCGTGTTGCGCGAAGCGGCGCAGGCCACGCCGCTCGAACTGCACGGTTCGCTGAATCTGCTTACCGGGAACGGCCAGGTGATTTTCCGTTATGCCCGTCCCAGCGCGCGCGACTATCTGGCCGCCTGGCTTGCGCATCTCGTCTATTGCGCGGCGCAGCCGGGCGGCCCTCGCCGCACGGTGTGGCACGGCAACGGCGAAACGTTCGAATTTGCGCCCGTCGATGCGCCGCTGGATAAGCTCGCGCCGCTTGCCGCGCTCTATCGCGCCGGGCAGATGTTGCCGCTGCGCTTCTTTCCGAGAAGCGCGTGGAAGAAGTTCACCGAGAGTGAATCCGCAGCCCAAGGGGCGTGGATCAATGACCGCACAGGCGGCGAGTCCGACGACCCGGCCTGGCGCATCGCGCTGCGCGGCACGCCGCTCACGCTGGACGAGCCGTTCGGCACGCTGAGCTCGCTCGTATTCGAGCCGCTCGTCGCCCATCTGCGGAGCACGTCATGACCGCAGTCACCACGCAGCGCCACGACGTGCCTACCGAACTGGACGTGTTCGCGTGCCCGCTCGACGGCGTCAACCAGATCGAAGCGTCGGCCGGCACCGGCAAGACCTGGAACATCTGCGCGCTCTACGTGCGCCTGTTGCTGGAAAAGGACTGCAAGGCCGACGAGATACTCGTCGTCACCTTCACGAAGGCGGCCACAGCCGAACTGCACGAGCGCATCCGCGGGCGTCTTGCGCAGCTTCACCGCGAGATCGAACGGGCTATCGCAGAAGGAGTGGGCGAGAACGAGGATGGGGCGGAGCAGGGCGACCTCGATCCGTTTGTGGCACGCCTGTTCGAAACCACGCTCGCGCCGGAGCGCGGCATCGATCTGGACACCGCCGCGAAACGCGTGCGGCGCGCGCTGCGCATGTTCGACCAGGCGGCCATCCACACCATCCACGCGTTCTGTCAGCGCGCACTGCAGGAAGCGCCGTTCGCTGCGGCCATGCCGTTCGCGTTCGAGATGGAGGCGGACGACGCCCCACTGCGCTTCGAACTGGCCGCGGACTTCTGGCGCGAGCAGGTCGAACCCATCGCGGCCGCGCATCCCGCGTTTGCTGCGTGGCTCGTGGCGAACCGGGCGGGTCCCGCATCGCTCGATGCGCAGCTGGCGCGCCGGCTCAAGAAGCCGCTCGCCGTGCTGCGTTGGGATGGCGTGGCCGACGCAGCCGCAAGCGGTGAAGACGCGCAGGCGCGCTTCGACGCCGCACGCGAGCTTTGGTGCGCGGAGCGGGACGCCATCGTGAGCCTGCTCGCCGACGCGAGCGAGCGGCTCAGCAAAACGTCGCACAAGCCCGAGGCCGTGAGCGCGGCCATTGCCGCCTGGAGCGACTGGTTTGCCGAAGGCGATTGCCATGCGCCGCCGCCGCGGGCAGCGCTGAAGCTCACCGCGTCGGCGCTCAAGAAGGCGACGAAAACGAAATTCACGCCGCCCGAGCACGCGTTCTTCGCGATGGCCGACACACTCGCGGCCGCCGCCGAGGCAGCCGAGGCGGCGCAGCGCGCGCGCTGGCTCTGGCTCGTCGAGGCGTGGCTCGCGTTCGCGCCCGGGGAACTGGCTGCGCGCAAGCGCGCGCGTCGCGTCGTGTCGTTCGACGACCTGCTCTCGAACCTCTACCGCGCGCTCAGCGAACATCCGTGGCTTGCCCAGACGCTGAGGGCACGCTATCCGGCCGCGCTCATCGACGAATTCCAGGACACCGATCCGCTGCAGTTCGCCATTTTCAGCCGCATCTTCGCGCCGCGCGGTCCGCTCTTTCTCGTCGGCGATCCGAAGCAGGCGATCTACAGCTTCCGCGCCGCGGACCTGCACACCTATCTGGCCGCGCGCGACGCCGCCTCTCACTGCTACACGCTCGCGGTCAATCAGCGCTCCACGCGGCCTATCGTCGACGCCTGCAACCGTCTCTTCGAGGCCAATCCGCGCGCGTTCGTGCTCGATCGGCTCGACTATCAGCCGGTTCGGGCCGGCTCGCGCGAGCGACCGCCGCTGCACGACGACGCGGCGCCGGGCGCGGATTTCCGTGTCTGGATGCTGCCGGACGGCGCGAAGGCCGAGGCGGGCGCGCAGAGCGAAGAGGCAATGCTCAGCAAGAGCGCCGCGCAACGCGCAGCCAGCGAGGCGTGCGCGCAGGAAATCGTGCGGCTGCTACGCGGTGCGCGCGAGGGACACGTCACGATCGGTGCGGTGCCGCTCACGCCCGGCAACATCGCGGTGCTCGTGCAGACGCATCGGCAGGGTAGCCTCGTCAAACGTGTGCTGGCGGCGTGGGGCGTAGGCAGCGTGGAGCTGGCTCAGGCATCGGTGTTCGAGACGCTCGATGCCGAGCAGATCGAGCGCGTGCTGGCGGCCATCGATACGCCGGGCGACCTGCGCCGCCTGCGCGCGGCGCTCGCCACAGACTGGCTTGGTCTCGACGCGGCCGCGCTCTGGCGGCTCGAACAGCTTGCCGATGCGCCGGCTGGGCAGGACGATCCCGCTCACGCCGCCGACGCCATGAGCTGGGTCGAACGCTTTTCGCGTTACCGCACGCTATGGCACGAACGCGGCTTCGCCGTGATGTGGCGCACGCTGATGCGCGAGCTGCGCGTCGCGCAACGCATCGTCAGCGGGCCGGAGGGCGAGCGCCGGCTCACGGACGTGAACCATCTCGCCGAACTCGTGCAGGCACGCGCGGCGCTCACGCCGGGCATTGCGCCCACACTGCGCTGGCTTGCCGCGCAGCGCGCCCAGGGCGGCGGCGAAGAGGCGCAGTTGCGCCTCGAATCCGACCGCAATCTCGTGCAGATCGTGACCGTGCACAAGTCCAAGGGGCTTGAATACGCGGTGGTGTTCTGCCCGTTCCTCAACGACGGCGGGCTGCGCGACGCGCCGTCGTCAGGCCTGCCCGATGCGCGCGAGTACCACGACGAAGCGGGTCATGCCGTGCTCCATTACGGCTGTGGCGAAGACGAAGCACGCGAGGCCGACCGCTACGCGCAGCGCGAGCAGGCGGCGGAGCGCGCGCGGCTCGTCTATGTGGCGCTGACACGCGCGGTTTATCGCTGCTATCTGGTCGCGGGCCCGTATCTCGCTTCGCGCTCCACCAAGGAATCGCAGCGCAGCGTGCTCAACTGGCTCGTGGCCGGCGCGGGTCGTGAATTCGAAACCTGGCTTGCCGATCCGCCCGATGTGTCCGTGCTCGTCGAACAGTGGCACGCACTCGCGGGTGGCCCGATATCGGTCGAACCGTTGCCGAAGGTGGCGGGACGTCTGCCGCTTCAGGCCGATGTCGCGGCCGGCGCGCATATGCAGGCGCGTGCGAGCCGGCGCATCTTGCGCGACCCGTGGCGTCTCGCGAGCTTCAGCTCGCTCGTGGCGGCCGGCGCGAGCCGCGGCGAGGCGGCGTCTGTCAGCGAGGAAGCGCGGCCCGACCACGACGAGCTGGCCGACGCAGCGGGTGAGGCCCCGCCTTGGGTCCCGGCTCGTCCGGCGCTCGCTCTGCCCGCGGACGACATCCTCGCGTTTCCGCGCGGCGCCGCGGCAGGCGAATGCCTGCACCGCATGTTCGAACTGGCCGACTTCTCCGACCCGAACACCTGGCCCGAGGCCGCCCGGCGCGCGCTCGTGGAACGTCCCGCACCCGCGGCGCCCGAACTCGTCCCACGTTTGCCGGCGATGATGCACAAGCTGCTCGCGGACGTGGTTGCCGTCGAACTGGTGCCGGGCATGAAGCTCGCGTCGCTCGATCCCGCGCGCCGTCTCAACGAGTTCGAGTTCGTGTTTCCCGCCGGTGCGCTGGATCTCGCCGCGTTGCGCACGGTGCTCCTTGCGCACGGGTATCCCGACGTCGCGCTGGAACCCGGCACGTTACGCGGCTTCGTGAAGGGCTTCATCGACATGATCGTGGAACACGACGGGCGTTACTGGATCGTCGACTGGAAGTCGAATCATCTCGGCGATGCGCCTGAAGACTACGATGCAGCCTCGCTCGACGAGGCGATGTCGGCTCACGCGTATCCCCTTCAGGCCTTGCTCTACACGGTCGCCCTGCATCGCTATTTGCGGACGCGGTTGCGCGATTACGCGTACGACACGCATATCGGCGGCTATCTGTACCTGTTCGTGCGCGGCGTGCGGGTGGCCTGGCGCGCGGGTGGCAAGGCGGGTGGCGTGCACGTGGGCCGGCCGTCGGCCGCCCTCATCGAGGCGCTCGATGCGCTGATGGCAGGGGGCGAGGCGTGAGTACGACAGAACGACTATCGGGCACACCGGCCGGCGCCGCCATGCCGGCGTCTGCGGACTTCAGTCTCGCGCTCGCGGAGGGCTTCGCGGCGAGGATCGGCATGCTGGCAAGGCGGCTCGGTGCTAACGCGAATAGCGTGCGCTGGGCGCAACGCGCCGCATTTGCGGTCAGCCGCGCGACCTCTGAGGGGCACGTATGCGTGCCGCTATCGGCGCTCGCGACCCGTGGCGGCGACGACGTCCCACAGATCCGCACAGCGCTTCTCGCGAGCGGCGTGGCGTGCGACGGAACGCAGAAGGTCGAGGCCCTGCGGCCACTCGTGATCGACGCCGCAGACCGGCTCTATCTCGCGCGTTACTACGACTACGAGCAACGACTGGCCCGATTGCTGGTGACGCATGCGTGCGGCGCGGATGAGCAGGGCGTGCCAGCGGCTTGCGCTGCTTACGCGAATGAACTGAAGGAAAAACTCGAACGCTTTTTCGGACCCGCGCCGCACGACGAGGTGGACTGGCAGCGTGTGGCGGCAGTGACGGCCTTGTCCGGCGGACTCACCATCGTGAGCGGCGGTCCCGGTACGGGCAAGACGACCACCGTGGCAGGCCTCCTTGCGTGTCTGCTCGACACCCAACCGGACTTGCGCATCGCGCTCGCCGCGCCCACGGGCAAGGCAGCACAGCGTATGCAGGAAGCGCTGCTCACGCGTGCGGCCACGCTTCCCGCCGAACTCGCCGCGCGGTTGCCGGCGACGTCCTGGACGCTTCATCGGCTGCTCGGGCAGTCGCCGGGGGGGCGGTTCCGTTATCACCGCGATAATCCGTTGCCGTACGACGTGGTGGTGGTAGACGAGGCATCGATGATCGACGTTGCGATGGCGACGCATCTGCTCGATGCGCTTGCACCCCGTACGCGGCTCGTCATGCTTGGCGACAAGGACCAACTGGCAGCCGTGGAGGCCGGCGCCGTGTTCGCGGAATTGAGCGCACGCCCCGCGTTCAGCCGACGCGGCGTCGAGCGCATCGCGGCGGCACTGGGAATCGGGGCGGAGCAGTTCGAGACGGCATTGCCCGATACGCACGTGAGGAAAGAGGATTCCCCGCATGAGACGGGTCACGTGGGCGATGCGGCCGCGGCAAACCAGACGGTTCATCGCAGCGGTGCGAGCGATGCGGCGCTCGGCGACCTGTTCGATCGGCTGCCGGTCGAAGAAGAACCGAAGCCCGCAGCGGCATCCGGCCCGACTGTCGGCGCGCCTCGTGTACTCACCGACTGCGTCGTCTGGCTGGAACGCAACTACCGTTTCGGGCTCGACTCGGTGATCGGCCGGCTCTCGCTTGCCATTCGCCGTGGAGATGCGCAGGCCGCGCTGGATGCGCTTGCACCGGTCGCACCGGTTGCACCTGTTGCCGCAACCGGGAGCCACGCGGCGCCCGCTACTCCGGCTGTCTTTTATGAAGACGACAGCGCGGCACTTTCGGAGCGAACCGTGGCCCGCCTGGCCGGCGCCTTCGCTCCGTATGTGCACGCCCTCCGTAGCGCGCTCGCCGCTCGCGCGCCCGACCCTGTACCGCTATTCGACGCGCTGAATCAGTTCCGCGTGCTGTGCGCGACGCGCCTCGGGCCACGCGGCGTCGATGCCCTCAACACGTTGATCGCGGCCCGGGTGCGCCGCGCCGCCAACGTGGTCGTCGGGGTGGGCGCGAACTGGTACGCCGGTCGGCCTGTCATGGTGACGCGCAACGACTACGCACTCGGTCTCTTCAACGGTGACATCGGGATCGCGTTGCCGGGCGCGGACGGCGTGCTGCGCGTTCACTTTCGCACCAGCGATGGCGGCGTGCGAACGGTGTCGCCCGCTGCTTTGCCACCCCACGACACGGCGTTTGTCCTGACGGTCCACAAGTCGCAGGGCTCGGAGTTCGACCATGTGGCGTTCGTGCTTCCGGCCGGTGCCAGCCGGGTGCTGTCGCGTGAACTCGTGTACACGGCCGTCACGCGCGCGCGAGCGCGCGTCGAGGTGGTAGGCTCACGCGCGGTGTTCGCCGAAGCCGTCGCGACGCCGACGCAACGTGACTCCGGTCTTTCGGCACGAATCGCCGAAGCGTTGCGCAATGCGAACCAGGAGGCCAAAGCATGAATCCTCGATACGCGATACCGCCCAACGAAATCGAGCTGACCGCCGTCCGTGCGCAGGGCGCCGGCGGCCAGAACGTCAACAAGGTATCGAGCGCGATTCACCTGCGCTTCGACGTACGGGCGTCGTCGCTGCCCGAGGTCATCAAGATGCGCCTGCTCGCGCTGCACGACCGTCGCGTGACACGCGAAGGCGTCGTGATCATCAAGGCGCAGGAGTATCGGACTCAGGAGATGAACCGTGCGGCGGCGCTGGCGCGGCTCGATGAACTGATCGAAAGCGTGAGCGTGACGCGTAAGTCCAGGGTGGCGACGCGGCCTACGCGCGCGTCGCAGACACGTCGCCTCGACAGCAAGACGAAGCACAGTGCGGTGAAGGCAGGGCGCGGACGCGTCGGCTTCGACTGACGAAATCTGGGTGACGGACTACTGCTGCGACGTGCGCGGCGGTTCGCCCAGGAAGTCGACGCAGAGCACGTGGAGCTTGCCCGCATGCATGACCGCGACGGCTGCCGTGTAGCAATCCGCGCCTTCGGTGAGCGAGCAGTGCGGCCCCATGACCGCCACCCGGCCCGGCGCGGCGATGGCGCGACGGAAATAGTCGCGCCGCGACCAGTTGGCGTGCGTATCCGGAAAGAGCGGTGCGAGTCGCGCGGGTGGAGGCGGCAGATGCGCTGCGGCAATGGAGGGCAGCTCCTGCTCGCCGGACTCGTTCGTGACGAAGACGCGACAGGCCTCGCCCACGCGAAACGCGACATGGGCGGCCTGCTCGAGATCGCCCGTCGTCGCGAACGCGCTGCCGGCGTCCGCGACCGCGCGGGTGAAATCGTCGAAGGAAGGACGCTGCCGGCGCGCATGCCGACGTTCGTAGGCCGCGTAGCGTTTCCACATCGAGCGTAGCTGCGCGGGCGCGGCGGCGCCGGCTGCGCGGATCGATGCATTCGGCTGGCCGAACCAGAAGCCCTGCACGAAATCGATGTCGGCGCGCATCAGCACCATCAGCTCTTCCTCGGTTTCCACGCCCTCGGCGAGCACCAGCGTGCCCGCCTGATGAAGCATCGTGACGAGGTGACCGATGAACGACGCATCTCCGCTGTGCAGCGCGGCGCGCGTCACGAGCGAGCGGTCCAGCTTCACGATGTTGGGCCGGTAGCGCCAGACGCGATCGAAGTTCGAGAAGCCGGTGCCGAAGTCGTCGATGGCAATCAGGAAGTCGCGCGGTTGGGAAGCCGCCATCGCGGCGACGGCGGCTTCGTCGTCGGCACGATGTTCGAGCACTTCGATCACCACGCGTTCGTGAGGCAGGCCGAAGTACTCGCACAACTGCTCGATGAACGCGCGATGCGGCCAGCCCGTTTCAAAGGCTTGCGGCAGGGCGTTGAGAAAGAGCCAACCCGTCTCGATGCGCTGCTCGACGAAGTTCGCCACGTGCAGGCAGCGTGTAAGCGGATCGAGCTGCACCGGGTCGCTGGCGGATTTGGGCTGCGCAAAAAGCGTTTCGGGCGCAACGGACTGGCCGGTGGAGTCGGTTGCGCGCGTCAGCGCTTCATAGCCCACCACGCGCTGATGAGTGATCGACAGCACCGGCTGAAACACGCTCGACAGCGCGTAGTCACGCCACGTCGCGGTCCAGCCGGACTCGTTGCGCGCGAGATGCGGCAGCAGGGCGGTAATCGTCCGGTCTTCGACTATGGACATGGCAAAACGCCGAAGTGTGATGTCTGGAATAGCGATGGCGATTGCGTCCCGCGCGCTATGCCCTGGCGCGCCTGGGACGCGGATCGTAACCGCCGGTATGGCCAGTGTGAAACGCAATGCGCGATTGCAGTGCCGGATTGCAGTGCCTGTCTGCTGCCGTGATCCCGACTCAATGGCATAAGTCGAGGCGAGTCTAACAGTTTGGGCGTTCGGCGAATGTACGGGTAATCACAGTGCTCGTGTCGTGGTCGGTGGGACCGTCAGGAGCAACAGGCGCCGCCGCGCTGCGAGGGAGGCCGTGCGCTATGGGGCGAGGCCGTAAGGTGGCCGTCATCGAGTATCGACACATGGTAAGCCGTCATGCTGTACGGCGGACATGGCCTGGATGTGCATATGTGCGGCCATTCCCCGCTGTTGCGCGCTTGCTATGTCGACAATTCGGAGAGCGCACCCTGTCGCCCGCGTGGGCGCTTCACGGCAGCGCACTGCGGGCACGACCCGCCGGGTCGGCATCGCGTCGGACGGCTGCGCCCTCGGCGACCTCAATGCGCAGCTTGCGGCACGTCGAGGATCAGGATGATCGTCCAGTCGGCGTCGCCATCGTGATGATATTGACGCTCAGCGACGATAAACGGCTGCTGCTTGCCTTGAGGCCCGAGGAACAGTACGTCGCCCTCCATGGGCAGGCATTCGACTGGCGGCAGCGCGAGGAAAGCTTCCTTGTCGCCGCGCGGCATCAGCTTCTCGATTTTGCGCGATGCCGCTTCGGTCCATTCGATGTCCAGCTGGATATTGCTCATTGAGTCCTCCGCACCGGGTAGGCGCATGCTTGCTCGCGTGCCGGGCCTTGGCTACAGAGCCGGCCCGGGATAAGGGAAAAGTGCGCGACTTTAGCATACCGGTGCCGCGCCTCCGCGGGCAGTAGACCGTTACGCCATCGAGCCTGCGCACTACGAGAGACCGCCATCTACAGCCGCGCATCGCCGCGTGATCTCGCCGCCCGTCGCGTCGCGCCATTGCAGTAAATGCGCCGGTGAAAAGCAAAACAGGCCGGTGCCGGGTGATCCGGCATCGACCTGTCTTGTTGGGTGACGCGCGCCGCTGTGCGACCGCGTGTCCGGCATTACATGCTTGCGCCCGAAGCAGCGGCTGCCTTGCCCGCCTTCTTGTGATGACGGACCGGACCGTGATGGCGCATGGGCTTTGCCGGCGCTGCTTCGGCCGGCTGCGCCGACTGCAGTGCCTGGGCGCGTTGCTCGATGTCGGCGGCCTTGGCCGGATCGGTGCTCATCGTGATGCCCGTGTCGGACTGCGCGTAGGCGGCGCCGGTCAGTGCGGAAAGGGAAACCAGAATGGCGAGGGACACTTTCTTCATCGTTACCTCCGTAGGAGCGGTTTATGGACCCAGCTGGTGCCTGTCCAGTCCAAGAAGACGTTTGGAAAGACAATTCATTCTAACGAGCAATATCGGATCCAGATGACGACGAGTTACACAACTGACGCATAGTTACATCCCGTTACATCTTTGTGCCGGGTGTGAGAGACTGGCCTGCACGCGGCTCGTCGCCGCACGTCGTTTGCTCGACGGACGTTGTTTCCTCCGCCCGGTACGGACTATGCGTGATGGGTAATCCGCGTCGGCGCGGCCGCTCGAAACGTCCTGATCAGAACCATCCGATCCGCCGGTAAACGTGGAACTGGGCGATGCCGACAAGCTCGTGCAACGCTGTCTCGGCCGCCACGAGATTCGACAGCCTCGGCAGCCAGCCGCATTTTGCGTGCCGCACGTTTGACACGACCGGCTGGGGAGCGTAGCCGAACCGGTGAAAGTCGAGCATCGCACGCGGCATCTGGTACGCCGATGTCACGAGCATCAACGAATCGTAACGTTGCTGCTGCAGAATGGCCGCGACGTTCCGAGCGTTCTGGTAAGTGGTGAGACTCGTGTTCTCGAGAACGATGTCCTTGCGCGCTACACCGAGCGTCAACAGGTAGGGCAGGTAGGTGTCGGCCTCCGATGCCGGGTGCCGTTGCGGATTGCCGCCGCTCACGATCACGCGGCAGTTCGCCCCATCGTCATGACACCTGCGGTAGAGCTTCGACACGGTCGCGATGCGCGCCATGGCGTCGCGCTTGGGGACGAGTACGCGATCGTCGCTGAATTCCGTGCCGCTGCCGAGCATGACGATGACCGTACCCGCGCCCGCCGAAGTGAACGTCGCGTGGGTTGCCGTCGAGTCATAAGGAGTCCGATAGATTGAGGGTTGTGCCCAGTCAAGTAGAGCCTGTGTGAGCCAGCCAGCTGCGAGCAACCAGAAGACCATCGCTGCGGCAACGGCGATACCTCTGCGCGCGCTGCGCCACAACATGAAAGCGGTCACGAACAGCGCGAATAAAGTCGATAAAAGCAATTTATTTGCGGTAATGTATGGATTTTCCGGTGAACGTGCGTGTAGCCATCGCGCCATCAAGGTTGCATCGTCCGCGCGCGCAAGGAACGGTAGCACGACGTTCGTACGGGGACCGGAATAAACGCGGCCGCCGCGCAAGGTCAGCCATGTCTGATTGCTGATCGCCCATGCCGGAGCGGCCGCGATGTCCGCCGCGCGCGTGAGCGCGCACAGGCGCCGGTGCTGCGGGCCATACCGTGGTCTGCCGCGCCTGCGGGCCGGCACGGCGACGTCGGATCGGGTTGTGTCATGGCTGCACTTTGAGAAAGAAGCGAGATGACGACGTATTCCAACGAAGCGGTACTCGAAGCATTGCGGCGCGCGCAGTATCGTCAGGTCCCTTGGGCCCGGCGTCCCGAGGTGTTCGAATATCTTCGCGCCTTGGGGCTGATGGAGACGGTGCGGCAGCGTACGGTGGCACCCGCGCCGGGTTTTCATGCGCCCGTCGACATTGCGGTGCTCACGGATCGCGGCCGCGCGGAGTTTGCCCGCTTAGCTCGCGACGAACGGTCGCTGCAATGGGAAGCCAGCCGCATGAGCGACTACGTGGCCCGCCAGTCGCACGAAGCCGACCTCGAGGCACGCCATTGATTGACGTCATGAGTAATGCCGTTTAACACGGTAACACGGCCATCTTGACGGCGCCCCTACCCCCGCTGCCGCAAGGCACAAAAAAAACCCGTATCGCGAGATACGGGCTTACCGGATTACTGCTGCCACGCTGTGCTTGATGGCACTTCATAGACCTCGTCGGCGGCAAGGGGTTCCCGCTGCAGGTGTAGGCAACCTCATTTGCGTGGCAATGCGCGGCGCGCATTCGGCATGGGCGGGTCCGGCCGCTCGCGGACATTGCTCGCGATGTCGCCACGCAGATCGCCGCGCGGTGCAGGCGGCGTGAAACCGCGGCCACGCATGCCGTCTTCCCGCCAGGTCTGAATCGTTGCGGGTCGGTCGGGACGCCAGTTCCAGCCCTGTGGCCGCTGTTGCGCGTGAACTGCGACCGCCAGCCACGAAACCAGCGCGACCAGCAGGCCGCTCGTAAGCCGTGGTGCCAATTTCATGGCGCTTTCCGTCAAGCCAGTCGTGCTGGACCTGTTTGCATGCTCCTACCGTATGCTGGGAGCCGAAAGCGGGCTGTAAATAATAGTAAAGAGATGTTTCGCTGAACGCTGAAGACCTAAGCGGGCGCAGGCTCGCATTGCAGCGAGGCGAGCTGATGGCGGTACTTGAGGGTGGCGGCCTGGGAGGGAGGCGAGACTACGTCGTAACCGGCTCTACCACGTGCCACGGCAAAATGCGCGAGGCCCGGTTGCGGCAGGCGGGGACGACGGAAGACGGAAAAAGAAGATCGAAAGCACACCGGGCGCACGAGAGCGCCCGGTGTCAAAGGAAGAGGTTCGTGCTCAGGCCATCTTGACCGGTGCGCGCCAGGACTCGGGATTGGTCCAGAACGCGCCGCGCAGGCGGTCACGGCTGGGCGGCGCCGGCGGCTTGGCGGCCGTCGCGCCAATGCGTCCGCGCAGCGAAATCTGCCGGCCGCTCGAACCGAGGCGCTTCACAATTTCGGCGAGCGTGCCGTCGGCCTGCCATTCGTCGAAACGGCGGCGGCATGTCGGCGGCGACGGATAGCGACCCGGCAGCTTCGACCAGCCTTCGCCAGTCGACAGGACCCATAGCACCGCGTTGACAACTGCACGCGCTTCGACACGAGGCCTGCCGCGCCGCTCGCTCCGTGCGGGCTCCGCACAGAACAACGCCTCGACCAGCGCCCACTCGTTATCTCTCAAATCGTCGAACAGCATCATGTTTCACCTCAGCGAAGCTAACTCCGGTGCGCTGCCCCGCGCCGCGCACTCTTCACGCACCCCGTGGAGTGCCAGGAGGGACCGGGCTTGCCGCGACCGAAAGGTGCATCGTCGCGGGTGTTGCCGGCCCTGTGCGCATTCCTTTGCATGAAGCGTGCCATGTACGCAGCGTTCACCTGTAAGCCGCGCAGCATCAAGCTCACGCGGGCGCTAGCCAGGGGCGTATAAGAATCCAAAACGCACATCCCGCAAATCGGGACAATCACCAATCTTGTGCAGTCAGGCTCGTCCAGCGTGCGTTTGCGCTCTATTGCTGCATTGCCGCGAATAGTTGCGCACCATTTGCCTGTTTTTCGATACAGGCGGGTCAGACGGCCCGAGCGCCGCCGAGTCACGCGGCGGCAGTCTAGAATGCGCATCAATCCCTTTGACTTATGAGATGACACAATGAATGTGACGCTGCGGCAGCTACGGGTATTCATCGAAGTCGCACAACGGCAAAGCTTCAGCCGCGCCGGCGACGAGATCGGACTCACCCAGTCCGCCGTGAGTCGCTGTGTGCGCGAACTCGAGGCCGAAATCGGCCTGAAGCTGATCGACCGCACGACGCGCGACGTCCAGCTCACGGACGTGGGCGCCAATCTGGTGGCGAGCGTGTCGCGCCTGCTGGCTGATCTCGACGATACGTTGCGCGAAATTCGCGAGATCGGCGAGCAGCGGCGCGGGCGCGTAGTCGTCGCAGCGAGCCCGACGGTAGCGTGTCGCCTGATGCCGCGCGTCATCGCCGCATGCGGCCGACAGTTTCCGTACGTCGCGCTCGGGCTGCGCGACGACGTGCAGAGCGACGTGGTGCGCAAGGTGCGCTCGGGCGAGGTGGACTTCGGGGTGGTCATCGGACCGTTCGCAGCCGACGACATGACGAGCGAGACGGTCATGACCGATTCGTTCTGCGTGGTCATGCGCGACGACCACGCACTGGCGGGCCGTCGCGAGGTGGCGTGGAAGGATCTCGATGGCGAGCGGCTGGTGATGCTCGATCAGGCATCCGGCAGCCGTCCGATCATCGATGCCGTGATGAGCGAGCAGGGCGTGCATGTCACGGTGGTGCAGGAACTAGGGCATTCGGCGACGGTGTATGGCCTCGTCGAGGCAGGTATCGGCGTGAGCGTGCTGCCGTGGCTCGCGTTGCCGCTGCCGGCGGGTGCGTCGCTGGTGGCGCGCCCGCTCGTGCCGCGCGCCGAACGCACCGTCGCGCTCGTGCGTCGGCGCGACCGTTCGCTTTCCCCGGCCGCCGAAGCGGTATGGACGCTGATCGGACAGATGCCTAAGCGCGCCGAAGACCTGGGGTGAGTCCGCGCGAGGCAGCGTCGGCGCTGCCCCTCGTCCCGAATCCTGATGCCCGCCGCGAAACCTGAACGCTTGTGCGGACTCGCACGCGAGCTCGCCGGAAGGCGCGCTACACTGGCGGCCTTTGACCGAAACCGACGGGCGCGTCGCCCAATGAGAGCCTGAATGAGTGCGTCGATGAACGAGCTCGATCCGCCGCTGCGGACTTCCACTGCGCCGGATGCGTCCGCCCCTTCCCCTGCTTTCGCGCCGCAGTCCCTTCGTGCCCGTGACGCCGTGCGCGACCTGCGGCCCTCGCAGATCCGCGAGGTGGCGAATGCCGGGTTCGGTGTCGAGGACGTGTTGCCGTTCTGGTTCGGGGAGTCGGACCGGGTGACGCCAGCGTTCATCCGCGACGCGGCGAGCGCATCCCTTTCGGCCGGCGCGACGTTCTATACGCACAACCTGGGCATCGCGCCGCTGCGCGCGTCTACTGCGCGCTACGTCACCAGCCTGCACGGCGAGACGTCGTCGGATCACGTGGCTGTGACGAGCGCCGGCGTCAATGCGCTGATGCTCGCGGCGCAACTCGTCGCCGGTTCGGGCGACCGCGTCGTGACCGTGACGCCGCTGTGGCCGAACATCGTCGAGATTCCCAAGATTCTCGGTGCGCACGTGAAGACCGTGGCGCTGGACTATGGCCCGTCCGGCTGGACGCTCGACCTGGACCGGCTGCTCGCGGCCCTTACGCCGGATACGAAGCTGCTGATGATCAACTCGCCCAACAACCCGACTGGTTGGGTGATGAGCCGTGAGGATCAGCGCGCGGTGCTCGATCACTGCCGGCGGCACGGCATCTGGATCGTCGCGGACGAAGTCTACGAGCGTCTCTACTACGGCGAGCCGGGCGCGCTGACGGCCCCTTCGTTCCTCGACCTCGCGGGGCGCGACGAGCGCGTCATCTGCGTCAACTCGTTTTCGAAAGCGTGGCTGATGACGGGTTGGCGGCTCGGCTGGATCGTCGCGCCGCGCGCGTTGATGGACGACCTCGGCAAGCTGGTGGAGTACAACACGTCATGCGCGCCCGAATTCGTGCAGCGTGCCGGGATCGCGGCGATCGAGCAGGGCGCGGACTTCACGCTCGAACTCGTCGCCAGCCTGCGTGCCTCGCGCGATCACCTGGCGCGCCTGCTTCGCGAGCGTGCCGGTATCGAGGTGAAAGTGCCGGCTGGTGCCATGTACCTGTTCTTCCCGTTACCGGGCGGGCAGAACAGTCTCGATCTGTGCAAGGCGCTGGTGCGCGAGGCTCATCTCGGGCTCGCGCCGGGCAGTGCGTTCGGCCCGGAGGGCGAGGGGTTCGTGCGGTGGTGCTATGCGTGCGATCCGGCGCGGCTCGATATCGGCGTCGAGCGACTGGCGCGGTTTCTCGCGGAACACGGTCTACGCTGAACGCGGCGCGACGCGCGGATCAGCCGCGCGATAGCGCTGCGGGCCGTGGCGCGTGTACCGGGTCCTGCGCCTGAAATGGCCTGCCCGCATGGCCTGCATGCTGCGCGCATAGGTCCCGACTCATCCGTGCCGATGCGGCCGCGGCGCCTTTCTGAACGCGGCTGAACACCATTGCGGTGCGCCAGGGATTTCGTCTTTACGCACCAGAGGTTTTTGCGTAATATGGCGCTCAGTCACGCGATTCCTGCCTAAGGAATTTCGCTGCTCCGTCCGGCTGGGTCTGGCTACAATGCCCGCTTCATGGCCCCCCGGCGCGTGCTCCCATCAATATGACCGATCAGAAATCGGGCGAGCGCGTCTCCAGTTCCATTTCGTCTGTCTGATCCGGTTTCCTGAACCTGACATAAGGTCTGACCTGGCTGCATGAATACCCAAGAGGCGAAGATCGTCCTCGAGACTGCTTTGATTTGCGCGCAGGAGCCGCTCAAGCTCGGTGATTTGCGCAAGCTGTTTGCCGACGGCGTTTCTGCCGACGCGGTACGCACATTGCTCGAAGATCTCAGGAGTGACTGGTCGGGACGCGGCGTCGAACTGGTCGGGCTCGCTTCGGGCTGGCGCTTTCAGAGCAAGCCGGCGATGCGCACGTATCTCGATCGGCTGCATCCGGAGAAGCCGCCCAAATACTCGCGTGCCGTGCTGGAAACGCTCGCGATCATTGCTTACCGGCAGCCGGTCACGCGGGGCGATATCGAGGAAATTCGCGGCGTCACGGTCAATACGCAGGTCGTGAAGCAACTCGAAGACCGTGGCTGGATCGAGGTGATCGGGCATCGCGACGTGCCGGGCCGTCCGGCGTTGTACGCCACGACGCGCCAATTTCTCGACGACCTCGGATTGAAGTCGCTCGACGAATTGCCGCCGCTCGACGACCCGTCCGCGCAGCTCAATGTCGAGATGCTCGGCCAGAGTGCGATCGACTTTGCCGATGAGGCGGAAGCGGCGGCTCAGTCTGGCGGCGAGCACGAAGCGCAGAACGATAGCGGCGTTGAGACCGCGCACGAGACGAACGAGGAGCCGCAGGTTCTGTCCGCAGGCCACAACGGCTTCGACAACGCGGTCGCGGAGCATCAAGCGGACGACGGAAGTCGGACAGTGTCCGGAAACGAAGACGAAGCGCCGGCGGCGAGTGGGTCCGGATACGAAAGCAGCGCAAGAGACGAAAGCGTCGTGGCTGGGGGCGCGAGCCAACTGGCGCAAGCCGACGAGATTCCGTCCTTAGATGCGGCTAGCACGCCGTTGCAAGCGCCGCAGGCCGGGAACGGCGGCAGTACCGAAACACAAGAATCGATCTCCGGCAGTGCGTCTGCCGGAGATGAACCGCCTCTGGCCGGCAACGGGCTGGCGGACGGCGAGAACGTTGACGCTGCGCAGGGCGAACCCGCCATGCGCGAGGCCAACGGCGAAGACGGCGAGGCGACTGTGTCCGGACACCGTCCGGAGCAGAACGCCGACGAAGCGCCGGAAGGCGGCCGCGACGCGGAGCAGGACCGGGACATGCCGGCCAGCCCCGAAGCCGCGTCCCGTAACGCCTGACCTGAACAAACACCTGTGCCGCGCCCGCAAGGGGCGCGCGCGACCTGACATTTCGAGGTTGTTTTGACACATACCCATGACACCGATTCGACCGGGGCGTCCGAGTCCGGGCATGCCGCACAACCGGCGCAGGCCGGTGAGCCGAACGTGACGACCGGCGCTGCCGACGGCGCGCAGCCGGGCGCTCAAGGCCAGGGCGGGCAGGCAGAGGATCGTCCCCGCCGGGGACTGCGCCGCGGTCCGCGCAGTCTGATTGCTCGCCGCCGCGCGGGTTCGAAGACAAAGAACGCCGAAGGCTCGACCGAGCAGGCCGCGCCTGCGCCCGCCGTTACGGAAGCGCCGCCCGACGGCGTGGTGGTCGCGCAGGTACGCACCCCGCGCAAGGAGAAGGGGCTGAAGCCCGAAGGCGGGCGTCGCAATGCGGCGGGCGGCAAGCGCCAGAAAGGTCAAGGAGGTGAGGGCCGCAGCCAGGGTGACGCCCCGCAAGGCCGGCAGGGCCAGGCAGGCGCGAGCACGGAGGGTGCAGCCCAGGACGACCTGTTCCTTTACGTGACCTCCCCGGCCTTCGACGCCGACAACAGCGCTCCGGGCTCGGGCGTGCGCGCGCCGATGTTGCGCCGCGGCCGTCCTCAGGCGCCCAAGCGCGTGCTTTCGCCGGACGACGACGCACCCAAGCTCCATAAGGTTCTCGCCGAGGCCGGCATGGGCTCGCGCCGCGAGATGGAAGAGCTGATCGTTGCCGGTCGCGTGTCTGTGAACGGCGAGCCCGCACACATCGGTCAGCGCATCCTGCCCACCGATCAGGTTCGCATCAACGGCAAGCCCGTCAAGCGCAAGCTGCAGAGCAAGCCGCCGCGCGTGCTGCTCTATCACAAGCCCACGGGCGAGATCGTGAGTCATGCCGATCCCGAGGGGCGTCCGTCCGTGTTCGACAAGCTGCCGCCCATGAAGACGGCCAAATGGCTCGCAGTGGGCCGCCTCGACTTCAACACCGAAGGCCTGCTGATGCTGACGACGTCCGGCGACCTCGCCAACCGGTTCATGCATCCGCGCTATAGCGTGGAGCGCGAGTACGCGGTGCGGGTAGTGGGAGAGCTGACCGAAGGCTCGCGCCAGAAGCTGCTGCGCGGCGTCGAACTCGACGACGGTCCCGCGAACTTCCTGCGCATTCGCGACGGCGGCGGCGAAGGCACGAATCACTGGTATCACGTTGCGCTTGCCGAAGGCCGTAACCGCGAGGTGCGGCGCATGTTCGAGGCGGTCGGCCTGATGGTGAGCCGCCTCATCCGCACGCGGCACGGTCCGATCTCGTTGCCGCGCGGCCTGAAGCGCGGCCGCTGGGAAGAACTCGAGGACAACCAGGTGCGCAGCTTGATGTCGTCGGTCGGCCTCAAGGCGCCTGTCGAGGAGAAGGGCGGTCGCAACGGTGCACCGGAGCGCCGCCAGCCGGACCCGATGGAGACATCGATGGGCTTCATCCACAAGGAGCCCGTATTGACCGCGCACGGCAACTTCAACCAGCCGCGTCAAGGCCGTCGAGGCGGCGCGGGCGGGATGGGTGGCGGTATGGGCGGCTTCGGCAATAACGCCGGCTCGGGTTATGGCGGCCGCGGTGGCCAGGCGGGCGGCCACACGGGTGGCCGGGGCGGCGTGGGCGGTCAGGGTGGCCGCGGCGGACGCGACGTCGACGGCAACCGGGCGCCGGCTCCTGCCAAGCGTGGCTCGGGCAAGGCCAATCCCAATCCGAACGCCAATGCCAACGGCAATGGCAACCGCCGTTCGGGCAACAACAACGGTACGGGCGGGCAGCGCGGTGGCCAGCGCGGGCCGCAGCGCAACCGCTCCCGCGGTCACTGAAGCCCGAGGGCGGCGCGAAACCCGAGGTGAAAAGCCTTGAGAATCAAGGCGCACCGCCCCATATGACAAAGCATCGGGAAGCCTTGCCGGTTTGCGTTCATATCGGAAAAAGGCTACAATTGCGAAGTCGCTGGGCGCGCGGTTTCACAATGTGCGGCTCAGATGCGACCACCGGTTAGAAGAAGATGGGCGTTCAGCCCATTTTTTTTTGGTCGAAACGGTTGCGCATCTCGGGTCGGGCGGGAACGGAACGGGCACGCCCACCTGGTGCGCAGCCCGCGCGAGATGTTCGCAGGCTTGTCGCGCGAACATCTGGAGTGGGCATTGTGCAACTGACGGAACTGATAGAAACCACGGTCTCGGGCCTCGGCTACGAACTGGTCGATCTCGAACGCACCGGGCGCGGCATGTTGACCGTGTATATCGACCAGCCCCAGGGCATTGCGATCGAAGATTGCGAAAAGGTCACGCGTCAGTTGCAGCACGTCCTGACGGTCGAGAACATCGACTACGAACGGCTCGAGGTGTCGTCGCCGGGCCTCGATCGCCCGCTCAAGAAGCTGGCGGACTTCGAACGCTTCGCGGGAAGCGAAGTGGTGATCACGCTGAAAAAGCCATTGGACGGACGGAAATCGTACCGGGGCATCCTGCATGCTCCCGAGGGCGAAACGATCGGTCTGGAATTCGAAGGGAAACAAGGCGCTGCAATGCTCGATTTCACGCTCGCGGACATCGATCGCGCGCGCCTTGTGCCCAAAGTTGACTTTAGGAGCCGCAAATAATGAGTCGCGAAGTGTTGATGCTGGTGGATGCGCTGGCACGCGAGAAGAATGTCGACAAGGACGTGGTCTTTGCCGCCCTTGAAGCGGCGCTTGCATCGGCATCGAAGAAACTCTTCGACGAAAACGCGGACATCCGCGTCCATATCGACCGGGAAAGCGGCGAGCACGAAACGTATCGCCGCTGGCGTGTCGTGCCGGACGAGGCGGGCCTCCAGGAGCCGGATCAGGAAATCCTGCTGTTCGAAGCGCGCGAGCAGAAGCCCGATGCGCAGGTGGACGACTACATCGAGGAACCGGTGCCGTCCATCGAGTTCGGCCGCATCGGCGCGCAGGCCGCCAAGCAGGTGATCTTGCAGAAGGTGCGCGACGCGGAGCGCGAGCAGATTCTGAACGACTTCCTCGAGCGCGGCGAAAGCATCATGACGGGATCCGTCAAGCGTCTCGACAAGGGCAACTTCATCGTCGAATCGGGTCGTGTGGAAGCGCTGCTGCGCCGCGATCAGCTGATTCCGAAGGAGAACCTGCGCGTGGGCGACCGCGTGCGCGCGTGGATTGCGAAGGTCGACCGCACGGCGCGTGGTCCGCAGATCGAGCTTTCGCGCACCGCGCCCGAATTCCTCGTGAAGCTCTTCGAGATGGAAGTGCCGGAAATCGAACAGGGCCTGCTGGAAATCAAGGCTGCCGCACGCGATCCGGGCGTTCGCGCGAAAATCGGCGTGGTGGCGTACGACAAGCGTATCGATCCGATCGGCACCTGCGTCGGCATTCGCGGCTCGCGCGTGCAGGCCGTGCGCAATGAGCTCGGTGGCGAAAACGTCGACATCGTGCTATGGTCGGAAGATCCCGCCCAGTTCGTTATCGGCGCGCTCGCGCCGGCTGCTGTCCAGTCGATCGTCGTCGACGAGGAAAAGCATTCGATGGACGTCGTCGTCGACGAAAGCGAACTGGCTGTCGCGATTGGCCGCAGCGGCCAGAACGTGCGGCTTGCCAGCGAGCTCACCGGCTGGCAGATCAACATCATGACGCCGGACGAATCTGCGCAGAAGCAGAACCAGGAACGTACGGTCCTGCGCGATCTGTTCATGGCGCGGCTCGATGTGGACGAGGAAGTCGCCGACATCCTGATCGACGAAGGCTTTACGAGCCTCGAAGAGATCGCCTACGTGCCGCTCAACGAGATGCTCGAAATCGAGGCGTTCGACGAGGACACGGTGCACGAGTTGCGCAACCGCGCACGCGACGCGCTGCTCACGATGGCGATCGCCAACGAGGAGAAGGTGGAGAGCGCCGTGCTCGACCTGAAGAGCCTTGACGGCATGGACGCGGACCTTCTCGCGAAGCTTGCCGAGCAACAGATCCATACGCGCGACGATCTCGCGGAGCTGGCAGTCGACGAACTGGTCGAGATGACAGGAATGGAAGAGGACGCCGCCAAGGCGTTGATCATGAAAGCACGTGAACACTGGTTCCAGTGAAAGATGACCAGGACCTGAACGGGACCCGACCATGAAGCACTGAACCTGACGCGGCCGGATGTCGAAGGGCCGCACGATCCGATGTCAACCGCAAGGAATGGATCCTTGCATCAAGAGGAATGAATGGCGAGTAACAACGTAGCCCAATTTGCCGCGGAACTGAAAATGCCTGCTGGCGTGCTGCTCGAGCAGTTGCAGGCGGCAGGCGTCCAGAAAGCGAGCGAAGACGATGCCCTGTCCGAGACGGACAAAGCGCGTCTGCTCGACCACTTGCGCAAGTCCCACGGTTCCACCGACGGCGACAAGCGCAAGATCACGCTGACGCGCCGGCATACGTCGGAGATCAAGCAGTCCGACGCGACGGGTAAGGCTCGCACCATTCAGGTCGAAGTGCGCAAGAAGCGCACGTTCGTTCGCCGCGACGAGTCGGCCGAACAGGCCGAGGCATCGAATCATGCGACCGCCGACGACGAGCTCGAGCTTCAGCGCCGCGAGGAGCAGGCACGCCGTGAGGCGGAACTGCTCGAGAAGCAGGCGCAGGAGCTGAGGGAACGCCAGGAACGGCTCGAACGCGAAGAAGCGGAGCGCCGCGCACGCGAAGAAGCGGCTGAAGCCGAGCGCCGCCGTGCCGAAGAGGACGCGGCGAAGAAGCGCGCGGCGGCCGAAGCCGCGGCACGCGAGCTGGCTGCCCAGACGGTCGAGGCCGAACGTACGGCCACAACCGAGCAGGACGAAGCACGCGCAGCAGCCGAGCGCGCGGCTCAGCGTGAAGCGGCGAAGAAAGCCGAAGACGCCGCCCGCGAAGCATCCGAAAAGGCACGCGCCGAGCAGGAAGAGATCGCTCGCCGCCGCGCTGCTGCGGAAGCCGAAGCACGCGCCATCCGCGAAATGATGAACACGCCGCGCAAGGCCCAGGTGAAGGCGCCCGAACCAGCGAAGCCGGTCGAGGCACCGAAGGCCGCCGAGGCGAAGGGTACGCTGCACAAGCCCGCGCGTCCGGCCGGCGAAGTCGCTCGCCCGACAGTCAAGAAGGCCGGCGCGCCGGCACCGGCCGCAACGCCCGCTTCGCCGGCGGCGCCGGCAGGCGATCGCGCCAAGAAGCCCGGCGGCAAGGGTGGCTGGCAGGACGACGCCGCCAAGCGTCGCGGCATCAAGACGCGCGGCGACACGAGCGGCGGTGTGGATCGCGGCTGGCGCGGCGGCCCGAAGGGCCGGGGCAAGCATCAGGATGCGGGTTCAGCGTTCCAGGCGCCCACCGAGCCGATCGTGCGCGAAGTGCACGTGCCGGAAACCATCACGGTGGCCGACCTGGCTCACAAGATGTCGGTGAAAGCATCCGAGGTCATCAAGGTCATGATGAAGCTCGGCCAGATGGTCACGATCAACCAGATGCTCGACCAGGAAACGGCGATGATCGTCGTCGAAGAACTGGGCCACCGTGCGGTTGCGGCCAAGCTCGACGACCCGGAAGCGTTGCTCGTGGAAGGCGAGGCCTCCGACGCGGAAATGCTGCCGCGTCCGCCGGTCGTCACGGTGATGGGCCACGTGGACCACGGCAAGACCTCGCTGCTCGATTACATCCGCCGCGCGAAGGTGGCGGCGGGCGAAGCGGGCGGCATTACGCAGCACATCGGCGCTTACCACGTCGAAACGCCGCGCGGCGTGATCACGTTCCTCGACACGCCGGGTCACGAGGCCTTCACGGCCATGCGTGCCCGCGGCGCGAAGGCGACGGACATCGTGATTCTCGTGGTGGCGGCCGACGACGGTGTGATGCCGCAGACGAAGGAAGCCATCGCGCACGCGAAGGCAGCGGGCGTGCCGCTCGTTGTGGCGATCAACAAGATCGACAAGCCGGACGCGAATCCCGAGCGTGTGAAGCAGGAGCTCGTCGCCGAAGGCGTCGTGCCGGAAGAATACGGTGGCGATTCGCCGTTCGTGCCAGTGTCCGCGAAGACGGGTGCCGGCATCGACGACCTGCTCGAAAACGTGTTGCTGCAGGCCGAAGTGCTGGAACTCACGGCACCGGTCGATGCGCCGGCCAAGGGCCTCGTGATCGAAGCGAAGCTCGACAAGGGCAAGGGTCCGGTTGCAACGGTGCTCGTGCAGTCGGGCACGTTGAGCCGCGGCGACGTTGTGCTCGCAGGCAGCGCCTACGGCCGCGTGCGCGCGATGCTCGACGAAACCGGCAAACCGGCGAAGGAAGCCGGCCCGTCGATTCCGGTCGAAATTCAGGGTCTTTCGGAAGTGCCGGCTGCGGGCGAGGAAGTCATCGTGCTGCCGGACGAGCGCAAGGCCCGCGAAATCGCGCTGTTCCGTCAAGGCAAGTTCCGCGACGTGAAGCTGGCGAAGCAGCAGGCCGCGAAGCTCGAAAGCATGCTGGAGCAGATGGGCGAAGGCGAAGTCCAGAACCTGCCGCTCATCGTCAAGGCGGACGTCCAGGGCTCGCAGGAAGCGCTGGTGCACGCGCTGCTCAAGCTCTCCACCGACGAGGTGCGCGTGCAGATCGTGCACGGCGCAGTGGGTGGCATCACCGAAAGCGACGTCAACCTGGCCACGGCTTCGAAGGCGGTCATCATCGGCTTCAACACGCGCGCGGATGCTCAGGCGCGCAAGCTGGCCGAAACCAACGGCGTGGATATCCGCTACTACAACATCATCTACGACGCTGTGGATGAGGTGAAGGCGGCGATGTCCGGCATGTTGGCACCGGAGAAGCGCGAGATCGTTACCGGCATGGTCGAAGTCCGTCAGGTCTTCAAGGTGCCGAAGGTCGGCACGGTGGCGGGCTGTATGGTCACGGACGGCGTGGTCAAGCGTACGTCGTCGGTGCGCGTGCTGCGCAACAACGTGGTCATCCACACCGGCGAGCTCGATTCGCTCAAGCGCTTCAAGGACGACGTCAAGGAAGTGAAGCAGGGCTTCGAGTGCGGTATGTCGATCAAGAACTTCAACGACATCGTCGAAGGCGACCAGTTCGAAGTCTTCGAGATCACAGAAGTGGCGCGTACGCTGTAATACCCGGCGCTACGCATCCGGGCGGGGCGGGCGCAAGCCGGCTCCGCCCTTTGTTTTTGGGCGCCGCGCGCCGTGCCTCAGCGGCATGGCGCGCCGGCCCCTCAGCCGATGAACGGCTTACGGATTCACCATGGCGAAGAAACGCACTTCCCCCAATCGCAACGTGCAGATTGCTGACCAGATTCAGCGCGACCTTTCCGAACTCGTGAGTCGCGAGGTCAAGGACCCGCGCATCGGTCTCGTCACGATCCAGAGCGTGGAGCTCACGCCCGACTACGCGCACGCGAAGGTCTATTTCACGACGCTCACGGGCGACCCCGAGCAAACGCGGCAGGCGCTCAACCACGCGGCGGGCCACCTGCACAACCTGCTCTTCAAGCGCCTGCACATCCACACCGTGCCGACGCTGCACTTCTTCTACGACAAGACGATCGAGCAGGCCGTCGAAATGTCGCGTCTCATCGACGAGGCGAATGCCACGCGCGCGAAGGACGACTGAGCCGCGCACGCATGACTGCATCTTCCGGAACTCCGCGGCCGAAGCTGCCGCGCCGCGCGCTCGATGGCGTGTTGCTGCTCGACAAGCCCGTGGGTCTGTCCAGCAACGACGCGCTGATTCGCGCCAAACGTCTTTTCCTCGCGAAGAAGGCGGGGCACACGGGCACGCTGGATCCGCTCGCATCGGGCCTGCTGCCGCTGTGTTTCGGCGAGGCCACCAAGTTTTCGCAAGACCTGCTCGATGCGGACAAGACCTATGAGGCCACGATGCGCCTCGGCATTCGCACGGCGACGGGCGATGCCGAAGGCGAGGTGATTGCCACGCGCGAAGTCCCTTGCGACGAGGCCGCCGTGCGGCACGCGCTCGACGGCTTTCGTGGCGAGATCGTCCAGGTGCCGCCCATGTATTCGGCGCTCAAGCGCGACGGCAAGCCACTCTACGAATACGCGCGGGCAGGGCAGGTCGTGGAGCGCGAAGGCCGGCGCGTGACGATTCATGCGCTCGACCTGATCGCCTGCGCGCTGCCCGACGTCACGTTTCGCGTGACATGCAGCAAGGGCACCTACGTGCGCACGCTGGCCGAGGATATCGGCGAAGCGCTGGGTTGCGGGGCACATCTGGTCGCGCTGCGCCGCACGGGTGTCGGCGCGTTGACGCTCGAGCATGCGATCACCCTGGACGCGCTCTCCGATGCACCCGAAGCGACGCGCGACGCCTGGCTGCAGCCCGTGGACGCGCTGCTCAGCACGTTCCCGGCGGTACATCTCGATGCCGTGGCAACGAAGCGCTTTCTGCATGGCCAGCGTTTGCGCCTGGACGAACTGACGATCGACGCTGCGCTTACCGAAGCTCCCGAGACCCCGCGCGTGCGCGTATATGGCGACGACGGCCGGCTGTTGGGTGTCGCGAAGGCGCGCGACGGCGTGCTGGCGCCGGAGCGCCTCGTCGTGGCGGCGGCGTCATAGGAATCGACAAAGCGAGGCGCGCAGAGCAGGAGCAAAACAAAAGGCGTTGCTGCCCACCTACCAAAGGGCAGCAACGCCTTTTTTGTTTGCCTGCGCCGCGGCGCTCAATGCGCTGCTGAAGCCGCCGCACCCGCATCGCCGCCGCCCGCGCGTTCGGGCCGCGTGATCCAGATCAGCGCGATCAGCGCCACGAAAATGCCCGCCGACACATAAAACAGATCGTTGACGCCGAGCTGCGCCGCCTGCTGCGTCACCATGTTATTGAAGAGGCCGTGCGCCTGCGGTTCGGTGAAGCCCGCGCCCTGCATTTGCCGCATCGACTGGTCGAAGACGGGATTGAACGCGTTGGCCTGCTCGGTGAGCTGGGCGTGGTGAAGGATTGTGCGATGGTCCCACGCCGTCTGGAAGATCGATGTGCCGATGCCGCCGCACATGATCCGCACGAAGTTGGAGAGACCCGACGCCGCCGGAATGCGGTGGCCCGGCAGCCCCGACAACGTGATCGAGACGAGCGGAATGAAGAAGCCGGCCATGCCGATGCCCTGGATCAGCGTCGGCAGCGTGAGCGACCACGTGTCCACACCGGTCGTGTAGAGCGAGCGCATCCAGAAGATCAACGCGAAGATCAGGAACGACGCGGTCGCGATGTAACGCGGGTCCGTGCGCGGCAGGATCTTGCCGGTCACCGGCGAGAGCAGGATCGCGAATAGCCCCACGGGCGCCATCACGAGGCCGGCGTCCGTCGCGGTGTAGCCGATGTCCGTTTGCAGCCACAGCGGCAGCAGCACGAGGTTGCCGAAGTAGAGCCCGTAGCCCACCGAGAGCGCCACCGTGCCGCCCGTGAAATTGCGCAGGCTGAAGAGCGAGAGGTCCACCACGGGGTGATCGGCGGTCAGTTCCCACACCACGAAGAACGCGAACGCGATCACGGCGACGAGCGCAAGCACGACGATGGTCGCCGACGAAAACCAGTCGAGGTCCTTGCCCTTGTCCAGCATGACTTGCAGCGAACCCACCCACGTGACGAGGAGCGCAAGACCCACCATGTCGATGGGCGCTTTCTTCACGATCGAATCGCGGTTGCGGAAGATCGCCCACGTCGCGAGCGCCGCCACCGTGCCCACGGGAATATTCACGTAGAAGATCCACGGCCACGAGATGTTGTCGGAGATCCAGCCGCCGAGAATCGGACCAGCCACGGGCGCGATCAGCGTCGTCATGGCCCACATCGAGAGCGCCATCGGTGCTTTCGCGCGCGGGTAGCTGGCGAGCAGGAGCGTTTGCGAGAGCGGGATCATCGGACCGGCCACGGCGCCCTGGATCACGCGCGAAGCGAGCAGGAACGGCAGCGTGGGCGCGAGGCCGCACATCCACGACGAGATCACGAACAGTACGATCGACGCCATGAAAAGGCGTACCTGGCCGATGCGGTCCGTGAGCCAGCCCGTGAGCGGCACCGAAATGGCGTTCGCCACGGCGAAGGAGGTGATGACCCACGTGCCCTGGTCGGAGGAGACGCCGAGGTCGCCGGAAATAGACGGAATCGAGACGTTCGCGATCGACGTGTCGAGCACGTTCATGAACACCGCGAGCGAGACCGCGATCGTACCGATCACGAGTTGCGCGCCGGAAAGCGGCGGGTGAGCAGCTTGTGGCTGGGACATGAGAGCATGAAGGGGCGCTTGCGCGCCCCTTTCCGATGTATGCGGGTAGGAAGTTGCCGTGCGGGCGGCTTGCCCTTACATCAGCTTCGCGGTGCGCGAGGCCATCGCCTTTTGCGCCGTGCTGGCCGTCTTGCTGTTCGCGTTCGAGCCTGCGTTTTCGGCGATGATCCGTGCGATCTCGGCATCGGCATCCGCACCGTAGTGATCGAACACGTTGGTCTGGTAGACCGTGTTCTGCGCGTTGCCGAGCTGGCCGCCGCTCTCGTCCTTGACCGTCACGTCGACCTGCATCGAGAGACCGATACGCAGCGGATGCTTCGCGAGGTCGGCCGGATCGATTTCCACGCGCACCGGCAGGCGCTGAACCACCTTGATCCAGTTGCCCGTGGCGTTCTGCGCCGGCAGCAGCGAGAAGGCCGAGCCGGTGCCGGCCGAGAAACCCACCACCTTGCCGTGATACACCACCGACGAACCGTAGACGTCAGCCGTCATTTCCACGGGCTGGCCGATGCGCATGTGGTTCAGCTGCACTTCCTTGAAGTTCGCATCGACCCACACTGCGTTGAGCGGCACCACGGACATCAGCGGCGTGCCCGGCGACACGCGCTGGCCCACCTGCACCGAGCGCTTCGCGACGTAGCCGTCCACCGGCGCGGGCAGTACGTTGCGCGCATTGGCGAGATACGCGTCGCGGACCTTCGCGGCTGCGGACATCACGTTCGGATGCGTCGAGATCGTGGTGTTCGCAGTGAGCGCGCGGTTCGCGGCGAGCTGCTGCTCGGCTGCGTTCAGCGCGGCCTGGGCGCTCGCGACGGCATCGCGTGCGTGCGAGATTTCTTCCTGCGAGACAGCGCCCGTCTGCGCCACCTGCATGCGGCGGTGCAGGTCGTCCTGGGCGCGCTTCAGGTCCGATTCGCGCTGCGCCACCTGGGCTTCGTACTGGCTGTCGTCGGCGAAGAGGCCGCGCACCTGGCGCACGGTCTGCGCAAGATTGGCTTCGGCCTGTTCCAGCGCGACGCGCGCATCGGCGGGGTCGAGCACGACGAGCGGGTCGCCGGCCTTCACGGTCTGCGTGTCGTCGGCCTTCACCGCGACTACGGTACCGGTCACCTGCGGCGTGATCTGCACGACGTTGCCGTTCACGTAGGCGTCGTCGGTGCTTTCGTGAAAGCGCGCGTCGAGGAAGTAGTAAAGACCGTAGGCAACTGCCGCGATCAGAATCACGACGACGAGCAGCGCCATCAGGCGCTTGCGTTTGCCGTTGGCATTGGCGGGCTGCGGGTTGGCCGCCGGTTGTTGCGGGGTGCTCATGACAGGGCTCTCCAGTGCTTTCGTGCTGTTCGTTCGATTGTTCTTTGTGGCTGTTCTTTAATTCGAGGCGGTCGCGGTTGTGCTCGCGGTGACCTTCGCTGCTGATGTTGCTGCGGGGCTTGCTGCCAATGTTGCCGGCGTTGCCGTCGCGCCTTGCTGGCCAGCCGCGGGTGTGACGGGTGGCGCGGGCGGTGCGGGCTCGGGGCTCCACGGTGCGCCGTTCGTGTTCACCGCGACGGGCGGTACGAGCCCGGCGTCCTTCGCATCGAAGCCGCCGCCCAGCGCCGTAATGAGCGCCATCTGCATGTCGCGGCGGCGCATGTTGAGGTTCGTCACCGTCTGCTCCGCGGCGAGGCGGTTCTGGTCGGCGCTCAGCACCTGCAACTGCGGCGACAACCCGGCGCGGTAGCGCACGACCGCAAGCTGCCACGCCTTCGTCGAGGCATCCAGCGCGTGCTGCGCGTCGACGAGCTGCTGGTCGGCCGAACGGATCGACGCGACCTGCGTGGCGACGTCGTTGAGCGCGTTGATGAGCGTCTGATCGTAGTTGGCGACGTCCAGATCGAAGTCGGCGTAGCGGCCTTTCAGCTGGGCACGCAGGGCGCCCGCGTCGAAGATCGGCAGATGGATCGCCGGGCCCGCCTGGATCTGGCGGCTCGAAGCGTGCAGAAAGCGGCCCCAGCCGAACGCATCGAAGCCGAAGCCCGCGGCGAGGTTGATGTCCGGGAAGAACTCGGCCTTCGCTTCCTTCACGTCGTGCGTGGCGGCTTCCACTTGCCAGCGCGCGGCGACGATGTCGGGCCGGCGCGCGATCAGATCGGCGGGCAGGTTGTCGGGCAACGTGATGTTGGCGAGCGGATTCAGCGTGGGCTGCGCGATCTGCAGGCCGCGGTCCGGCCCCTTGCCGAGCAGGGCGCCCAACTGGTAGCGCACGGCCTGGATCTGGCCGTCGAGGTCGCTCAGGTTGGCCCGACTCGTCGCGATATTGCCGTTCGCCGTCTCGCGCTCCACGTTGGTGTCGAGCCCGGCCGTCACGCGCTGGTTCGTGATTGTGCCGATGGTCTTGCGGTTGTCAATCTCGCGTGCCGCGATGTCGCGCAACGCGTAGAGCTGGGCAAGCTGGTTGTAGGTGCGCGCGACGGAGGAGGCGAGCGTGATGCGCGCCTGCTGCATGTCGGCTTCAGCCGCCTTTTCCTGCGAGACGGCCTGTCCGAGCCGCTGGCGGTTCTTGCCCCAGACGTCGAGTTCCCACGAGGCGCTGGCGAGCGCGTTGTTCTCGCTATACCAGTTGCCGCCGTACGGAGGCGGGTAGAGCCCGTTGCCGGAAAGCAGCTCGCGCGTCCACGAATAGCTGCCCTCCACCTTGGGGTAGAGATTCGACTTCGAGCTTTCGATGTACGACTGCGCCTTCGCGAGCCGCGCCTGCGCCTGCGCGATGGTGGGGTTGCCCGCCAGCGCTTCGTCGATCAGCGCAGACAGTTGCGGGTCGCCGAACTGCCTCGCCCAGTCGAGCGTGGGCCATTGCCCGCCCTGAGCCGGGATGCTTTGCGAGGACTCGTACTGCGTGGAATCGGCGATCGCCTTGTCGCTCTTGATGCCGAAGTAGTTCGCGCAGCCGGAGAAGGCGAGCGCCGTCGCCGCGGCCGCCACGGCAAGGGCGATGCGCCGGTACGACGGCGTGGGCGCAGACAGGGATGAGGGTTTCATTGCGCGTCTCGTTGCCTGAAAGGTGTCGGTGTGTGTGTCCGTAATGCTGGACGGTGCAGCTAATTTGATCAGCTGTTCTTCTTCAACTGCTTGCCAGGTCACGCATTGTCGGCGGCGTTGCAACTGCAGGCATTGCCGAGAATGCGCCGCAACATGCTCTTCAGAAAACCGATTTCCTCCGGCGAGAGGCCGGCGGTAAGCCGGTCGATCACACCCGAGAAGATGGCCGGCATGCGTCGCGCGAGCGCGAGGCCTTCCGGCGTGAGCGCGAGCCGCACGGCACGCCGGTCTTCGGAACTGCGCACCCGCTCGAGCAGGCCGCGCTTCTCCAGCCGGTCCACGAGCCGCGTGACCGCGCTCGCGTCGATGCCGTACTCGCGTGCGAGTTCAGCCGCCAGCACGCACTTGCCGCTTGCCACCATGAAGAGCACGCTCGCCTGCTGGCTCGTGATACCCAGCTCCGCCATGGTGCGCTGATTGACCAGGTTCGACATGCTCGATTTCACCCGGGCGAGCAGATAGCCGACGCTCTCGCCGAACTGGTAGTTGAGCAGGTCCGATGAAGCGGCGGCGGCCTGCGGCGGCTGTGAAGCTGGAGTGGGATCGGCCATGATTCTCGTGCGACTGCAATGGTTGACCAGGCAGGCATTATAGGGGCGGTTAATTGACGCGGCAAGTGTTTTCTCAGCTTAGGCAGGGAATCGATGGATTGCTAGCGGATTACTCCCTGCGGGCTTGCCGTGTCGTCCGTCCGTAGCCGTTGAATTGCCCGTGGAATTGCGGCTTGCGCATCGTTCGAGGCGTTCTCCTTATGACCCTTATCAATTTGTTCACGTGAACGTGCTAGAATTTTGGGTTCCCAAGAGTGCGCTCTGTGCCGGTTCGGATTCGCCGAGCCGGTTTTGCCTCGCCCGTCGCCCCGCGGCCTTCCCGGTCCCGGCTTTTTGCGACAGCAGGCGTCGGTAGTCGGCATTGCCGCAAGGAATCGTCTGGCGCACTCCAACTGTTCCCAGGTTTCTATGTCCCGCGCCCTTCGCAATATCGCCATCATCGCCCACGTCGACCACGGCAAGACCACGCTCGTCGACCAGCTGCTCCGCCAGTCCGGCACGTTCCGCGAAAACCAGCAGATCGCCGAACGCGTGATGGACTCCAATGACATCGAGCGGGAGCGCGGCATCACGATTCTCGCCAAGAACTGCGCCGTCGAATACGAAGGCACGCACATCAACATCGTCGACACGCCGGGCCACGCGGACTTCGGCGGCGAAGTGGAGCGCGTGCTGTCGATGGTGGATTCGGTGCTGCTGCTCGTGGACGCCGTGGAAGGCCCGATGCCGCAGACGCGCTTCGTCACGAAGAAGGCACTCGCGCTGGGCCTCAAGCCCATCGTCGTGGTGAACAAGATCGACCGGCCGGGCGCGCGCATCGACTGGGTGATCAACCAGACTTTCGAACTCTTCGACAAGCTCGGCGCCACCGAAGAGCAGCTCGACTTCCCGGTGGTCTACGCATCGGGCCTGAACGGCTATGCCGGGCTCGATCCGAGCGTGCGCGAAGGCGACATGCGGCCGCTCTTCGACGCCATTCTCGAACACGTGCCGGTGCGCCCGGCCGATCCGGATGCGCCGCTGCAACTCCAGATCACGTCGCTCGACTACTCGACCTACGTGGGCCGTATCGGCGTGGGCCGTATCAGCCGCGGTCGCATCAAGCCGGGCCAGCAGGTCGCGCTGCGCTTCGGCCCGGAAGGCGAGGTACTCACGCGCAAGATCAACCAGGTGCTGTCGTTCAGCGGCCTCGAGCGCGTGCAGGTGGAGTCGGCCGAAGCCGGCGACATCGTGCTCATCAACGGTATTGAAGACATCGGCATCGGCGCCACGATCTGCGCGCTCGATACGCCCGAAGCGCTGCCCATGATCACCGTGGACGAGCCCACGCTCACCATGAACTTCCTCGTCAATTCCTCGCCGCTCGCGGGCAAGGAAGGCAAGTTCGTGACGAGCCGCCAGATTCGCGACCGCCTGATGAAGGAGCTGAACCACAACGTGGCGCTGCGCGTGAAGGACACCGGCGACGAAACTGTGTTCGAAGTCTCCGGCCGCGGCGAGCTGCACCTCACGATCCTGATCGAAAACATGCGCCGCGAAGGCTACGAGCTGGCCGTTTCGCGCCCGCGCGTGGTGCTGCACGAAGTGGACGGCGTGAAGCACGAGCCGTACGAGCTCCTCACGGTGGACGTGGAAGATTCGCATCAGGGCGGCGTGATGGAAGAGCTGGGCCGCCGCAAGGGTGAAATGCTCGACATGGCGTCGGACGGCCGCGGCCGCACGCGTCTGGAGTACCGCATTCCGGCGCGGGGCCTGATCGGCTTCCAGAGCGAATTCATGACGCTCACGCGCGGCACGGGCCTGATGAGCCACGTGTTCGACGAGTACGCCCCCGTGAAGGAAGGCTCGCTCGGCGAGCGCCGCAACGGCGTGCTGATCTCGCAGGACGACGGCGCGGCCGTCGCCTATGCGCTGTGGAAGCTCCAGGACCGCGGCCGCATGTTCGTGAAGCCTGGCGACGCGCTCTACGAGGGCATGATCATCGGCATCCATAGCCGCGACAACGATCTCGTCGTGAACCCGATCAAGGGCAAGCAGCTCACGAACGTGCGCGCCTCGGGCACGGACGAAGCGGTGCGCCTCGTGCCGCCCATCCAGATGTCGCTCGAGTACGCGGTCGAATTCATCGACGACGATGAACTCGTGGAAGTGACGCCGCAGTCCATCCGCCTGCGCAAGCGCCACCTGAAGGAGCACGAGCGCCGCCGCGCGAGCCGCGAAGCCGCGGTCGACTGAAGCGCCGCGTCGCTTTCAGCAGTTCGCTGGCAACAAACGGAAAAGCCGCCTTCGGGCGGCTTTTTTTCATGGTTCAGAAAGCGCCGGCCGATGCCGTTAATTGGACGTCGACGAGATGTCGATGGGACGTTGAGGAACATTGCTTTGCATTGCACCACGCGCTGCAAAGCAATGTTGCGAATACCGAAAAGTGCTGACGCGACAGGCGTTTGCGGCGTATCTCGCGGCTATTGGACGCATCCGATCTGTGCTATGCTCCGCGGATGCCAGTTTTAGGTCCTTCCAAGCAAGACTTGATTCGCGCAATCCGCTAAACGGTCAGGCCGTGTCGCGGAAGGTTGAGTAACCCGCTATTTCTCGAGAAACTCGAAGAAAGGTGAGCGTAAAAATGATGAAGCAATTCCAGCTGAACTCGTATCTGTTCGGCGGCAATGCTCCGTACGTCGAAGAATTGTACGAAGCATATCTCGATAATCCGGCGTCAGTGCCCGAGAACTGGCGTGAATACTTCGATGCGCTACAGAACGTTCCCGCATCGGATGGCACATCGGCAAGCGACGTCGCCCACGGTCCCATCGTCGAGTCGTTTGCGCAGCGCGCGAAGGCCAATGCCTTCATCCCGCGCGAAGGCGGCGAAAACCTCGCCACGGCCCGCAAGCAGGTCCACGTTCAGACCCTCATCAGCGCCTATCGCTTCCTCGGCTCGCAATGGGCCAATCTCGATCCCCTGAAGCGTCGCGAGCGTCCCTCCATTCCCGAGCTCGAACCCGCGTTCTACGACTTCACCGAAGCGGATCTCGATCAGACCTACAGCGCAAGCAACCTCTACTTCGGCTTCGAGCAGGCGTCGCTGCGCGAGATCGTCAAGGGTCTGCGCGACACGTACTGCGGCACGATCGGCGCCGAGTTCATGTACATCAGCGACCCGGAACAGAAGCGCTGGTGGCAGGAGCGCCTCGAATCGATCCGCGCTACGCCGAATTTCACCGCCGACAAGAAGAAGCACATCCTGCAGCGCCTGACGGCCGGCGAAGGCCTCGAGCGCTATCTGCACACCAAGTACGTCGGCCAGAAGCGCTTCTCGCTGGAAGGCGGCGAGAGCTTCATCGCCTCGATGGACGAAGTGGTGCGCCACGGGGGCGCCAAGGGCGTGCAGGAAATCGTGATCGGCATGGCCCACCGCGGCCGTCTGAACGTGCTCGTGAACACGCTCGGCAAGATGCCGGCTGACCTCTTCGCCGAATTCGAAGGCAAGCACGTCGACGACCTGCCGGCAGGCGACGTCAAGTACCACAAGGGCTTCTCGTCGGACGTCGCCACCGAAGGCGGCCCGGTCCACCTGTCGCTCGCATTCAACCCGTCGCACCTCGAAATCGTCAACCCGGTGGTGGAAGGCTCGGCCAAGGCCCGCATGGACCGCCGCGGCGACGACGCCGGCCTCCAGGTGCTGCCGGTGCAGATCCACGGCGACGCGGCTTTCGCGGGCCAGGGCGTCGTGATGGAAACGCTGAACCTCGCGCAAACGCGCGGCTACGGCACGCACGGCACGCTGCACATCGTCATCAACAACCAGATCGGCTTCACGACGTCGGACCCGCGCGATGCGCGCTCCACGCTGTATTGCACCGACGTGGTGAAGATGATCGAGGCGCCGGTGCTCCACGTGAACGGCGACGACCCGGAAGCGGTCGTGCTCGCCACGCAGATCGCCATCGACTACCGCATGCAGTTCCACAAGGATGTCGTGATCGACATCGTGTGCTTCCGCAAGCTGGGTCACAACGAGCAGGACACGCCGGCTGTCACGCAGCCGCTGATGTACAAGAAGATCGCGCAGCACCCGGGCACCCGTGCGCTGTACGCCGAGAAGCTCGTGCAGCAGGGCGTGATTGGCGCCGACGACGCGGACGCCTACGTGAAGGCCTACCGCAAGGCCATGGACGACGGCCACCACACGGTCGACCCCGTGCTCTCGAACTACAAGAGCAAGTACGCGGTGGACTGGGTGCCGTTCCTGAACCGCAAGTGGACCGACGCGGCCGACACGGCTGTGCCGCTCGCCGAACTGAAGCGCCTCGGCGAACGCATCACGACGATTCCGGAGAACTTCAAGGTTCACCCGCTCGTCGAGCGCGTGATCAACGACCGTCGCGCCATGGGCCGCGGCGAAGCAGCGCTCGACTGGGGCATGGGCGAACACCTCGCATACGCGTCGCTCGTCGCTTCCGGCTACGCCGTGCGCCTCACGGGCCAGGACTCGGGCCGCGGCACGTTCACGCACCGCCATGCCGTGCTGCATGACCAGAACCGCGAACGCTGGAACGACGGCACGTACATCCCGCTGCAGAACATCGCCGAGGGCCAGGCGAAGTTCACGGTGATCGACTCGGTGCTTTCCGAAGAAGCGGTGCTCGGCTTCGAGTACGGCTATTCGACTGCCGAGCCGAACACGCTCGTGGCATGGGAAGGCCAGTTCGGCGACTTCGCCAACGGCGCGCAGGTCGTGATCGACCAGTTCATCTCGTCGGGCGAAGTGAAGTGGGGCCGCGTGTCGGGTCTCACGATGCTGCTGCCGCACGGCTATGAAGGCCAGGGTCCGGAGCACTCGTCGGCGCGTATCGAGCGCTATCTGCAGCTGTGCGCCGAGCACAACATGCAGGTCGTGCAGCCCACCACGCCGGCGCAGATCTTCCACCTGCTGCGCCGCCAGATGATCCGCCTCTTCCGCAAGCCGCTCATCGTCTTCACGCCGAAGTCGCTGCTGCGCCACAAGGAAGCCGTGTCGGACCTGTCCGAACTCGCGAAGGGCACGTTCCAGCCCGTGATCGGCGAAACCGATGCCTCCATCGACGCGAAGAAGGTCAAGCGCGTCGTGGTCTGCTCGGGCCGCGTGTACTACGACCTCGTCGCGCATCGCCGCGAAGCGAAGGCGGGTGACGTCGCGATCGTCCGTATCGAGCAGCTCTATCCGTTCGCGCACAAGCAGTTCGAAGCGGAAATCAAGAAGTACGACAACGCGACGGAAGTGGTGTGGGTGCAGGACGAGCCGCAGAATCAGGGCCCGTGGTTCTACATCGAGCACCACCTCAAGGAAGGCATGAGGGACGGCATGAAGCTCGCGTACAGCGGCCGTCCGGCTTCGGCTTCGCCGGCTGTGGGCTACTACGCGAAGCACTACGAGCAGCAGAAGGCGCTCATCGAAGGCGCCTTCGGCCGGCTCAAGAGCGCGTCCATCGCGAAATAAAGATTGAGCGGACCGGGAAAGCGTGCAGGCGCTTTCCCGCGCTTCGTTGCGCGCTTCATCCCGCGCATTGCCCGCCCGGTCCGCCGTACACGACATACACGTATTCAGGAAAATCACATGGCTATTGTTGAAGTCAAGGTTCCCCAGCTTTCCGAGTCGGTTTCGGAAGCCACCATGCTGCAGTGGAAGAAGAAGCCGGGCGAAGCCGTTGCCCAGGACGAAATCCTCATCGAGCTCGAAACCGACAAGGTCGTGCTCGAAGTGCCGGCGCCCGCTGCCGGCGTGCTCGCGCAGATCGTCAAGAACGACGGCGACATCGTGGTGGCCGACGAAGTCATCGCGAAGATCGATACCGAAGGCAAGGCAGGCGCCGCAGCGGTGGAAGCCGAAGTGAAGCCGGCACCGGCCGCTACGGCTGCCGCTCCGGCCGCCGCGCAACCCGCGGCGGCTGCCACGGCATCGTCGAGCGCTGTTGCCTCGCCCGCTGCGGCGAAGTTGATGGCCGAGAAGAGCCTCGCCGCAGGCGACGTGGCCGGTACCGGCCGCGACGGCCGCATCACGAAGGGCGACGTGCTTGGCGCGGGCGCGCCGGCCGCCAAGGCGGCACCGGCTGCCGCACCCGCTGCGCCCGCAGCGCGTCAGGCGAAGCCCTCGCTGCCCGACGTCAAGTCGCCGGCATCGGCCGAAACGTGGCTCAACAACCGTCCGGAGCAGCGCGTGCCGATGTCGCGCCTGCGCGCGCGTATTGCGGAGCGTCTGCTCGAGTCGCAGCAAACCAACGCCATCCTGACCACGTTCAACGAGGTCAACATGGCGCCGGTCATGGACCTGCGCAACAAGTACAAGGACAAGTTCGAGAAGGAACACGGCGTGAAGCTCGGCTTCATGTCGTTCTTCGTGAAGGCGGCTGTGCACGCGCTCAAGAAGTTCCCGCTCGTGAACGCGTCGATCGACGGTAACGACATCGTCTATCACGGCTACTTCGACATCGGTATCGCCGTGGGCTCGCCGCGCGGTCTCGTGGTGCCTATCCTGCGCAACGCCGACCAGATGAGTCTTGCCGACATCGAGAAGAAGATTGCCGAGTTTGGCCAGAAGGCGAAGGACGGCAAGCTTTCCATCGAGGAAATGACGGGCGGTACGTTCTCGATCTCGAACGGCGGTGTGTTCGGCTCGATGCTCTCCACTCCGATCATCAACCCGCCGCAGTCCGCCATTCTGGGCGTGCACGCCACCAAGGAACGCGCGGTGGTGGAGAACGGCCAGATCGTGATCCGTCCGATGAACTATCTGGCGCTCTCGTACGACCACCGGATCATCGACGGCCGCGAAGCGGTGCTCTCGCTCGTCGCCATGAAGGATGCGCTGGAAGATCCGGCTCGCCTGCTGCTCGACCTGTAATCGCCTGCATTGACTGCATCGAAGCGCCCGGTGCGCCGCAAGGCGCCGCGGGCGCGTCCATGACGCACCGAACGGACGTGATGGGCGCGCCCCGCGCAAGGCGCTTCATATCGAAAGGATTCTTATGTCCAAGGAATTTGACGTCGTCGTGATCGGTGCCGGTCCCGGCGGCTATATCGCCGCGATTCGCGCCGCCCAGCTCGGCAAGACGGTTGCGTGCATCGAGAAGTGGAAGAACCCCGCCGGCGCGTTGAAGCTCGGCGGTACGTGCCTGAACGTGGGCTGCATTCCGTCGAAGGCGCTGCTTGCGTCGTCGGAAGAATTCGAGAACGCCCAGCATCACCTTGTCGACCACGGCATCAGCGTGTCGGACGTCAAGATCGACGTCACGAAGATGATGGCCCGCAAGGAAGGCATCGTCGAAAAGATGACGAAGGGCATCGAGTTCCTGTTCCGCAAGAACAAGATCACGTGGCTCAAGGGCCACGGCAAGTTCACGGGCCGCACCGACGCTGGCGTGCAGATCGAAGTGAGCGGCGAAGGCGAAACCGAAGTGGTCACGGCGAAGAACGTGATCATCGCCACGGGTTCGAAGGCGCGCCACCTGCCGAACGTGCCGGTGGACAACAAGATCGTGGCCGACAACGAAGGCGCGCTCTCGTTCGAGGCCGTGCCGAAGAAGCTCGCCGTGATCGGCGCGGGCGTGATCGGCCTCGAGCTGGGTTCGGTGTGGCGGCGTCTGGGCGCAGAAGTGACCGTGCTCGAAGCGCTGCCCGAATTCCTCGCGGCTGCCGACCAGGCGCTCGCCAAGGAAGCGGCCAAGCAGTTCAAGAAGCAGGGTCTCGACATTCATCTCAGTGTGAAGATCGGCGAAGTGAAGGCGACGGCCAAGGGCGTCACCATCGCCTACGCGGACAAGGACGGCAACGCGCAGACGCTCGAAGCCGACCGCCTGATCGTCTCGATCGGCCGCGTGCCGAACACGGACAACCTCGGTCTCGAAGCCATCGGCCTCAAGACGAACGAGCGCGGCTTCATCGACGTGGATGCGCACTGCGCGACGTCCGTGCCGAACGTGTACGCGATTGGCGACGTGGTGCGCGGCCCGATGCTCGCGCACAAGGCCGAAGACGAAGGCGTGCTGGTGGCCGAAGTGATCGACGGCCAGAAGCCGCACATCGACTACAACTGCATTCCGTGGGTGATCTACACCGAGCCGGAGATCGCGTGGGTCGGCAAGACGGAGCAGCAGCTGAAGGCCGAAGGCCGCGAGATCAAGACGGGCCAGTTCCCGTTCCTCGCCAACGGCCGCGCGCTCGGCATCAACAAGGCGGACGGTTTCGTCAAGATGATCGCCGACGCGAAGACCGACGAGCTGCTCGGCGTGCACATCATTTCGGCCAACGCGTCGGACCTGATCGCCGAAGCCGTGGTCGCGATGGAGTTCAAGGCGGCGTCCGAAGACATCGGTCGCATCTGCCATCCGCACCCGTCGCTCTCCGAAGTGATGCGCGAAGCGGCGCTCGCCGTCGACAAGCGCGCACTGAACATGTAATGACGCCGGCTGCTTCAAACCGGCTTCAAGCCGGCCGCTTGAAGTCGGCTGCATGAAGCCGGTCTCATAAAGCAGGCTACGAAGGCGGGCAGGGTGCGAATCCCTCCCGCCTTCTTTCTTACCGTTGCACGATGAACGTCACCGAGTACTACGAAAACGAACTGCGGACGCGCGGTTACCAGTCGGACGCCGCCCAGCGTGCCGCCGTGGACCGTCTGCAGCGGTGCTATGAAGAGTGGGTCGCCTACAAGGCGCGCCGCTCGAACGCTTTCAAGAAGCTCATCATCCATCCCGATCTGCCGCGCGGCGTGTACATGTGGGGCGGCGTAGGGCGGGGCAAGAGCTTTCTCATGGACAGCTTCTATGCCGTGGTGCCCGTGCAGCGCAAGACGCGTCTGCATTTTCACGAGTTCATGCGCGAAGTGCACCGCGAACTCGAAGAACTGAAGGGCCAGGCCGATCCGCTCGATGAACTCGCGCGTCGTATCGCGCGGCGCTACCGGCTCATCTGCTTCGACGAATTTCACGTCTCCGACATCGCGGACGCGATGATCCTGTACCGTCTGCTCGACCGGCTCTTCACGAACGGCGTGCAGTTCGTGATGACCTCCAACTACGCGCCCGATACGCTGTACCCCGACGGATTGCATCGCGACCGCATGCTGCCCGCCATCGAGCTCATCAAGGCGAAGCTCGACGTGATCAACGTGGATGCGGGCGTGGACTACCGGCAGCGCACGCTCGCGCAGGTGCAGGTCTACCACACACCGCTCGGTGCGGCGGCAGACCGCGCGTTGCGCCACGCTTACGGCGAACTCGCTGCGGTGCCTGACGAAAGCCCGATCCTGCACATCGAAAAGCGCGAGCTCAAGGCGCTGCGCCGCGCGGACGGCGTCGTATGGTTCGACTTCGCGACGCTATGCGGCGGCCCGCGCTCGCAGAACGACTACCTCGAACTGGCGAGCCGCTTTCATGCTGTGATTCTTTCCGACGTGCCGCAGATGACGCCGCGCATGGCCTCCGAAGCACGCCGCTTCACGTGGCTCATCGACGTGTTCTACGACCACAAGGTGAAGCTCTTGATGTCGGCCGCCGTGAGGGCCGAGGAGCTCTACATCGAAGGCCCGATGGCCAACGAATTTACGCGCACCGTGTCGCGTATCGTGGAGATGCAATCGAAGGAATATCTCGACACGCCGCGCCGGCTTGTCGATACGTCGCTCACCTGAACGCGTGAACTTGCGAGTTCACGCTGAGCGCAGTCAGGCATTACGCGAAGAAGGTTGCGGGCCTTGCACCCGCAACCTTGCGTGACGCGATCCCTTCCAGCTTATTGCTGCCGGACCCACGTCTGCGAGCGCCCGAGTAGCGACACGCCGATATAGCCGCGCACTACCAGTTTCTGCCCACCGTCCTCGAGGTGCATCTTGCACTTGTAGATCTTGCCGTTCTCGGGGTCCAGGATGTGGCCGCCGTCCCACTTGTCACCGTCCTTCTTCAGGTCGTTGAGGATCGTCATACCGAGAATCAGCTGGTTCTTGCGCGAGTCAGTGCATTCGGTGCAGCGGCGGTCGGGCGAATCGGCGGGATTGAGGCCCTTGATCACCTTGCCCGACAGCGTGCCGTCGCCGTCCTGCGTAATCTGCACGAGCGCCTTGGGCTGGCCCGTGTGATCGTCGATGGTTTGCCAGACGCCGACGGGGGTGTCGGTCTGCGCCATGGCGGTGATGGCGCCGGTGAGCAGGACACCTGCAAGCGCGGCCTGCCGGATGGTGTTGAGCGCGACGGAGCGCGCACGTTGGGTCATGCGGATCATTGTCTTCCTCCTGAGTAAGAGTCGTCGCGAATGCCCGCCATGAGAGGTGTTTGAGGGTGCTTCGGGCGGCGGGTTTCGCGCGGCGTCGTATGCATCGACAGGCGACGCCTTGCCTGTTTCCAGCGACCGGTTATCGATCGTTCGATCGCAAACCGAAAGGGCAGGATACGTGAAAGCGCGCCGCGCGTTTGCGAGTAAAACCTCTAGTCGCAGGCACTCGCGGCGCGCATTCAGTTGAGCTGATAAGAGAACGTCGCGTTGATGCGCGGGCTGCGCGAAGCGCTTTCCACGGGCGCGTCGCCCACGGCTTTCGCAACCGAAAGATCGAGGCTGTAGTACTTCGCGTCGGAGATCCGAAAGCCGAATGCAACCGAGGCAAGCCGCGACGGCTGCGGCGTGCCCGCATGCAGGTAGACGCGCGCCGTGTCGAACGACACGTACGGCGTGATCGTGCGCAGATACGTGAAGCCTGGCGTGAACGCGCGATTGATCTCGAACGAAACGGCCCAGCCCGAATCGCCCGATGCCTCGCCCGGTTCATAGCCCTGCGCGAAACGCTGCGCGCCGAACGAGATCTGCTCGGAGGTGGGCAACGTGTCGGGGCTGTACTGTCCCGTTGCGGAAATCGCAGTGCCGATCTTGAACGGCCACTCGTTGGTCTGCGAAAAGCTCGCACCGGTGCGCACGAATTGCAGCGACACGGGGTTCTGCTGCACGAGACCCGGTAGGTTCGTATCGACGGATTTCGACGCGCCCAATATGTCGAACGCCTTCGCCACGTTGATGCTCGCCTTGCGCACCTGGCCCGTCTGCACGCCCGTGTAGTCGGCCTGGAGTTGCAGCACGCGCACCTGCGAGCGCAGCCCGTACTGCGCGCCGTTAAGGGTGTTGTGATAACGGTCTTCGTCGTGCGAGGCGTAGGCGCTCACGGTGCCCACCACGCTGCGTGTATTGCTCAGCAGCAGCGGATACGCAAGCGAGCCGCCCAGCTTTTCGTTGATCACGGTGCGCTCCACATACGACGGCAGCCCCGGATTGTCGACGGGATTGCCGCGATAGTGCGAGGCATCGATCTTCGCGATGAGCCCGTCGCTGCCCACCGGCACCGCACCGTGCGCGGCGATGTAGGTCTGGTGATCGCGGCCCTTGGGCAGCAGCGCGGACACGCTCAACTGCTCGCCGAGCGAAGTGAGCCCGTTCTCCGTGGCCGTGACGAGGCCTTGCACGCCGGGATGATTGAAGTCGATGCCCGTGCTCAGATCGACAGGCTTGCGGTCCACCTTCAATTCGAGCGCCGTGGCGCCATCGGTGTTCTGTGGCGGCGGCACGTTGGCCGCCACCTTCACGCCGGGCAACAGACCCAGCACGTTGATGTAGCGTTCGAAGGTGGCACGGCGCAGCGGCCGGTCGGCGCGGATGTGCTCCGCGATTGCGCGGATCTTGCCTTCCACGTTGCCGGGCTTGCCCGTGACCTTCACCTCGGACACATAGCCTTCCACGACGGTCACGCGCACCACGCCGTTCTCGAACGTCTGCGCGGGCACGAACGCGAACGAGAGCGCATAGCCGCGTTCCTGATAGAGCTTCGTGACGCCGTTGGCTACCTCGATCAGTTCGCCGATCGTGATGTCGTGATTCACGAGCGGCGTGAAGCGCTTCGCCACATCGTCGAATGGAATCGACTTCACGCCTTCCACCTGGAAGCGTGTGGGCGTGAGATGCCGCGCGAGCAGCTCCTGCAATTGCGGCGCCTGCTGCTGAACCTGCACGGTGACGTTGGGCGCCTTCTGTGGTGCATTGATCTGCGGCAGGGCGTCGAGCGGATTGCCGCCGGCAGCGGCGGGGCGGCTCTGCGCGTGGGCGACACTGGTGGCAAGCGCCGTCAGCGCGATCGTCCAGGTCGCGTACCGGTTGCAGGGGTTACAGCGGTTGTATCCGTTATTCATCGGATTGTCCTCGTAGGCCATTGTTGTTGTGCGCGCGTTGTGTGCAACGCTGCTGTTCGATGTGTGCTGCTTGCTGCGTGATCTGTGAAGCGCTAAAGCATTGCGGCGTGCGATGTTGCCGGGCAGCGCGATCGCCAGGACCCTCGCTCGCCTTGATCGCGTGCCGTGCTGGTCCTCGCTCTAGTCGCTCTAGTCGCTCTGGTTGGTCTGGTCGGTCCGCGCGGCGACATAGGCGTCGACGGACGCCGCATTCACGCGGCGCCGTCACGCACGTTCAGCTCATTGCTTGTGCAGAATGCCGCCGAGCGCCGAGAGGCCGCCCGTCGTGGAGCCCGTGCCCGCACTCGAGCCCGCCGCTGTCCCGAGCGTGCCCGTCACCTGACTCACGATTGCCGTGAGCGGCGCGAGCAACTGAGCGCTGCCGCCCGTGCCGCCTGCGCTACCCACGCCACCCAGGGGGCCCGTAACCGCGGAAAGCGGGTTCGATGCGCCGCTCGTCCCGCTGCCGAGCGCCGACGTGAGCCCCGCGAGCGGACTGGCTGCGCCGCCGCCCGTGAGCGACGAGGTCAACGTGGAAAGCGGATTCGATCCCGCCACGGAACCGAGCGGCGCGAGCGGCGTGCCGGTGAGCAGCGACGTCGCCGAGCCGAGCGGGTTCGTGCCGAGCCCGAGGCTTGCGAGCAGGTTCGAGAGGGGCGTGAGCGGGTTGTAGCCGCCGGCGGGCGGACCATTTGCGACCCCCACGTTGGAGCTGCCCACGAGGCTCGTGATGAGGCCCGGAATGGGCGCCGCACCGTTCGGTCCGTTCGGGTTCACGAGACCGCCCGCATTGGTCACCGTGTTGCCGAGCGAGCCCACGAGGCTGCCCACGTCCGCGCCGAGCGGATTCTGGGTCGTGCCGCCCACCGTCGAGCCCGCTTGCTTCAACGCGCCGCCCACCTGCGCGAGCGCGCCCGAGAGCGGGGCACCGAGGCCCGTCGTCACGCCAGCCGTCTGCGTCACATCGCTTACCGTCTGCAAGAGCGGCGTGATCGCCGTGCTCACGGGCTGCGTGATCTGCTGGACCGGCGCCGAGCCCAGGGCATTGCCGAGCGTCGCGCCTCCCGCGTTGACCGCGTTCGCCGTGTTGGCGAGCAGGCCCGCGACGGGCGTCGTGACCGGCGAGAGCGGGGCGAGGTTGCCCGTGCCCACGCCACCCACGGCCGTGGAAAGTCCCTGCACGACGCCGCTCGTTGCGCTGACAACCGAGCCGAGTCCCGCGACCGTGGTGCCCACCGGATTGGCCGTCGACCCCGTCTGGCCGATGCCGTTGCTCACCGCATCGGAGAGCGCGCCCACCACGCCGCCCGTGCTCGATACCGCATTGCCCAGACCCTGCGTGACCTGTGGGCTTACGCCCGGAATCGTCGTGGAAGCGATCGTGCTGCCCAGGTCGCCCGCCGTCTTCGCGACGGTGGTCAGCGCGCCGGATGTGCCGGTTGACGCCGCCGTCGTCTGACCGCCGCTGCCGGACCCGCTGGTGCCGCCGCTCGAAGCCGCGGCCGGCGGCGCGTTGACGCTGCTGCCGCCGCAGGCCGCCACGAGGCAGGCCACGGCAAGCGTGATGGCAGGCACGCGCAGCGATGCGATGACCGCCCGTGCGTGGCCCGACGTGAAGGTTGAGTGGTGGGTCATGGTTGCTCCTCAGTCTCTCTCAGTTTCTTTGGGATGCGGGTGGTCTGCCTCGCGTGATGCCCGTGCTCTCACGCGTCTTCTCTTGCCGTCATTCATCGATGTCGTTTCGCGTCGTCGTTTCGCGTCGTCGCTTCGCGTCGTCGTTTCACGTCGTCGCTTCACATCGTCATTTCGCGTCGTCATTTCTTCGCGATGCCGCCGAGCAGTCCGCCCACGAGCGACGTCACGCCCGAAAGCGGGTTCGACGCGCTGTTGGTGCCGCCGCTCGACGAGCTCAGCGAAATGCCCGGCGTGCCGGACGTGGTCGACGTGGCCGCCGGTGCCGCGCCCGACGTAGCGCTCGTTGCCGCACCGGCAAGCGTCGAAACGATGCCGGTGACCGGGGCGAGCGGATTGCCGCTGCCTGTGCCGCCCGCCGCGCCCGTCAATGCGCCGGTGAGCGTGCTGAGCAGTCCCGTGACGGGAGCGAGCGGGTTGCCGCTGCCCGTGCCGCCGGCCGCGCCGCTCAGCGTCCCGGTGACCGTGCTCACGAGGCCGGTCACAGGTGCGAGCGGACCGCCCGTGCCACCGGCCGCGCCGCTGAGCGCGCCCGTTACCGACGAGAGCACGCCCGTGAGCGGCGCGAGTGGTCCGCTGCCGGTGCCGCCCGTCAATCCACCTGTGGCGCCGCTGAGCCCACCCAGGCCGCCAAGTGCCGTGGTGAGCGGCGCAAGCGGATTGCCACCCGTGCCGCCGGTCACGAGACCGCCCACCGACGCCACGGTCTTGCCGGTGTCGGAGACGACGTTGCCGAGGCTCGCTGCCACCGGATTGCCGCCCGCCGACGACGCGACGAGCGCGCCGCCTTTCTCCAGTCCGCCGCCGAGCGTGCCGAGCAGACCGGCCACGGGCGCCCCGAGGCCCGTCGTCGTGCCAACGGTCTGCGTGGTCGCGGCCACCATCGACGTGATTGGCGTGATGGCGGTGCTGACCTGTTGCGTGATCTGCTGCACGGGGCCTGTGGAGAGGGCGTTGGTGAGCGTGGCGCCGCCGTTCGTCACGGCGCCGCCGAGCGTGTCGATTGCGCCGCCGAGCGGCGACGTCACGGCGCCGAGCGGGGCCAGCGGTCCGCTGCCGAGGCTCGTGACGAGATTACCGGCGCTCGTTACCGCGCCGCCCACGTTGCTCACGGCGCCGCCGACGCTCGCGAGCGTGGTGCCCACGGAATTGCCGCCCGTGCCGAGCTGGCCGAGTCCCTGCGTGACGCCGTTGCCGAGCGTGGAAACCGCCGCGCCCACGTTCTGCACGATGCCGCCCGCAGCCTGGGTGGTCTGCGTGCTTACGCCGGGCAGCGTTTGCGAGCCGATCACGCTGCCGATGCTCGACACCGTCGACCCCACGTCGCTCACGACGTTGCCGGCATTGCCCACCACCTGGCCCGCTGCATTGGCGGTGGGCGTGGTGCCGTTGTTATTGTTGTTGTTATTGTTGTTATCGCCGCCCCCCGGCTTTTGCGTTCCCCCCGAGCCCGTGCCTCCCGTAGAAATCGCTCCGTTGCTGCCGCTCCCCGCGCCACCCCCGGTGCCCGAACTCAACGTTCCCGAGCCGCCGCAAGCAGCCAGAGAAAGAACGACGACTACAGTGGCCGCAATCGTCGTTGTACGCAGTCCGGTCTCTATTGTTTGAATCTGCATTTCGCCCTCGCATGAGCATGTTGTTGGAAGTCTTGCGCGAAGACTCTCTGCAACAGCTATGCCATTTCAGTCGCGAACGCGGCGCCTGATTCGCCACGCAAGACGCAGAGCGAGAACCCGCGCGGCTTTGCGGCTATTGGCGTGATGTCGTGTATCGATCCGATGGGGGTGAAGAAGCGGCGAATTAATGCGTTTTCAATGGCCGCGTAACGTAACGAGCCCGATCCCCCGTTACGCGTGCATGCGTAACGGGGGTTACACGACGCTTGAAACGTGCGTTCAACGGTGAATTAGTGAAACGCGTCTAACGTATGGTTAGCCCTACCTGTTTCGCATCTGGTCTGCCGCTACGCTTCTCTGGCGCTTGAACCGCCGCCTCGACGGTGGGCCGGAAAAAAGAAGTCGCAGGGAAGGGCGAGGCAACAGGCAGACAATAACCAGACCACGGCCAGACCACGGCCAGACAAGACCGCAGCAAAGCGGCACGAAAGCCTTACCCCAAACATTAGGGAAAGGTCGCTGGGAAAAACCGAAAAAAGTCGGAAAAAATTCGGTGGGAAATTGCTTCTTGCCGATTGATCGGTTATAACGCCTGGGAATACGGAGTTTGACGAGGGAGGTGCATTATCGGACCGGATATCCTATCCTCTGTGCGCGGCTGATTTCAGCTGCTAATGTAGCGACGCGCTCCTAGAAGAAGAATCGGCAAACCCGGCTGCAAAGAACAGCCGGGAATGGCCGTCATATGCGCGCGCGTACGAATTTCAATTCGCATACAAAGATCAAACGCAGTTTCGAGGGCTAAAATGAAAAAGTTCGCCGGGCGTTTCCTGAGAGATAACAGGGGTGTAACCGCACTTGAATACGGGCTGATTGCGGGGTTGATTGCATTGCTGATTGTGGGCGGGGTCACGACGATCGGCACCAAGCTTCAAACGGTTTTCACCGATATCGCAAACGCGATTACTACGCCGACAACCGGCTCCTGACGCGTAGCCGTCAAAAGATCCTGATTGAACGCAGCAGCGCAATTCGCGCGGGCCGTCTATTGGCGCGCGTGAAGGGTGCTGTCTGCCGGATCCGACATGAACCCGCTCGTCAGCAGCCTCGTGTTCGCCGCGTGGGCCGCGGTCGTCGCCGTGTGCGACTGCCGCAGCCGGCGTGTGCCGAATGCCCTCGTCGCAGCCGGCCTGATCGCCGCGCTAACGTTCGCGCTCGTCCACGGTAGTCCCTTCGGCATGACGCCTGCGCGCGCGCTGGCAGGCGCCGCGGTGGGGCTCGTGGCGCTGATGCCGTTCTTTGCGCTCGGCGTGATGGGCGCCGCCGACGTCAAGGTCTTCGCCGTGCTGGGCGCCTGGTGCGGGGTCGATGCGCTGCTGGGTCTGTGGGTGGCGGCGAGTCTCGCGGCCGGCGTGCATGCCGTCGTGCTGCTTTTTACGACGCGAGTCGCGATGCGCGGAAGCACGGCTTCATCGGGGCCACACGCGGGGCAGCAAGCATCGTCGGACTTTGTTCCGCGCACGCCGCGCGGAACGCCTTACGCCGCGTGTCTCACGGTGCCTGCCATCGCATGGCTTGCGCTGCGCGCGTTGCACCTGTCGGCGGGAGCGGCCGGATGAACGCGCTGCGGCGTACGGGCTCTATCAAACTGCGCTCGACGCGGACCGCCCACTTGCCTGTTCGTTCCACCGAGGCGAGTTCAGACAGCAGCACGCCGCGTCGCGCGCCCCTCGGCTCGCGCACACACACGCGTCTGCGCGAGCGAGGCAGCACCGCCGTCGAATTCGCGCTGCTGTTTCCCGTGTTCTTCGCCATCGCGTATGCGGTTGTCTCGTACAGCCTCGTGTTCGTCGCGCAGCAGAGCCTCACGCTTGCCTCCGAGGAAGGCGCGCGCGCCGCGTTGCGCTACCAGAAGGCCACCGATATGACCGCGGCGCTCGCGGCCCGCACGAGCGCCGCTTGTCTTGCCGCCACCAACGCCGCGAGCTGGCTCGGCAGCAGCGCCTTGACCTGTTCCCCGCAGGCGCAGAACTGCAGCTACGACAGCACCATGACCTGCGTCCAGGTTCAGCTCTCGTACGACTACAAGAACCATCCGCTCGTCCCCAGCCTGCCGCTCGTCGATTTCAAGATACCGGACGCCATCGTCACGCAGTCCACCGTGCAGCTCAATCCGGAGAACATCCTGTGAGGAACGCCATGCCTGCCATGAACGACCGCTCCCAGAGGAGGCGCGCATGGCCAACCTGACCCGCATCACCGCAGGCGTGCTGCTCGTGCTCGCGCTGCTGCTCGCCGGGTTCGCCTGGATGCTGGCGCGTCGTCCCGCTACGCCGCCGCAGGCCACAGCTGTGACCCATGCGACGTTCCCGGTCGTGGTCGCCACGCAGACGCTCGTCGCCGGCAAGCCGGTTTCTGCCGAGGCGCTGCGCGTGCAGATGCTGCCCATTCATCCGGGCGGCGCGTTCAGCGACCCCACGCTCGTCGCCGGCCGCGTGCCCACCGCGGACATCGCCCCGGATGCTCCGGTGCTCGAAACGCAGCTCTCTTCGGGCATGGCCGACAGCATCGCGCCCGGCCAGCGCGCGGTGGCCGTGCGCGTGGACGAATCGAACGCGGTGGGCAACCGGGTGCGCGCCGGCAACGTGGTGGACGTGTTCTTCACGTTGAAGCGCGACGGCGGCATGGGTGCGGGCGGCGAGATCGGCCGTACCCAGGCGCGCCTCCTGATGTCGAAGGTTCGCGTGCTCGCGTTCGGCAATCCGGCGCAGAACGCGGGGGTCAGTAACACCAGCTTCGGCGCGGACCCGAATGGCGTTGCACGCACCGCGGTGCTCGCGGTGCCCGTGGCCGACGTCGACAAGCTCGCGCTCGCAGAAAGCGCGGGCCGGCTCGTGCTCGCGCTGCGTAATCCGAAGGACGACGAGGTGGCGGACTCGTCCGCGTTCGCGCCTTATGCGGGCGTGGTGAAGACGGTGTCGCGCGAGCCGTTGCAAGCGCGGCGTGTCGCGCTCGACCGCGGCGCGCCAGCGCCGCCGATCGCGCGCCGCGCCGCGCGGGCGCGGCAGCAGCATCGAAGTCGTTCGGGGAGGGCACGCCGAAACGGTGGCGTGGTAGCAGCGGCATCAGGCAGGGGAGGCAGACAGAAGCCCCGTGGGACGCCTTCGCAGATGAAAAGGGCGTCAGTTGAGCAACAGGGAGCGGATGCGGACGCGCACGCGCATGTCCACGACATCCACGACAACATGACAAAACGCATCGTTAAAGTTGCAATGGCACTCTGCCTCGCGGGCATGGCGCTCGCCACGCAGGCGAACGACGCGCGCGCGGCGCCGGCCTCGGGCCTCGCCGCCGCGGGCACGCAGCACCCGACCCTCGATCTCACCGTGGGCGCGCAACAGACGCTCGCAGCCGGTCACGCGCTCACGCGCGTGGCGGTGGGCGATCCATCGGTGGCCGACGTGCTGATCGTGAAGGGTGCGGGCGGCGGCGTGCTGCTCGTCGGCAAGGCTGCGGGCACGACGAGCGTGATGCTCTGGGAGCGCAACCGCGAGGCGCCCGTCACCTACACCGTGAACGTCACGACGAACGCGGCGCGCGCGCTGCTTTCGGACGACACGCCGAGCGTCAAGGTGCTGGGCGGCACGGCGATCATCGGCGGCTCGACACCCACGCTCGAGAAGCACCAGCGCGCCGTGGTGGCGGCCAACGGCTCCATCGGCAAAGACGGCACGGTGTTCGACACGTCGACCATCGCCACGCGCGCCGTCGTGCAGGTGGACGTGCGCGTGGTCGAATTCAGCCGCCAGGTGTTGAAGCAGGTGGGCTTCAACTTCTTCCGCCAGAACAACGGCTTCTCGTTCGGCACGTTTTCTCCGACGTCTTCAACGGCTGTTTCCAACAACCAGCTCTCTGTATTGCAGACGCCGATTTCGTCCGCGTTCAACCTCGTGTTCCAGTCGGCCTCGCACGGCATCTTCTCGGACCTGAGCCTCATGGAGAGCAACAACCTCGCGCGCATTCTCGCCGAGCCCACGCTCGTCGCGCTCTCGGGCCAGAGCGCGAACTTCCTCGCGGGCGGCGAGATTCCGGTGCCGGTGCCGCAGGCGCTCGGCACCACGTCGATCGAATACAAGCCCTATGGCGTGGGCCTCACGCTCACGCCGACCGTGCTTTCGCCGCAGCGCATCGCGCTCAAGGTCGCGCCCGAAGCGAGCCAACTCGATTTCGTGCACGCCGTCACGATCAACGGCATCGCGGTGCCGGCCATCACGACGCGGCGCGCCGACACCACCGTGGAACTGGGCGACGGCGAGAGCTTCGTGATTGGCGGGCTGATCGACCGCGAGACCGCGTCGAACGTGGACAAGGTGCCGGTGCTCGGCGACCTGCCCGTGATCGGCGCGTTCTTCAAGCAGCTCAACTATCAGCAGAACGACAAGGAACTGGTGATCATCGTGACGCCGCATCTCGTTTCGCCGCTCGCAAAAGGCGCGGCCTTGCCCGCGACGCCGGGCGAGCAGGCCGAACAGCGCGATGGTCCCGTGTGGCGCTCGTTCATTGGCGGTGCGTTGTCGCGCGATGCCGCGCCGGGGTTCTCGCGATGAACGCTCCGGCACCACGACGGCTCACGACTCAATGGTCATGGTCGACACCATGGCCCCAGCAACCGATCACGCCGCGCACGACAACCCGGTCGCAGGGAGAAGTCCAACATGAACGCGAGAACGCAGGCTTTGACTGAGCGCGCCGTCGCCGACTATTTCGTGTTCGCGTCGCTGGCCGGCGCGCACGTGGAATGGCTGGCCGACACGCTCGTGGCAGTAGGCGCCGTGGACGCGGTCACGCTCGACCCGACGCTGCTCACGCAGCGCATCGCGGCGCTCAACCCGTCGCTCGTGTTCGTCGATTTTTCGGGCGGCCACGTGGCCGCGGCCAGTGCCGCCGTGGCCGCCGCGCGCGCCGCGTATCCCGGCTTGCAGATCGTCGCGGTGGGCTCGCTTGCCGAACCCGAAAGCGCGCTCGCCGCGCTGCGCGCCGGCGTGCGCGATTTCGTCGATCTGGCCGCGCCGGCCGACGACGCGCGTCGAATCGCGCGCCAGGTGCTCGACAACCTCGTGGAGCCCGTGAGTCGCCACGGCCGGCTCGCGGTGCTGCTTGGCGCGCGCATCGGCATGGGCGTGAGCACGCTCGCCGCGAACCTCGCCGTCACGCTGGCACGACGCGACGCGGCGCTCGGCCGCCAGGCGGCGCTGCTCGATCTCGGCCTGCCCGCGGGCGACGGCACCTTGCTGCTCAATACGCGCAGCGAATTCCATTTCGTCGAGGCCGTGCGCAACGTGCGCCGCTTCGATCAGACCTTCGTGCACACGGCGCTGTCGCGCCACACGAGCGGCCTTGCGCTCACCACGCTGCCGCCGAACCTCGCGGAGATGCGCGAGGTCTCGTACGCGTCGTCGCTCGCGTTGCTCGCGCGGCTGCGCGCGTTTTTCGACCAGCAGATCGTGGATCTGGGCGGCTTCACCAACAGCGAGTTCATCGCGCAGGTCGTGCAGGCCGCCGACGAAACCTGGCTCGTATGCGACCAGGGCGTGGCGTCGATCGTCTCGGCGGTGGGCGTGCTCGATGCGTTGCGCGCCGAGGACGTGGATACGAGCGGTGTGCGGCTCGTCGTGAACCGCTTCGAGCCGCAACTCGATCTCACCGCCGCGCAGATCGCAGAGCGTCTCGACGTGGAGCTGCTTGCCGTGTTGCCCGAGCGGCGCGTGGCGCTTGGGCAGGCGGCGAACCGCGGCCAGCTGCTGGCCGACGCGGCGCCGCGCGACCCGTACGTGCGCGCGCTTGAACCGCTGATCGAACGGCTGGGCGGGCCTGCGGCGAGCGCGGGGCTGCCGGCCCGCGCCACGCGCGCATACCCGGCACTCGCGGCGCTTGCGGCGCTGCGGCGTCTTCTTCCAACCCCAACGAAGCGGTCATAGACGATGGCAAAAGACATCGAGTTCGCCGACGACACGCCGATGTTCGCGCAGAGCCAGCAGTTCCAGGACATCAAGAACGCGGCGCACGAACATCTGCTCACGCGCATCGAAGAGCTGGGCGCGGAGTTCGGCCGCTGGTCGCGCAATGCGATCGGCCAGTTCGTGGATCTGGAGATGGACAGCTTCGTGAGGCTGCGCCGCATTCCGATCAACGAGGCCGAGGTGCGCCAGATTGCCGAAGCGCTCACCAAGGAGCTGGCGGGCTTCGGGCCGATCGAAGACCTGCTCAACGACCCGGCCGTGGAAGACATTCTCGTGAACGGCTACAGCGACGTGTACGTGTCGCGCCACGGCATGCTCACGAAGATTCCGGTGCGCTTCGCCGACAACGCGCATCTCTTGCGCATCGTGCGGCGCATTCTCGCGCCCATCGGGCGGCGTCTGGACGAATCGAACCCGATGGTGGATGCGCGCCTGCCCGACGGCGGGCGCATCAACGTGGTGATCGAACCGCTTTCCATCGACGGCCCCGTCGTCTCCATCCGCAAGTTCCGCAAAGACCCGCTGCGCCCCGACGACCTGCTCGGCAACGGCACCTACAACGCCGAGATCGGCGCGTTGCTCGAAGCCGCGGTGGCCGCGCGCTGCAACGTGCTCGTGTCGGGCGGCACGAGTTCGGGCAAGACGTCGCTGCTCAACGCGCTCGCGTTCCACATTCCCGAGCCGGAGCGTGTGGTGACGATTGAAGACACGGCCGAGCTGTCGCTCAACCATCCGCACGTGGTGCGGCTGGAGAGCCGGCCCGGCGGCTTCGACGGCACGGGCGTGGTCTCGATTCGCGACCTGCTGCGCAACACGCTGCGCATGCGGCCGGACCGCATCATCGTGGGCGAGGTGCGCGGCGGCGAAGTGCTGGAGATGCTCCAGGCCATGAACACGGGCCACGACGGATCGATGGGCACCGTGCACGCTAGTTCGCCGCGCGAGTGCCTGTACCGCCTCGAAATGCTGGCGGGTTTCGCGGGCTTCCAGGGCACCGAGTCGAGCCTGCGCCGCCAGATCGCGAATGCCATCGACTTCATCGTGCAGATCGGGCGTCTCTCCAATGGACGCCGCCGCATTCTCTCCGTGACGGAGGTCACCGGGCTCGCGGACAACATCATCGCGACGCAGGAGCTTTATCGCTACGAGCCGCTCACGACACCCGAGGGCGAAGAGGTGGACCAATGGACGTCGCTCGGCATCCATCCGCATTCGCCGAAGCTCGCGCGCTTTCGCCAGACGCTGGGTGCGGGTGGTGGGTACGGTGGCAACTATGGTGGCCACTACGGCGGTGAGCCTGGCGGCTTCGGTAGCGACTTCGGCGGCGGGGCGGGTGGCGGCTTTGGCGGAGGGTTCGGCGGGGGGTTCGGCGGGGGACGCGGCGGAGGCTCGCGTGGCTAGCGCCGTCGCGCTATTGATCGCGGCCTTCGCGTTGCTCTGCGCGGCGGCGGCGCTGTTGCTCTGGCGCAGCGGCGCGCAGCGCAGCGACCGCGCGGCGGCCGCGCGTTTCGTGGAGAGCCGTGTGGCGTCGGCGGCGCAGGGGGTGCACGCCGCACAGGCTGGGCTCGCTGCACAGGCGGCTCCCTACTCGGCCCATGCCGCCCATGCAAGCCAGGCGGCCCGCCCGGCGCCGAGATCTACGGCGGCAGCCCAGACGCTCATGAGCGCAACCCCTGGCCGCGGCGCGCCGCTCGTCGCGCACGTCCAGTACTGGAAGGCGCGTGTCGTCACCATGATCGACAACACGTTGCGCCGCGCCGGCATCGGCAATGCGCGCATGCCGTTGCTCTGCGTGTCGCTCGGCACGCTGGCGCTCGCGATATGGGCGTTTGCGCGCGGCGGCGTGTGGGGCGTGCTGGCCACGCTCGCATTCGTTTCGGCCGGGCTCGGGTTCGTCGTGTCGCGGCGGGCGTACCGGCGGCGCGAAAAAATCGTGCGGCAGCTGCCGTCGTTTCTGGATGGCATCGTGCGGCTCATCGTGCTCGGCAACAGCGTGCCGGCCGCGTTCCAGGCTGCGCTGCAAACCACCGAGGCACCGCTGCGCGAGTGCCTCGACCACGTCTCGCGCCTCTTGCGCAGCGGCGTGGAGATAGACCGCGCGCTCTATCACGTGGCGGGTGTGTACGGCACGCGCGAACTGGAACTGGTGGGCGCCGTGCTGCGCCTCTCGGTCAAATACGGCGGACGCGCGGACGTCATGCTCGATCGCATGGCGACCTTCATGCGCGACCTCGAACAGGCGGGCCGCGAGCTTGCCGCGATGTCGGCGGAGACGCGGCTTTCGGCCTGCGTGCTGGCGTTGCTGCCGCTGGCCATCGGCGGCTTTCTCGTGCTCACGAACCCGAAGTACTTCGGCACGATGTGGTACGACGAGGCGGGGCGGCGGCTCGTGTTCGTCGCGTTCGGGCTGCAGGCCTTCGGCGCGTGGATGCTGTACCGGCTCACGCGCCTGCGGAGCGGCACATGAGGAGCGGCACATGAACGCCGGGTCGCTGTTCACCGCCGCGCTGGTGCTGGGCGCGCTTGGCTGCGCGCTGCTCGCGGCGCATGCGCTGGTGCGGCTCGCGGGCACGAGGCGCAGCGCGCGCACGCTCGCAATGGCGCTCGAGGCGCGGGCCGCGGCTGCGGCGATGGCGATGGCGTCTTCTTCCGTTGCTGCCCAGGCGGCGGCGCGTATGGGCGTAGCTGGCACGGTGGGCGTCGCGGCGAGTTCGGCTACAGGTGCCAGTCCGGGCGCAGCGGCGCGCGCAAGCGCCGCTGCAGCCGCGGGCGTGAACGGCATGGCGGGCATGACAGGTTCTGCCGCGCAGGCCGCAAGTCGAACGGCGGGCGGCGCCGGCAAACGCCCACAGCCGCGCGGCCTCGCCGCATGGGTGGACCGCATGGCCGACGCGGGCGTGCGCTGGCTCGATACGCCGTTCGGCCGCCAGGCCGTGGCCGACGAAGAGCGGCGTCTGCTCGAACAATGCGGCTTCGTGGACGCCCGCTCGCGCGGGCTTTTCCTGATGGCGCGCCTGGCGTCGGCGATTGCAGTTGCGACGTTCGCCGTCTGGTTCATGCACGGCGGCGTGGCCGCGTTCGACTGGATGGGCAGCGGCGTGATGCGACTCTTCGTGCCGGCGGCGGGACTCGTGCTCGGCTTCATGGTGCCGAAGGTCTACGTGCAGCGGCGTGCAGCCGGGCGCCGGCGCGCCGTGGTGGACGAGTTGCCCATGCTGGTCGATCTGTTGCGCCTGCTGCAGGGCGTGGGCCTTTCACTCGACCAGAGCCTCCAGGTGCTCGTCAACGAATTTCGCGGCGTGCTGCCGGTGCTCGCGGGCGAACTCGAAATCGCGCAGCGTCAGTTCACGGCGGGCCGCACGCGCGAGCAGTCGCTGCAGCGGCTCGCATCGAGCTACGACAACGAGGACCTGCGCGCCGTCGTGCGGCTTCTGATCCAGGTGGACCGGCACGGCGGCGCCGTGCAGGAACCGCTTCGGCAGTTCGGCGACCGCCTGCGCGAAGTGCGGCGCGCGATGCTGCGCGAGCGCATCGGCCGGCTCACCGTGAAGATGACCGCGGTGATGATCCTCACGCTGCTGCCCGCGCTGCTGATCGTCACCGCGGGGCCGGGTGTGCTCTCCGTCACGCACTCGCTGGCGTCAGTGCACCCGCACCGGTAGCACTGCGCACGAGGGCACGGGGATCGCACATGGAAATGAACGGGAAGGAACAAGGGGAACCGCGCCATGAAGGAAGCGTCATGAACCACGTCAGCGAGACGCTGCGCCGTACGCTCGCGCTGGCCGCCGTTGCATTGCTGGGCGCCTGCGCGTTCAAGGAGCAGGGCTACGGCGTGGGCGCGCAGGCCGAGCGTGAGGCGAAGCTGCAGCAGGCGAGCCAGGCCGCGTCCGATAAGCCCGATACGCCCGGCATGTACCTGGGCCTCATCGACCGGATGCAGGCGCAGGGGCTCTATTACGCGTCGCTCGCGCACATCGACGCCTACGAGAAGCAGTACGGCGCGTCGCCCGAGTCGATCCTGCTGCGCGCCGATGCGTTGCGCGCCACGGGTCAGCCGGCGGCAAGCGCAGACGCCTACCGGCAACTGCTCGCCACGCCGCTTGCGGCGCGCGGGCATCGCGGGCTGGGTTTGCTGGCGGGCGGGGCGGGCGACTTCACGCGTGCGGCCACGGAGCTTCAGGAGGCGGTGCGCCTTGCGCCCACGGATGCGTCCACGCTTTCCGATCTCGGCTATGCGCTGCTGCGCAGCGGCGACGTAACGGGCGCGCGCGTGCCGTTGATGAAGGCCGCGGAACTCGATCAGCACAATCCGAAGATCGTGAGCAACGTGGTGCTGTTTCTCGTCGCGGATGGACAGAACGCCGAAGCGCAGGCCGTGATGAAGCAGCAGAACATCGCGCCCGAGGTGCGCGCGGCGATCCGCAGCGACGCCGCGAAGGTCGCGCAGGCGAGCCGGCTGCGCCAGCGCGCCGCGGCACGTGCGCATCTGTCGGAGACGGGCAGTGCGGGCAGTGCAGGCCGTGTGGACACGGGCAGTATCGAACGACCGGCTGTTGGCGAGACCATGCCGATGGCGAGCATGCAGATGGGTCAGTCGGGCCAGTCGGGCCAGTCGGGCATCGACGTATCGCCGCGGCTCTTGCAGCGCTTCTCGCAATAGCGAAGGCATGCGGCGGGGAAAGAACGAAGGCAGGGAGGAAAACATGAAGACCACTGATCGGCGCGCGCATGGGGCGGCTGGTGTGCCGCGCGCCTGGGCGTCGGCGCTTTTTGCGTCTGCGTTCGCTTTTGCGTTCGCGCCGTGGCTCGTCGTCGGTACGGCTCACGCCCAGGAGAGCCCCCCTGTTGCCGAGGCGCAGGCGCCGGCCGCCATCAAGGCCAGCGAAATTGGCCACGCCGCCGCGGCCTGGCTTGCACTCCAGCGCAGCAACGCCGCGGCCGCGCCCGCGCAACCCACGCTCGGCGCCGAAGCGACGCTGGCTTACCAGCGCTATCTCGAATCGTTCAAGTCGAAGATACCGGAACGCTTCGACTCGTCGATGGGCCAGGGCGGCAACGGCGCAGGCGTGCTCGTGGGGTACGGCGGCACGCCGCCGTCGAACTGACATGCTCACTGGCTGCATTCGTCGTCGTGTCCCTTCCGGCGTCCGTCGTCGGGCCGCTCTGCGCGCGCCTCGCCGCGGGCCGCGGAAACAACGCGGCTCGGTCGCGATCCTCGGCCTTGCGTGGATGCTCGTGGCGGTAGCGGCGCTCGGCGCCATCGACGTGGGCAACGTCTACTTCGCCCGACGCACGTTGCAGCGCGTCGCGGACATGGCCGCCATCGCGGGCGCGCAGACGGTGTCGGGCGCAACGGGATGCGCGGGCGCCACGGCTTCGGCGCAAGCGAACGCCACCCAGGTGAATGGCCTGCCGTCCACGGGCACCGTCACGGTGACCTGCGGGCGCTGGGATCCGTCGTCGAACACGTTGCAGCCGTACTTCGGCACCACGGGCGCACCGCTCAACGCCGTGCAGGTGACGGTGGCGCGCCAGGTGCCGTACTTCTTCGTCGGGCCTGCGCGCGAGGTGCAGGCCACGGCCATCGCGCAATCCACCAACATCGGCACGTTCTCGCTCACCACCACGCTCGCGACGCTCCAGGGCGGCCTGCTGAACAGCTTGCTGGGCGCCTTGCTCGGCACGAGCCTCAATCTCGACGTTGCCTCGTACCAGGCGCTCGCCTCCGCGCAGATCAAGCTGGGCGATCTCGCAGCCGCCGTGGGCGCCGCTTCGGTGAGCGAGCTGCTCGCCACGCAGATCCAGGTGCGTGATCTCGCCCGCGCCATGGTGACTGCGCTCGCGGCCAGCAACGTGGCGAGCGCGAGTGCCACGAGCGCGCTCGGCTCGCTCGCTGCGTCGATTCCTTCGGGACCTTCGATCAACATCGGCAGCAGCGCGGGCGCGGGCAATCCGCTGCTGGCCGTGGGACTCGCGGATGCGCAGTCCGCCGCGTCGGCCACCGTCAATCCGCTCGACATGCTGCTCGTGGCCGCCGAGATCGCCAACGGCCAATCCACCATCAATCTGGGCGCGGCGCTCAATCTCGGGCCGCTCGCCAACGTCACGGCGCAGGCCCGCATCCTGGAGCCGCCCGTGATCGCGGTGGGCGAGGCGGGACAGGACGCCGCCGGCAACTGGCGCACCACGGCGCATTCGGCCCAGGTGCGGCTTTATCTTGACGTGAGCCTGCTCAACATCGATCTCGGGCTCGTCAATCTGACGGCACTGAACCTGCCCGTGTACCTCGAAACCGGCGGCACCGGTAACGCGCGGCTGGAAAGCACGCGCTGCACGGCGTCGCGGGCCACGAGCCAGAGCACGATCGGCGTGCAGCCCGGCGTGCTGGGCGTGTGCGTGGGCGGCAACGCCGCCGCGAACTTCACGAACTACAGCCAGCCGTCCAGCTGCACGCAGCCTGCCGCCGTGACGACGCTGACGGTAGGCATCCCGCCCGCGGCTCTGAGCGTGACCGTCAACGTCGGCGACCCGACCAACAAGACGGGGCTGCAGCTTCAGCTTGCCCCATCGACCACGGGTTACACCTCGCTCAACTTCAACGGCGTGGCCGGCGACAGCGACGACTACCAGTCCGTCAATTCGAACGCACTGGGCAGCGCGGCGGGCGGCCTGCTGACGCAGCTGGCCACGCAACTGCCGAATTCGATCTACGCAACGCTCAACGGCGTGAATGTCACGTCCGTGGTCGGCGTCGTGCTCGCGCCGCTGCTCGACCTGCTTGTCAAGGCGCTCGCGCCTGTTCTGGATTCGCTCGACGTGCTGCTCGTGCCGCTGCTGCAACTGCTCGGCGTGCAGCTCGGCGTCGCCACCGTGCACGACAGCGGTCTGTCGTGCGGCGAGGCTCAACTGGTTTATTGACACCCACCCATGAGAACCCCCACCAAAATCGAGGAACTCGACGTCTACGTCTGGGAAGGCAAGGCGGACATCGTCGACCGGGTTGCCCGCTGCATGGCCAGCTTCGACGTCGAAGTGATCCGCGCCGACGACATCGCCATCTCGCCGGAGCGCTCGGCGCTGCGTCCGTCGCTCGCCATCATCAGCGTGAGCGTGATCGACTCGGGCGCGCTCGTGCTGCGCGACTGGCAGGCGGCGCACGGCATGCCCGTGGTGTGGGTCGGCCAGGCGCCGCGCGACCACGATCCCGCCATGTACCCGGCCGAGTATTCGCACATCCTGCCGCTCGATTTCACCTGCGCCGAACTGCGCGGCATGATCTCGAAGCTCGCGCTGCAACTGCGCGCGCATTCGGCGCAAACGGCGGCATCGGACGCGCTCGTGGCCAGCTCCGAATGCATGCAGGCGCTGCTGCACGAAGTGGACACCTTCGCGGATTGCGAAACGAGCGTGCTCGTGCACGGCGAAACCGGCGTGGGCAAGGAGCGCATCGCGCAGTTGTTGCACGAGAAGCACACGCGCTACGGCAAGGGGCCGTTCATCGCCGTGAACTGCGGGGCCATTCCCGACGGTCTCTTCGAGTCGCTGTTCTTCGGCCACGCAAAAGGCTCGTTCACGGGCGCGGTGGTGGCACACAAGGGCTATTTCGAACAGGCCGACGGCGGCACGCTTTTTCTCGACGAGATCGGCGACCTGCCGCTCTACCAGCAGGTGAAGCTGCTGCGCGTGCTCGAGGATGGCGCGGTGACGCGCATCGGCTCTCCGGCGGCGGTCAAGGTGGACTTCCGGCTGGTCGCGGCGACCAACAAGAACCTGCCGCAACTCGTGAAAGACGGCACCTTCCGCGCCGATCTTTACTACCGGCTCGCCGTGATCGAACTCAAGGTGCCCTCGCTGGAGGAGCGCGGCGCGGTGGACAAGATCGCGCTCTTCAAGGCGTTCATCGCGACGGTGGTGGGCGCCGAGCGGCTCGCGGCGCTGCCCGACCTGCCTTACTGGCTCGCGGACGCCATCGCGGACATGTACTTCCCCGGCAACGTGCGGGAGCTGCGCAACCTGGCCGAACGGATCGGCGTGACGGTGCGCCAGGTCGGCTCATGGGACGCGGCGCGCTTGCAGCGGCTGCTCGCGCTCGTGCGTAGCACCCAGCCCGTGCCCGCCGAAAGCGTCGCCGAGGTGCTGGTGGACCGCAGCAAGTGGGACATGGCCGAACGCAACCGGGTGCTCGCGGCCCTTGACGCGAACGGCTGGCGCCGCCAGGACACGGCGCAGCACCTCGGCATCAGCCGCAAGGTGTTGTGGGAAAAGATGCGGAAGTACCAAATTTTCGAGGAGGAGCCCGAAAGCCGGGAAACTGAGTAATAATGACCCCCGAATTGTTAAAACTAAAACTGTTCGAGCAGGGGTTACATGGACCAGAAGTCAAAACTTCGACAGATCGCGCTCGTCGCGATGTTGACAATCGGGGGAGTGCAAGCCGGCTGCGCGCAAACCGCACCGGCTGAGAGCGGGGCAACGGGGAGTGCGGGGACGGCGGGGGCAGTAGAGTCCCAGCCGGCGGTACCGGCGCCCTTGCCGGCGGTCGCGCCGGCCGCTGCGTCTTCCACTGCGGCTGCCAGCGCAAACGATTCCGCGACGGACGGCGGCAATGTGGCGGAACTGCAACGCATGATCCACGGCCCTGACCTGGCCGAACTGCGCACCACCTACAACGGCAGCTACGGCGCGAGCCTCTTGTTCTACGCCAAAGAGATGACGTACTACGTCGCGCTGTTCCAGCAGAAGACGTTCTGGCGCGTCATCAAGACCACCGACGAAACCCGTGCCGAAGCCATCTACCGCGATTTCGCGCGGCAGACGGTACAGCTGTCGGACGTCGAGATTCGCCGCACGCGGCTCGAAGCGCAGAAGGCGTTCACCGAGCGCCTGATTGCCTTGCAGCAGGTGCGCGCAAACCGCCTCGAGGCCGACCTTTCGGTGGCGCGCCAGCAGCAGGCTGCTGTGGCGACCCAGCAGAAGGAAACCCGCCAGCAGGCGAGTGCGCTGCAGAACCAGAAGGCTGCGGCGCAGGACCAGCTGCGTGCGACCCAGCACCAGGTGCGCGAGCTCCAGCGTCAGCTGGAAAGCGGCTTGCCGACGCACTGATTCGCGGCGTTTGCGACGAGCATGACGGCTGCGGCGGTGCGCCGCAGCCAGACTCCGTATATATGCCGGCTTCCGGCGCGCCGTTCGGTGCGCCTTTGTGCCTGCTTCAGGCGCGTGTGGGCGAGCGTGCTCGCGGTGTCGTTGCGCGATTCGCGCCGTGCCGCTTGCCTACGTCTTGCTCTTCCCCTTGTCCTCCGGTTCCGTGGGATCGACCGCAATCGGGTCGCTGGCAGGGAAGGTTTCTTCGAGCGCCTCGTCGAGCCGCTCGTCCGCCGGCTCGACGGGATGTGCCGCATCGGGTTGCGGCCTGCCAGGCTGCGGCGTGGAGGGAGCGGGCTTCGTCATGGCGTTCTCCGGGGCATCGGCTGATCCTGAGAAGGATAGTTCAACCGTGCGCGGGTGCGAGGCGCTCCGCCAGGCTCGTCACGCTAAAGCCCGGCATCTATCGACGCAGCCTCGGCGCGCCCTGCATTGAACCGTCCGATGAAAGCCAAACGCAAATGTCACGCTGCACGTTTATCGTGGGCAGCGAGCGGCACTTGCGATCTCTTATCGCAATTTGTCCGGACGCAAAAGTGGCCGCCAGTTCTTACGTTAAGGTTACGACTGTACTAGCCTTGTAGAGGCTGCCACAGGTCGCCACATTTCTACAATTTCCCGCTACGACATTCGTCTTCGGAGTGTCGCGGATGCGGCACGCATCGTGCTCTTTCTCCGCACACAAACAAGGTGCACGTACATGGAAACAGCCCGAAGGGAAAGGATGCGGCGCATCCACGCCTCGCATCTGGTCGAGGCCGAGCTGGAACATCTGGAATGGGCCACGCGCCAGCCTATGCGCCGGCCGCTGAGCGCCGGCTACTGGCGCCGCCGGGTGCTGGCCGTCAAGACCGACTTCGAACTCACGCAGCAACAGGACAGACGGCTCGAAATGCTGCTCGCGCGGCTCGACAACGTGCCCGCTTAGCGCCGCGGGCGCCGCGCCGTGCCCGGCGCGCGTCGGGTCGTGGCGTACAAGACAATCCGCGCCGCCGGCCGCATTGGGCCCGCTGTAGAACCATCATCGTTTGGAGAGCGCAGGGCGTCGCGCCCATGTGCGCAAAGGGCGCCGCATTCGGGCGCCCTTGGGCGATGTACGTCGTGCCGCGCAACACGACACGACAGCTCACAACGAAGCGTCGGGTGCTCAGCCGGTCTTGATTACTCGTGGCCGCCGGAGTGGCCGCCACCGTCCCCGTGGCCGCCGTTGCCCGTATCGCCATGACCGCCGTTGCCGGCGTTGCCGTAGAGCCGCCGGCGGCGCGTCACGACCACCGGTCCTTCGGACGACGACGTGCGCTCGCCGCCGGGCGAGGGCGTGCCGCCCGTGCCTTGCGCGTCGCGTGGTTCGCGCGATTCACGCGGGCCATGCATGCCGTGCGGGCCACGGGTGCTGCCATGCTCGCCGTGCGACGGGCGGCCCGTGCGCGGCCCGGGGCGCGTGCCCGTATCGAGCTGGATGGTGGAAATGGCGCGCTTGTAAATGCCTTGCAGGCCGACGGGCGTGCGCAGCATCACCAGGTACTGATCGAACGACTCGATGCAACCCGTCAGGCGAATGCCGTTGACGAGGTAAATCTCCACGCGCTTGCGTTCCTTGCGCGCGGCGTTCATGAAGTCGTTTTGCGGATGCGATTCTGCGGAAGGCATGGATGTTCGAGGCGGGCGGCGCAACGCCGCAGTAATGGGAAAACGATTGCTCGCCGCGATTCTACCCTGTGTAGGGCGAGCGCGCGCTGACTGGACAAAACACGCCCACTATAGACGCTTGCGCCGGCCTGCGCACTACGAGAGCGTCATGTTACGTCTCGTTACGAACCGAACGCCTCTGGACCGCCTGCCGACCGGCGCGAGTGGCGTGTCTTGTCGCTTGCGCTTGCCTGTGTCCGCGGCATCGGTTTAGGTCGTGCCCGCGATGCGCGTCCGCGCATGCCATCCGGCCGTGCGCCGCCGGAAGAAAAACGGCTTGCCTGGAATAAATGTGTTTGCCCGCGCGTTCAGGTGACAGGTAGCGCATCTGCGGCTGCCTCCCTTGCCCACCGCCATCGTGGCGTGCGGCTTTGCCGCCGCCTGCCGCGAGACGTCTTTCGGAGACGACACATGAAATCGCCACGCCTTTTCTCTCTTTTCGTGATGCTCTGCGCGCTCGCGCTGTCCTCGCTTGCCACGGCGTGCTCGACCGGCAGCGACATGAACTCCAGCAGCAGCGGCCAGTCGAGCGGCAGCAGCGGCGGTTATTGACGAGCCGCGATGTGCTTCGCCGTCCGCCGCAGGATTTCGAATCTGAAGTCGTCAGCTGGTTGCCGCAGGTGCGCCGCTACGCACGTGCCCTGACAGGGGACTCGGCATGGGCCGACGACCTCGTGCAGGACACCGCCGAGCGTGCGCTTTCGCGCTGGTCCGCGTTTCGTCCGCATAGCAATCTGCGCGCGTGGCTGTTCACGATTCTGCGCAACCTCTATGTGGATCAGCTGCGCGGCCGCCGCGAGTTCGCCGTCGATGACGAAAGCGCGCCCTGGCGCAACCTGGAGGCGCCGCGCAGCGAGGTGGATGGACTCGTGCTGCGCGATGTGGAGCGCGCGCTGTACTGCCTGACCGTCGAGCAGCGCGAGGTGTTGCTGCTCGTCGGCGTGGAGGAACTCAGCTATAGCGAGGCGGCCGCCGTGCTCGGCGTGCCGGCCGGCACGGTGATGTCGCGGCTCTCTCGCGCACGCGAGCATCTGCGCATGCTGCTCGCCGCCGGGCCCGCGGCGCGGCCCTGTACGTTGACCGTAGTGAGCAATTCGCGATGAACAACGACGACCACAGCCAGGGCCGGGGCCACACCAATCACGCCGATCCGCCCGCCGACGCGCTCGATGCCCGCACCTTGCAGGCGTTGTCCGCGTTCGTCGATGCGGAACTGCCAGAGCGCGCGCGCACGGAGATCGAGACGCGACTGGCCGCCGATCCCGCCGCCGCGAGCCGCATAGCCGCCTACCGCGCGCAGAGAAACGCGTTGCGCGCGCTGTGTGCGGCGCAGTCGGGTGAAGCGGCATACGAATCGGGCAGTGAAACGGCCTATGTCGTGTTGCGCGCACGCGCGCCGTGGTGGCAGCGCGCGGGGCTGGCCGCGTGCTGGCTCGTCGCGGGCGCGGGACTTGCCATGACGCTCGCCGCGCTCGTTCCGCCGCTCTTCGAACACCACGACGGCTACGGCAAGCCCGCCGCGTTCGCGCAGCGCGCCGACGTGGCCTACGCAGTCTATTCGCCGGAGCGCCGTCACCCCGTGGAAGTGGGGGCGGACGATCAGGCACAGCTCGTCGCCTGGCTTTCGAAGCGGCTCGACCGGCCGCTCTCCGTCCCGTCGCTCGGCGATTACGGCTACACGCTCGTGGGTGGCCGTCTGCTGCCGGGTGACACCGGCCCGGCTGCGCAGTTCATGTACGAGAACGCCGCCGGCACGCGTCTCACGCTTTACGTCACGGGCGCCGCGAACCAGGCGGCCGCGCTGCGCACGTTGCGCGAAGGCGAGCGGCGCACCATCTACTGGATTACCGACCGCACCGGCTATGCGCTCTCCGGCCAGCTTCCCGAAGGCCGCCTGCATGCCATCGCCGTGGACGTCTGCACCGCGCTCGGCGGCAAGCCCGAACAGTGGTGAGCCGCGAAACATCGCGTAATAGGGCCCGCAACGGCCGCGCTGCGCTGCCGGAATAGCGTGGCCCCGGCGAGGCGTTTACAACGTGCAGACCCCGCCTCACGGCGCACGACCGTTCCGACGCGAAGGTGCCTTCGCGACGTTGCTTCAGGCAGGCAGCGCAGCCGAAGCCACGCCGAAGCCCAGCTCGCCAACCGTGCGCCGACGACAGGCGCGGGCCGTTGCAAGACTCAACCGTCGACGGCTTTGCATGGCCTGCGCATGCAGACGCGTGCCCGTTGGCGGTCCTGTTTGCAGGACGAACGTCATGCCGAATACCTTTGCTCGTACTCTGGGATTCACTCTCGCCGCGACGCTGTACGGCTGCGCCGTGCCGCCGCCGAGCGAGACCCTGCCACCCGTGGCAGCCGTGCCGCTGAACGACACGCTGTGCCGCACCATCACGACGACAGCCGAGATAGACGGCCAGCCGCAAACCGTGCGCGGCACCGCCTGCCGCCAGCCGGACGGCACGTGGCGCACGGACGCCAGTCCGCAAGCCACGGTCGTCTATCCGGGCCCCTATGCGGACTACGCCGACTACTATGATGACGGGTGGTACGGCGCCGCGCCTGTTACGGTGGTGGGCGGCGGATTCGTATTCTTCGACGGCTTTCATCACCACCATCACGGGTTCCATGGCGGCGGTTTTCACGACCACGGTTTTCACGACCATGGCGGCTTTCATGGCGGTGGATTCCACAGTGGCGGCATGCACGCCTGGGCCGGCGGCGGCATGCATGGCGGCATGGGCGGCGGGAGGCGTTGAAATACGCCGAGGCGTGCCGACGGGGGCACCGATGAGGGCGCCGATGCGGGCGCCGCCGATGCGCCCCGCACTCAGGACCCCATACCCAGTCTGCCCGAGCGTGAATGACGAAACCAGACGAAACGAGACGAAACCCGACGAGACCCAACCGCTGCCGCGCAACATGACGCCCACCTTGCCACCCCATGTTTCCGCCGCGCGCTTTGCGCAGGCCCTTGCCGCGTTCGGCGCCATCGTCGGTGCGAACCAGGTGTCGACCACGGCCGCCGAACTCGCGCGCTACGCCGACCCGTTCGCGCCGGGCGACGGCGAGCGCGCGTTCACCGCGTCGGCCGTGCTCACGCCGGCGTCCGTCGATGAAGTGCGCGCCGTTCTGCGCGTCGCCAACGAATATGGCGTGCCGCTGTGGACCGTCTCGACGGGCCGCAACTACGGCTACGGCGGCGCGGCGCCGCGTCTGGCCGGCTCCGTGGTGCTCGATCTGCAGCGGATGAACCGTATTCTCGAAGTCAACGAGCCGCTCGGCTATGCGCTCGTGGAGCCGGGCGTCAGCTACTTCGACCTGTACCAGCATCTGCGCACGCACGGCTACCGGCTCTGGACCGACCCGCCCGCCGCGGGTTGGGGCAGCGTGATGGGCAACACGCTCGAACGCGGCTTCGGCTACACGCCTTACGGCGATCACGCGGCCACGCAGTGCGGCATGGAAGTGGTGCTCGCGAACGGCGACGTGGTGCGCACCGGCATGGGCGGCATCGATACCGGCACGGCCTGGCAGCTCTATCGATACGGCTACGGTCCGCAGTTCGATCCGCTCTTCATGCAGTCGAACTACGGCATCGTGACGAAGCTCGGCGTGTGGCTGATGCCGGCGCCGCCCGCGTACTGGATCGTCGAAGTGCAGTTTCCGCGCGAGGACGATCTCGCGCCGCTCATCGAGACGCTGCGGCCGTTGCAACTCGCGGGCACGATCGGCCAGCATGCGGTGATAGAAGGCGCGATTCGCCGCGCCGCGGGCCTCTCGCCGCGCGAGCACTGGTACGACGGGCCCGGCGCCATGCCCGAGAGCGTCGTGGCGTCGATGACGAAGCAACTCGGCGTGGGCCGCTGGAACCTGCATTTCGGGCTCTACGGCGAAGCGGAAGTGATGGCCGCGCAGTACCGCATCGTCGAGCGCGCGTTCGCGTCCGTGCGCGACGCGCGGTTCATCGTGACGAAGTACAGCGGCGACGAACAGCCCACGGCGGGCGGCGCCCGCAACCGCGCGGGCATTCCTGCGATGAGCGCCTTTCGCATGCTCGACTGGCGCGGCGGCACGGGTGCGCACGTGGATTTTTCGCCGCTCTGTCCCGCCACGGGCGGCGACGCCATGCGCCAGTACACGCTCGTCAAGACGCGCGCCGCCGAGTACGGCTTCGACTACTACGGCGGCTTCACCGCGGGCGGGCGGCACCTGCATCACATTTTTTCGGCGATCTTCCCGTCCGGCGATGCGCTCCTCACGCAACAGGCAAGCGACCTCATGCGCGCGTTGATGAGCGACGCGCGCGCCGCGGGCTACGGCGTGTATCGCTCGCATCTCGCGTGGATGGACTTCGCCGCCGCGCAGTACGGCTTCAACGACGGGGCGCTGCTGCGCCTTGCCGAAACGATCAAGGACGCACTCGATCCGCAAGGCGTGCTTTCGCCGGGCAAGCAGGGCGTGTGGCCGCGCGCGTGGCGCAGCGCACGCGGCTATACATGAACGTGCAGAGAGCAGGCAAACGCAGGGACAAAAGAAGGGGCGACGTGGACAGACGCAGGTTCGTGATGACAGGAGGAGGGCTTGCTGCCGGCCTGTGCCTGCCGCCGTGGACGGTGCGGGCGGCGGGCAAGGCCCGCGCCATGGTCCTGTTCGACGAGGCGCTGGTGGCGAAACACGGGTTCGCGCGCTATGTGCGCGACGCGGGGTCGACGGGTTACGCCGCGCTGGACCGGCTGTCTTGCGTGCCGGTCGGCGAGGACATCGCCGAGGCGTGGTACGGCGTGTTGTTGCCCGACTTGCTGCCCGACTTGATGCGCGCGCAGAGCCTGCCGCGCGAGCCGTGGACGTTGGTCGGCTTCACGCGGCCTGCGGATTTCTTCGTGCTCTCGCGGCTCGCGCACATGCAGCGCAGCTTCAGATGGCACGTGCACAGCGAGACCCTGGGCGGCGTACGACGCGACGATCTGCGCAGCGGGCTCGATGAACACGTGTGGTTCACGATCGTGGCTTCATAAGCGTTATTAAGCGTTATTACGCGTGCAGCAAGCCGCGTGGCCGTGGTGTCTTCCGTCACGACACGTCGGTACTACCTTCACTCAAAACCGGTACTCCGGATTTTTCGGGTCGAACGTGAGGTCGTCGAAGGTCTTCGGCGAAATGTGTTCGAACACGATGCGCTCGAAAATCCTGCCGTCGTTGTCGTAGGACTCGATGGTGCGAAACCACGGATGCCGCAGGTCGAGCCCGAGCACTTCCTTCTTCGCGTAGAACGCGGGCCGGCCCGTCGGCGTCTCCCACGTGAACGCGACCACGCGCACGCCGTTCATCGTCTTCACTTCGATCTGGCTCGGGTGCGTGATGCCCGCCTCGGCGAACTTCCTGCCTTCTGTGAGGTACTGATGAACGATGAACGCCGTGCCCAGATCAGTCACGCGATGGTTCGACTGCGCACGCGCGAGCACGCCATCGAGCGAGGCCCATAGCGGCATCACGTTGAGCAGGCCGCCCAGGTGGCCGTACATTTCGTCGCGGCGCTTCGACGCGTCGTAGATAATTTCCTGGCCTGCGTGCGCACCGTCAGGCAGCCACTTCGCGTAGATGCGCAGCGGCTCGTGCGCCTCGTGCACGAGGCGCACGAGCATGTGATCGGGTTTGCCCGGCCAGATGCCGCGCACGCGTTCGCTGCGCCACATCGTGAATTCGCAGGAGGGGTAGCCGCCCGAACCGGTGGCGAGATAGCGCGGCAGCGTGAGCGGATCGAGCGATTCGAACAGCGAGACGAGCTGGCCGTCGTCGAGCTTTTCGAGCAGACCGCTCTTCGCGGCATGCGCGAGCCAGGCGACCTGCGCGTCGGGCGCGAGCTTGCCGGCCTCGCCGGGCGGCACGTTGGCGATACGGGGCGAGGTGGGGGAGGTGGTGGAGGTGGTGGAGGTGGGAGGCAGTGCCGTTGCGGCCACTTCGGCGGGGGCGTTCGCCGGGGCATCGGCGGAAGCGTTCGCGCTGCCTGCGTCTGCTTCTGCGTTTGAGTCCGCGTCGCTTGCGGTTTGAGCAGCGACTGCATGCGCGCCGGACGACTCGGCAGCCAGGGCTGCGGGCACCGGCGCCAACGCGGCGGGCACTGCCATGGTCACCGCCAACGCCACCGCGGTAGCGAACGCGGCGACACGCGCGCCGATATGCCGGGTCAGTGCAGCAACGCCACTGCGCGACGAACCCCTGGCTGCTTCAGCGGCAACCCCGTCAACTCCGGCAGCGGCCGCAACATCACCACGCCCCCACAACCCCTGCAAGACAAACGCAAGCAAGGCGTGGCCACGCCCTGCCGCCGGTGGATGCTTCATCGTTCACTCTCCATGTTGGGCGAAAGGAGCCGCCACAGGCTCCTCGGCGCCGGCAAATGGAAGAGTAAACGGTTCAGCCGCGCGTTTGCTTCCGCAATTCCTCGTCGCGCAATTCGCGGCGCAGGATCTTGCCCACGTTGGTCTGCGGCAGCGACTCGCGGAACTCCACTTCCTTCGGCACCTTGTAGCCGGTCAGGTGCTTGCGGCTGAACTGGATTACCGCCTCGGCCGTGAGCGACGGGTCGCGCCGCACCACGAACACCTTCACGTGTTCGCCGTGCGCGGGGTCGGGCACGCCGATCGCCGCCACTTCGCGCACGTCGGGATGCATCGCGATCACGTCCTCCACTTCGTTCGGATACACGTTGAAGCCGGAGACGAGGATCATGTCCTTCTTGCGGTCGATGAGCCGGATGAAGCCGCGCGCGTCCATCACGCCGATGTCGCCCGTTGCGAGCCAGCCGTCTTCGTCGAACACCTTCGCGGTTTCGTCGGGGCGGTTCCAGTAGCCCTTCATGACCTGCGGACCCTTCACGCACAACTCGCCCGGCTCGCCGATGTTGGCCCAGTTGCCGTCGTCCTTCCTGAAACGCACCTGGGTGGAGGGCGCCGGCACGCCGATCGAGCCTTCGAAGTCGTGCAGGTTCGACAGATCCACGGGGTTCATCGCGACGATGGGCGAGCATTCCGTGAGCCCGTAGCCTTCGATGATCGGCTTGCCCGTCACGGCCTTGAAGCGCTCGGCCACGGCCTTCTGCGTGGCCATGCCGCCCGCCATGGCGAGCTTGAGCCCGGAGAAGTCGCGCTTGCGGAATTCCTCGTTGTCGAGGAACGCGTTGTAGAGCGTATTGACTGCCGTGATGCCCGTGAACTTCTCGTGGCGGATGATCTTCATCACGCGCGCTGTGTCGCGTGGATTCGCAATCAGGATATTGCGGCCGCCGAGGCCCATGAAGATGAGTGCGTTCACCGTGAGCGAGTAGATGTGATAGAGCGGCAGCGGCGTGAGCACCGTTTCCACTTCGCCCGTGAGCTGACCCGCGGACCACGCCTTCGCCTGCAGCAGATTGGCGATGATGTTGCGATGCGTGAGCATCGCGCCCTTCGCCACGCCCGTGGTGCCGCCCGTGTATTGCAGGAACGCGATGTCGTCGTGGCCTGCCTGCACGGGCGTGTGCGGGCGGCTGTAGCCGAGCGCGAGCGCATCGAGCAGCCGCACCGCGCCGGGCAGCCGGTACTCGGGCACCATCTTTTTCACGCGCTTTAACACGAAGTTGATGAGCCGGCCCTTCAGGTTGAGCCCGTCCGCGAGCAGGTCGCCCAGCGCCGTCACGATCACGTTGCGCACCTGCGTGCCGGGCAGGGCGTCCTGCACGGTCTTCGCGAAATTCTCGAACACGATGATGGTCTGCGCGCCGCTGTCCTTCAGTTGATGCGCAAGCTCGCGCACCGTGTAGAGCGGATTCACGTTGACGACGATGCCGCCTGCCTTGAGCACGCCGAAGAGCGACACGGGGTACTGAAACGTGTTGGGCAGCATGATGGCCACGCGGTCGCCGGGCTTCACGCCGATGGACTGCAGATACGCCGCGAGCGCCGTCGCCTTGCGCGCAAGTTCGCCGTAGGTCATGTCCTCGCCCACGCTCACGTAGGCCACGCGCTCGCGAAACTGCGCGATGCATTCGTCGAAGAACTGGACGATGGACGCGTACTGGTTGACGTCGATCTCGTGCGGCACGTCGGACGGATACGAGGCATACCAGATGCCGTCGGTGTTGGGCGCGGGCCTTATCGAGCCGGCGCCCGCAGCGGGCACGGTGGGCGCTGTCGGCACGGTAGGTGCCGTTGGGATAGGTTGGTTCATCGCTTCGTCTCCTGACTATTCTTGTAGGGAAATCGTGTGCACGCGTGCTTGCCTGAACGGCGAGCTTAGCGCTCCAGTATCGCGACCACGCCCTGGCCTCCCGCCGCGCAGATCGAGATCAGGCCGCGTGCCGTGCCTTCGGGTTTGCCGAGCTGGGTGAGCATCTTGGCGAGGCTCGCCACGAGCCGGCCGCCCGTGGCCGCGAACGGATGCCCCGTCGCGAGCGACCCGCCGTTCACGTTGAGCTTCGCCGCATCGATGGGGCCGAGCGGCGCGTCCAGTTGCAACTGCGTGAGGCAGTACTCCTCGTCCTGCCAGGCGGCGAGCGTGCAGAGCACCTGCGCCGCGAAGGCCTCGTGGATCTCGTAGAGGTCGAAGTCCTGCAGCATGAGGCCGACGCGTGCGAGCATGCGCGGCACGGCGTAGGCGGGCGCCATCAGCAGGCCTTCCTTCTTCTCGAAGAAATCCACCGCGGCGGTCTCGTAGGCCGTCAGATAAGCGAGTACCGGCAACCCGCGCGCCGCGGCCCAGGCCTCGCTTGCGAGCAGCACGGCCGAGGCGCCATCGGTGAGCGGCGTCGAGTTGCCGGCCGTCATCGTGCCGGCGTCGCGGTCGAACGCGGGCGTAAGCGAGGCGAGCTTTTCGGCGCTCAGGTCGGGACGCAGATTGTTGTCGCGCGTGAGGCCGCGGTAGGGCGTCATGAGGTCGTTGAAGAAGCCGCGCTCGTAAGCGGCGGCGAGCTTGCGATGGCTGTCCAGCGCGAGCGCGTCTTGCGCCTCGCGCGCGATGTTCCAGCGCTTGGCCATCAGTTCGCAATGCTCGCCCATCGAAAGCCCCGTGCGCGGCTCGACGTTGCGCGGCAGCTGCGGCTTCACGAGCATGCCGGGCCGCAGCTTCGCGAGCGCACCCACGCGCGCGGCGGTGCTTCGGCCGCGATTCGCTTCGAGCAGGATCTTGCGCATCTTCTCGTTCACGCCGATAGGCGCATCCGAGGTCGTATCCACGCCGCCCGCGATACCGGCCTCGATCTGCCCGAGCGCGATCTTGCCGGCCACCAGCAGCGCGGCTTCGAGGCCCGTGCCGCAGGCCTGCTGCACGTCGTAGGCGGGCGTTTCCTTCGCGAGCGTGGTGGAGAGCACGGACTCGCGCGTGAGGTTGAAGTCGCGCGAATGCTTGATGACCGCGCCCGCGGCCACCTCGCCCAGGCGCTCGCCATGCAGGTTGAAGCGATCGACAAGCCCTTGCAGCGCGAACGTGAGCATGTCCTGATTCGACGCGGTAGCGTAGGCGGTGTTCGAACGGGCAAACGGAATGCGATTGCCGCCGACAATTGCGACACGGCGCACGGCGGGAAGCGGCAGAGTCATGCGGGGCTCCTGGTCGTGGTTTTACAGCCAATCGTTGTACGGGCTTTGCGGCGGCGCGCGGCATTCATCGCAGCACCCATTGGAACCGGCCGCGCAGATGCGGCTTCTCGCCTGCGGCGTCGCGCACCTCGAACTCGCGTTCCACGAGCGAAGTGGCCGCGCTCCAGAGCGATGCTTCGCCCGGCAGCGCGAGCGGCAGCTTGAATTCGGCGCTGGCACTCGCGCTGGCGAGCGGCTTCGGCGGCTGCAGCGCGGCGCACGCGCGCCCGAGCGTCCACATGCCGTGCGCGATGGCACGCGGGAAACCGAATACTTTCGCGGAGAGCGCGGTGAGGTGGATCGGGTTGTAGTCGCCTGAGACGCTCGCATAGTCGCGGCCCAATTGACGCGGCAATTGCCAGCGCGCCAGCCGCGCGAGCGCGTCGCGCTCGAACGCCATGCTGTCGAGCGGGTCGCCCGTTGCGGCGATGCCGCGCTTCAGGTACACGCTCTCGCCGTCCCAGACCGCTTCGCCGCGCCGGTACACGCGCGAATTGAGCACGAATGCCTGGCCTTTTTCGTGGCGCAGCAGCGCGCCGAACTCGGCCTCCACGCGCAGCACGTCGCCTTCGGCAAGCGGTTTGCGCAGATGCACGTGATTGGCGAGATGCACGATGCCGGGCGCGGACCACGGAAACGCCGGGTCGGTGAGCAACATGAGATGCAGCGGGAATGCGAGCACGTGAATGAACGTGAGCGGCACGCCGTGCTCGGGAATGAAGCCGCACACGCGCGCGTAGCGCTCCATCGCGAGCGGGTCGAGCGTGACGGCAGGGCGTACCAGCCGCAGCGCCGGCAACACGTTCACGCGATGGCGTCGCATGAGCCCCGCGAGTGCGCGCGCGTAGAGCACCGCAGGAGCGGGGACGCGTTCAACGACGACGGTCTTCGGACGCCGCGTTGCGGAGGGCTCGCCATGTTGCGATCCGTTTCCGCCTGCGTGTCCTGGTCCCTTGCCGAATGGCTGCCCGCTGTTCACGGCTACGCTCCAATCAGGCTCTGACCGCATACGCGCACCACCTGGCCCGTCACGCCCGCGCTGCCTGGATGCGCGAGCCATGCGATGGTCTGCGCCACGTCCACGGGCTGGCCGCCCTGGCTCATCGCGTTCATGCGCCGGCCGGCTTCGCGAATCGCGAGCGGCATCTTCGCGGTCATCTGCGTTTCGATGAAGCCGGGCGCCACCGCGTTGATCGTGATGCCGCGCGCACGCAGCGGCGCGGCCATGCTCTCCACGCGCCCGATCACGCCGGCCTTCGAGGCCGCGTAGTTGGTCTGGCCCACGTTGCCCGCAATGCCGCCAATCGACGACACGCACACGATGCGTCCGCCGTCGCGCAGCGTGCCGGCGTCGAGCAGCGCGTCGTCGATGCGCTCCTGCGCGCTCAGGTTGATGTCGATCACACTGCGCCATGCCTCGACGCTCATCTTCGCCACGGTCTTGTCTTTGGTGATGCCCGCGTTGTGCACGACGATGTCGATGCCGTTTTCGTCGAGCGCCGCGGCGATGTCGGCGGGCGCCTCGGGCGCGGTGATGTCGAAGGCGAGGGCGGTGCCGGCGATCTGGCGCATCGTCGAGTCGAGCGCGTCGCGGGCCGCGGGAATGTCGATGCCCATCACGTGCGCGCCCTGGGCGGCGAGTTCGTGCGCGATCGCCGCGCCGATGCCGCGCGCGGCGCCCGTCACCATCGCGCGGCGGCCGGCAAGCGGGCGCTGCCAGTCGAATGTGTCGGGCAGGTCCGGCATAACGGGTGCATGTTCGATGCGCACGACCTGGCCCGACACATAAGCCGAACGCGGCGAGAGCAGAAAGCGCAGTGTCGATTCGATGCCGTGCGCGGCGTCCGGCGCCACGTAGACGAGATTCGCGGTGATGCCGCGCCGCGCTTCCTTGCCGAGCGAGCGCACGAAGCCTTCGAGCGCGCGCTGCGCGGTCCACTGCCGCGCGCTCGCGCAGTGCTGCGGCGTGCGGCCCAGCACGACGAGACGCCCGCAGCGCGCCACCGAGCGCAGCGCGTCGTGAAAGAACGTGTAGAGCGGTTCGAGATGCCGGCTGTCGTCGATGCCCGATGCGTCGAAGATCAGCGCGCTCACGCGCGCGGGCGAGCCCGCGTCCACGGGCTCGAAGCGGCCCGTCATGAGACCGTGCCGTGCCGCGAGCGGCATCCACAGCGCAGCGCTCTCGTGCGCCACGCTCGTCATGCCGAGCCGCGCGATCATGCCGGCGAGCGCGTCGAGCCATTGCGGCTCGCGGCCCGCGCCGATCGCGACGAGCCCGTCGAACTCGGGCTGGTCCGCGCGATAGCGGCGCAGCACTTCCGGCTTCGGCAGCCCGAGCGAGCGCACGAGCTTGCCGCCGAGCGGCGAGTTCACGAAGTTCAGGTAAGCGTCGTTCATCTTCGTGGTGGTCCTCGTAAGGGGCGCGCGTTGCGTTGGATTCTCGTTGGATGTCGTGGTGGCGGTGACGCTAGCGGGCGTTCGTAGTCTCGTGTCTTCACGCGCGTGCCTGCGCGCTTGTCCTCGTGCCCGTCCGCGTGTTGTGCCCGCTCATGCGGCCAGATCCATCGCCTTTTCCAGTGCCTCGCGGCGTTTTTGCAGGCCCGTGAGCATATCGAAGTCCGGTGCGAAATCGTCCACCTTGACGGCCTCGGCCGCGTAGCGCGCGTAGTCGTCGAGCGTCTGCCGTTCGTCTGCATCGATCAAGCCTTGCTGCTGGGCGCTCGTGGTCCAGGCGGCGAGCGCGGCCATGCTTTGCGGCATCGGCGCGAGCCTGCCCGCGTGCACGGCGTCGCGCAGCCTGCGCTCGATGTCGGCCACGCGCGGGCTCAGCGCAAAGACCAGTTCGCCGTAGCCGATCGCGTCCACCTCGACAGGCGGCACGTACGAATCCGCGACGAGGCGCTCGCGTGCGGCGCCGGGCGTCTGCATCAGCTCGGCAATCTGCGTGCCGAGTGCATCGGACGGCGCGCGATGCGGCAGGCCGAACGGGAACGCCAGCGCGCGCACGAGCCACGCGACGGCGCGGTTCGGGTAATTCGCGAGCACGCCGTCAATGGCCTGCTGCGCCGTGAAGAGCGCATCTTCCACGCCCCAGCGCACGAGCGGCAGGTCGTCCTGCTGGCGGCCTTCGTCCTCGTAGCGCTTGAGCGTCGCCGAGATCAGGTAGAGCTGGGCGAGCACGTCGCCGAGTCGCCCCGAGATGCGCTCGCGCCGCTTGAGGTCGCCACCCAGTACGAACATCGAAACGTCCGCGAGCAGCGCGAACACGACGGATAAGCGTGTGGCCGCGCGATAAAACGGCGCGAGCGTGGCGTCGGCGCGCTGTGGCGCGCGAATGAAGCGGCCGCCTGTCAGTCCGTAGACGAGGCTGCGCACGGCGTTCGAGAGCGTGAAGTTGAGGTGCCCGAAGAACGCCGCATCGAACTCGCGCAGCGCGCGTGGATAGTCCGCTTCGCTATGGCTCTCGCGCGTTGCAGTCATTTCCTTGAGCACGTAGGGATGGCAGCGTATCGCCCCCTGGCCGAAGATGATGAGGCAGCGCGTGAGGATATTCGCGCCTTCCACGGTGATCGCGATGGGCACCTGCTGATAGGCGCGCGCGAGGAAGTTCGACGGTCCCATGCAGATGCCTTTGCCGGCGACGACGTCCATGCCGTCGTTGATCACTTTGCGGGCGCGCTCGGTGATGTGATATTTCGCGATCGCCGAGATCACCGACGGCTTCTCGCCCAGATCCACGGCTTGCGCGGAGAGCCGGCGCGCCGCGTCCATCACGTAGAGATGACCACCCATGCGGCCGAGCGCTTCCTGCACGCCCTCGAAGCGGCCAATCGCCGTGCGGAACTGGCGGCGCACGGCGGCGTAGGCGCCGGTGCCGCGCACCGCGAGCTTCGCCATGCCGACGTTCGATGAAGGCAGCGAGATGGCGCGTCCCGCGGCGAGGCACTCCATCAGCATGCGCCAGCCGTTGCCCACCTGAGCACGGCCGCCGATCACCCAGTCGAGCGGAATGAAGACGTCCTTGCCCCAGTTCGGGCCGTTCTGGAACACGGCGTTGAGCGGCCAGTGGCGCCGGCCGATCTGCACGCCGGGATGCGTCGTGGGAATCAGCGCGCAGGTGATGCCGGGCTCGTCGTCGGGGCCGAGCAGATGGTCGGGGTCGAGCGCGCGAAATGCGAGACCCAGCACGGTGGCGATCGGGCCGAGCGTGATGTAGCGCTTTTCCCAGGTCACGCGAAAGCCGAGCGTCTCGCGGCCCTCGAACAGCCCCTTGCAGACAATGCCGACATCGGGAATGGCAGCCGCGTCGGACCCGGCATAGGGGCTCGTGAGCGCGAAGCACGGAATTTCTTCACCGCGTGCGAGACGCGGCAAGTAGTGATTCTTCTGCTCTTCGGTGCCGTAGTGCATGAGCAGTTCGGCGGGGCCGAGCGAATTGGGCACCATCACCGAAACAGCCGCCGCCGAACAGCGCGTGGCGAGCTTCATGATGACCTGCGAATGCGCGTACGCGGAGAATTCCTTACCGCCGTAGCGCTTCGGAATGATCATGCCGAGAAAGCCCTGCTCCTTGATGTAACGCCACGCTTGCGGCGAGAGGTCTTGCCAGACAGCCGTGGTGTCCCAGTCGTTCGCGAGATGGCACAGTTCCTCGCATTCGTGGTCGAGGAATGCCTGCTCCTCGGCGGTGAGCGTGGCGGGGCCGTGTGCAAGCAGGGCGTCCCAATGCGGGCGTCCGGCGAAGAGTTTGGCATCCCACCACACGGTGCCGGCTTCGATGGCATCGCGCTCGGTGGGCGACATCTCCGGCAGGATGCGGCGGAACGTATCGAGCACGGACCTTGTGAGCCATGTGCGGCGCAGCGGCTTGAGCGCGAGCACCAGCGCGGGCAGCACGACGACAACAGCGAGCAGCACTGTGCCCAACGTGCCCGCAACACCCGCAAGGTGCGCGGCGGCAACCCACACGATCGATGCGGCGAGCCACCACCCCGCATGGGCCTCGACGTAAAGCAGCGCGGCCGCGCCGATGACGAACGCAACGATGAACCACGACATGGCGTTTTCCTCCCTGATTAGCCTGTCTGCGACCTGTTCACGTCGATGCCGGCGGGCGAGTGCAAGCCCGTGACTGGCGTGAAGCAGTTTTGTTGTTGTCGGTGTGGGCCGCTCAGCCGGTCTTATAGCCGTCTTGTTAGCGGACCGTGTTTGTCGATTGTGTTTGTCGATTGTGTTTCTGCGGCCATGTTTCCGGTGTGCGAGGCGTGGCCACACCCGCGCCTCGCACACCGACGCCCGCTTGTCCTCCCACTCAGGTGCCTTTCCAGGTGATGCCGCGGGTGCCTCGCGGGTGCGGTGCAGGTGCAAAGCAGGCGCCTGCTAAGCGCCCGCTAAGCGCCTGCTTTGCCCGCGATCACATCGCGCCGCTTGCGGCCCGATGCAGTGTCGATCCCGAGGCCACGCCGCCGCCCGGACGCTCCGCTTCACGCGCCGCCGAACCCGGCGGCGCCGCGGACGAGGTGGCCGATGCGTCGCCGGACGGCGCAGGTGGCGTGCTGCCTTCCGCCTTCAGCGCGGGCGCCGACGCCGACGCCGACGCCGACGTCGTGGCTGCGGCTGCCGTGCTGCACGCCATCGCCTCCACACCATCGCCCGCGTCGCCCAGCACGGCCGCGAACATCGCGAGCTGTGCCGAGTCGGGCAGCGGGGCTTTCAGCGCGGACACCATCAGCGAGGCGAGCCGCGCGATCAGTTGCAGGTCGTTCATCGACTTGCCCTGCGAGAACTCGGAGATGAGGCGGTCCGTATCCGCGCCCGCGAGCACGCCGGAGAGCGCGCCGATGGCGAAGTGCAGGCGCCAGCCCAGTTCCTCGCGCGGCAGGTGGGGCAGCGCACGCTGAAACGCGGCGAAGAACCGCTCGGCAACCGACGCGTAATGCGCATTCAGAAAGTCGCGAATGAACGACGACGGGTCCGTATAGGCACGGCCCAGGAGCCGCAGGAACGCGCGTCCGCCCACGAGCGGATCGCGCGAAAGACGCAGCGCGGGAATGAACATCGCGCCCAGCACGTGCTCGCAGGTGAGCCGCTCGCCGAGCAGCGCGTCGAAGCGGTCGAGCAGTTGAAGCCGTGCTTCGTTGAGACGGTCGAGCCGGCGCGAGAGCATTGCGTGGATCAGCGCTTCCTTGCTGCCGAAGTGATAGTTGACCGCGGCCAGATTGACCTCGGCGCGCGACGTGATCTGCCGCAGCGACATCGCTTCGTAGCCGAACTCGACGAACAGGGTCTCGGCGGCATCGAGGATGCGGGTTTTCGTGTCGCCGGTGGCCCGGCTCGTGTTGCGGACTGCCATGTTGCGCCTCCATTGCCGGTGGCCCGGCACGCAAACAAGCGATTCAAATTTTTAATTGAAACAGGCGTTTTACCGAGAATACGAGACAGCTTGGTCGAGCGTGAAGAGGTGAGCGTGGACGGACTCCTCTAAAAAGGCGGCCCTATGACGTGCCGCAATGCAGGTGCACTGCACAATGTGCTACGCGAAACGCGCTCCGATACTCGACGAGCGCGCCGCGGCACAACCGAAAAATCGACGAAAAACAAACGAAAAAAGCCGTCCCGATTCGTCATCGGGACGGCCTCGTAAGAACTGCTGTGGCCGGCGGACCAGTGGTCCGCCTGATTGAATGCTTGTGGTGTTGCTGCGTTGAAACGGGCGTACGCCGCGTTGCTGTCCGAACGATGGACCCGCTAGTCGATCGACAGCACCTGTTTCGCGGATTGTGTCATATCTATGCCGCGCCGTTCACGGCTGAAAAGAATCAGCGCGGCGATGACGACCGCCACGGTGCCGGCGACGGCCGCGAGCGCAAACGAGTAGTCGTTGCCCCGGCTCACGGCAATGGATGCCTGCATCGTGGCATTGACCGAAGCCAGCAGGTTGCCCAGCTGATAGACGAGCCCCGGGAACGTCGCGCGAATTTCGTCGGGCGAAATTTCGTTCAGGTGCACGGGAATCACGCCCCATGCGCCTTGCACGGAGATCTGCATCAGGAAGGCGCCAGCCGCGAGCGCGACTGCACCGCTCGAAAACGCCCACAGCGGCAGCACGGGCAGTGCGATCAGGGCCGCGATGAAGATAGCCCAGCGACGACCGATCTTTTCGGAGAGCGAGCCAAAGAACAGGCCGCCCACAATCGCCCCGACGTTCAGCACAATCGCGATGAGCGAAACCGTATGCGCGTCGAAGTGATGCTGTTCACGCAGGAAGGTCGGGTACAGGTCCTGGCTACCGTGCGAGAAGAAGTTGAAGCAGGTCATCAGCACGATGGCGTAGAGCGAGAGGCCCCAGTTGCGCTTGAGCGTCTCGACGAGACCGGGCCGATGCTTCTTTTCCATGGCCTTCCACGCCGGCGATTCGGGCACGCTTGCACGAATGTAGAGCACGAGCAGCGCGGGCGCTACGCCCACGAAGAACATGCCGCGCCAGCCGATGTACTGATAGAGCACGCCGAACACCACGCTCGCCAGCAGATAGCCGCTCGGGTAGCCCGCTTGCAGGAGACCCGAGACGAAGCCGCGCGCGTGCGCGGGCACGGTCTCCATGGTGAGTGCCGAGCCCACGCCCCATTCGCCGCCCATCGCGATGCCGAAGAGCGAGCGCATGACGAGCAGCGTGGTGAGATTGGGCGAGAAGCCCGAGAGCAGTTCGAGCAGCGAGTAGCACGCGATGTTGACCATCAGCGTGGGACGACGTCCGAATTTGTCCGCCAGCCGCCCGAAGATCAGGGCGCCGATCGGCCGCATGGCAAGCGTCAGGGTGATGGCAAAGGCAACGGCGGGAATTTTCGTATTGAATTCCGCAGCGATATCTTTCAATACGAAAACCATGAGAAAGAAATCGAATGCGTCGAGCGTCCAGCCCAGATAGGCGGCGATCGTTACGTTTCTCTGTTCTCGCGTCCAGCTCATTTGATTTTTCTCCTGTGTCTGCGGTGCTCCGCGCAGTTGGGCGAAAGCAGCGAGGCGCCCGGCACGCCCCGTGGTGCGGGCTTGCGGCGAGTGTACGCCGACGTTTAAACGTCTGCATGAAACTCGCTGCCAAATCGGTACTAATCCCTGGTTAATTCGAGTCGGAATGAAAGCTTTATGTATTTAATGTATTGATAATGTAAATATCAGGGACTCGTATCAAGCATTTCCCGTGCATATTGCAATGCAATAGATTCGGCAAAAAATTGCGGCGGCCGCTGCGAATGAACGCGCGTATGAACGTGCATATGAACGCCCCACGAACGCTTGCATGAACCCGGAAGCCGTGCCATCCGTGCGCGTGGCGCTTCCTTGCGCCGATTAAGCGCGCTTTAAGCCTCGCCCCCTACCTTCAAGCGCGGCGCGTGGGATGTTTGCGTCCTATGCGCCTCCATCGACGTGACCAGCAAGGAGGTCGATATGAACAAGCGTGCCATTCTGTGGTTGCCCGCGGGCGTGCTCGCGGCGGCGTGCGGTTTGCAGTTCGCGTATGGCGCCGAACCGGGCTTGCCGCCCATGCAGCGCGCGGGCGCGATCAGCTATCTGTCGGGTGGTGTCGGGAGCGACCAGTCCAGCGCGATCAAGAGCGTCATGCACCGTTATCCGCTCGTGCTCGAGTTCGTCGGCAAGACCGGCACCGACAACGAATATCTGGCGGACGTGCCGGTGCATATCGCGGACGCGCACGGCAACAACTTGCTGACCACGAAGGCCAACGGGCCTTTCATGTTGCTCTCGCTACCGCACGGGCGCTACGTGGTCAGCGCGAACTACAACGGCAAGACTGAGCGGCGCGAGGTCGATATCGAAGCCGCCACGCGCGCCCATGAAATGTTCGTGTGGCAGATGTAGCGGGTGGCGCGCCGCGTGCAGGCGAAGCGGCGTGCCGCCCTGCGAGCGTGCCGATGCGCGGATTGTGCGGGACGTATCGCGCAAAAAGCCGCGCGCCCGGCTGCTTCGCATGAGCAGGCGGGCGCGCGGATGAAGCGGCGGAAAGGGTGGCGCGATCAGTAGCGCGGAGGCGGACGGTGGTCGTCGCGATGATCGTCGTGCATGCGGTGCGGCGGACCCGGATCACGCGGATGGTGACGCATCCACTCGTCGTGCGCCCAGTAGCGGCGGCCGTCCCAGTAACGGTCGCCATGCCAGCCTATCGAGACGTGCAGGTCGACCGGCATCAGATGGGCCGCGGGAGCCTCGGCCGCCATGTAGCCCGGGGCATAGCCCGGCGCGTAGCCAGGTGCGTGCTGAGCCATGGCCGCGCCTGCGGCAAACAGCGTGCAGCCGCCGGCGAGTGCGGCGACGAAAGGCTTGAGTTTTGATCGCATGAGCGTGTTCTCCGTTGAAATGGCGGCATGGCGATTGAGCCGCCCTTGCCGCGTCGCGTGGTTTTACCGGTTGCAGTGCGTCCCATGGTACGGACGCGTGCTTGCGCAAACGTAATGGGTTGTAAATGAGTGTTCCGCAATATTCGGGGCGCGGGATGCCGCCGCTGCGTGAGCGATCACAGGCTCGCTGCAGCGTGCGGCGAAACACGCGCGCTTCGCCGCGGGGCAAGCGGTTTCGAGCGCGCAGCGTTCACGACGGCTGGACAATCTGCCGTTACAACGCTCACAGCGCGGAAATCGTGAGTGCTTCGTGCGTGCGGGCCGTCCGTCGTGCCACGGCCCAACTTCGATGCAGACGTCTGCGATTGGAGAGCGCGCCGGCACCGCGCTATACGGTTTGCCGCGTCGCGATTGCGCGGCGCATGGCGCGCTCGGGCTGACCATTGTTGCCGTAGCGTCCGACGAGACACAGCGTGCCGATCACGAACGCGTCGCACACCAGGCCCGCGAGCCAGGGAAAGGGTTGCGCGATGGCCGCGTGCGTGGCCGTGTCCACTGCCACGGAAAGCACGCTGCCCAACACGAAGCACACGAGCCCGCGTCGGCCTACCGAGACGATCCACGGCGCCCGGACGGCGAGTTGCCTGACCCAGCCCGCGTGCGTCGCGCGCGCGGCGAGCCATGCGATGGCCACGAAGTTGCCCACGCGCACGAAGGCGAGGTTCTGCTTGAGTTCGCCCGCAAGCGGATGCGCTTCGTGCAGGTGGGCCGCTGCAAGAGCGAGCACGAGCGCAAGCGCCGCCACACTGCAGAGCGCCGCAAGCGGCGAGGCATGGATGCGCGTGTCGATGGGCTGTGCGCGCGCGAGCATGCCGAGCACGAACATCAACTGCCACGCAAACGGATTGAACGACCAGGTATCCGAGGCGGTGGCCGGCAACAGCGCGAGCGCCTCCGGCGCCAGCCACCATAACGCGATGCTGCTGGCCAGCAGCATCGCGGGCCGGCGTGCGGCGGCCGGCACGGCGAGCGGTACGGCGAGGGCGAACAGCACGTACATCGGCAGCACCGCGGAGAGATACGGCTGACGCCGGAACGATGCGACCTCCAGCAAGAGGCCTGCGGGCCGCGCGAGGAAGTCTGTCCAGTCTGTGTAGCGCACGAGCGGCGAGTCGAGGTGCAGGCCGAGCAGCAAGGCGCCGCTCGCGAGCATCAGCGCCGCCGTGAGCAGATACGCGCCGTAGATCTGGCCGCTGCGTTTCACGAAGCGCTTGCGGGCGGCCGATTCGCCGCGCCGCATGCAGACCGCGGCCCATGCCGCCGCCGATGCGTAGCCGCCGAGAAAGACGAACACCTCCGACGAGTCGCAGTACGCGAAGTTGTGCAGCGTGAACTTCGCAAGGACGCTGCCGGAGTTGTGGTCCACGGCAATGACGAGGAGGACGAGACCCCGGAAGAAGTCCACTTCGAGCGATCGCCGCACGTCCGTCTGCATCGTCTGTTGCTCGCAAGGAAGCCGGCCTCGGCATGCGTGGGCACGCGTCCACGCCATGACGGCGCCACGCGCCGCGAGAGGCGCGGCGCGCATGCGTGCCCGGCGTCAGCCGGCGTTTCAGAGTGAGCGTTCAGGATACGGGGGCGAAGATGGCGCCAGGCTGACAGCGTCCCGGCAGGGCTGACACGTCTGACACGTCGCGGTGGCGAATGACGGCATTGCGGACGGCGCCACGCTCGCGAAGGGACGGACGATAACGAAGGGAACGGGACAGAGCAGGCCGGCTCAGTACGCAGCCGAGGAAGAGATGAACCAAAGAAAAACGTGGACCAAAGAAAAAGGCCAGCGTGCGCTGGCCTTTGAATCTGGTGCCCAGGAGAGGACTCGAACCTCCACGGAGTTACCCGCTAGTACCTGAAACTAGTGCGTCTACCAATTCCGCCACCTGGGCAGGTGCTCTGCTTTCGCTTGATCCCGTCGCCTGGTTCAGCGAGGTGCCGCGAAGCAAAGACCGGCATTATAGCCGAGCGTTTCAGCTTGTCAATCGCGACGCTAGTTCAACGAACTCCCGCCGCAGACCATGATCTGCTGTCCCGTGACAGCGCCTGCGTCTTCGCCCAACAGCCAGGCGACGAGCGATGCCACTTCTTCCACCTTCACGTACCGGCCAATGGGCGGCAGCACCGGTGCGCTGGAGGTGCGCTGCGGATCGTTCAGCATCGGCGTTTCCGTTGCGGCGGGCGACACCACGTTGACCGTAATGCCGCGTGGTGCCAGTTCGATCGCCCATGAGCGCGCCATGCCCACCATCGCGGCTTTGGCCGCTGCGTACTGGCTGCGGCCCGCCGCGCCGCCCGACACGCGGCTGCCGATCAGCACGATGCGCCCGCCGTCGCGCATCGAAGGCGCGAGTGCATCGGCAAGCGCCGCGGCCGCGCCGACATGCAGGCGCCACATCGCCTCGCCACCGGGCAGATCGAGGCCGCCGAGTCTCGCCGTCTTCATGAAGCCCGCAGCGTGAACCAGGCCGTCCACTGCGCCTAGCTCGCGCGCCAGCGGCGCAATGGCGTCGATGTCGCCGAGGTCCACGGGCACGTATTGGAAAAGCCGAAAGCGCGCCTCGCCGAAATCGGGCCGGCCGCGGCTCATGCCGATCACCTCGCAGCCGTCCTTCAGCAACCGCGCCGCAACCGCGTGGCCGATGCCCGAACTCGCGCCAGTCACTACGATGCGTCTCGTCATGTGTTGTCCTGCATGCGGGCTCGATTCATTTCGATTCATTCGTGCTTCAGTGCCCGCCCGCGCGAGGCGCGCTCACCGATTCGATCGTGATGCCCGCTACGTTCTCGAACGCGTGCAGGCCGGCGTGTGGCGCCGTGGCATCCGTAATGAGCGTCCACGGTTTTTCGATGGGCGCCCAGTGTTGCTGGCTGTCGCGATTGAGCTTGTCCGAGGTCGCGAGCACGAAGATGCTGGCCGCCTGACGCATGAGGCATTCCTTCAGATACGCCTGATCCGCGGTGGCTTCGCACAGGCCGCGCCCGGGCACGACGCCGTCCGCGCCCAGGAAGGCTTTGTCGACGGTGATGCGCGTCAATGCGAGCTGAGCGATGGCGCCAAGCGTGCACATGCTGGACTCGCGCACTTCGCCGCCTATCAGCGTCAGGTGGACCTTGCTTGCCGCGAGTATCTGCACGACGAGCAGGTTGTTGGTGACCACCTGGACGTTCTCGCGGCCGGCGAGTGCGCGCGCAAGCGCCGCTGTCGTCGTGCCGCTGTCGAGAAAGACGGTGTCGCCCTCGGCCACATGGGCGGCGGCGGCCTGGCCGATAGCGTCCTTCTCCGCCCGGAAGGTTTGCCGCCGCTGTTCGAGGGACTCTTCGCGCGCATGCATGCTGACCGACGCCGCGCCGCCGTAAGTGCGCAGAATGAGCCTTTCGTCGGCCAGCGCCCGCAGGTCGCGGCGCACAGTGGCTTCAGACATGCCGAAGTGTTCGCACAGTTCGGCCACTTCCGTCATGCCTGACAGGACAGCCTTGAGCATCGCCTCGCGGCGGCGGGCAACTTTCATATTTCGGTCGGTGACGGGTTCGATGCGCCGCCTGCGGACATGGCGGGCGGCGGGGCGCACGGTTCGGCGCGACGGTAGTTTATCCATTTCCCGTTTTCCGTGTCTCTTTCAGCCTGTCTTTGCGCCGCCTTGCGGCACCGGTCGAGCGTGCCCGTGCTCCTTGCTTTATGCCTGCGCAGGGCCTGCCGACGCGACCCAGTCTTCCGTCACGCACACGTATTTGATGCGCTGGCGAAAGTAGGTGTAAGCGATGTGCAGGCGTCCGTCGGCGGACTGCACGATGGACGGATACGAAAATTCGCGGTTCAGCTTGTCGGTCGAATTGTTCGTCATGCAGTAGCCGTCGCCCGTTTCGAGGTTGCGCGCGATAGGCCAGGTGCGGCCGCCGTCCGTCGACACGGCGAGCGTCATCGGCGCGCGTGGCGCACCCCAGAACGCGGTGCCGCGCGCCGACGCGGCCTGCGTCACCAGCGTGCCGCTGTCTTCGGCGTCTTCGATGTCGTCATAGAGCGACGCGCGGCGTTGCGTGCTTTGCGCGGCGCTGCTGTGGTTGAACACGAGACCCAGATGGCCGTTGGCGAGCACCACGAACTGGATCGACGAATTGTTGTTGGGCAGATCGAGCGGCTGCGGCTCGCTCCACGTGCGGCCGTCGGCGGAGCGGCTGAGATAGATGTGGTCGGCCCAGCGGCTGCGAAAGAGAGCGACGAGCGATCCGTCGTGCAGCACCTGGATGTTCATATGCACGCACCCGATGCTGCCCGGTACGTCGTGCTCGCTCCAGCTCGTGCCGTTGTCGGTTGAGCGCATCACGACGCTGATGTCGTCGTTGCCCGACCATCGTTCGCCCGCTTTGACGCGGCACAGGAACACGGGGCACAGCCATGCGCCGTCGGGCGCGACGACGATGGGTTGCCGCACGAAGGTGCCGGGTGTGTCGAACAGCGTGTCGATCGGCCCCCAGGTGTGGCCGTTGTCGGCGGAAATGCGCCGGCGCACGATCGACGTGTTCTGATGCCCCGACAGCTGCGCCGTGTAGATGAGCCACAGTTTGCCGTCGGGCGCGGCGAACAGCACCGGGTTCTGTTCGGAGCGCGTCGGGTCTTCGGAAAGGCGCACGGGTTCGGTCCATGTCGAACTGCCTTGGGGCAGTCTCGAGAGATAGATCGAGATGTCGGGCACGCCTTCCTGGGTGCCGCCGAACCACGCGCAAAGCAGGTCGCCGTTGTCGAGCGCGAGCAGATTCGCGGCGTGATTCTGCACCGTTGCGGCAGGCAGATAGGCATCGACGCGTGCATCGTCGCCAGGCGCGGGATGCAATTGGCCCGGCATCGCGGTGGCCTGTGCGGGCAGAGTGGAGTGGCTCGTCATGATCGAATCCTGAAACGGTAGGGCGTGTGGTGCGTACGAAGTGTCGCGGTGGGTGCGAGGCCTCACGAATCCGTGCGCGCAATGCGGCCTTGTTCGACTGGCGCACCGTGGTTAGACGAACGGAACAGCAGCCTTTCGATGACCATCACGACGGCCGGCGTGAGAAGCGCGACATACATGTTGTCGACGCCGAACGGATTGCCCAGCAGGAACCAGGCAGTGGTGGCAACGGTGGCGAGCGCGAGCGCCCAGATCGCGCCGCGGTTGCTGTTGAAGAAGGGCAGATAGATGCCCATCAAGGCGACCACGGTCACGGTGAGCCGCAAGGCGCGGGTGAAGAACGACAGCGCGAGAATCTGCGGCACGAACAGCACGAAGACGAGCGGCAGGAAGCCCACCACGAGCGAGATGAGGCGCGTGGTGCGCAGTTCGCGTTCCGGCGAAGGGCGGTAACGCGGCACGTAGAAATCCTTGACGATCAGCGAGGCGATGGCGAGCGCCACTGTGCTGACGCTCACGAAGATCGACGCCACGAGCGAGACCGTCACGATGCCCGAGAGCAGCGGATGCATGTGCTGCAGGAAGATAGGCAGCGCATAGAGGCTCTTGATGCCGGGGAACAGGAACTTCGCGGCCACGCCGAGAAAGCCGAGCGCAATCGCAATGGGCACGCAGAGCACGCCGGCCATCAGCGTCGCGTTACGCGCTTCGTTTGCGGACTTCGCGCCGGAAATGGCCTGAATGATGAACTGCGTGGAGAAGATGGCGCCCGCCGTGCCGATGATCCACGCGCCGATCGTGCCGCCGCTCAGCATGCCGTTCCACGTGAAGTATTGAGCCGGCATGCTCTGCATCATGGGCGCAATGCCACCCGTCATCGAGAGCGCCACCCACACGAGAATCGCGATGCCGAGCAGCTTCACGGCGCTGTGCAGGATCGTCACGTAGGCCACGCTTTTCAGGCCGCCCCACGCGAAGTAGATCGTGCTCACGACCGCGGTGATGAACGCCGCTGTCGGCAGATTGACGCGCATGACCGTGGATATCGCAGCCGCGCCGCTCACATAGTTGCCCACGTTCACGATGAAGAGCGCGTAGATCATGATGGCCGACACGACGAGCCTGGCCGACTTGCCGTACTTCTGCGCAATGAAGCCCGAGATGGTGAATTCGCCGGACCGGTAGAGCCGCCGCGCCATGAAAAGCCCGAAGAACAGGAAGCCGATGGAGGCGGAGATCACCGACCACGATGCCGCGATGCCCACGTTGAAGGCTTCCTGCGAGGTGCCGATGGTCGACTTGGCGCCGATGTACTCCGACATGAGCAGAATGGCGATCACGATGGCGGGCGTGGAGCGCCCCGCCACCATGAACTGCTCGGTGGTCTTGCTGCGCAGCCGGATGCTGATCCACGCCGTGATGACGATGTACACGACGACCATCGCGACGATGACGGCCGTGTCCCATGCGGTGAAATGATTCATTGCTGTCTCCGATTGTTGTTGGCTGCGGGCGCGCCTGGATACAACGCCCGTCTGGGTCATGCACGGCGCGAGCCGCGCATGACTGCAATAGCGTTACGCGGGTTGCACCGCGCGGCGCGTCGCCAGGTCTCGTGCCTGCTTGAGCGCTTCCAGCATGCTGCGTTCGTCGGCGATGCCCTTGCCGGCGATGTCGAATGCGGTGCCGTGATCCACCGACGTACGAATCACGGGCAAGCCGACCGTGACGTTGACGCCGGCTTCCAGACCCATCACCTTGACCGGGCCGTGTCCCTGATCGTGGTACATCGCTACGACCACGTCGAAGTCGCCGCGCCCCGCGCGGAAAAACAGCGTGTCGGCGGGCAGCGGGCCTTCGACATCCCAGCCGCGTTCGCGCAGCACGTTGACGGCGGGGATGATCTTCTCCTCTTCCTCGCCGTAACCGAACAGGCCGTTTTCGCCCGCGTGCGGGTTGATGCCGCACACACCGATGCGCGGCGATTCGATGCCTGCGCGCACGAGCGTGTCGTGAGCGCGTTCGATCGTGCGCTGCACGAGTCCCGGCTCGATGCGGCGAATCGCGTCGAGCAGGCCGATGTGCGTGGTGACGTGAATGACGCGCAGCTTCGGCGCGACCAGCATCATCGAGACTTCGGGAATGCCCGTGAGATGCGCGAGCATTTCGGTATGCCCAGGAAAGATGTGGCCGCCCGCGTGCAGGGCTTCCTTGTTCAGCGGCGCGGTGCAGATCGCATCCAGTTCGCCCGCCGAGGTGAGTTCCACGGTGCGCGCGATGTATTGATAGGCGGCATCGCCCGCGACGGGGGAGAGCTTGCCGTAGGGCAGGTCGGCGGGAATCAGGCCCAGGTCGATGCAATCGACTTCGCCGTAAGTGAAATGCGCCTGCGCGGGCGTGGCAATGGAGCGGACCGTCAGCGTCACGCCGGCACGGCGCGCCGCATCGACTAACCGCCGCGAGTCGCCGATCACGAGCGGACGGCAACTGTCGTAGACCGACGCGTGCGCGAGGCTCTTCATGATGATTTCCGGTCCCACGCCGGCGGCATCGCCCATCGTGATGCCGATTACGGGACGATATGTCATAGCTTCCTCTTTGCTGGATGCACTGGATGTGCTCGATGCGCTGGATGGATGCGGCGCCTGCCCGTGCGCCTGTTGTGCGACGGCGAGCCGCCGCCACGCGCGATACAGAGTGTCGGGCCGGCCGAAGCCACCCGCCTTGGTGACCACCGGCAACGTTCTGCCGGCATGCGCGGCGACGAGCAACGGCACGCCGCTTTCGATTTCTTCGGCCACGTGCAACGTCGCCACGCCCATCTGCGAGAGCAGCGCACGCGCCGTTTCGCCGCCCGTGGCGATGAGCGCCGCGGCGTGTTCGGCGGCGGGCGCGAGCCGCGCGGCGAGCTGCCGCGCGAGCAGCACACCGTCGGCCACGTCAAGGCGGCCGCGCTGACTCAATGCGACGACGACATGGCGGCCCTGCGTCAATGCGTTTGCGACCTGCGGGGTCAACGCGAGCGTGGCGGCATCGACGGGGTCGAGCAGCGCCTGCGCGTCGACTTCGACGAGGTCGATGGCTTCGCCTGCGTCTCTCACCGTGGCGCACAACGTTGCGGCTTGCCCATGCGAGACGCTGGACATGCTGCCCACTACGGTCAGCACGCCACGCAAGCGCGAATTGCCCGCCACGAATGCGCCTGTACGTGCCTCTTTGCTCGCGCCGCTCACACCGCTTGCACCGCTCACACTGCTCGCCCGCATCGACGCCGCATGCATGTCGACCACCGGAGCGGCGAGCCCGGCGGACCCGACCCAGAACACGTCGTCGAGCGTGATGGACGCGTTCGCGATCGCGGCAAGGTCTTCTTCGGTCTCGCTGTCGCAGACCACGGCCTGCCGTCGGTCATGCTGGCAGACGGCAAGCCGTGCATGCAGCGACGCAGTGCCCTGGCGTACCTCGTCGAGCCCGATGTGGGCCACGCGCAAGCCCGCATCGCGCAGCATTTCGCACAGATCGGCCGTGCCGGCGAGGTGCTCGTTGCGCCAGACCTCGGACGCTTCCACGGGTTCGCCGAACAGGTACTGCCGGCCGTTGCGCGTCGTCCTGCCCGCAGCCGGAAAGGCCGGCGCGACGATGGCCATGCCCGCGAGCGGAACGAGGGCCGCGATTTCGGCGGCCACGTTGCCGCGCAGCGTCGAGTCGATCTTCTTGTACACACGGCGACCGTGCGCATGGGCTCGCCATGCCTCTACGTTCGCGCGCGCCGCCTCTGCGGCGGCGTGGCGGCGCGTATCGGTGTCGATGGCGAGCACATCGGCGTCGCGGGCTTCGCAGGTCTCGCCGATGTCGAGGCTCACGATCGCGCTTAACCCCGCGTTCAACCCCGTGTTTAGTCCCGCGTTTAGCCCATAACGTGCGCATGCCGCGACGCAGTCGGCGGTACCCGACAGGTCGTCGCCGATGAACAGCAAGCGTGCAGGGCTAATGGATGGCGCGTTCATGGCAGCAGCCGACGATAGATCGCCTTGATGTCGTCAAGGCTCAACGGCTTCGGATTGTTGCCGAGCAGGCGCTTGACCTTCGAGGCGGCCACCGCGAGCGCATCGAGATGGTCTTCGCTGACGCCGAAGCGGCGCAGGTCCTGCGGAATGGCCAGCGCTGCGGTCCATTCGCGAATGCGCGCGAGCAGCTTTTCCGCCGCTTGCGCGTCGCTGTCGTCGTGGTGCGCGATAGCGAGCGCATGCGCCACGTTAGCAAGACGCGCTTCGATCGCGTCGCGATTGAATTGCATGACGTGCGGCAGCAGCATCGAGTTCGCCACGCCGTGCGTGACGTTGAACATGCCGCCGAGCGGGTAGGCGAGCGCATGCACGGCGGCCGTGCCGGCCGCGGTCAACGCGAGGCCGCCGTACATGGAACCGAGCAGCATGGCTTCGCGCGCCTTCAGCGACTGCCCGTTGTCATAGGCTTCGAGCAGGTTGCCGCCGATCAGGCGCATCGACTCCATCGCGTACATGTCGCTGACGGGATTGGCCTTTGTCGAGATATACGATTCGAGCTCGTGAATGAAGGCGTCCATGCCCGTTGCCGCGGTGATCGGCTTCGGCAGATCGAGCGTGAGCGTGGCATCGAGTATCACCAGTTGCGGCAACAGAAAACGGCTCACGATGCCGACCTTCAGCGCTTCGTCGGGCAGCGTGACGATGGCGTTCGGCGTGACTTCGGAGCCCGTTCCCGAGGTGGTGGGCACCAGAATCAGCGGCACGCCGGGCGAGGCGATCAGGTCGATGCCGAGCCACTCGCGCAGCGGCTGCGCATTCGTGAGCCGCACGGCGAACAGTTTGGCGGCGTCCAGCACGCTGCCGCCGCCGATCGAAAGCACCGCGTCGGGCGCAAACGGCGCGATCTGCTCGCGGTAGACGGACTCGACGTTTTCGATGCTCGGCTCGGGCTCGACGTCGCGCACGATCAGCACCTGAATGTCCTTCTGTTCGAGCGCCGCGACAACGCGACCCGCCACGCCGTTGGCTTCCATGACGGGCTGCGTGATGAACGCCAGGCGGCGCACCGGCCGGTCGAGCAGCGCGAGCCGCTCGGGCAGCTGCGCGAGGCTGTTGGGGCCGTGCACGATGTGCGGGACGGTCTGGAAGTGATAGACGGCGGTCATGTCGAAAATCTCTGGGGCTGGCGATCGTGGGAGCGTGGCAAAAAAGGTTGTGGCAAAAGGTTGTGGCAAATACGGATTGGCGAATGCGGGTGGCAAAGATGTCCTGCGTTCAACCCACGCGCGGGTAATGCGCGAGCGCTTTGGCAAGACGCTCGCGCGCGGCGGCATCGAGCGGCTGCGCGGGTGAGCGTGCGGGACCGGCGGGCATGCCGAGCATGGCTGCCGCAGTCTTCAGCACGACGGGCATCGTGCCGAGCGCGAACGCATCGCGCAGGGCGCGCAGCGATTCCTGCGCGCGCCGCGCCGTGTCGATGTCGCCGGACTGGAAGCTGTTCCAGATCGACATGACGACACTGGGCACGGCGTTCGTGGTGGCGGCAACCGCACCGTCGCCGCCGGCGATGAGCGTCCACAGGATCATCGAATCCGTACCGGTGAACACGGCGAAATCGTCGCGGCGCAGGTTGATGAGTTGCAGCAGGCGATCGAAATCGCCACCGCTGTCTTTGATGCCGCGAATGTTGGGAATCTCGGCGAGGCGCCGCACGGTGTCCACGTTCAGCGTGACCCCGGCCTTGGCCGGAATCGTGTAGAGCATCACGGGCAGCGACGTGCCGCGCGCAATGCGCTCGTAGTGCGTGAAGAGTTCCTGCTGCGTCGCGCCGTTGAAGTACGGCGTGATGACCGAAACGGCATCGACGCCGACGTCCTCCATCTTGCGGTTCAGCTCGATCACGTCGCGGGTCGCATACGCGCCCGTGCCCGCAATGACGGGCACGCGCGAGCGGGCCTGATCGACGGCGATGCGCGCCACGCGCAGTTTCTCCGCCTCCGAAAGCGCGATGAACTCGCCGTTCGTGCCGAGCACGAAGAGGCCGTGCACGCCGGCGTCGATCAGACGATCGACAAGCGTGCGCAAGCCGGCTTCGTCCACTTCCTCGTTTTCGCTCATCGGTGTGATGAGGGCAGGGACGATGCCCTTGAACGCGATTGACATGCTGTTCTCCACAATGCCTGCTGACTGCTTGCTGCGTGGGCCTCAGAACTTGTGGCGCAAGCCCAGTGCCGCGGCGATCTGATGCGAATTGCTCGATGCCGCGACCGGCCACAATGCCGCGACGGCCGCTTTGCCGGTCGAGTCGATGCCGCTTGCGCGCTGCCAGGCGGTGGTCAGATAGACGTCGGTGCGCTTCGAGAGGAAGTAATCAGCGCCGAGGTTCACCTGGTTGTAGTGCGCGTCGCCCGCGCCGTGGGTGCGCGTGTACTCATACGCTACGCCCATCAGGAGCGTCGGCGTGAACTGATAGTTGAAGTTGATTTCGGCGTTGTCGAACACGGCCGTTGCGCCCTTGTAGCGCGCAATCGGCGCGGACGCGGCACCGGAGCCGAGATCCTCGAAGCGCGAGTTCGAATAGACGAGGCCGAGCCTGGCGGCGCCGAACGTGTAGTTGCCCGCCACCGACGTGACACGCTGCGTGCGTGCCGACGTGTAGCCCGAGAAGATGGGCGTGTTGTTCGGCGAGATGGCGGCGGCGCCCGCTGTGCCGTCCCACAACGCGGTGTTGGGCCGCGACGTGTCGATGTACGAAACGCCCAGCGCGAGCGGGCCGCGGTTGTAGCCCGCCGCGAGGCTCCAGATGCGGTTGTTGCTGAAGTTGCCGGCGGTGCCGCCGAAGCTGAACAGGGCGCCCGCGCGCAAGCCGCCGTAGTCCTGCGAGAGGAACTTCACGCTGTTGCTGATGCGGGAATTGACATACAGGTTGTCGGTGTCGCCGGGGTGCGCGCCGATGCCGCCCGCCCACTGGTTCGCGGCAACGAGCGGCCCCACGAAATCGGCCGACGGTTCGTTCTGGCGCCCCAGCGTCACGGTGCCGTACGGCGTGCCGAGGCCCACCCATGCCGCGCGCCCGAACATGCGGCCGTTCTGCCCCAGCGTACCGGTCGTGCCGCTGAAGCCGTTTTCCAGCGTGAAGATCGCCTTCAGGCCGCCGCCCAGGTCTTCCGATCCCTTGAGGCCCCAGCGGCTGCCCGACTCGACGCCGCTCGACATCTGATAGTTCGTGCCGCCTTTCTGATTGTTCGTGTACATCAACGACGTGTCGATCAGACCATAAAGCGTGACGCTGCTTTGCGCGTGCGCCGACATCGCGACGCCCAGCATGCCGAACAGTGCGAGGGACCTTCTCATTGGTTTCGTCTCCATAGTGTCAGTCAGTTTTTTTGATTGAATCGATCGTTTCTGCCGGGGCGTCTGACCGAAATATCGGCATCCGACACCGCGGGATTGATCGACTCGGTCAGTTTATGTGATCGATTTGGTCGAATCAACTACAGGTAAACCCGGTTTGTGATTGAAACGAGCATTTTGAGCGCGCGGATGCGGATCGAGCGCAAAACCGGTGTGGCGGCCAGAGGAGGGTGAGGAAGGCACGAGCGCAGAAGGCAGCGTCTTGTGTGCCGACGGATGGGGGACGAGGGATCGGTGGGTAGTCGTGCTGAGCCCGGCGGCGGAAGAAAAAGCGCCCCGCGAATCAGACAATTCGCGAGGCGTTCTGAGCCGGCCGTGTGGCGGGGCTATGTGCTGCTCGGCGTGGGAGGGCGATGCGTTACTGCGGACGCCGCCGGAAAAAGAAAAAGGCCAGCGTGTGCTGGCCTTTGAATCTGGTGCCCAGGAGAGGACTCGAACCTCCACGGAGTTACCCGCTAGTACCTGAAACTAGTGCGTCTACCAATTCCGCCACCTGGGCAGGTGCTCTGCTTTCGCTTGATCCCGTCGCTGATTCAGCGAGGTGCCGCGAAGCAAAGATTGCCATTATAAAGGCTCGTCGAACGCTGTCAAGCAATTCGAGCGGTCGGTCAGTACGGCGCGCGCACGGCATCGGAGTGCCCGTTTCACCGTGCCGCAAGGCGGACGGCGCGTCATGCACGGGTGTTAGAATGGCCCGCAGCAGGCCGCCCGGCGCGCTTGCCGCGTCTCATCGACCGACGTCCCACGCAACGAGAAAAACCATCGACAAGCCCTTGAGCAAATATCCGTACCCGATTCCGAGCCGTGAAGAAATCCTCGGCGTGCTGCGCACGAGCGATTCTCCGCTCACGGCGAACGACATCGCCGAAGCGCTCGCCATCAAGCGCCAGGAGCGCGAAGGTTTCTTCCGGCGGATCGCCGCCATGGAGCGCGACGGCCAGATCCGGCTCGATGCGCGCGGGCACTACCAGCTGACTCATCCATCCAGTTTCGTGGCGGGCCGCGTGCAGGGGCACCGCGACGGCTACGGCTTTCTCGTGCGCGACGACGGCCAGGACGATCTGTTCCTGCCGCAGCCCGAGATGCAGAAGGTCATGCACAACGACCGCGTGCTTGCGCGCATCGTGGGCTTCGACCGCCGCGGGCGTCCTGAAGGGCACATCGTCGAGGTCACGGACCGCGCGAACCGCCGCGTGATCGGGCGCCTGCTCAACGAGAACGGCGCGCTGATCGTGGCGCCCGAAGACAAGCGCATCGGCCATGACATTCTCGTCACGCAGAACGCCAAGAAGGCCAAGGTGGGCCAGGTCGTGGTGGTCGAGTTGACCGACTTCCCGAGCCGCCATTCGCAGCCGCTCGGCCGCGTGGTGGAAGTGCTGGGCGACATCGACGACCCCGGCATGGAAATTGAAATCGCGGTGCGCAAGTACGGCGTGCCGCATGCATTCAGCGACGCCGCGCTCGAAGAAGCCGCAAAGCTGCCCGACGAGGTGCGTCCTGTCGACGTGCGCCATCGCGTGGACCTGCGCGACGTGCCGCTCGTCACGATCGACGGCGAAGACGCGCGCGACTTCGACGACGCCGTCTACTGCGAGCCCGTCAAGGTAGGCCGCGGCGACGGCTTTCGCCTGATCGTCGCGATCGCGGACGTCTCGCACTACGTGCGCCCCGCGAGCGATCTCGACGTGGACGCGCTCGAGCGCAGCACCTCGGTGTACTTCCCGCGCCGCGTGATTCCCATGCTGCCCGAGAAGCTCTCGAACGGGCTCTGCTCGCTCAATCCGCACGTGGACCGCTGCGTGCTGGTGTGCGACATGGTCATCACCACGCGCGGCGAGATCAAGGCGTACCAGTTCTATCCGGGCGTCATGCATTCGGCCGCACGGCTCACGTACACCGAAGTGGCCGCGGTGCTGAAGAACACCAAGGGGCCGGAAGCCGCGCGGCGCGCCGGCCTTCTCGATCATCTGCAGAACCTGTACGGCGTCTACAAGTCGCTGTTCGCGGCGCGCCAGAAGCGCGGCGCGATCGACTTCGACACCACCGAGACCTACATCGTCTGCAATGCGCAGGGCAAGATCGAGCAGATCGTGCCGCGCCAGCGTAACGACGCGCACAAGCTCATCGAAGAATGCATGCTGGCCGCGAACGTCTGCGCGGCCGACTTCATGAAGCGCAACCGGCATTCGGGCCTGTACCGCGTGCACGCCGGTCCCACGGCCGAGAAGCTCGAAAACCTGCGCACGTTCCTGCGCGGCATGGGCCTCTCGCTCGGCGGCGGCGAGACGCCTCACGCGAGCGACTACGCGGCGCTGATGGCGCACATCCGCGACCGGCCCGACGCGCAGATGCTGCAGACCATGCTGCTGCGCTCCATGCAGCAGGCGGTCTACAGCCCCGACAACATCGGCCACTTCGGCCTTGCCTACGAGGCGTACGCACACTTCACGAGCCCGATTCGCCGCTATCCCGACCTGCTCACGCACCGCGCCATCTACGCAGTCCTGCAGGGCAAGAAGTACCAGCCCGAAACGCCCGCAGGCGTCGCGCTCAACACGGCGCTGTCGCCGCGTGCCCGCGCGATGCAACAGGAAGACGAGGAAAAGCACGGCCGGCGCGGCCGTCCGAACACGGCGATCTGGGAAGAGCTGGGCCTGCACTGCTCGGCCAACGAGCGGCGTGCGGACGAAGCCTCGCGCGACGTCGAAGCATGGCTCAAGTGCTATTTCATGCGCGACAAGCTGGGCGAGGAGTACGGCGGCATGGTGAGCGGCGTGACGTCGTTCGGCATCTTCGTGCAGCTGGATGCGCTTTTCATCGAAGGCCTCGTGCACGTCACGGAACTCGGCTCCGACTACTTCCAGTACGACGAGATCAAGAACGAACTGCGCGGCGAGCGCACGGGCATTCGCTACCGTCTTTCGGACCGCGTGCGCGTGCAGGTGAGCCGCGTGGACCTCGACGCACGCAAGATCGACTTCCGCCTTGTGCGCGACACGCTCAAGAAGCCGCTGGCGGGTCGCGGCGCGCCGGCCGAGAAGGCAACGGCCGAATCGGCCGGGCCGCGCGTGCGGGCGCTGTCGCCGCGAGACGTGCGCGAGGCGCGCGAAGGCCAGGACGGCCCGCGCGGCAAGAAGGCCGCGCCCGCTCCGAATGCCGCCGTGAAGGCGGCCCGCGCCGCGCGCGGGGCGACCAAGACGGCGAAGAAGCACGCCGCACCCAAGGCCGCCGCGAAGGGCAAGGGCACGTCGCGCAAGAAGCGCTAATACCGCCAAAAGTATTCAAAGGTTTGTCTCATCCATGTCACGTCTCAAGGTTCTATACGGGTTCCATGCGGTTACCGCGCGGCTGCGCCACGATGCATCGACGGTCGAAGATGTCTATTACGACGCCACGCGGCGCGACCGCCGCATGCAGGACTTCCTGCATTTCGCCAAGGAGGCGGGCGTCCGGCTGATTGCCGCCGACGAAACGCGCCTCTGGGGCCTTGCGCGCACCGAGCGCCATCAAGGCGTGGTGGCGCGCGCGGGCGACCTGCCGCTCGCGCAGAACCTGGCCGAGCTGCTCGACGGCATTCAGGGCACGGCGCTCCTGCTCGTGCTGGACGGCGTCACCGACCCGCACAATCTGGGCGCCTGCCTGCGCGTGGCCGACGCGGCCGGCGCGCACGCCATCATCGCGCCGCGCGACCGCTCGGCGGGCCTCAATGCAACAGCCGCCAAGGTCGCGAGCGGCGCCGCGGATACCGTGCCGTACATCACCGTCACGAACCTCGCGCGCGCCCTGCGTGAACTGAAGGAAGCCGGCGTCTGGGTGATAGGCACCGCGGGCGATGCGCAGGCAAGTCTCTACGACACGAAGCTGGACGGCCCCGTGGCGATCGTGATGGGCGCCGAAGGCGAAGGCATGCGCCGCCTCACGCGCGACACCTGCGACGAAGTCATGCAGATTCCGATGGCGGGCACGGTGGAAAGCCTCAACGTGTCCGTGGCTTCCGGCGTGTGTCTCTTCGAGGCCGTCCGGCAACGGCACGCGAAGGCAGGCGCCTGAGCGGACGCCTGAGCTGCCGGTTGAGCAGACGCCTTAGCGCGGCAGAGGGCAGAGAGCAGAGAGCGGCGAGGACAGGGAGCGCGGACCATCCAGGGCGCTTCGGTCCGACTCCGGTAAACTTGCGTGTTTTCCGCGCCTCACGCGGGCTGGTTTCTCCGCTTCCTCCTTAAAGCCGCCTCATCCCATGACTCAAGACGAACTCAAGCAACTGGTCGGCCAGGCCGCCGCCGACTACGTAAACGCCAACGTGCCGGAAGGCGCCGTGATCGGCGTGGGCACCGGCTCCACCGCGAACTGCTTCATCGACGCGCTCGCCGCCACGAAGCACCGCTATCGCGGCGCGGTGTCGAGCTCGGTGGCCACCACCGCGCGGCTGCAGCAGCACGGCATCCAGGTGTTCGATCTCAACGAGATCGAGTCGCTGCCCGTATACGTGGACGGCGCCGACGAAATCGATCACCGCGGCGCCATGATCAAGGGCGGCGGCGGCGCGCTCACGCGCGAGAAGATCGTGGCGTCCGTGGCCGACGTGTTCGTCTGCATCGCGGACGCCTCCAAGCGCGTGGACGTGCTGGGCCAGTTCCCGCTGCCCATCGAGGTCATGCCGATGGCGCGCACCGCGATCGGCCGCCGGGTGGCGGCGATCGGCGGCGTGCCCGTGCTGCGCGTCGCGAAAGACGGCACGCCCTTCATCACCGACAACGGCAAGGAAATTCTCGACGTGAAGGGTCTCGCCATCAGCGACCCGTGCGGCCTCGAAGCCGTCATCAACGCATGGCCGGGCGTCGTCACCGTGGGCCTGTTCGCGCAGCGCGGCGCGGACCTGTGCCTGCTCGGCACCGAAACCGGTGTCGAAACCATCACCTACGCGAAGCACTGAGCGCGTCACGGCATCACGCGAGGTCTCGCCCTTCGAAGGACGAGGCCTCGCCCATCAAGGCCTCGTGTATCAAGAACTCCTGTATCAAGGCCTCATGTATCAAGGACTGACACAGCCGATCGCGCGGGTCATCTGCTCGACATAGACGTCGAGCGAGAAATAGCGCTGCGTGTCGATGAGCGCCTGTTCGGCGAGGCGCTGCGCGAGTTCGGGCGCCGCGCGCAGCGTCTCGATCGCATCCACCAGCGAGTTCAGGTCGCCAGGCGCCACGAGCCAGCCGTTGCGGCGATGCCGCACGATCTCCTTCACGCCGCCCGCGCCCGCCGCAATCACGGGCCTGGCCGCCGCCATTCCTTCGATAATCACGCGCCCGAACGGCTCGGGTTCCGTCGAGGTATGCAGGATCACATCCATCGCCTTCATCCACGCCGCCATGTCGTCGCGAAAGCCTGCGAAGTGCACGCGGTCGGCTACGCCGAGCCGTAGCGCCTGGCGGCGTAGCCGCTGCGCGTAATCGTCCTCGCCGAAGAGCGCCGCGCCCACCAGCACGAGGTGCACGTCGGGCAGCCGCGGTAGCGCCGCGATGGCGATGTGCTGGCCTTTCCACGGCGCAAGCCGTCCGAAGAGGCCCGCGAGCCACGCGCGCTCGGGCAGGCCGAGGCGGCGGCGCAGCGCGGCGAGATCGGCGCCGTCCACATTCGCGAACGCGTGCGTATCGATCCCGTTGTGCACGACCGGAATCGCCGCGAGCGGAATGCCCGTGAGCGACGCGAGCGATTGCGCGGAGGCCCGCGAATTGGCCACCACGTGATCGACGAGATGACGTGCGATGAACTTCACCGCGAGCAGTTGCATGGACCCGAAGTGATCGGCCGACATGATGTCGTGCAGATGCCAGATGACGGGCCGCCTGTGCAGCGGCTTGCCGAGCGCACCGAGCACGAGCGCCTTCTGCGTGTTGAGGAACAGCACGTCGTAGCGCTTCGCGGCCTCGGCGATGGCGCGCACCTGGCGCACGATGGCCGGCAGCGCGAAGAGCCAGCGAAAGCGCAGCGCTTCCTTGCTGATGCCCGACACGCGCGCCTCGCTCGCTACGCTCACGTTCACGCCGAGCGACGCCAGCCGCTCGCGAAACGGCCCGTCCGAGAGCAGCAGCACGGCGCCGCGCGCGGCGAACGCCTGGGCGAGCGGCAGCAGCGAGAATTCGGCGCCGCCCAGTTGCCCGCTCTGATCGACGAAGAGCACGGTGGATTTCGCTTTGAGGCCGGACACAAGCGCGCCATTGGGCGAGCCGGCCACGGCGCCCACTGCAGACCCCACCGCCGACGGCTGCGCCTGCGACAAGCCATGAGCCGCGCCACGGAGTTCGGATGCATTCATCGGCGCTTACCTCGCGAAGGCGTGAAGAGAGTGGCGAGAGGTCTCGCATCTGGCCGCCATTATTCTCGTTACGTTCCCTGAATTGTGTGGTCGCGCGCACGCACGGCAACGCATAAGCCGTCTTACACTCGTTCGCGAGATACGAAACCAGGGGGCGGGGAAGATGAAAGTCGCGATCGTGCACGACTGGCTCGTGCAGCCAGGCGGCGCGGAGAAGGTGCTGGAGCAGATCATCCGGTGTTTTCCCGACGCGGACCTGTTCAGCCTCGTCGACTTTCTCGAGGACCGCACGCCCGTGTGCGGCAAGCCGGTCACCACATCGTTCATCCAGCATCTGCCGTTCGCGCAGCGCCGCTATCGCGGGTATCTGCCGCTCATGCCGCTCGCCGTCGAGCAGTTCGATCTCTCGCCGTACGACCTCGTCATCACGAGTTCCTATGCGGTGGCCAAGGGCGTGCTGGTGGGCCCGGACCAGACCCACGTGAGCTACGTGCATTCGCCCATGCGCTACGCGTGGGACCTGCAGCACGCGTATCTGCGCGAGGCTCATCTCGAACGCGGCCCGAAGTCGTGGGCGGCGCGCGCGTTGCTGCATTACCTGCGCGGCTGGGATGCGCGTTCGGCCAACGGCGTGGACCGCCTGATCGCGAATTCGCATTTCGTGGCCCGCCGCGTGATGAAGACGTACCGGCGCGAGGCCGCGGTCATCGCACCGCCCGTGGACGTCGATCGCTTCGAGCCGTGCAGCGCAAAGGAAGACTTCTATCTGACCGCCTCGCGCATGGTGCCGTACAAGCGCATCGACCTCATCGTCGAAGCGTTTTCGCTCGTGCCCGAACGCCGGCTCGTCGTGATCGGCGACGGCCCGGGCTTTGCCGCGATACGCGAGAAAGCCCGACCCAACGTGACGGTGCTCGGCTACCAGCCGTTCGAGGTGCTCAAGGACCACATGCAGCGCGCGAAGGCGTTCGTGTTCGCCGCCGAAGAGGACTTCGGCATCGTGGCCGTAGAGGCTCAGGCGTGCGGCACGCCCGTGATCGCCTATGGCAAGGGCGGGGCGCTGGAAACGGTCGTCCCGCTCGGCGAGCCGCAACCCACGGGCGTGCATTTCGGCACGCAGAGCGTGGCGTCGCTGCTCGAGGCCGTGGACCGCTTCGAGCGCGAGCAGTCGAAGATCAGCGCCGCGGCGTGCCGCGAAAATGCCGAGCGGTTCAGCGCGGCGGCCTTCAGGCGCGCTTTCATGGTGGAAGTGACGCGCACCATCGCGGCCGCGAGAACCGGGCTGCACGGCAGCCATGCGAACCATGAACGCTACGAGCGTGTGCCGGCTTACGAGCGTTACGAGGGCCATGAGGGCCATGAGGGCTACGCGGATCACGAGGCCCGCGAACCCGCTACGGATTCCGAATTGAGTTTCGACGTGAGGCAGGCGCCGGCCATGCCTCGCGATGCAGTGGGCGGCAGCATGGCAGGTCGCATGTGGGGCCGCTGAAAGACCCGCTTCAAGAGAAGACAGATCGATGCCTCCGTAGCGGGGCACACACCACAGAAGGGGCCATACGACAATGAACGCAGAACCTTTTAACGGGGGCTTCCCCGACATCGCGAGTGCGTGGATGCTGCTGCAACGGCAGATCCTGCTCAAGCCGATCCGCAGCGAAGCCGACTATCAGCGCATGCTGCGCCTCGCCAGCCAGCTCACCGCGCAGATCAACGGCAACGCCGACAGTCCGCTCGCGGACCTCGTCGGCGTGGTGAAGGACTTGATCCAGGTATGGGAGACCCATCGCGTCTCGCTGCCCAAGGCTGCGCCGCGCGAAGTGCTGCGTGAACTGCTGCGCACGCATGGGCTCAAGCAGAAGGACCTCGCCGACATCGCATCGCCCACGGTCATTAGCGACATCCTCGCGGGCCGCCGCGCCATCAGCAAGAACGTCGCGAAGGCGCTTGCCGAGCGCTTTCATACGGACGTCGGGATCTTTATCTGATTCCGGCCGGGGTGGCAGCGCGGTGATGCGTTGCCGCCCGTCGCCACCATCGCCGCTTATCGCCACCGCAGCAACGCTTTCCGCGCATTCCGATGGCCGGCTCGGGCCTGCGTGGGCGTGCACGGCGTGGTGGTGCGGACCGCCGATGTTGTGCTTCGTCGCGGCCAAGGACCGCGTGCAGAGCCGCGAAGGCGATCGTCGGCAAGCTCGTTGGCGCAACACGGCGAGGAGGCGAGCATCATCGCCGCGTCGAGCGGCCGTGGGGCTGTTATGACTCGTCGCCGCGGGGAGCGCTTCCCAGGTCAAGGCATCGTCGTAGGCCGGGCGGGCGGCTCTCGCTGCAGATGCATCATCACCGCGCCGAGCATTGGGTCACGTAGAGCGGCACGGCCCGTGTGACGCGCGGCGACGAAGTGTTCCTGATCTCCGAGAACGAGTTCCACCTATATTCCGCTCGGCGTGAAGCACCGGCTCGAAAACCTGGCAGACGCTCGAGATCATCGAGGTGGAAGTCGGGCGGCTATCTCGGCGAAGACGACATCGTGCGCTTCGACGATCAGTACGGGCGTGCGGGAGAGCACGAAGACGCGCTCGCGTGGCAAAGAAAGTAGCTGGGAAAATCCATACAAAACTGCTTACAAATCAACGGCAGGAAACTGCAAATCACAAGAATCGGGAAATCAAAGGCCTGACGGGATCGCCCGGGACACACCGGTATTCCCGGAAAGCGGGTACGGACAGGGCGCGTTTGCCGCGCCATCTTTGCGTCAGGAGATATCCTGGCTGGCGGTTCATGCACCTCGCATGGCAACTTACGACTGGGTTCGACGAAGCACGAGGGCCCACGCAGCAACCGTCAAACAGGCGCGCTTACGCGGCATCGGGGAAGGGGTCATGGAACTGGGGAACAAGGAACGCTCACTCGTGAGCAAGGTCATGGATGGCTTTATTTCGGGCATCGTCGAAGAACGTTCATGGCGCGATCCTGCCGCCGCAGGATGTACTGTCCAAAGAGCTTGACGTGAGCGTACGGTCATGCGCGAAGCGCTGTCCATGCTGCTCGCACGCCACATGCTCGACGTGGCTCCAAGATCGGCACGCGCATTCGTCCCATGCGCGACTGGCGCATGATCGACGAAGACGTGGTGAGCTGGCGTTTTCGCGCGAAGCCGGACAAGAACTTTCTGCGCGACGTGATCGAGTTCCGCGCGCTGATCAGCCTGCCGCGTGCGCGCGCTGGCAGCCGAGCGCGAGCGCAGCGGATCTCGCAGGCATTCGCGAAGCCTACGAGGCGCTGCGCCAGACGAGTCCCGCGAAGCCGGCTGCGAAGCTGCCGACACGCTTCTGCACACGCGCATTCTCGCTGCGAGCGGCAATCAGTTCTATCAGCAGATGGCGGCGATCATTCGCGGCGCGCTCACGCTCGTGGGGCCCATCCCGAGCCAGCGCGAGGACGGCTGGACTAACGCGGTCAACGCGCACGGCAGCGTGGTCGACGCGGTCGATGCGTCTCCATGCGTGAGACCTCGCTTGCATCGGTGCCTGCGCCTGCGGCTCCAACGATGGAGCCCGACGTGCAGCGTGTGGCCGAGCTGCCTGTCGATGCGGGCGAGCGCTTGTTGCGGCGCGCGTTCGGCCGCTTCGCGACCGGCGTCGTGGTGGTCTCCACCGGCTGTGGCGAGACGCTTCACGCCATGACGGCCAACGCGTTCATGTCGGGCTCGCTCAGGCCGCCGCTCATCGTGGTCTCCGTGGGGCAGCGCGCGCGCATGCACGAGCGGCTCATGACGCACGAACTCTTCGCCGTGAGCGTGCTCACCGACGAGCAGGAAGCGCACAGCCGGCACTACGCGGGCGAACATCAAACATGGCTCGCGCCGCATTTCAGCGAGGCGCAGGGCGTGCCGGGTATAGCATGGCTCGACCGCGCCGTGGCGCGGTTCGCAGCGCGCGTAGTGGACCGGCATCCGTGCGGCGACCATACGCTCTTCATCGGCGAGGTACAGGCCTTCTCGCTCGAAGACCACGCACCGCTGCTGTTCTTCGGCGGTCACTATGCGAACGTCAGGCATCGTTGAGTTCGGGACTGTGTGGACGTTCTATCCGTGCAACACGTGAGCTACATGCGAGCCGCACCTGACGATACCTGGGAGTCTGGAATAATTTCGCGCTCGTTTGACAACGAGGCTTGACGGGCGTGGCTGACGAGGCTACGAACCCCTTCGATCATTGCAAGCTTTGCCGGTTTTTTGCACGTTACGCGAGGCCTGCCGGCGCCCATTGCTAACCGCGTTGCAGAGTTGAAACAATTCTTCAGAGGGATAACCCTGTCAGGACGTTTCCCACTGGCGCAGTGCCCACGAAGCAAGCAATTTATTGTTAGATGAGAAGAAGAACACAGACGCGAGGGCGCTTCTTCATCAGTCTTCATAGACAGGCGAAAGCCATATCGGGGAGAGTGCCATGGAAACGGCCAACAAGGATCGTTCGCTCGTCAGCAAGGTGATGGATGGCCTGGTGTCGGGCATCGTCGAGGAAAAGTACGGAGCCATCCTGCCGCCGCAGGATGTGCTCTCCAAGGAGTTCAACGTCAGCCGCACGGTGATGCGCGAGGCGCTGTCGATGCTGCTCGCGCGGCACATGCTCGACGTGCGGCCCAAGATCGGCACGCGCATACGACCCATGCGCGACTGGCGCATGCTGGACGAGGACGTGGTGAGCTGGCGTTTTCGAGCCAAGCCCGATTCGCAGTTCCTGCGCGACGTGATCGAGTTTCGCGTGCTGATCGAGCCGAGGGCATCGGCGCTCGCGGCCATGCGCGCCACGCCTGCCGAGGTCGCCGGCATTCGGGAAGCGTTCGACGCGTTCCGCTCCATCGCTCCCAACGACCCCGCTTATCAGGATGCCGACGAGTTGTTGCATACGCGCATCGTGGCCGCGAGCGGCAACCAGTTCTTCCAGCAGATGGCGGCTATCGTGCGCGGTGCACTGTCTGCGGTGAATCCGATCATCATGCGCAAGGAAAGCGCTTGGGAGACGGTTGTGCGTACGCACGGACGCGTGGTTGAAGCGATCGAGCAGCACGATCCGAAGGAGGCCGAAGCAGCTTCGCTCGCGCTGATCGACTTCACCTCCGACGAAGTGGAGCAGGCATTCACGGTCTCGCATGCGGAGCGCGTCTGAGCCATTGAACGAGGACGCGCGGCAGGGCGTCTGGCTGGCGATTGCTTGATCGCCGGTTGTGCGGGTTGCGTCGATGCCCGGCTGCGGGTGGCCGCTGTTGCTGCGACAATGGCGGCTCCCTCACCACAGCCGCACTCCCGAATCGATGAGAGACGACGCCGTCATCCGCTGGGGCATCGTCGGCGCGGGCCGCATTGCGCGCCGCTTTGCCGAGAGCCTGAGACACGTACCGCACACCCAGCTTGCCGCCGTCTGGTCGCGGCGTGCCGAGACCACGACTGCCTTTGCGCGCGACACCGGTTGCGCCGCTGCCCCGAACCTTGATGCCCTCTTGTCCGCGGGCATCGACGCCATCTATATCGCCACGCTGCAAGATACCCACGCGCAGTACGCCATCGCGGCGCTCGACGCCGGACTCCATGTGTTGTGCGAGAAGCCGGCCACCATCAACGGCGCGCAGCTGGAGCGCGTGATCGATGCCTCGCATCGCGCCGGACGGCTTTTCATGGAGGCCATGAAGCCCCCGTTCTATCCGCTCTACCGGAAGTTGCGCGCGCATCTGGCGGTGGACCCCATCGGCGAAATCGGCCTCGTGCGCGCGGGTTGCGCGGTTTCCACCGTGCCTGCCGACCATCCGTCCTTTTCGTTCGAGCATGCGGGCGGTGCGCTGCTCGACATCGGGATCTACGAGATGTTTCTCGCCGTCGACTGGTTGGGTGCGCCGCTCGAGATTCAAACCACGGGGCGGCTCGGCCCCACCGGCGTGGACACCTTCGCCGCGCTGAACTGCCGCCACGAGCGCGGCATCGCACAGCTCTTCTGCGGGCTGGACCTGTACGGCAAAGGCGACGCCTTGCTGGCGGGGCCTGCAGGCCACGTCACGATTCAGGAGAACTGGTGGAACCCGGTGCGCGCCACCGTGCGTTATGCCGACGGACGCAGCGTAGAGCTGGAGGCGCCGTTCGAAGGCGGCGGTCTCAATTACGAGACCGCGCATTTCTGCGAGCTGATTCGGGCGGGCCGGCTGGAAAGCCCCGTGATGACGCACGACACGTCGCGCCACATGATTGCGATGGCCGACGCGTCGCGCGCGGCGCTTGGCTTGCGCTTCGCGGGCGAATGAATGGGCGGATGAATGGGCGAATGAATGGGCGAATGAATGGGCGAATGAGGGCGCGAATGAGGGCGCGAAGCGCGAATCGATCGATGGCCGATCGATCTGCCGCGCGTGGCCCCGTGTCCGCCGCTGGCAGGCAGCGGGGCAGGCCGTGAGTCGCTGAGCGGCTCGGGCAGGCGCCTCGATCGGTCTCTACGACGCCAATGCCCGCACGCACTCGCCGACGAGCGCCGGGCCGCGATAGATGAAGCCGGTATAGAGCTGCACGAGCGAGGCGCCCGCGGCCAGCTTTGCGCGCGCGTCTTCGCCCGAGAAGATGCCGCCCACGCCGATGATCGGCACGGTGTCGCCCACTTCGGCGCGCAGCTTGCGGATCACCTGGTTGGACAGGTCGAATACCGGTTTGCCCGAGAGGCCGCCGGCTTCGTCCGCGTGCGGCAGGCCCGCGACAGCGGTGCGCGAGAGCGTGGTGTTGGTCGCGATCACGCCTTCGATGCCATGGCGCAGCAGCGTGCCCGCAATCGCCTTGACCTGCTCGTCGTCGAGATCGGGCGCGATCTTGAGCACGAGCGGCACGAGCTTGCCGTGCAGGTCGGCGAGCCGCTGCTGTTTGTCCTTGAGCGCGGCGAGCAGCGCGTCGAGTTCGCCCGCGCCCTGCAACTGGCGCAGATTCTTCGTGTTCGGCGACGAGATGTTGATCGTCACGTAGCTCGCGAACGGATAGACGCGCTCGAGGCAATAGAGATAATCGTCGGCGGCGCGCTCGATGGGCGTGTCCGCGTTCTTGCCGATGTTGAGGCCCAGCACGCCGCGATAGCGCGCGGCCTGCACGTTCTTCACGAACTGGTCGACGCCTGCGTTGTTGAAGCCCATCCGGTTGATGATGGCGCTGGCCTCGGGCAGCCGGAACATGCGTGGCCGCGGATTGCCCGGCTGCGCACGCGGCGTGACCGTGCCGACCTCGATGAAGCCGAAGCCGAGCGAGGCGAGACCGTCGATGGCCGCGCCGTCCTTGTCGAGCCCGGCCGCGAGCCCCACCGGATTGCGGAACGTGAGGCCCATCACCGTGCGCGGCGCATCGGCCACGTGCGGCGCGACGAGGCCCGCGATGCCGGTACGGCCGGCCGCGCCGATCGCGCGCAGGGTGAGATGGTGGGCGTTTTCCGCGTCCATGCGGAAGAGCTGGGCGCGCAAGAGCGGGTAGAGGGAACTGAACACAGCGGACGGGCCGTGGCGGCCGGAAAATGGGAACCCGGTATTTTACCGGCAATCGGAGCGGTTCCCGGTTCCCGGCGCGTCCGTTCGTTCGAGCGGCGCTCGGCGAGGCTCAGCGAGGTTCAGCGAGATTCAGTGGGCTCAACCAGATTCAGCCGCCGTGCGTACCCTTCATCGCCGCGTCCACCGGCGGCAAGCCGACGTGATGCGGATTGATGACTTTCCAGGCGCCATCGAAGAGCCCTTCGAGCGGCCGGAAGTTCGACTTGTACGCCATCTTCGGGCTTTCGCGAATCCAGTAGCCAAGGTAGACGTACGGCAGTTGCAGACTGCGCGCCTGCTCGATCTGCCAGAGGATGTTGTAGGTGCCGTAGCTCGCGTGGGGCGCGTCGGGCTCGAAGAACGTGTAGACCGACGAAAGCCCGTCGCCGAGGATGTCGATCATGCTCACCATGCGCAGCACGCCCGGCGCGTTCGGATGGTGCGGGTCGGGCTCGCGGAACTCCACGAGGCGCGAGTTGATCCGGCTTTGCAACAGGAACTGCTCGTACTGGTCGCGGCTGTCGCGGTCCATGCCGCCGCCCGCGTGCCGCGCGGACTGGTAGCGCATGTAGAGCGCGTAGTGTTCCTCGTCGTAGTGAAGCGGCGAGACGGTGGCAACGAGATCGCTGTGCCGCTTCCACGCACGGCGCTGCGTGCGGCTCGGCGTGAATCGCGCGGCTGGCACACGCACCGGCACACAGGCGCGGCAGCCGTCGCAGTACGGGCGATAGGTGAATACACCCGAGCGGCGAAAGCCGGCCTTTACGAGATCGGTGTAGACGTCGGAGTTGATGAGATGGCTGGGCGTAGCCACCTGGGAGCGCGCGATGCGTCCCTCCAGATAACTGCAGGGGTAGGGCGCTGTGGCATAAAACTGCAGCGCGGAAAGCGGTGAAAGCGGCAGCTCGTTAGGATGAGTCACTTGGCAGCTCTCGATGCGTTCTGTGGGGCGGAACCCGCCGCGCCAGCCCCGCCACCCCCGCCAGCCCCATTTGGCGCCCCCTTTGACGACCGCTTTGCAACCGCCGCGACGAAGCCGCGAATGTGCGGCAGACCGCGGCGTGCGCTATCGAGCCATCGGGGCCGTCAGGTTATGCGGACCGTGCGATCAGATCGGCGAGGACGCTCTTGTCGAACCGCCAGGGAATGGATGCGGCGTCGACGGACACGCGCACATGCTGCACGAACGCTTTGCGCGCGATTTCGCGGCCGCCGAGCGACGCCAGATGGGACGTGTTTTGCTGGCAGTCTATCATTTCTACTTCGTGACAGCGCAAGTGCGCGACCAGCGCGGCGAGGGCGATTTTCGAAGCGTCGGTGACCTCGGCGAACATCGATTCGCCGAAGAACATGCGGCCGAACGAGACGCCGTAGAGGCCGCCCACACGCCTGCCGTCGAGCCAGGTCTCCACGCTGTGCGCGTCGCCCCGGCGGTGCAGCGACGTATAGGCATCGATCACGTCGGCCGTGATCCATGTGCCGCGCTGGCCGTGACGCGGCACGGTTGCGCAGGCGCGCATGACGGCGGGGAAATCGGCGTCGACGCGCACTTCCCACGCGTCGTCGCGCAGCACTTTCTTGAGCGTCTTCCTGAACGACGGCGACACCTTGAACTCGCGCGGACGCAGGATCATGCGCGGGTCCGGGCTCCACCAGAGCACGGGCTGGCCGTCCGAGTACCACGGGAAAATGCCATGACGATAGGCGTCGATGAGGCGCGAGGGGAGCAGGTCGGCGCTTGCCGCGAGCAGCCCGGGCGCGCCGCTCGACGCGCCGAGCGCGCGTTCCACGGGCGGGAACGGATCGTCGGGTCCGAGCCAGGGCACCATGCTCGTGGGGCTCAGCCTTCCCGCAGCGAGCGGAGGATGTCGCCCGTGTGCAGCCCGTAGCTGCCCGAGGCGCGGTCGGCGAAGAAGAAGCGCAGCGTCTGTCCCACGGTGGGGAAGGCGATGTCGTCCCAGGGAATCTCATGCTCGTCGAAGAGGCGCACTTCGAGGCTTTCCTCGCCTGCTTCCACGTCGATATCGAGCAGACGCGCCATGTAGAAGAGATGCACCTGGTGCACGTGCGGAACGTTGAGCAGCGAGAACAGGCTCTGCACTTCCACGCGCGCGCCGGCTTCCTCGAGCGTTTCGCGCGCGGCCGCTTCCGATGTGGTTTCACCCATCTCCATGAAGCCGGCCGGCAGGGTCCAGTAGCCGTAGCGCGGTTCGATGGCGCGGCGGCACAGCAATACCTTGTCGTCCCAGACGGGAATCGTACCGACCACGTTGCGTGGATTCTGATAATGCACGGTGCCGCAATGCGCGCAGACGTGGCGCTCGCGGTTGTCGCCGGGCGGAATGCGCAGGCTGACGGCGTGGCCGCAGATCGAGCAGAATTTCATGGGATGGGGACGGTGAACGGTGATGCGAGTGTATCACCGTGCGCGTGCCCGCACGGAGGCTGGGCGGGGGCTGGAATACAGCACGGAAGGCATGCCACAAAAAGGGCGGCGTGCTTTCCGTGCTGCATGCCAAAAACAAAAAAGCCCACCGAGTGGTGAGCTTTCTGATTTTCGCGCATTTGCGTAATGCCGCATCCTGCTGGTGAATACGGCAAACGGATCTGGTTGCGGGGGTAGGATTTGAACCTACGACCTTCGGGTTATGAGCCCGACGAGCTGCCAGACTGCTCCACCCCGCGTCCGTCGAAAGATGAAATTATAGGGTAAAGCCGGCATGCGCGCAACACATTCTCTGAGAGCGGTGGAGAAACTGCTCACCGATGCGTCGTGTGCCCCGCGTCGTCATACGCCCGTGATCGCACATGTGACGACGTAGATGCCGCGGCGCGCATGGTCGGATGCGTGTCGCCTGCGAGCACGTGCCCGCGTAGGCAGGGCATGGACGCTGGGCTAGAATCGGGGACCATCCGTTGTCTGCCACGCTTTTTCACCATCACGCCGGGTCGAGGAATATGGACATCGCACACGATTTGCAATCGATCACGCACCAGGAAAAGACGCTCGTGTTTCCGCGTTTCGATGCGGACCGCGCGTGGGAAGTCGGCGCGTGGCTTCACGAGATCGCGAAGGCGCGCGCGCTCGCCGTCGTCATCGACGTGCGCACGTTCGGGCAGCCGCTCTTTTTCGCCGCGCTCGACGGCACCACGCCCGACAACGTCGATTGGGCGCGACGCAAAGGCAACGTCGTGGAGCACTTCCGGCGCAGCTCGTACGCCATCGGTCTGCGCATGCAACAGGCGGACACCTCGCTCGCCGAAAAGCATGGATTGCCGGTCTCCGGCTACGCATCGCACGGCGGCGCCTTTCCGCTCACCGTGGCTGGCGCCGGCGTTATCGGTTCGGTCACTGTTTCCGGCCTGCCACAACGCTCGGACCACGAACTCGTGGTCGAGGCGCTGTGCGCGCTGCTCGACGAGGACTACAGCAAGCTCGCGCTCGCAAAGGCCTGAGCCGATGCGACTGCCTGCCTATGCGTGGCTCGCCATCGCCATTCTGGCCGAGGTCGTTGCCACGTCCGCGTTGCGCGCGTCCGACGGTTTTACGCGGTTCGTGCCGTCCGTAATCGTGGTGCTCGGGTACAGCATCGCGTTCTACGGGCTTTCGCTCACGTTGAAAAGCATTCCGGTCGGCATCGTCTACGCGATCTGGTCCGGTGCGGGCATTGTGCTGATTACGCTCGTCGCGCTCGCGCTGTATCGGCAGGTGCCCGATACGGCCGCCGTCGTGGGGCTCGGGCTCATCGTGGCCGGTGTGGTGGTGCTCAACGTGTTTTCGAAGATGGAAGCGCACTGAAGGCCGGGCCGGCACGGCGCGACATCCGCATCGTGCGGCGAATGCCGCTTCTTCACGCCGTGCCGCGTTGCTCGCGGCGTTCCACGCATCGCCCCGCCGCCGTTCAGCGTTTTGCCGCCAGATTCACGCGAATGCCCGCGTCGCCCAGTGCGCGGCGGCTTTCTTCTCCATCGCGCGAAAGTGCGTCTTCCCAGATGCTGATGGCGCGCGAAATATCGATGTCGTGATCTTTCGCGTAGGCGAACCAGTGATTGGCCGCATCCGGTTCCTGCACCTCGCGGTCCTGAAAAAAGTACTTTCCCATGCGTGCTCCACGTCGCGATTCTCCCGATCAATGTGCAGCGCATCATTCGTGCCCGGCGCGACGCGCGCTGTAATGCCCGAAACGACCCGACACGCGCCTTTCTTCGTCCGCAAGGAAACTTCTTGCGCGCGGCGCCGACTCATCACTCAGATAACGACGACCTGGAGCCGCGCGTGCTCGTCAATCGCGAGCAAAAGCCGGGGCGCGAGGGCTCGATCGAACGCAACGGAGAATCCATCATGGCTGAACGTGTCAGTGGCCCGTATCGCGGCTATTACATCAGCGCGGCGGCGCGTCTCGTTACGCCGCCTCCCGCAGCCGAGTCGCACGATGCGGGGCGAGGGCCGGTTCGCCCGTTCCAGGCGCGAACCGATGAACCGGGCGACCTCCAGCAGCGTGGCGGCAGCGAGCCGCACGATCCGCGTGGCGGCAGCGAGCCGCACGATCCGCGTGGCGGCGTCTATGTCGGCTCAGTGAGCCTTTCGCTGGGCGGTCTCGACACGCCGCGCCGCATCGAAACGCTGCTCGAACTGGGCGACGGTCAGCGCTTCGCCTGCGAAGACGACGCACTCGACCAGGTGGAACAAGCCGCACGCGAGTACATCGACCGGCTTTACGGCGAGCCCTGAACGAGCGTGCTCAGCGTGCCGCCACTGGACGGCGGCGCGATGTGCCGGGTACGATAAATCTCTTGCCGTGCTGTAGCCGGTGCTGACCGGCGCGTCATTTCCCGAGCATTTTCTGTCGAGGCAAGCATGGACATTCAATTCTCCCCGGATGCGCCTCTCTACCGGGACGCCAACCTCACGGTCGTATTCGCCGCATTCGTGGATGGCGAGTGCGTGCCGTGCGCCATTTCTGTCGAAGCACTGGAAGATCACTTCGGCGCACGCGCGGCCGACCGCGACGCGTGGATCCGCGCATTCGACTCAGGCCGTTCGCGCATCGAGGCCGTGGCACGCGAACATCTGCGCATCAGTAACGGCACGCCCGTACTGCTCAAGAGCGGACACTTTCCGCCCGACAGGGTCTAGCCTGAACCAAACGCGTGCCCGCCGGCGCTGCGGCTCGCGCCACGTCTCATGCGACGGCATTTTCCGATGCGGGCACTGCGCTACGGGCAGCCTCAAATGCCAGACGAATGCCATCTTCGTACGGCGTTTTCCTGACAGGCCCGATCAGTGCGCGCAACGCGCTGTCGTCGAGCACGACAGGATCGGTCTGCAGATAGTGCATTTCCACCACCTCGCGCAGGATCGGATTGAAGAGTCCGAGTACGCGCAGCGTCGTTTTGCCCGCCACCATCAATTTCGGCTCACGTCCCGCGAGCGCGTAGGCCTGCGTTGCCACTTCACGCTGCGTAATCGTGCCCGCGCCCGCGAGGTGCAGCACGCGTCCGAAGGCGCCTTCTGTACGCGCGAGCGTCTCTATTACGGGGCCGACGTCGGGCACGAACACGTATTCGTGAGGCACGTCGATCGGTCCGATCATCTGGGCTCGCGTGCCGCGCGCAGCGCCCGTGAATACGCCGTCGAGGAAGCTGTTCGTCACCCGCGGCCCGTAGAAGTCCGGTAGTCGCAGCACGAGCGTCGAAAGGCCATTGCGGCCGTACGCGTCGAGCACGAGGTTCTCCTGCGCGAGCCGCATGCGTCCCTTGAACGTGTGCGGTTCGCGCGGATGCGCTTCCGTGACCGGCATGGTCTGCGCGCGTCCGTACGGATATACCGTGCCGACCAGAATCAACCGTTCGACCCCGGCGGCGGTGAGCCCCGCGAGCGTCGTTTCCATGAGCCGGGGATGCAGTTCAAACCGGTTGTAGGGCACGCCGACGAGATACACGGCTGTTTGCAGACCGGTGGCGGCTGCAGCGACCGAGTTTGCGTCTTCGGGATTCCACGTCGCGATCTCGGCGAGCGGATCGTTGCCGAATGCCGTTTCGAGCGCCTTGCGCGAGCGCCCGATCGCCCGCCACGGTCGGCCAGCGGCGCGCAGTGCGGCTGCAATGCTCGCACCGATGGCGCCTGTGGCCCCCAGCAATCCGACTCTGCCTGCGTTTTCCATGACTGTTGCGCTCCTGGGCAAGTTCTACTTTGGACTGAACACTGTTCACTGAACGGTGTTCAGTTTAATTTGACTTTTCAGGATGTCAACCGGAGAATCACCCGCATGGGAATCGCCGAACGAAAGACACGTGAAAAACAGGCGCTGCGCGAGCGCGTTCTCGACGCCGCGCGTCGCATCGTCATGCGCGACGGTTTTGCCGCGCTCTCCATGCGCAAGATCGCGGACGCCATCGAATATTCGCCCGCCACGCTGTACCTGTACTTCAAGAACCGCGACGAGATTGCGCATGCGCTGTGCGCCGAGGGCTACGCCCAGTTGCTGGAGACCTTCGTCCCACTCGCCGCCATCGAGAACCCGCGCGAGCGCCTGCATGCGCTAGGCCGCGCGTACGTCGCGTTCGGTCTCGCGCATCCGCAGACCTATCGGCTCATCTTCATGGAAGACCCGAGCTACACGAGCGCGACGCTCGCGGGCAACCGCTCGGACGACAGCGGCGACGCCGCATTCCAGATGATGATCGACGCGTTCGATGCGCTGCGCGACGCGGGCAGGCTGCCGTTGCCGTCCACGGCAAGCGCCGTGTGGGCCGAGGCGCTGTGGTCCACTTTGCACGGCATCGTGGCGCTGCAGCTGACGTGTCCTGCGTTTCCGCATGCGGCGCCTGAACTGCTGGTCGACGTGGCATTGGGAGCCTGGTTTGCCGAGCCGGGCAGGGCGGCGAAGATGCGCGGCAAGGCGGCCACGAAGCCGCGTGCCCGGTTGGCGGCGAAAGCCGGCGGGAACGTGGCGAAGAAGGTGCAAGCGCTGTCGGACACGGACCCGGACCCGGACCCGGTCGCGGGCCCGGACGTGAGGCGCAAAGCGGCGTTGCCGGCAAAGGCCAGTGCAAAGCCGGCCCCGAACGCAGGCAGCGAAGTCGCTGCAGATTCCGCGGCACCCGCAAGCCCCACCGTGCCCGCTATGCGCCGCAAAGCGGCCCGTGCGTGATACCGTAGCTCCTCACGTCTGCCCGCTGCTTTCACGCCATGAATCAAACACTCTCTTCCGGCGCTGCGTCGTCGTCGCAAGGCGACGTCGTTACGCGCGTTGCGAACCGCGTCGGCTTTATCGAACTCGAGCGCCCGCAGGCGCTCAATGCGCTTTCGACGGACATGATCCGTGCCATGCATGCGGCGCTCGAGCGTTGGCGCGAGGACCCCGACGTGCTCGCGGTGGTGGTCCGCTCGCCGCACGCGCGCGCGTTCTGCGCGGGCGGCGACATCCGCTTTCTTTATGAGGCGGCCCGCCGCGGCGACCAGGACGCGCTCGATACGTTCTTCACCGAGGAATACCGGCTCGATCACGCGATCTTCACGTACCCGAAGCCCTACATCGCGCTCATGAACGGCGTCGTGATGGGCGGCGGCATGGGGATCTCGCAGGGTGCGCATCGCACGGGCGGCCTGCGTGTGGCGACATCGTCGACGCGCATGGCGATGCCCGAGACGCGCATCGGCCTTTTTCCCGACGTCGGCGTGGGCTGGTTCCTTGCGCGCACACCCGGCGCGATCGGCCGCTATCTCGCGGTGACGGGCGAAACGATCGGCGCGGCAGACGCGCTCTATGCAGGCCTTGCCGATACCTACGTGGACGAGGCGGCGTTGCCCGCGCTGGTGGAGGCGCTGCAGACGGAGCCGTTCGAACGCGGCGCCGACGTGGTCGCGCTCGTGGAACGCGAAGCCGCCCGGCACAAGGTCGTACCGACGCCCGACACCTCCACGCTGGCCGACACGCGCACGCTCATCGACCGGCATTTTTCGCACGCGGACGTGCCGGCTATCCTCGCGTCGCTCGAATCGGAACAGGATTGCGCCGCAGCCGAATGGGCCGAGCGCACGGTGGCTGTGCTGCGCGAACGCTCGCCGCTTTCGATGGCGGTGTCGCTCGAAGTGGTGACGTGTTCGGAAGGTTCGATGGCGTGCGCGCTGCGCCGCGATCTCGATCTCACGCGCTCCACGTTCGCGCATGGCGATGTGATGGAGGGCATTCGCGCCCGGATCATCGACAAGGACAATCGCCCGGCATGGCGCATTGCGCGCATCGAAGACGTGACGCCCGAAGACGTTGCGCGCATGTTCGAAAGCCCGTGGACGCCGCAGACGCATCCGCTGCGGGAACTGCTGGGTTAATGCCGCGTTAGCTGCAATCTTCGGACGGGTACGGGCGCGACCGGCGTATTCGAACCAGACACTATTCGTCGCCGCCCGCGTCGCTCATGAAAGCGCGCATGAACACCAGCGCGCCCCAGCCCCACATCGCATTGGCCGCGAAGCCCATGGCAAGGCGCGGCAGCATGTTGCCGCTCGGCCAGATGCCGCGAATGGGATCGACCACGAAGACGGCGGCGGCCGTGAGCACGATGCCGCCGAACATGAATGCCGGCACCCAGGGCGCGGGGCGGGCGGGCGACACGCGCAAAAGCCAGGCCATCAGCACGGCCCACACGGCGCTCCAGATGGCATTGGCAAGAAAGTCGGGCAGCCCGAGCGGCACGAAGGGCGCCGTGGAAAAGCCTGTGGCGTCGATCAGTCCCGCTGCGTGCAACAGTGCGAGCGTCGACTCGTGAAAGAACAGCGAAGCCAGAAAGCCGGACATGAACGGCAGAATGAATTTTTGCATGCGCGAGCTGCCTGAAAGGGTGCGGCGCGCCTTGGACGCTACAGGCGCGAACCCGAATGTGCGCCATTATATCGGCGCACTGCTTTTGCCCTGTGCGCCCGGATACGCCGCTTCGTAGCCGCGGAACGTTCCGCGCGCCGCAGGGCTCGCAATATGCCGCGTTGTATGCCCGGGCATCAGGCTAATCACGAAAGCGGAAAACCTAAGCTCAAAAAAATCGTTCAAAAGGAGAGACCGCGTCCATAGACTGCTTTCCCATGCAGGCGGCAACGCCGCCACCGGCAAGCCGCCGTTCCACGGCGCTTGTGCACGTTTTTCGGGGAAGCTGTCGCGATGACCTTGCTGTTGCCGATCCTGCCTGCCTCGTCCCCTTCGTTTCGAACAAGCAGGAGCAACGCATGAATGTGTTCTGGTTCATTCCCACGCACGGCGACACGCGCTATCTGGGCACCTCCGAAGGCGCACGCGCCGCGGACCTGCCGTACTTCCAGCAGATTGCGGCGGCCGCCGACACGCTCGGCTACGAAGGCGTGCTGCTGCCCACGGGACGCTCGTGCGAAGACGCGTGGGTCGTTGCATCGAGCCTCATTGCCGCAACGAAGCGGCTCAAGTTTCTCGTGGCGATTCGCCCCGGCATTTCGTCGCCGGGGCTCGCCGCACGCATGGCCGCGACCTTCGACCGTCTCTCGAACGGGCGTCTCATCATCAACGTGGTGACGGGCGGCGATGCGGTGGAACTGGAAGGCGACGGTGTGTTCGTCGATCACGACACGCGCTACGAAATCACCGACGAGTTTCTGCACATCTGGCGCGGGCTGCTCGAAGCCTCGCATCGTGGCGAGTCCATCGACTTCATCGGCACGCATCTGCGCTCGAAGGGCGGCAAGCTGCTGTATCCGCCGGTGCAGCAGCCGCATCCGCAACTGTGGTTCGGCGGTTCGTCGCCGGCCGCGCACGAGATGGCCGGCGCGCACATCGATACCTACCTCACGTGGGGCGAGCCGCCTGAGGCCGTCGCGAAAAAGATCGCGGACATTCGCGCGCGCGCCGCGGCACACGGGCGCGAGATTCGCTTCGGCATCCGGCTGCATGTGATCGTGCGCGAGACCGAAGACGAAGCGTGGGCCGCCGCAGACCGTCTCATCAGCCGTCTCGACGACGAGACCGTGGCGCGTGCGCAGGCCGCGTTCGCGAAGATGGATTCGGAAGGGCAGCGGCGCATGGCGGCGCTGCATGGCGGCAAGCGCGGCAGCCGCGAGGATCTTGAGATCTATCCGAACCTGTGGGTGGGCGTCGGGCTCGTGCGCGGCGGCGCGGGAACGGCACTGGTCGGGAGTCCGGAGCAAGTGGCTGCGCGCATGCGCGAGTACGCGGACCTCGGTATCGAGACGTTCATCCTCTCCGGTTATCCGCATCTCGAAGAGTCGTATCGCTTCGCGGAGCTCGTCTTTCCGCTCTTGCCGGGGCGCGCGCGTGCGAAGACGGGCGGCCCGCTGTCGGGACCGTTCGGCGAGGTGGTGGGCAACCACTATCCGCCGCGCGCGAGCCAGAGTTGAGCCGCGCGGCTGAGTTGGCTCGCCTGCCGGGCGCATTGCACGAAGCAAGGAGGACGTTCACATGACGCAGTCCGCAGTCACAAGTGGGCCGCCGCGCCACCATCGAGCCGCTGGCGGCATTCAGTCCGGGTACGCTGTGCGGGCAGCGCTCACGAAGGCCGGCGCGCATCTCGCGCCGTGGATCGTGCCATTCGCCGTGCTGCTGGCGTGGGAGTTGGCGGCGCGCAGCGGCGTGCTTTCCACGCGCGTGCTGCCGGAGCCGCTCGCGGTAGTGAAGGCGGCGTGGTCGCTCATTCAGTCGGGCGAAATGTGGGCCGACGTCAAGGTGAGCACGTGGCGCGCGCTGTCGGGCTTCGCCATCGGCGGCGGCATTGGCCTCGCGCTCGGTCTCGCGACAGGGCTCTTCAAGCCCGTGGAAGTCGCGCTCGACTCCACCGTGCAGATGATCCGCAACATTCCCGCGCTCGCAATGATTCCACTCGTGATCCTCTGGTTCGGCATCGAGGAAGAGGCGAAGGTGTTTCTGGTTGCGCTCGGGGTGTTCTTCCCCGTGTACGTGAACACGTTTCATGGCATCCGGTCGGTGGACGCGAATCTCGTGGAGATGGCGCGCAGCTACGGCGTGAAGGGTTTCGCGCTGTACCGCGACGTGATCCTGCCGGGCGCGCTGCCGTCGATCCTCGTGGGTGTGCGCTTCGCGTTCGGGCTCATGTGGGTCACGCTGATCGTGGCGGAAACGATTTCGGCGCAATCGGGCATCGGGTATATGACGATGAACGCACGCGAGTTTCTGCAAACCGATGTGGTGGTGGTCGGCATCCTGCTTTATGCCGGGCTCGGCAAGCTGGCGGATCTGCTCGCGAAGGGCATCGAACGCGTGGCGCTGCGCTGGCATCCGGCTTACCAGGGAGGCAGCAAGACATGAACGCCACGACATTCGCGGCGAACTTCGGCGGCATTACGGGCAGCGATCTGGAAGCGGAGTTGGCGCAGCCGCGCGAGCAGGATGGCGAGGTATCGCGTGCTGTGGCGTTAGAGCGCGAGGGCTTGCGTGCGCAGAGGCAGCATCAGGATGGCGCTCGTGAGACGTTACAGCGAAGCTGGGTTGCGCGCGACAGCGTGGCTACGCCCGGCGTAGCGACGCCCGACGCCCCCGCCGACTACTCCGTCGAACTGCGCGGTGTGATGAAGCGCTACGGCGAGCGCACCGTGCTCGACAGCTTCGATCTTTCCGTCGAGCGCGGCAGCTTCGTGGCGATCGTCGGTCGCAGCGGCTGCGGGAAATCGACATTGCTGCGGCTCGTAGCGGAACTCGAAACGCCGCAGGGCGGCTCGCTCGTGAAGCGCGCGGCGCACGGCGCGCCGCTCGACACGCGGATCATGTTCCAGGATGCGCGCCTTCTGCCCTGGAAAACCGTGCTGCAGAACGTGATGCTGGGTCTGCCGCGCGGTGCTCGCGAGAATGCGCGCGCAGTGCTGGCGGAGGTAGGGCTGCTTGCGCGTGCCGACGACTGGCCCGCGCAACTCTCGGGCGGCCAGCGTCAGCGTGTGGCGCTTGCGCGTGCGCTCGTGCATCGGCCGAGTCTGCTGTTGCTCGACGAACCGCTCGGCGCGCTCGACGCGCTCACCCGCATCGAGATGCACGCACTGATCGAACGGCTGTGGCGCGAGCACCGTTTCACGGCGCTGCTCGTCACGCACGACGTACACGAAGCCGTTGCGCTGGGCGACCGGATTCTGCTGGTCGAAGACGGCCGTATCGCGCTCGATCAGCCGGTGTCGCTCGAACGACCGCGCGTGCGAGCCTCGGCGCGTTTCGCGGAGCTCGAAGATTACGTGCTGCAGCGTGTGCTGAAGACGCAACCGGGCGATTCGGAGCCAACAGGGCCGCACAGTGCATTCGGCTTGCGGGCGAGTGTGCGGCCTCATGAAGTGCGGTGGGCTGTCTGAAACCGGAATACGAAGTCTGAATAGTCAGGATGCCGAATATCGGCACGGCACACACCCTCTCTCCACGGAGCCATCCCACATGAGCATTTCCGCCATCAACGTGCGCAACCAGTTCAGGGGCAAGATTCGCGAGATCATTCGCGGGCCGGTTGTCTCCGAAGTCGACGTCGATACGCCCTTCGGCATCGTGACGTCCGTCATCACGACGCGCTCCGTCGACGAACTCGACCTGAAGGTGGGCGCCGAAGTGGTGGCGCTCGTCAAGTCCACCGAGGTTTCTCTCGCGCGCCTCTGAGCGCCAGCTCCGCCGCTACTTTGGGGTTCCGCCGCTCGCGGGCGGCTCGCGCGCCATACCCTCGTTGACCGGTTTGCGCGGACGCTTGACCGGCATGTTGTCGGGGTTATCGGCGTTCACGGCGTCGGAGGCCGCCTGCGGCGGCTTCACCATCGACGCCGGGCGACCGACGGCTGGCGGGTGCACCGGCGCTTGGGGTGTCGCCTGGGCATGTGCCGTTGCCGGCAGGGTCCCGATCATCGCTATCGCTGCGACGGCGAGCACCCGTCGTTCTCCTGAAAGCGCTTTCCTGTCCATCTCGCGTGCCTCCGTTTCGGCATCGGACGCTTCGCGCGCATTCTGCGGTCGAACCGGCCGTTTGAATCGGCGAGGCGTCCGTTCTTCCGGCATGCCGCACGTAGCGTGCCGCTGCCTTCGCGCGTTTGTGGGCGTTGGCACGTCTCCCCTTGTCGCCTGGTGCTTGCACGAATTAAAGGTTCCAGGTCGCGTGCCGTAAATTCGCGGACGGGTCAATAAAGGGCAAAACCGGAGCGATCCGGCGACGCAAAGCTAGAGGGACTTCCATTCCTGGAAGTCAGCCAGTTGCCCGCCGGCTGCCGTCGGCGGCGGGCCGAACGATGGGCGCGTTCCGGCAACCGCTGGAGCCGCCGTTATCAGGAGGCACGACATGAATGCATCTTTGGGACGCCGCGCAACCAGCAGGGCCACGGCAGCCAACTGGCTCTGGACAGCGGTGATGGCTGCCGCTGCGCTGGCGGCGCCCGTTGCGGCACGCGCCGAAGCGCTCCTCGTGCCCGCGTACTTCGCTACGTACGGCTCCGGTCTCACCGGCTGGCACACGCTGGCCACCACCGCTCGCACGGTACCGACCACCGTGATCCTCAATCCCGACAGCGGGCCAGGAAAGTCGGTGGACACCGGTTACACGACGGCGATTGCCAACGTGCACGCGGCGGGCGGCAAGGTGATCGGCTACGTGTCCACCGTGTACGGCAAACGGTCGCTCTCGGCGGTCGTGAAGGACATCAATGCCTACGTGTCGTTCTACAAGCTGGACGGCTTCTTCATCGACGAGATGACGGCCGACAGCGTGATGTCGCACATTCAGTACTACCAGTCGGTCTACAACTACATCAAGGGCCTCTCGGCTGCGTACGCCGTGACCGGCAACCCGGGCACCAACGTGCCGGAAATCTACGCGAGCCTGCCTGTGGCCGATCAACTCGTCGTATTCGAAGACAGCGCGAAGCGGTATGTCCGATACACACCGCAGGCGTGGCAGACCGGCTATCCGAAGGCGCGGTTCGCGCACATCGTGTACGCCGTCAATGCCGGGCAGGTCGCGGCGTTTACCGCGCAGGCGTCGGCACGGGGCGCGGGCTCGGTCTATCTGACCTCGAAGACGCTGCCAGATCCGTACAACGGGTTGCCCAGGTACTGGAGCGAGGAAACCCAGGACGCGCTCGCGGTCCATTGAATTTGTACAGAGCGGTCGAACACCAGGCGTCGTCGCCGCTCTATACGCCGCCACACGTCGTGGGAAGTGCTAGCATGAATTTCGGCACCACGACGGAGACGGCCATGTCGAAGTCACTGAGTCTCGAAGCGATCGAAGCCCTGCGGCAGTTGAACGATACAGCCAGCGAGCAGGCGCCGCCTGTGCTGTCCCCGGATCTGACCCAGGAGCTGGTGGGCGCCGGCCTTGCGACAGGCGCCGGCGCCGATCGCGTCCACATCACCTGCGACGGCCGCAAGTACCTGGCCGGCGACTGCGACTGACGGTCGTTCGTCATCAAGGCGTGTATGCGGTGCGCCTCACGGCGTGTTCGCACGTCGTGCGGGCGATTTCGTGCCTGCGCGGCGAGTAGGGAAGGCCAGCCCTGCGCCACGCCGCGCCTTCGTCACGAAGGAGGCGAACATGGAGCCCAAGGGCATCGACATGGGCGACTACGCGGAGCGCTACCGGAATCACGACATCGAGGTAGCGGTCGAGCAGGTCATGACAGGCGTAAAAGCCCATTTTCGCGTGCTGAAAGACGGCGCCGTCGCGCTCGACTGGCGGCTCGTACACATCGACCGGCTGTGGCCGACCGAACGCGCGGCCGCCGAGGCCGGGCTCGAGGCGGCGCGCACCGTGATCGACCGGGAACTCGTTAAGGATTGAGAGGCGGGCGCGGGGTGTACGGAAAGAAAGGGATTGCGCGCTTGCGATAACGTCAGGAAGGGAAAAGGGCTGCCGCGCGATCTGCGCGAGCAGCCCTTTTCGTGTGTCCGCGGATCGGGCGCTTATGGCGCCCGGTTCGCGGGTAGCTCGATCAAGATGGGGACGCTTTGAGCGGTGGCCCGACGGCGATTAGTGCGCGCCGAAGTAGACCGACTGCGGACCGCGTTCCAGCGAGCGGGCGCTACCGGCTTGCGACGAAGTGCTCGATACGCCGCCGTAGGCGGTTTCGTTCGAGCGGGCTTGCGCGGCTTCCGCTGCCAGCGTCTGGCTGTTCTGGCCTTGCTGCGAAGCCGGCGCGCCGACGGCCGGGCTGTAGTACGGCGCGGGGCCGTAACCGCTGGCGAAAGCCGGAGCGGCGATGGAGGCGGAGGCTGCAACGAGCAGGGCGGCGAGGGTCTTGGTCTTCATGGTGTCAACTCCAATGAGGTTCAACTGCATTTCGGAATGACGCGGCGCCGAGGGTGGTGCGGTAGTGCCCGTGAGCTACGTCAGTGATGCTCAGTGTAAACACCTACTATTGGAAAATAATCACGATAATCCGAATTTACTGTTCTAGACCGGGAAACAATGCTGGAGACCAATGCCAGCATGCGTTTCCGGTGATTCAACCCCAAAAACTGCATTTTTCGACGCAGGCAGATTACATACTGGGAGAGGGGTTTTGCAGTGCGGCAATCCGTGTCGAGCGCCGTTGTGCGGCGAAAGTGACAGATCTTGGCGCCGGGAAGCCGCCTGCGCGGCTTGCGGTAGAATTACGGGCTGATTAGTGTCGTGCGGTCCGGTTTGCAGCCGGGTTGTGCGGCCCGCCGGTTTACCCGCTGTTCATCTGCTTTTTCCATGTCTCTTTCCCGTTCCCCCAGTCCTCGCCGCGTCAGCGTGGCGCCGATGATGGATTGGACCGATCGCCATTGCCGCGCCTTCCACCGTTTCGTGTCGCGCCACACGTGGCTCTATACCGAGATGGTGACGACGGGCGCACTGATCCATGGCGACGTTGCTCGCCATCTGGCCTTTACGCCCGAGGAGGCGCCCGTCGCGTTGCAACTGGGCGGCAGCGAACCGGACGACCTCGCGCGCGCGGCGCGGCTTGGCGAGCAGTGGGGCTACGACGAGATCAACCTCAACTGCGGCTGCCCGTCCGAGCGGGTGCAGCGCGGCGCGTTCGGCGCGTGCCTGATGAACGAGCCGCAGCTCGTGGCGGACTGCGTGAAGGCGATGCGCGACGTAGTGTCGGTGCCCGTCACGGTGAAGCATCGGATCGGCGTGGACGCCATCGAGGAATATGGCTTCGTACGCGATTTCGTGGGCACGGTGGCTGAGGCCGGCTGCAACGTTTTCATCGTGCACGCGCGCAACGCGATCCTTAAAGGATTGAGCCCAAAGGAGAATCGCGAGATTCCGCCGCTGAAGTACGAGTACGCGTACCAGTTGAAGCGCGACTTCCCGCAACTCGAGATCGTCATCAACGGTGGGATCAAGACGCTCGACGAAGTGGCGATGCACCTGGAGCACGTAGACGGCGTGATGCTCGGGCGCGAGGCGTATCACAACCCGTATGTGCTCGCGGACGTCGATGCGCGTTTCTACGGCTCGACTGCCGCAGCGCCGAGCCGCGCGGAGGTGGAGGCGAGGCTCGTCGAGTACTGTGCAACCGAACTCGCGCGCGGTACCTATCTCGGCGCGATGACGCGCCACGCGCTTGGCTTGTACCGCGGCGTGGCAGGCGCACGAGGCTGGCGTCGTGTGCTGTCGGACAGCCGCAAGCTTGCTGCCCGTGATCTCGCGATCTTCGACGAGGCGCGACAGCATCTGCGAGAAGACGCCGAAATGTTTGAATAAGGGCTAGGCAAATGCAGAAGGTGTTTGTATAATCTCGCTTCTTCATCGGCGAGCCATTCAAGGCAAGCCAAAAGTTGTAGCAGTGGTGGCTGTAGCTCAGTTGGTAGAGTCCAGGATTGTGATTCCTGTTGTCGTGGGTTCGAGTCCCATCAGCCACCCCAAAACACCGCCAAGGCTTTCACGCCTGCCCTCGTAAGTCCCCGTCCAGCAGCACCCACATCAGCCGGTCACCGAATAGCCGTAGCCACCCAAACATGTGCGGCGGCGTACTCCGTCGAGGCGTACCGTACGACGTTCCAGCCGGTGCGCCGCAAGATTTCGCGGAAGTAGGTTTCCTGGAATCCAAGCTCCAGCCACCCGTGTTGCCGGATTGCCCAGAGCGATTCGCCATCGAGGCGAACGCCCCATGGCATCGGTAGCCTGTCTTCAATAGGCTCCCCGACGAAATACACGCGCCCCTCGGGTCGGACGATTCGATGGAGCGCGCGCAGAAGCCGCGGATGATCCGCGCAATGGTGGAAGCACTCGAAGAAGACGACGGCGTCGAAGCGCTCCGCGGCAGTTTCCGCCCACATGAAGTCGGCGTTGATCGTTCGGACCGGAAGGTCCATCTGCGTCGCGCGTCGCCGGATCAGGTCCGTGAAACCTTTCTCGATGTCGACTGCTGTCACCTCGTATCCGGACTGCGCGAGAGCGAGCGCCATGTTGCCCCATCCCGCGCCGAACTCGACGATGCGAGCGGGCGCGCTGACATGAAGACGCCGGATAAGCGAGCCGATCGCCAGATACTGGCCGCCAATGACTTCGGGCGCGCCGGTGCTGTAGGGAAATGGCTTGTCGAGCTGGGCGATATCGTGCGGGTATGCCTCGTTCTGCAACCGATACGGCTTGCCCGCGATGCCCTCGTAAAGGGCCATCTGCTGGTTTGCGTACTCCTTGCCGAACGGGTCGAGATCGGTTCCGGTGGGCGCCATCCTGAAGGTCGTAAAGGCACGGCGCATGGCGGCGTCGGAAATGGCTGCAGCAGCATGGCACTCGGCCATCTTCCGGTCGAGTTCCTCGATCGTGAAGATCATGCCCGTCTCTTCTTTTGCGACGGGCTCCGGAACGGTGACGACTTCTTCGCGATGGGCGAAACGATTCATCAGGCTCTTGAGGCGATCCTTCACGTGGCACTCCTCTCGGCTGGCGGTGCGCCAATAATAAGCCGTGATTTCGTGAATCTTTCCAGAAGTTACCTATTTATGCTGTTTGAATCGGTCGAATTTGATCCGCCCCATCCCCCACGTTTGAGTGCCTATCGAGATCAAGCTTTTTCCTGATGAGATAAACACCAGTGAGGACTTTTTTGTAGACAAAACCGAAACCCCACATAGGGTCGGCACCCCTGATCTGCATCAATTACGCAGCTCCGACGCCGCCTATATTGAATTTCAGCAAGCACAAAAAAAGCGCTGCACGGGCACACAAAAACACGCACTCGCGCACCCGCAGCCACCACACCGCAAACAGGGGAGACACCATGATCAATCGGCCATTCGCGGCGCTTGCCGCGCTGCTTGTTGCGCATACAGCGTTCACAGCCGCTCACGCGCAAACCCTGGACAAGATCGCTCGATCGAACGAGATCGTCGTTTCCTCACGCGAATCCGCAGTGCCCTTCAGCTATCTGCTCACGCCGCATAAAGCGGTCGGTTTCTCGGTGGATATCACCGAGGCGATCGTTGACGACGTTCGCCGCACGCTCAAGCGTCCGGATCTTCGTACCCGATACATTCCCGTCACCGGGCAGAACCGGATTCCGCTGCTCGTCAACGGCACCTACGACCTCGAATGCGGATCGACCACCAACACGGCGGCGCGTGGCAAAGACGTCGCTTTCTCCATCAACTTTTTCTACGCGGGAACGCGTCTGATGGCGAAGCGCGCCTCGCATATTGGTGGCTACGCCGATCTTGCGCGCAAGACGGTCGTCACGGTCGCGGGGAGTACCAACGAGAAGGTGCTGCGTCGCCAGCTCGATACGCAGCACATCGACGCCGAGGTCGTGCTTGCAAAAGATTACGGCGAAGCGCTGAAAACCGTTGCGGACGGCCGCGCGGCCGCGCTCGCGCTGGACGACGTTCTGCTTTACGGCATGCGTGCGAACACGGGCGAGCCGGATACCTGGGTGGTTGCCGGAGAAGCGTTGCAGGTGGAACCGTACGCCTGCATGGTGCGCAAGGATGATCCCGGGTTCAAACGGCTCGTTGACGGCACGCTCGCGCGCTTGATGAAAAGCGGCGAGTTCGCGCGGCTCTATACGAAGTGGTTCGAGTCCCCGATCCCGCCGCGCGGCGCCAATCTCGACATGCCGATGAGCGCAGCGCTAAAGCGCAACCTCACGGTCCGCAGCGACCAGCCGGTGCAATAGACGGTGCAATAGACGGTGCAATAGCCAGGGTGCCCGCGTCCTACCGCTTTGCGTGTCCGCTTACCTCGGCGCCCGCATGTCGCGCCAATCCGAACACGTCGTAGAGCGCGGCAAACCCCACCAGCGAAACGAGCACGAATGCGAGACTGAAGTCCGCGGGCGTGACCGACTGCGCGGGATGTCCATGCAGCCACGCAGCAACGCGCATGGCGATGGCGCCCACGGCCACGCCCATGCCCATCGTCATCTGGCTGAGCGTGCTGGCGAAGGTGGAGGCGGCGCTCATCTGCGTTTTCGGCACGTCGGCGAAACTCAGTGTGTTGATCGCCGTGAATTGCAGCGAGCGTGCAAGGCCCGAGAAAAACAGCAGCGTGACGACCCACACGTACGGCGTGGTCGGCGTCAAAAGGCTCATGGCGGCGAGCGAGAGCGCGGCGAGCGCGCCGTTCACGAGCAGCACCGAACGAAAGCCGTAGCGCCGCATCACGGGCGTGGTGACCACCTTCATCGACAGATTGCCCGCGAACACTGCAAGCGTCAGCAGTCCGGATTCGAAGGCGTTGAGCCCGAAGCCGAGCTGGAACATCAGCGGCAGCAGAAACGGCACCGTGCTGATCGAGATGCGAAAGAGCGAGCCGCCGCCCATCGCCACCGCGAAGGTGCGCACGCGCAATGCGCTCAGATCGACGACGGGATGCGGGCAGCGCCGCAAGTGGAAGAACGCCGCGACACCGGTCGCCACGCTCGCGGCAAAGAACGCGAGCGCTTCGCGCCACGGTGCATCGCTGCGGCCAATCAGCTCCATCGCGTACATGAGCGCCGTGCAGCAGACACCGGACAGTACGAAGCCGAGGCTATCGAAGGGGCGACGCTCGGTATCGTCGTCGCGACCGTCGATGAAACGCCACGCGAGCACCATGCCGATCAAACCGAGCGGCAGGTTCAGGTAAAAGATCCAGCGCCACGACGAATACGTGGTGATGAGCCCGCCCAGCGGCGGCCCGATCACGGGCGCAACGAGCCCCGGCCACGTGATGATGGAGATGGCGCGCATGAGGTCGTCCTTCGGCGTGGCGCGCAGCACCGCGAGCCGACCGACGGGCACCATCATCGCGCCGCCTATGCCTTGCACGATGCGCGCCGCCGTGAAGCTGACGAGGCCATCGGTCATGCCGCACACCACGGAGGCCGCGGTGAACACCGCAAGCGCGGCCGTGAAGACGCGGCGCACGCCGAAGCGGTCGGCGGTCCACCCGCTGATCGGAATGAACACGGCGAGCGTGAGCAGATACGAGGTGATGCCGATGGAAAGATCGACGGGATGCACGCCGAACGAGCGCGCCATCTGCGGAAGGGCGGTCGCGATGATGGTGCCGTCGAGGTTCTCCATGAAGAACGCGCCTGCGACGAGGAACACGATCAATGGCGATTCCGGTGCGCGAAGGGCGGTAGACGAGGAACCTGACATGGGTGGCAAGCGAGGAACGCAGCGCGCGAGGCTAAATGGATTGACTGTGGAAAACCGGCCTGCTTGAGACTGCTTGAGACCGCTTGAGACTGATTGAAACTGAATTGCGACGTAATCGAAAAGCGTCTGAAATCCGTTTGAAAAAACGTCGCGCGTCGCGAATGACACAGTACCGAGCGAGCGACATGCCGCGCCGGATCGCCATTGTAGCCACGCTGAAGAAATCGCGTCGCTATGGTACGTTTTGCGTTTTTGCCGCCCGCAGCCGCTGCACGGTCAATCTGCGGATCCGGCACACGGTCCACCCATAAATCAACGCACAATCAACCCACAGGACACTGCAATGGAATACCGCAAACTCGGCGATTCGGATGTAAAGGTGAGCCTGATCGGCCTCGGCACGATGACGTGGGGCCAGCAGAACACCGAAAGCGAGGCGCATGCCCAGATCGATTACGCGCTCGATCACGGCGTGACGTTGATCGATACAGCCGAAATGTATCCGGTGCCGCCGCGCGCCGAGACGCAGGGTCTTACGGAGCGCTATATCGGCACGTGGCTCGAGCAACATCCGGCCGCGCGCGAGCGCATCGTGCTTGCCACCAAGATGGCCGGTCCCGCGCGCCAGCCGCACAACCCGCGCTACATTCGCGGCGAAACCAACCAGTTCGACCGCAAGAACCTGACCGAGGCGCTGGACGGCAGCCTCGCGCGACTGAAGACCGATTACGTCGATCTCTACCAGCTGCACTGGCCGGATCGCAGCACGATGACGTTCGGGCGTGCCGCCTATCCGTGGATCGACGACGCGTACACGGTGCCCATCGAAGAAACGCTCGCCGTGCTCGCGGACTTCGTGAAGGCGGGCAAGGTGCGCCACATCGGGGTGTCGAACGAAACGCCGTGGGGCGTTGCCCAGTTTCTGCGCGCGGCCGAAAAGCTGGGGCTGCCGCGCATCGTGAGCATTCAGAACCCGTACAGCCTGCTCAACCGCACCTTCGAAGCAGGGCTTTCGGAGTTCAGTCATCGCGAGGGCGTGGGGCTGCTCGCATACTCGCCGCTCGCGTTCGGCTGGCTCTCGGGCAAATACGAAGGCGGCGCGCGGCCCGCGGGCGCGCGCATCACGCTGTTCGAGCGTTTTCAGCGCTACAGCAAGCCGCAGGCCGTGGAGGCGACGAGCCGCTACGTTGCGCTCGCGAGGCGCCACGGTCTTTCGCCGGCGCAACTGGCGCTAGCCTTCGTCAACAGCCGGCCGTTCGTGACGAGCAACCTGATCGGCGCGACGTCGCTCGATCAGTTGAAGGAAAACATTGCGAGCGCGGACGTGCGGCTCTCGCCGGAGGTGCTCGCCGAAATCGACGCGCTGCACGAAGCGCAGCCGAATCCCGCGCCGTAAGCCCGAGGGCAGGGCCGCCGGGGACGGCCAGGCCGCTGCCGGGTCGCGTGCGATAATTCGAGGCTTGCGCCCCCGGCGCCGGGCGTCGTCGCACGCCGACGGTGGCCGGCACGGGTGGCGCCCCGTTTCCGGTAAGGCCAAATTGAAGAACCTGCTTGCGACCCTGGACCAGCTCGGTGACTTCGACGAGATCGTCGACGTACGCACGCCGCTCGAATTCGCCGAGGACCACATTCCCGGTGCCACGAACGCGCCCGTGCTCAGCAACGAGGAGCGGGTGATCGTCGGCACGATGTACAAGCAGGTTTCGCCGTTCGACGCCACGCGCGTCGGCGCCGCGATGGTCGCGCGCAACATTGCCATGCATCTGGACACGATCTTCGCGGACCGGCCGCGCAACTGGCGCCCGCTCATCTACTGCTGGCGCGGCGGCAAGCGTTCGGGGTCCATGACGACGTGGTTCAACATGATCGGCTGGAAGGCGCGTCAGCTGGACGGCGGTTATAAAACGTGGCGACGCCACGTGCTGGACCAGCTCGAAGTGCTGCCGGGCCGCTACCGGTACGTGGCGCTCACGGGCCACACGGGCAGCGGCAAGACGCGCCTGCTGCAGGCGTTGCGGCTCGCGGGCGCGCAGGTGCTGGATCTCGAGCAGCTCGCGTGTCACCGCGGCTCGTTGCTCGGCGCGCTGCCGGGCCAGCCGCAGCCGTCGCAGAAGGCCTTCGAGACCTCGCTTGCCGGTACGCTCGAGCGCTTCGATGCGAGCCAGCCCGTGTTCGTCGAAGCCGAGAGCCGGCGCATCGGCACCGTCTCGCTGCCCGAGAACCTGCTGCGCGGCATCCACGGCGGCACCTGCATCGAAGTGCAGGCAACACGCGAGGACCGCGTCGCGTTCCTGTTGCAAGACTACGCGCACCTGTTCGACGCGCCGGAGCAGTTCAAGGCGCAGCTCGGCAAGCTCGTGGGGCTGCATAGCCACGAGCAGGTGCGGCACTGGCACGAACTGATCGACAGCGGCGCGCGCGCCGAGCTATTCGGCGAGCTGATCGAACGGCACTACGATCCGGCGTACCGGCGCAGCAGCCAGCAGCATTTTGGCAACCTCGCGCACGCGCTCTGTTTCGAGTTTCGGCCCAATGCCGTCGACAGCGTCGCGCAGGCGAGGGCGCTGCTCGACCGGCTGGGCGGCCACGAAGGTGCTGCGTCCGATGATGCATCGCAGGAGCGCGCGCATCATCCGGCTGCGCAGCCCTGAAGTACGGGCAGGCCGCGTAGCTTGTCCATAGAATTGCGAGGCGCGCGCGGTACAAGGCAACACAAGCAGCGCAAGTAGTACAGGCAATTGAAGCGCCCCGAGTTTTCAATCCGAATCACCCAACGACGATACCGATGAACACCACACGCCACACGCCAGCGCCACCCGCAATGGGATGGATGCTCTTTTTGCTGATTGCCGTCGCGGGCCTTTTCTACGTGAAGTGGTTCCCGTACTACCACCGCGCGTTCACAGCGGCGGAGACGCATTCCATCGGCAAGTCGATTCTGATGGGCACGGCTGCGAGCCCGCCCGCGCCGACGCTGCAGGCTGCGCTCGACTACGCCTGGGCATACGGCAAGGCCATCTGGCAAGCCATGGTGCTCGGTCTGCTGCTTGGCTCTGCCGTGCAGGCACTCGTGCCGGCGCAGTGGGTGGCGCGCATGCTGGGCCGCAACGGCTTCGGTAGCGTGGCGGCGGGCGGCTTGCTCGCTATCCCCGGCATGATGTGCACCTGCTGTGCCGCGCCCGTGGTGGCCGGTCTGCGCGCGCGTCAGGCTTCGCCGGGCGGCGCTATCGCGTTCTGGCTCGGCAATTCGGTGCTCAATCCGGCGACGCTGGTTTTTATGGGCTTCGTGCTGGGCTGGCATTGGACGGCACTGCGCCTCGTGCTCGGCGTGGCGCTCGTATTCGGACTCGGCTGGTTCCTGAACCGGCTCGTGACGCCGCAGGAATCGCGCTCAGCCGACGAACAACTGGCCCGGCTCGTGATGCAGCAGGCCGAAGGCAATATGTTTGCGCGATGGCTGCGCGTGCTCGGCCGCATGGCCGTGCGCCTCGTGCCCGAATACATCGTGCTGGTGCTGGTGCTGGGCGCCGTGCGTGCATGGCTCTTTCCGCACATCGGTCCGGAGATCGGCAACGGCCTCGGCTGGATCGTCGCTTTCGCAGTGGCCGGCATGCTGTTCGTGATTCCGACGGCGGGCGAGGTACCGATCATTCAGGCCATGCTGTCGCTCGGCATGGGTGTGGGGCCGGCCGGCGCGCTGCTGATGACGCTGCCGCCCGTGAGCGTGCCGTCGCTTGCGATGCTGGCGCGTTCGTTCCGCCCCCGAGTGCTCGCAATCGTCGCGCTGACCGTGGTGCTGTTCGGCGTCGCGGCTGGCCTCATCGCAACAGGGCTCGGCTTCTAACCGCGGCCGACGTGCCGGCCACCGGGCCGGTGAAGCGGTGTAGCATGCAACAACGGTGGGATATGCGGCGTACATGACTGGCTGCATGCGCGCCACCCGCCGCGCGCCGTGAGGGCGCGTGGCAGAAGCAAAGGAACCGGGGGCTCAGAATGGCGCAACAGAAAACGAATCCGAAACTCGAACAGGCGCTCACGCGCGGCGATCTGGCGATCCGCCAGGCCAATTCGGCACGCGCGACAGCGGTGCTGCGCGCGCTCGGCAAGATGATCGTGGAGGCATCGGCGACGATCGGCGTGGAAGCGCACACGTCGGTGCCGGACGGCGATCGCATTTACGATCCCGCGAACGGCTTGTGGCCGCAACAACTGTTGGTATCGCTCGACGGTCCGGTCGAGGAAACGGATCCTGAGGAACTGCGTGCGGTGCGTCTGCTCGCCGATACGGCGGCCACCGTGTTTCGCGTGGAATGGCATCGCGCAGACGGCAAGATGGGCCGTCAGGACGGCGGACCGTTCGCGACGGTCGCCTTCATTACCGACGTCGAGATTCCCTGGAGCGACGACGAGGACTGAATGTCTTGCTGAAAAGAGAGACGCCGCTACGGTAGCGGCGTCTCTGCTTCGATCGACGGCTCTTGACCGATGGCATTACGCGCACGCGGTAACGCCCATCACATCGTCTAGCGCATCATGCGCCGGCGGAACAACACCGCCGATATCGCAAACGTCACCACCACGTAAGCGGCCAGCACACCCACGTGCAACGCCGCGTTTTCCACCGGCCGGCCGAGCATGGCAGGCCGCACCAGCGCGACTGCGTGCGCGAGCGGCAGCAGCAGCGTCACCTGCTGCGCCGCTGCGGGCAACTGCGTGATGGGGAAGAACACGCCGGAAAGCAGCAGCATCGGCGTGAGCACCAGCGTCTGATAGAACATGAAGAAGTCGTACGAAGGCGCGAGGGCCGTCACGATCATCGCGAGGCTTGCAAACGCAAGGCCGGCGAGGGCAATGACAGGCAGCGCGAGCAGCATCGACGGAAAGCTCGCGTAGCCGAGCGCCGCGGCCACGATCATGATGGCCGTGCCGGAGAGCAGCGCCTTGCTCGCGGCCCACACAATCTCGCCGAGCACGACGTCGCCGAGCGTGAGCGGCGTGTGCATGATCGCTTCCCACGTGCGCTGCACGTGCATGCGCGAGAAGCTCGAGTACATCGACTCGAAGCTCGCCGACATCATCACGCTCGATCCCACCGTGCCGGCTGCGAGGAACGCGATGTACGAGACGCCGTCCACGTGCCCGACCATCAGGCCGAGCCCGAAGCCCAGCCCGAACAGATAGATCATCGGATCGGCCAGGTTGCCGAACATCGAGGCCAGCGCGAGCTTCTGCCAGACGAGGTAATTGCGCCGCCATACGGCGATCCAGTTCGTGGCGTTGGAGGGCAGCGCTGCAATGCGTTCTCGCATGGGGGCGGGCTGGCCGGGTGTGTCGTAGGTGCGTGCGTCCATGTCGTGCCGTTGGTTGGTCGCGTTCGTTCAGTCCTGCATCTCGCGCCCCGTGAGGCGCAGGAACACGTCTTCGAGATTGGCCGGCCGGTGTAGATAACGCAACTGCGGCCGGTTCTTGATCCGCTCGAGCGCGGCTTGCGGGTCGGTCACATAGCAGAAGAGCGTTTCGCCGCTGATCTCCGTGCGCGTGGCGAGCGGCGCGAGTTCGTCGCGCAGGGCAGCCGGGTCGGGACCATAAATCTCGATCACGTCGCAGCCGATCTCCGACTGGATCAGATCGTTGGGCGCGCCCTCGGCGATCTTGCGGCCTTCCTCGATCACGCACAGACGGTCGCAGAGTCGCTCGGCTTCTTCCATGAAGTGCGTGGTGAGCAGAATCGTCTTGCCGCGTGCGAGCAACGAGCGTAGTCGCTCCCAGATCAGATGACGCGCCTGTGGGTCGAGGCCGGTGGTGGGCTCGTCCATGATGAGCACGTCGGGATCGTTGACGAGCGCCCGCGCGAGGGTAAGCCGCCGGCGCATGCCGCCCGAGAGTTCGTTCACGCGGGCGTCGGCCTTGCTTTCGAGCCGCGCGAATTCGAGCAGCATGGGCACGAGCGCACGCGTGTGTGCGGCCGACAAACCGAAATAGCGGCCAAACACGAGCAGATTCTCGCGCACGGTGAAGTCGGGATCGAGATTGTCGAACTGCGGCACCACGCCGACCCGCGCGCGGGCAAAGCGTGCGCGCGAGGGTACCGGCTCTCCGCACAGGCGAATCGCGCCGGCGTTGGGCGACGAGATGCCGAGCAGCATCTTCAACGTAGTGGTCTTGCCCGCGCCGTTGGGGCCGAGCAGCCCGAAGCACTCGCCGGGACGGACATGGAACGACAGACCGTCGACTACCTTCTTCTCGCCGTAGCGTTTTTCTACCTGTTCGAATTCGATGGCGGCGGACATGGCGATTCGTGTTTGTGTACCAGGAAACCGCACCGGTCACGCAATGCACGGCGCGGTCCGGATGCGGGCAGGAGGGAGGCAAGGCGGCCTATTCTAGTGCATCGCTGCATTTGCGTTTGACCCGCAACGCCTGTCGCGGCAAGCATTTCCGCGCTGCGGCATCGCGCTGAAAATGGCCACGGGCAGGCTGCGGAGGGTTGCGCACACCTGGCGTTTTCCAGCCCTTGCAACCGGAATTGCGGCGCACCATGATGAAAGTACGTTCAAACCGCAGGGAAGGCGGATCGGAGAAACATCATGGCGAGCTACAAGAAAATCCTGCTGTGCTACGACGGCTCGCGCGAAGGCCGCAAGGCGCTGCGATGCGGCGCCGAACTGGCACTGGACCTGAAAGCGGAGACCCATCTGCTTTCAGTGGTCGACATGCGTTCCAGCATTGCCCAGAGCGCGGGACTCTTGACCGACGTGGCCTGCGGCCGCTTCGAAGAGACCGCGCGGCAAATTCTCCAGGAGGGCGTGGACTGGCTGACCGAGCACGGCGTGAAGGCACAGGGCCATTTCGCTTTTGGGCACCCTATCGACGAGATCGCGAATCTGGCCAACGAATTGCAGGCCGACCTCGTCGTGGTGGGGCACCGGTGCCGCACGGGCCTGTCGCGTTGGTGGATGGGAGCGGGCAACACTCAGCTGCTGGATCGTGTGTCGTGCAGCATTCTCGTTGCCTGTTCGTCTTCTGCCGAGGAGAAGCAGGAGGCTGCGGCCGCCTAGTCGGGGCGCGGGGCAGGAGCCGTCGACCGCGCGGAGCCAGACGGCTTACCCATTCAGATCCACGGCGGACAGCTTCCACGAGAAAAGGCCATCGCGACGCAGGATGGCGGCATACCGGGTGTCGCCGACGCCGTGCTGGTAGGTCACAACGAACTCGTTGAGGCTGCGGTATCCGGCGGTGGTCTGCGGTGGCTGAGGAGGGGGCGTTTGCGCCTGGGTAGGTGCCTGGGCGGGTGCCTGGGCAGGTGCCTGGTTAGGCGCTTGCGGAGTGGCAGGCACCGCGGGCGTCTGGCCAGTAGAGGGCGCGGTTGATGCGGTGCTGCCGGCCTCAGGGTTCGGCGTGCCGCCCGATGTACCCGCCGGCGGTGGCCGCTCGCCAGGCTGCCCGCGCGGCGGCATGCCATTGAGAATGGCCGCGACGCCATCGGGTGTGGCGTACGCATCCACCAGCGGACCGATCAGCGCAGCACCGATCATCGCGCCGATCACGGCGAACGGGTTGCCGTGCTTTTGCGCGTCGATGCGCCGCATCAGCAGTTCGGTGACCTGCTGTTTGAGACTCACGCGCAGGGCGGGATAGTCGACATAGGCGTTGACCGTCTCGGCGTCGCGCGCGTCCGCGGCACGTTTGAGCCGATCGAGCACGATGTAGGGCGACGCATAGGCGTAACCCAGCACTGCGACCATGAGCAACACGACGGCCGCGACGACGAGTCGCCGCGTAGCGTGCTTTGCCGGCTCGTTCACGCGCCCGCGCCCTGTTCGGCGATGCAATGGTCGATCATGCGGCACACGGCCTCGAACGTTCCCACCATGATGAGCCGGGAAGGTCCGTGATAGACGCGCACAGGGGCACGGCGCGCGGGCTCGCTGTGTACACCGGCGTTGAGCGAGACACGGGCGAACGCCGGTTGTGCCGATGGCAAGGCCGGCAGCGACTCCGCTTCGTTGCCGAAGAGCGGCGCGGTACGCGGTGCCGCTGCCGCGTCGATAGCGGAAGCAGCGGAAGCGACCGGAATGCAGGGTACCAGCGTGCGCAGGTGACGAAGGCGGCCGAACTGGCGGAAGGGCAGCAGGCGGGCAAGACGTTCCATGAATCTCTCCAGGCGGCGTTCAGATGTTCAGAATTCGGTCGGGCGGATCAGGCCGACCGCAATGCCTTCCAGTGCGAAATCTGCACTGCCGGCTTCCACAAAGATGTTTTCGTAGTCCGGGTTCTCGGCGATCAGCTCGATGCCGTTCGGCCGGCGCTTCAGGCGCTTCACCGTAACGTCGTCGCCCAGCCGCGCCACGATGATCTGGCCGTCTTTTGCCTCGGTGCGTTTTTGCACAGCGAGCAGATCGCCGTCGAAGATGCCCGCGTCGCGCATGGAAAGCCCGCGCACTTTCAACAGGTAGTCCGGCTTGCTCGAAAAGAGCGCGGGGTCGCAGGCGTAGTGCTGCGAAATATGTTCCTGCGCGAGGATCGGGCTGCCCGCCGCCACACGCCCGATGAGCGGTAGCGAAAGCTGCATGAGGCTGGAGTGCGGCAACGTGAACTGATGCGGCATGTCGTCGACGCCCGGCAGCAGGCGAATGCCGCGCGACGCACCCGCCGCCAGTTCGATCACCCCTTTGCGCGCCAGTGCCCGAAGATGCTCCTCCGCCGAGTTCGCCGAGCTGAACCCGAGTTCTGCGGCGATTTCAGCGCGCGTGGGCGGGAACCCCGTGCGCTCGATGGCCCGGCGAATCAGATCGAAAACCTGCTGCTGTCGTGCGGTGAGTTTGGTCATGGCGCCACTGTATGGATAGACAGGTGACTGTATTTTTATACAGTATCCGGCACTTTTCAAGCGTTACTTGAAGTTCGCGCGGCGAGCCTTCGCCGTAACGCCGGATTGCGCCGTTATCGCAGCCGAAAAAACGCCGGAGCGCCCCATCCCGCCGTCGTTACCACTTTTCCGTATTAAAAAATGAAGAAGGATTATTTTTAATCATGAAGGGGTCTCATTAGACTGGTTCGCATCACTTCGAAGCGCCGGCCACGCAACGCACGGGCCGCCACGCCACGACACGACACAAGCGCAGACGCAAGGCACAAGCGCAAAGCCAACACGACACAAAACGGAGCAGGCAGATGCAAAACCACACAACGGGGTTCGCCAGGGCAAGCGGTTCCGGGCCGGCGGCGGCACAGGTGGCACAGGCGGCGCAGGCGGCAAAGCGCCAGGCAAAACACTGGATCGCCGCCCTCGGCCTCGGACTTGCCGCAGCGCTGGGCGCACCGGGTGCCGTCACGACGGCGCACGCGGACACCACGCTGCTCAACGTCTCTTACGACCCCACGCGCGAGTTGTACCAGGACGTCAATCAGGCGTTCGCGAAGGAGTGGAAGGCGAAGACCGGCGAGACGGTGACCTTCAGGCAGTCGCACGGTGGGTCGGGTGCACAGGCGCGTTCGGTGATCGACGGGCTTCAGGCCGACGTCGTGACTCTCGCGCTCGCCTACGACATCGACGCGATTGCGAACAAGGGGTTCATCGACAAGGGCTGGCAGAAGCGCCTGCCCGACAACGCCTCGCCGTACACCTCGACCATCGTGTTCCTCGTGCGCAAGGGCAATCCGAAGCACATCAAGGACTGGGACGATCTCGTGAAGCCGGGCGTGTCTATCGTCACGCCGAACCCGAAGACCTCGGGTGGGGCGCGCTGGAACTATCTGGCGGCCTGGGCCTACGCGCTGCACCAACCGGGCGGCAACGAGCAGAAGGCGAAGGACTTCATCGCGAAGCTGTATCACAACGCAGGTGTGCTCGATTCCGGCGCCCGCGGCGCGACGACGAGCTTCGTGCAGCGCGGCATCGGCGACGTCCTGATCGCCTGGGAAAACGAAGCATTCCTGTCGCTCAAGGAATTCGGCCCGGAGAAGTTCGAGATCGTGGTGCCTTCGGTGAGCATCCTCGCCGAGCCGCCCGTCGCGGTGGTGGACAAGGTCGTGGATCGGCACGGTACGCGCAAGGTCGCCGAGGCTTACCTGAACTTCCTCTATAGCGAAGAGGGTCAGGAAATTGCGGCGCGCAACTTCTACCGACCGCGTTCGACGAAGGTGCCCGCCGAACTCACGCAGAAGTTTCCGAAGCTGAAGCTCTATACCGTGGACGACACCTTCGGCGGCTGGACGAACGCGCAGAAGACGCACTTTGCCGATGGCGGCGTATTCGATTCGATCTATCAGCCCCAGTAACGGCGGTGGCTGGAGCAGCACGGCGGGAGCAGCACAGCAGCACAGCAGCGCGGCGCCGAAGAGCAGTCCCGCGGCATCACCAACGCGTATCACGATAAAAGCGACCGGCAGAGCGCAGCGACGGGAACGGCAGCAGGGCGCGGGCATCATCGTCCGCGTGCGCGGCCGGCCTCGTCGGCTGCATGACCGGACGTCGATGTAACCCTGAAGCAACCCTGACAGAGCATTGGCATGACGACGTTCACCTTCCGCAAACCGGCGGCGTTGCCCGGTTTTGGCGTGACGCTCGGTATTACGGTGGCGTATCTGAGCCTCGTGGTGCTGATCCCGCTCGCCGCCACGTTTCTCAAGACGGCCACGCTCGACTGGGCGCAGTTCGTGCGCGCGGTCACCTCGCCGCGTGTGCTCGCCTCGTACCGGCTCACATTCTTCGCCGCGCTGGGCGGGGCCATGATCAACGCCGTGTTCGGGTTTCTCGTCGCATGGGTGCTCGTGCGCTACACGTTCCCGGCGAAGCGCGTCGTCGATGCGGTGGTCGATCTGCCGTTTGCGCTGCCCACCTCGGTGGCGGGCATTTCGCTTGCCGCCATTTACGCGGGCAATGGCTGGATCGGCCAGTTCCTCGCGCCGCTCGGCATCAAGATCGCGTTCACGCCGCTCGGCGTGCTGGTCGCGCTCACGTTCATCGGGCTGCCGTTCGTCGTGCGCACCGTGCAGCCGGTGCTCGAAGACTTCGAGCGCGAGCAGGAGGAAGCGGCGGCGTGCCTCGGTGCCTCGCGCTGGCTTACCTTCCGGCGCGTGGTGTTGCCCGCGGTGCTCCCCGCGCTGTTGACGGGCTTTGCGCTTGCGTTCGCACGCGCGCTCGGCGAGTACGGCTCGGTGATTTTCATTGCGGGCAACGTGCCGATGAAGTCCGAGATCACGTCGCTGCTCATCATCACCAAGCTCGAGCAGTACGACTATGCCGGCGCGACGGCGCTCGCGGTCGTGATGCTCGTGGTGTCGTTCCTCATGCTGCTGCTCATCAATTCGCTGCAGTGGTATCTGCAGCGGCGCACGAGTCGCAGTGCGTCGGCTGCATCGGCGGGGCCGGGCGCGATACCGGCGCTGGGCACTGCATCGCCCGCGACGGGAGGTGCGCAATGAGCGGCAACCGTAGAGCGGCGTGCGCCGTGAGCGCCGCCGGCGGCGCCGCAACCGAGCTGGGCGGCACGACCGGCGTGGGCGCGCGTCGGCCAGACCCTGTCACCGAATCGCGCTTCGTGCGCTGGAGCCTCACCGCAGTCGCGCTCGCTTTTCTCGCGCTCTTTCTCGCCGTGCCGCTCGCGGCGGTTTTCTACGAGGCGCTGCGCAAGGGCGTAGGTGTCTACTTCGAATCGCTCGCCGACCCGGACGCGCTTGCCGCCATCCGCCTCACGCTCACCACGGCCGTCATCGCGGTGCCGCTCAATCTCGCGTTCGGACTGGCGGCGTCGTGGGCCATCGCGAAATTCGAATTCAAGGGCAAGGCGCTGCTCACTACGCTGATCGACCTGCCGTTCTCGGTTTCGCCCGTCATTTCCGGGCTCATCTACGTGCTGATGTTCGGCGCGCAAGGCTGGTTCGGTCCGTGGCTGCAAGCCCACGACGTGCAGATCATTTTCGCGGTGCCGGGCATCGTGCTCGCCACGATCTTCGTGACGTTCCCGTTCGTCGCGCGCGAGCTGATTCCGCTCATGCAGGCGCAAGGCAACGACGAGGAAGAAGCCGCGCACGTGCTGGGCGCCTCGGGCTGGCAGATCTTTCGCCGCGTCACGCTGCCGAACATCCGCTGGGGGCTTCTGTATGGCGTGATTCTGTGCAACGCGCGGGCGATGGGCGAGTTCGGCGCCGTCTCCGTGGTGTCGGGACACATTCGCGGACAGACCGACACCATGCCGCTGCACGTGGAAATTCTCTACAACGAGTACAACTTCGCGGCGGCGTTCGCAGTGGCTTCGCTGCTGGCGTTGCTCGCGCTCGTCACGCTCGGCCTCAAGCTGCTTGCGGAGCGGCACATGTCGGCCGAGCAGGAGACGGCGCGCGGCGCGGTGCATGCCGGCGCCGCTGCGCTCGCGGGCACCATCGGAGCCGCGTCGAAGGAAACCGCAGCCGCACCGCGCGTGGCGCTGGCGCGCCCGGTTCATCATGGAGAGCAGTAAATGGGCATCATCGTTCGCAACCTGCAAAAGCGTTTCGGCGACTTCACCGCGCTCGACAACGTCTCCCTCGACTTTCCGCCCGGCGAACTCGTCGCGCTGCTGGGGCCTTCCGGCTGTGGCAAGACGACCTTGCTGCGCGTGATTGCGGGCCTCGAATTTGCCGACGCAGGGCAGGTTGTGCTGCAAGGTCAGGACGTGGCTGCCGTGGGCGCGCGCGAGCGGCAAGTCGGCTTCGTGTTTCAGCACTACGCGCTCTTTCGGCACATGACGGTGTTCGAGAACGTCGCGTTTGGTCTGCGCGTGAAGCCGCGCAAGGAACGACCTGCGGAAGCCGTGATCCGCGAGAAGGTGCACGAACTGCTGAAGCTCGTGCAGCTAGACTGGCTGGCGCAGCGCTATCCGTCGGAGCTGTCGGGTGGTCAGCGGCAGCGCATCGCGCTGGCGCGGGCGCTTGCGGTGGAGCCCAAGGTGCTGCTGCTCGACGAGCCGTTCGGCGCGCTCGATGCGAAAGTGCGCAAGGAACTGCGCAGCTGGCTGCGGCGCCTGCACGACGATCTGCACATCTCGACGCTCTTCGTTACGCACGACCAGGAGGAGGCGCTCGAAGTGGCAGACCGCATCGTCGTGCTCAATCACGGCCGTGTTGAGCAGGTGGGCAGCCCGCAGGAGGTGTACGACCATCCGCGCACGCCGTTCGTCTACGAATTCTTGGGCGCGGCGAACCGGCTGCGCGGCAGCGTGGACGGCGGCGGTTTCGTGGCGGAAGGGGCGGTGCAGCCGATCGGCATCGACGCCGCGTTCGAAGGGCCCGCGTATGCGTACGTGCGTCCGCACGATCTCGTGCTTTATCCGCAAGGGGCCGCGCGCGCCGACGGCATCGTCGTGGATGTGAGGCGCGTCGTGCCGCTCGGCGGATCGGTGCGGGTGGAACTCGCCGCACGCGAAGGCAGCGTGCTCGAAGCCGAACTCGACCGCGAAACGTGGCGCGAGCTGCGCCTTGCCGTGGGCGACGGCGCGACCGTCGTGCCGCGCGCGTTGCGCGTGTTTCCGGCTGTTTGAGCCGGTCCGGGTCCGTCCGAACCCATTACTATTTCACTCTGGCAGAACCGGAGACACAGATGAATTTTCAGCAATTGCGCTTCGTGCGCGAGGCCGTACGCCAGAACATGAATCTCACCGAGGTGGCCAATGTGCTGTACACCTCGCAGTCGGGCGTCTCGAAGCAGATCAAGGATCTGGAAGACGAACTCGGCGTGGACATCTTCATTCGCCGCGGCAAGCGGCTCACGGGCCTCACGGAGCCCGGCAAGGCGGTGCACCAGCTGATCGAGCGCATGCTGCTCGACGCCGAGAACCTGCGCCGCGTTGCACGCCAGTTCGCCGACCAGGACAGCGGCCACCTGGTCGTCGCCACCACGCACACACAGGCGCGCTATGCGTTGCCGAAGGTCGTGCATCGCTTCCGCGAAGTGTTCCCGAAGGTGCATCTCGCGCTGCGCCAGGGCAGTCCGCAGCAGATCGCGCAGATGATCATCAGCGGCGAGGCGGATCTCGGCATTTCCACCGAGGCGTTGGACCGCTTTCCCGACATCGTGACGTTCCCGTGCTACTCGTGGCATCACGTCGTCGTGGTGCCGAAGGATCACCCGCTCGTGGGCCGGCCGAACCTCTCGCTCGAAGAGGTGGCGGAGTATCCGATCATCACCTACGACCAGGACTTCACGGGCCGCTCGCACATCGACCAGGCCTTCGCGAAGGCGGGCGCGCTGCCCGACGTGGTGCTCACCGCCATCGACGCCGACGTGATCAAGACCTACGTCGAGCTTGGCATGGGGATCGGCGTGGTGGCGGCGATGGCGTACGACCCGAAGCGCGATACCGGGCTCGTTGCGCTCGACAGCGAGCATCTGTTCGAGGCGAGTACGACGCGCGTGGGCCTGCGCAAGGGCGCGTTCCTGCGCCAGTACGCGTACCGGCTTATCGAGATGTTCGCGCCGCATCTGACCGAAGCGCAGATCGCGAGCCAGTTGCGCGAGGCGGGCTGATGCGGGCGGATTGACGGGCGTGCAATGGCGGCGGCGCGGTTCGCTTGCCGCTCCTGCCGCGCCTGGCGCGCCTGGTGTTACGCGCGAGGCGGTTGCAGTGACTCGATTGCTGGACCGCTGCACCGCTGCACCGCCTATGGCCGCGAATCGCCCGCTCGCGTTCGCTTACAATCGCGGCCATGAATACACCTCTCACTTCCCCATCCGCGGCCGCTCGCGCGCTGCCGCGCATCGCGGTGCTCGCCACGGGCGGCACCATCGCCGGGGCTGCGCCGGACGCGGCCAATACCGCGGGCTATCAGGCCGGCGTGGTCGGCGTCGATCAATTGCTCGCGGCGGTGCCGGCGCTCTCGTCGGTGGCGCGCATTCAGGCCGAACAGCTCGCGAGCATCGACAGCAAAGACATGGCGCCCGCGCTCTGGACCACGCTCGCCGAACGCGTGAACGCGCTCCTTGCCAGCGCCGACGTGGACGGCATCGTGATCACGCACGGCACCGATACGCTCGAAGAAACGGCCTACCTGCTGCATCTCACCGTGAAGAGTGCGAAGCCCGTGGTGCTGACCGCTGCGATGCGTCCGTCGTCCGCGTTGTCGGCCGACGGTCCGCTGAACCTGCTCAACGCCGTGACCGTGGCGGCGAGCGAGAAGGCGCACGGGCAGGGCGTGTTGCTCGCCTTCAACAACCGCATTCACAGCGCGCGCGACGTGGTGAAGACGAGCACCTACGCCGTGGACGCGTTCCAGTCGCCCGAGATCGGCGCGCTCGGCTGGGTGCAGGACGGGCGTGTGGAGTTCCAGCGCAGCGTGGTGCGCGCGCATACGACGGCGACGCCGTTTGCCGTCGGCGCGCCGTGGCCGCAGGTGGAAATTCTGGCGAGCTATGCAGGCGTCTCGCGCCTGGCCGTCGACGCACTGGTTGCCGCGGGCGTGCGCGGCCTTGTCGTGGCGGGAACGGGCAATGGCTCGATCCACGCCACCTTGCAGCAGGCGTTAGCCGAAGCGGCGGCGCGCGGCGTGGCCGTGGTGCGCTCGTCGCGCGTGGGCTCCGGACACGTCATGCGCAACGGCGCCGCGCCCGACGACGCAATGGGTTTCGTCAGCGCAGGCACGCTCAATCCCTACAAGGCGCGCGTGCTGCTGATGCTGGCGCTTGCCTCGGGCGCGACTGACAGCGCGGCGCTACAGCGCGTGTTCGATACGTACTGATTGCCGCCCGATTGCGGCCCGATTACCGCTTGATTGCCGCTTGATCACGAGGGCGTTGACGGTATCCGCGCCGGCGGGCGGCTTCGTTTCTTCACTTCGATACGACAGGAATCCGACAGCCGGACACCCGGCGACGACGTCTGACCGACCAAGGCTTCCCCGCCTTCGCCGGGCGCCGCTGCGGACCCCACTGGCCGCCCTCAGCCCAGGGCGGCCCCGATGGCTCCTTCCCGCGCACTTCTATGCACGAGCCGGAGCGCCCCACCTGCAACCGTCGCCGCGTGAGGCGACGGTCGTCTGTCGATGGACGGGCAACGTACGAGACGCCGCCGCCCGCGCAACACATGCAGCCTTGCTCAGGCAGCCTTGGCTTGCTCATCGGGCGCTTGCGCGACCTCGAAGTTGGCCATGATTTCGAGCGCGCGCACCATCGCCGAATGGTCCCAGCCCTTGCCGCCGTTCGCGGCGCACACGCTGAAAAGCTGCTGCGCGCTCGCGGTGTGCGGCAGCGCGATGCCGAGCTTGCGCGCGCCGTCGAGCGCGAGGTTCAGGTCCTTCTGGTGCAGCTCGATGCGAAAGCCCGGGTTGAAGGTGCGCTTCGTCATGCGCTCGCCATGCACTTCGAGAATGCGCGACGACGCAAAGCCGCCCATCAGCGCACGACGCACGCGCTCAGGGTCTGCGCCCGAGCGCGCCGCGAACAATAGCGCTTCGGCCACGGCCTCGATGTTGAGCGCCACGATGATCTGGTTGGCCACCTTGCAGGTTTGCCCCGCGCCGTTGTCGCCGATGAGCGAGACGTTCTTACCCATCAGGTCGAAGAGCGGCTTTGCCTGATCGAAGGCCTTTTGCGGGCCGCCCACCATGATCGTGAGCGTTGCGTCGCGTGCGCCGATCTCGCCGCCTGACACCGGCGCATCGAGATAGTCGCAGCCCAGCGCGTTGATGCGCTTCGCGAAGGCCTGCGTTTCGAGCGGCGAAATGGAGCTCATGTCGATCACGAGCTTGCCGGCCGTAAGACCCTTCGCGACGCCGTCGTCGGCGAAGAGCACGTTCGCCACGTCCGGCGTGTCGGGCACCATGGCAATCACGATGTCCGCGGCTTGCGCGACGGCGGTCGAGTTTTCAACCACGGTCGTTTTCGCGCGCAGATCGTCGGGCACGGGGTAGGCGCCGTTCACGAACAGCGTGTGTCCGCCCTTGATGAGATTGCGTGCCATGTGCGCGCCCATGATGCCGAGTCCGATGAATCCGATCTTTGCCATGTGTGTCGTTCTCCGATGAATGAATGTCGGTATGGGTTCGTTGAGGCGAGCGTGTGACGGGCCGCCTCAGGCGGCCACGCGCGTTTGACCGGCGCGCTGCAGCCAGCCGAGCCCTTCCACCGTGGTGGTGCGCGGCTTGTACTCGCAGCCCACATAGCCGGTGTAGCCGAGCGAATCGAGCAGGTCGAACAGGAACGGGTAATGGATCTCGCCCGTGCCCGGCTCGTGGCGACCGGGGTTATCGGCTAGCTGAATGTGCGCGATCTGCGGCAGGTGTTTCGTGATGGTCGCGGCGAGTTCGCCTTCCATGCGCTGCATGTGATAGATGTCGTATTGCAGAAACAGGTTGTCCGAGCCGACTGCGCGAATCACGTCGAGCGCCTCGGCCGAACGGTTGAGCGCGAAGCCCGGAATGTCGTAGCTGTTGCATGGTTCCACCAGCAGCTTGATGCCCGCCTTCTTGAGTTCGCCCGCGGCGTAGCGCAGGTTTTCGACGATCGTTGCCCGCGCGGTGTCGCGATCCACGTCGGGCGTCGGAATGCCCACGAGGCAGTTCAGCTGCGGCACGCGCAACGCCTTTGCGTATTCGACCGCGCGGCCCACGCCTTCCTGGAACTCGGCAACGCGATGCGGCAGGCACGCGATGCCGCGCTCGCCGGCCTCCCAGTTGCCGGCCGGCAGGTTGTGCAGCACGAGACGCAGGCCGTGCTGCTCGAGCCGCGCGGCGAGCTCGGCCGCGCTGTACGGGTAAGGGAACAGGAATTCGACGGCATCGAAGCCCGCTTGCGCGGCCGCGGCAAAACGGTCGAGGAACGGCACTTCATTGAACAGCATCGTGAGATTGGCTGCGAATTTGGGCATGGTGCGTGGTCCAGTGGTCGGTCAGAAAGCAGGAGGAAAGCGGATCAGGACAGCACGCCGATCGACGTCGGCGCGTCTTCGGGCTTTTCGGCAAGCGCTTCGAACTCGTTGATCGCATCGATTTCGGTACCCATCGAGATGTTCGTCACGCGCTCCAGCATCACCTCGACGATCACGGGCACGTTGAACTCGCCGAGCATCGACTGCGCACGACGCAGGGCCGGCGCGATGTCTTCGGGCTTGAAGACGCGCAGCGCCTTGCAGCCGAGCCCTTCGGCGACGGCAACGTGATCCACGCCGTAGCCGTTCATCTCGGGTGCGTTGATGTTCTCGAAGCCGAGCTGCACGCAGTAGTCCATGTCGAACGCGCGCTGCGCCTGGCGAATCAGGCCCAGATACGAGTTGTTCACCACGACGTGCACGTACGGCAGCTTGAACTGCGCGCCCACCGCGAGTTCTTCGATCAGGAACTGGAAGTCGTAGTCGCCGGACAGCGCGACGATGGGCCGGGCCGGGTCCGCCGCGCGCACGCCGAGCGCGGCGGGAATCGTCCAGCCGAGCGGGCCGGCCTGGCCGCAGTTGATCCAGTTGCGCGCCTTGAAGACGTGAAGGAATTGCGCGGCCGCAATCTGCGAGAGGCCGATCGTGCTCACGTAGCAGGTGTCGCGGCCGAACACGCGGTTCATTTCCTCGTAGACGCGCTGCGGCTTCACCGGCGTGTTCTCGAAATGCGTGCGACGCAGCAGCGTGCGCTTGCGTTCGAGACATTCGGCGGCCCAGGCGCTGCGGTCCTTGAGCTTGCCGGCCGCCTTCCATTCTTTCGCCACGTCGACGAAGAGTTCGAGCGCGGCCAACGCGTCCGACACGATGCCGAGGTCCGGCCCGAACACGCGGCCAATCTGCGTGGGTTCGATATCGACGTGCACGAATTTGCGGCCCTTCGTATAGACCTCGACGCTGCCGGTGTGGCGGTTCGCCCAGCGGTTGCCGATGCCGAGCACGAAGTCCGAGGCGAGCAGCGTCGCGTTGCCGTAGCGGTGCGAGGTCTGCAGACCGACCATGCCGGCCATGAGCGGATGGTCATCGGGAATCGCGCCCCACGACATCAGCGTGGGGATCACCGGTACGCCCAGCGTTTCGGCGAACGCGACGAGCAGGTCTTCGGCGGCCGCGTTGATGACGCCGCCGCCCGAGACGATCAGCGGACGCTCGGCGTCGTTGAGCATCGTGAGCGCGGCTTCGATCTGATGGCGCGTGGCGCGCGGCTTGTAGACGGGCAGCGGCTCGTACGTGTCGATGTCGAACTCGATTTCGGCCAGTTGCACGTCGATCGGCAGGTCGACCAGCACCGGGCCGGGGCGGCCTGAGCGCATCAGGTGAAAAGCCTGCTGGAACACGCGCGGCACAAGCGCCGGTTCGCGCACCGTAACCGCCCATTTGGTGACGGGCTTGGCGATGGATTCGATGTCGACGGCCTGGAAGTCTTCCTTGTAGAGCCGCGCGCGCGGCGCCTGGCCCGTGATGGCGAGAATCGGGATCGAATCCGCCGAGGCCGAATAGAGGCCCGTGATCATGTCCGTGCCCGCGGGCCCCGACGTGCCGATGCACACGCCGATGTTGCCGGGCGCCGCGCGCGTGTAGCCCTCGGCCATGTGGGAAGCGCCTTCCACATGGCGCGCGAGCACGTGGCTGATGCCGCCCGCCTTCTTCATCGCGGAGTAGAGCGGGTTGATGGCGGCGCCGGGCACGCCGAACGCAGTGTCGATCCCTTCTTTTTCGAGCACCAGAACGGCGGCGTCGATGGCTCTCATCCTAGTCATGCGTGTCTCCTGGAGTTCTCAAGATCTGCGAAAGCGGATGGCGCGAATCGCGCGATGGATCACGGGAAGCGCCTGTCGAGAGTCACTTTAGGGGTGCATCAAAGGTTTGATAAGATCAGTGCTGGTCGTTTAATACGAAACAAAAAGTATCGAATGGCGGCGGCTGGTCGAGCCGGCCGCCGCTCAGGAGACGAACATGGACCGCTTCAAGCAGATCGAGACGTTCGTGCGCGTGGCCGAGGCCGGGAGCCTTGCGGCAGCGGCGCTCGAGGAAGGCGTGTCGCCGGTGATCCTCGGGCGGCGTATCGACGCGCTCGAAAAGCGCCTCGGCGTGAAGCTGATGTATCGCTCCACGCGGCGGCTCGTGGTGAGCGAGGAGGGCGCCGCGTTCCTCGAACGCTGCCGCGGGTTGCTCGCCGAATGGGAGCAGGCGGAAAACGAACTGGCGGCCGGCCGGCGCGCGGTGAACGGCCATCTGATCGTCTCGGCGCCCGCGGCTTTCGGGCGCAAGCATGTGGCGCCGCTCGCGCCGGCGTTTCTCGCCGACAAGCCCGGGCTGCAGATTTCCTTCAACCTGACCGACCGCGTGGTGGACCTCGTGCGCGAGGGCTACGACCTGTCGATTCGCATCGGCGGGGCGGTGGATCCGAATTTCGTTGCCGTGAAGCTGGCGTCGAACCGGCGCGTGGTTTGCGGCACGCCGGGATACTTCAGCCGCCACGGCCGGCCGAAGACGCTCGAAGACCTGCCGCGCCACAACTGCCTCGCGTTCAACCTGCAGGGCGGCCAGAACCGCGGCTGGTATTTCCGCCGCAACGGCAAGCTCGTCACCGTGCGGGTGGGCGGCACGCTCGACTGCAACGACGGGGAGCTGCTGCATCGCTGGGTGTCCGAGGGGCTTGGCCTCGGCTGGCGGTCCACCTGGGAAGTCGAGGAACAGCTCGCAAGCGGTCAGCTGGAGACCGTGCTCGACGAGTTCGCGCTGCCCGACTACGACATCCTCGCGGTGTACCCGCAGCAGCGTTACGTGCCTGCCCGGGTGCGCTATTTCATCGATTACCTGAAGGACGTCTACGCCCAGCCAGGGTATTGGCGGGGGGCCGCAGCCGCCGGGCCCGGGAATAAACTCGCGGTGTGACCGGTATTGCCGGGTGAAGCGTGGTGCGGATCAGGAGCGACGGGGTGAGGCCGGCGCCGTGAGCCGCGCACGCACGGCGAAACGATGAGCGACCGGAGGGCCGGGGTGGCGCAAACCTTGGACGAGGACAGGCAAGGCGGCGACGTGCACGGCACGGCGGGCGAGGCAGCGCGCGGGGCAGACGTCGGCGGTGACGGCGCTGGCGGTAGTGCGGGCGGTAGTGCTGGCGGTAGTGCGGGTGATACCGGCGCGGCATATGGCGAGGCTGAGCCGACCGCGTTGCACCGTATGGACCGCTCGCCGGACGACGCCTGCTCTGGTGCCCAGGCTGCCGCACGCAGCTTGCGCTTCCAGCAGCTCGCGCTGCCGCATCTGGACGCGGCCTACAACCTTGCGCGCTGGCTCTGCGGCAATCCGAGCGATGCCGAAGACGTCGTCCAGGAAGCCTGCGTGCGCGCGTTTCGCTTCTTCGACACCTTTCATGGCGACAGCGCGCGGCCGTGGCTGCTCACCATCGTGCGCCGCACCTGGTACACCGAGTGGCGGCGCCGCGCCAACACGCACGAAGTCGCGCCCTTCGACGACAACGACGGTAACGACGGCGAGATCGCCCTCGACGGCTGGAGCGTGAGTGGTCTCGATCCCGAGGCGTTGCTGATTCGCGAGGAAGACGCCCGGCGCGTGCACGCGGCCCTCGAACAGTTGCCGCCCGAATTTCGCGAGGTGCTGGTGCTGCGCGAAATGGAGGATATGAGTTACCGCGAGATCGCGGCGATTGCCGATCTGCCGGTCGGCACCGTGATGTCGCGCCTTGCCCGCGCCCGGCGCAAGCTCGCCGCGCTGCTCAGCGGCGCGCCGGGACGGCCGCCGCAGGGGAAGCCAGCGCCGCAGGCAGGCGGCCTCGCAGCGAAGCCCGCCCGTCCGGGCGGCGACGCCGCGCGGCGGGCCCATCCAGACAACACCGCATCGGAGGCCTTCGATGGAATGTAAGGAAGTGCGTCCGCTGCTCGATGCGGATCTCGATCGTGAACTGCCGGCGCTCGAAGCGCTGCGTGTGCAGCAACACGTCGATGGCTGTGCGGCGTGCCGTGAAGCACGCGATGCGCTCGCGGCGCTGGCCAGTACGGTGAGGCGTGGAGGGCACTATTACCGGGCGCCCGAGGCGCTGAGGGCGCGAATCGTCGCGATGCTGCCGGGGGAGGCTCACGCGCAGACACGCGTCCCCATGTCTGCCGCCGTGGCGGAAGCGGACGAGCAGCGCGAACGGCGTGTCGAGCGCGACGGACGGTCCGCATCGGGCGGGCATGAGGATAACGGTGCGAGGGCGGGCGGCGAAGCGGGCTACGGGGACGCGGGCGTCGGTGGCGGCGCAAGCAACGGTGTGAACAACGGTGTGAACGACGGTGTAAACAACGGCGCCAGCCATGATGGCAGCGGCGTGGGCGCTGCCGTGGTGGGCGGAGCCGGCAATGGCGCACGCGCTCGCCCGCCTTCGCGCGGCCCATTGTCATGGCTCGCTGACGCGTTCCGACCCTCCGACGCCGCGGGCGCACGAGCCGGACGGGGAGGTGTGGCCGCCGGAGCAGGCGCAGCGGGCTGGTCGAGCGCCGGGGCCGCGGCTGCTGCGTCGCGCGGGAGCCTGCTCGCCGGCGTGGGACTCCTGCTCGTGGCCGCGGTCGCGACGACGGTGCTGCTGGTCCGCCGGCCGGCCGAGAGCGGTCTTTTCGTGAACGAACTCGTCGCGAGCCACGTGCGGGCGGAGCTTTCCGGACGGGACATCGACGTGGTCTCCACGGACCAGCACACCGTCAAACCCTGGTTCAACGGGCGGCTCGACTATGCCCCGCCGGTGGAAGATCTTGCGGCCAGCGGTTTCGCGCTCACGGGCGGACGGCTCGACTACGTGGGGCATCGGCGTGTCGCAGTGCTGATCTATCGTTACCGCAAGCATGTAATCGACGTCTACGTGCTGCCCACGTCCGAGGCGGCGAAGCGCGGCGAGAGCGCGCCGCTCGCGACGCTGTCGGACGGCTATGCCGTGCGCCGCTGGCAGGCGGCCGGCATGACGTGGTGGGCGGTGAGCGACGCCGAATCGTCCGTGCTGGCCGGCTTCCAGGCGGTGCTTGCTGCGCGGCTGGGCGGCGGCGCGTGAGGTGGCCCCGCGTGTGAGGTAGCCCCGCGTGAGGTGGCCGCGGGCCGCGTAGTGGCCGTGCGAGGACCGCTTGGGGCGGCTGAAATCACATCACCATGGCTGCTTTTGAGCCCAGCCCGTCCTGCTCGCCCTGTCCGCCCCTCAAGTCCTTGAAAATACGGCCGAATCTCGCGCCCGATTCACCGCAATCCTTGCGTGTCCCAGCCATTCGGGTTACACTCTTCGGCTTCTCACTTGCCACACCGGTTCCGACGCCCGGGTGGCTTCTATCCACAAGGAGTGTGTATGCGTCATTACGAAATCGTCTTCATCGTGCACCCGGACCAGAGCGAACAGGTGCCCGCGATGATCGAGCGGTACAAGTCCATGGTCACGTCGCACAGCGGCCAGGTCCATCGTATCGAAGACTGGGGCCGTCGCCAGCTGGCCTACATGATCGAGAAACTCGCGAAGGCTCACTACGTCTGCATGAACATCGAATGCGACCAGCCCACGCTGGACGAGCTGGAACACGCGTTCAAGTTCAACGACGCCGTGCTGCGCCACCTCATCGTCAAGATGAAGAAGGCTGAAACCGGCCCGTCGCCGATGATGAAGGAAGTGCAGCGCGAAGAAGCCCGCAAGGCGGCTGCCCAGCCTTCCGAAGCGCAGGCTTAAGAGAGCACAAGCCATCAGGGAAGCGTTTCGCTCACGCTCACGGCCCACGTGAACCGGCTGCAGCTCACGGCAACCATCGTTGAACGCGAACCGGTGCGGTACACCCCGGCCGGCGTTCCGATCGCAAGCTGTACGTTGCAGCACCACGCCGAAGTCGTCGAAGCCGGTGTCTCCCGGCAGATCGAGCTGACGATGCCGGCCGTTGCGGCCGGCGAAGCGAGCGGCAAGCTGGAAAGCTGCGAGATGGGCGTCGAAGCGCTCTTCACCGGTTTTCTGGCGAAGAAAAGCCGCAACGCGCGAACCCTGGTGTTTCACATCACAGAACTGCAGTACACAGGAAAGGACTGAACATGGCCCGCCCGACTGGCAAGAAATTCGACAAGCGTCGTCAGCAACAAAACCCGCTCTTCAAGCGCAAGAAGTTCTGCCGTTTCACGGCAGCTGGCGTCGAGCAGATCGACTACAAGGACATCGAAACGCTGAAGGACTTCATCGGCGAAAACGGCAAGATCACGCCGGCGCGTCTCACGGGTACCAAGGCGCACTACCAGCGCCAGCTCGACACGGCGATCAAGCGCGCGCGTTTCCTCGCGCTGATGCCGTACACCGACCAGCACAAGGCTTAACCCGAACGACGACGCAACAAGGAGCATCCGAATGCAAATCATTCTTCTGGAAAAGGTCGTCAATCTGGGTAACCTGGGCGACATCGTTAAGGTCAAGGACGGTTACGCACGTAACTTCCTGATCCCGCAAAAGCAGGCTCGTCGTGCCACGAAGGAAGCGATCGCCGAATTCGAAGTGCGTCGCGCCGAACTCGAGAAGGTCGCCGCTGAAAAGCTGGCAGCCGCTCAGGCACAAGGCGAGAAGCTGGCTGGCCTGACCGTGCAGATCGCGCAGAAGGCAGGCGTGGACGGCCGTCTGTTCGGCTCGGTCACGAACGCCGATATCGCCGAGGCGCTCAAGAAGCAAGGCTTCGAAGTCGAGAAGGCGCAGGTTCGCCTGCCGGAAGGTCCGCTGAAGATGGTCGGCGACCACCCGGTGCAAGTCGCGCTGCACACGGACGTCGTAGTCGACGTCACCGTGTCGGTGCTCGGCGAGCACGTCTAAAGACGGCGGCGGCCGGCCGCGGGCGTTTTGCTTCGCAAGACCGGTTGTCAGCATCGCAGCACACGAAGGCAGGAGCCGTTATTCGGCTCCTGCCTTTTTTCTTCTCCGCTTTTTTTCGTTTATCTTCGGCCGCTGCCGCGCTCTGCCCGCCGCTGTCGCACTTCGCTGGGACGGCGCTCGTACAGATTCCCGCCGCCTCTGATTTCGCCGATAATTGCCGACCATGAACGCACCGAAAGATCCCCAAATCGAGTCGCTGAAAGTCCCGCCGCATTCGATCGAGGCCGAGCAGTCGGTGCTCGGCGGTCTGCTGCTCGACAATGGCGCCTGGGACCGGATCGCCGACTTTCTCTCCCAGAGCGACTTCTACCGCTACGACCACCGGATCATCTTCGAGCACATCGGCAGGCTCATTGCCGGCTCACGCCCAGCCGACGTGGTCACGGTGTACGAGGCGCTCGGCACCTCGGGCAAGGCGGATGAGGTCGGCGGCCTCGCCTATCTGAACGCGCTGGCGCAGAACACGCCGAGCGCAGCCAACATCCGCCGCTACGCGGAAATCGTGCGCGATCGTGCGGTGCTGCGCCGGCTTGTGTCGGTGGCCGACGAAATTTCGGCCGACGCGTTCAATCCGCAGGGCAAGGAAGTTCGTCAACTGCTCGACGAGGCTGAAGCCAAGGTGTTCTCGATTGCCGAAGACGGAGCGCGCGGCACCCAGGGCTTTCTCGAGATCGGGCCGCTGCTCACGCAGGTGGTGGAGCGCATCGACACGCTGTACCACACGGCCAATCCGAGCGATGTGACCGGCACGCCCACCGGCTTCGTCGACCTCGACCGCATGACTTCCGGCATGCACGGCGGCGAACTGATCATCGTGGCGGGCCGACCCTCGATGGGTAAGACCGCGTTTTCGATGAACGTCGGCGAATACGTGGCGGTGGAGTATGGCTTGCCGGTCGCCGTGTTCTCGATGGAAATGCCGGGCACGCAACTCATCATGCGGATGCTCGGCTCGGTGGGCCGGCTCGACCAGCACCGCATGCGCACCGGGCGTCTCACCGACGAAGACTGGCCGAAGCTCACGCACGCCGTGCAGAAGATGAGCGAGGCGCAGATCTTCATCGACGAAACCGGTGGCCTCAACCCGATGGAGCTGCGCTCGCGTGCGCGGCGTCTGTCGCGGCAATGCGGCAAGCTCGGGCTCATCATCGTCGACTATCTCCAGCTCATGAGCGGTTCGTCGCAGGGGGAGAACCGCGCGACCGAAATCTCCGAAATTTCGCGTTCGCTCAAGAGTCTTGCCAAGGAACTCGACGTGCCCGTCATCGCGCTTTCGCAGCTCAATCGGGGTTTGGAGCAGCGGCCCAACAAGCGTCCGGTGATGTCGGACCTGCGCGAATCGGGTGCTATCGAACAGGACGCCGACGTGATTCTCTTCATCTACCGCGATGAGGTGTACAACCCGGACAGCCAGGACAAGGGCACCGCGGAAATCATCATCGGCAAGCAGCGTAACGGTCCGATCGGCCCGGTGCGCCTGACGTTCCATGGTCAGTTCACCAAGTTCGACAACTTCGCGGGCCCGCAGAATTTCTACGGCGGGGAATGAGGCCGCTTTAGGGTGTTTTTGCGCCACGCCGTGGCAAGAACGCCGCGATACGACATGGGACGGGTGCGTGCCCAAGGCTGCAACGGTACAATATTGCACTTTTGTGTCAGCACCCTGATTCCACTACAGGACTCCCATGTTCGGTCGATTTATGCCCACCGAGGGCAAAAAATAGCGTCTCCGTTTGCCCACAGTGGTCTACAGAGTATTTTTAAGTTATTGATTTTTCGAGTTTATTGGGTAAGGTTGTCTATCGGCGTCCAGCCTTGAAAGTACGTATAGAATACGTGCGAGAGTACGTACGGGCAAAGGGGCGGATGGTGTCGAAGGAAAGTATCAAGTCGAAGACTGCACGTGGGAAGCTCGCGCCGCGTCGCGACCCGTATTGGGAGCGCATCAGCTTGGGCGTCCACATCGGATTTCGGAAGCTGGAGTCGGGCGGGGGCACCTGGATCGGCCGTCGAAAGGACGAGAGCCGTAAATATCAGTTCAAGGCGTTCGGCTCCGATCTTCTCGACTACGACGCTGCGCGCAAGCTGATTGAGAAATGGGCCGACGAACTGGCGTCCGGCGCACAGCACGAAAAGAAGATTTCGACTGTTGCCGACGTGTGTCGTCAATATGTGGAAAACCGGCGAGTCGAGAAGGGCGAGAAGACGGCCTACGATGCGCAAAAGCGATTCGAGCGTCTCGTTTACGGGAAGCCTATCGGCGCTATTCAGTTCGATAAACTGCGGCCGCTCCACGTGGAGAAATGGCGAAACGCACAGTTGGACGACATTGAGCCGGAAGACGAAGAAGGCTACAACCGTGCTAGGGACACGGTTAATCGAGAACTGAAATCATTGAAAGCCGCGCTCAATTATGGAAAAGACAGGCTCAAGCTCGTCTTGACCGATGCGGGGTGGAAGGAGATCAATCAGTTTCCTGACGTGGCTTCGCGCCGCAAGGGCTGGTTGACTGTAGAGCAGCGCAATCGACTGCTCGACAAAATGCCGGGAGATTTGCGGTTGCTCGCGACTGCGCTCTTACTAATCGGCGCGCGTCCTGGCGAACTCGCGAGTGCGAATGTCGCCGATTTCAACCGTGAGGGTGGGTTACTCGCGCTTAACGGAAAAACCGGATGCCGCGACGTACCGTTGTCGAACAAGGCGCGGGAATTCTTCGCGACGCACACGAGAAATAAAATCGGCAATGCACCTTTACTCGCGACGGCTGACGGTCAACGTTGGACCGCTCCTGTCTGGGGCCGGATGTTCCGTGAGGTTCGCGAACTGGCTGGCCTGCCGGATGCTGTGCTTTACTGTATGCGCCATACGTACATTAGCGAGGCCATTGCGCAGGGCATCGACGTGTACACCGTCGCTACACTGACGGGCACGAGCGTCGAAATTATCCAATCGAACTACGGCACTTTGACCGACAACATCGTCGAACGCTTGAACCGGGTCGCCATTTTATAGAAGCAGGAATTGTGGGCCGCGTGGCCCACGCCTCGGCGCGCGTCTATTTTGATTTGCGCACGACCTTGCTCGTCTTCACTTTCGGCACCATCGTCCGCTTGTGTTCAGTCAATGCTTCGCACACGTGCCGAACGATGCTAACGACGGAATCCCGCTCGTCGGGGGCTAGGTCGCGCATCGCTATCGCTATGGCGGCGAGGTGTTCGTCAGTCTGATCGAGGGGCGTGCCCGTCTGCAAAAGGTCGTCCACTGAACAATTTAAAGCGTCACAAATTTTCCGCAGGGTATCAAGCTTTGGCGGCGTGGCCTTGCGCTCGATGCGGGAAATGAATTCCTGCCCGACATCGATCATCTGTGCAAGCTGGGCCTGCGTCAAACCAAGTGCGCGCCTCCGCATGGCGATGGCTTCGCCTACACGCGGGTCTTCGTGCGGCTCGCTCTTCGGGTCATGTTTTTTCTTCATGACACCGATCCTCACGAACATTCTATGGCATTTGAAGAACCAAACATACATGCTACGATATGTATGTTTGTGCATATATTGCTATGCTTTGGCGCAGTGCCTCAGTGTGGCCTTGCCGGACTGCTGGTCTACAAGACATGCCTGGAGCGCTGGACGCAGCACCTACTACCCTTCACGACACGAGCAGTGACTAATGAATAGCGAACGCACTGAGGGATACTGGACCGACGCAGACCTTGCTGATGCAGGCTTCGGCAGCATCGGACGCAACGTGCGGATCGCGCGGGACTGCGCAATCGTGGGCGTGCAGAACATCCAGCTCGGTGACGAAGTGACGATTGATGGGCTGACCACGCTGCACGCGATCACGGGCCACATAACCATCGGTCACGGAGTCCATATCGGCCCCAGGTGCTTTCTCGGTGGTGCGGGCGAAATTGACATCGGCGCGTTCTGCCATCTGGTGGACAACGTTCACCTTTACAGCGCCGCCGATGACTATTGCGGGGAATTCCTGGACAGCCCCGCCGTCTCTCCTGGCCACTTTTCCGATGTCGACACGGCACCTGTGCGCCTGGGCAGACACGTGAGTATCGGTTCGTGTTCCGTCGTTCTGCCGGGCTGCTCGATTGGCGAGGGCGCGTCGGTGAAACCGAGGTCGCTCGTAACAGAGAGTCTCGCTCCCTGGGGAGTTTATGCGGGGACACCTGCGCGGTTTGTCGGGACGCAATTGCAACCGCTCTTGCCGTCGGATACGGAACCTTTGGGGGGAGAGCAGGGCGGGTCCTGAGAAGTGGTGCGCGGATGCGGTTGTGTATTTTCCGGCAATTTTGCATGTCCTCGGATGCCGGAATTCTTTCGCCGGCAGGGAGACCTGCCGGACTTTTTCGACACAGCGTGCATGCAATTGCGGGAGGCGATCCGACCGATCAGGACTTTCTTGCCAGGGGCCACGCGCCGATATCGAAGACGAAGGAAGCGCAGGGCGGGCATGTACGAGAGCAGCCCGGTGAATAGAACGGCGGCGATTTTTATGTGCAGGTCGAGACGCCTCCCAGGTGTGTCGCAGTGAATATTCGTCGCGCGGAGATTGTGTACAAGGAGAAATGAAGCGATGCAGCGGAAGGGCAGGAACGCTATCTGGGTTTTGATGCTGGTCGCGCTCTGTATTGGGGTGCTCGCTGTGTACGTAACCGGCCAACCCGCACCACGGGTAGAGGTGCCTGCATCGAAATACCAACCCGCAGAATTCACCATCGCACCGGCGTCGCCTGCCGTCGCAGTACAGCGCCATGCCGTAACCGATCCACAGGCACAGGAACAGGTAAGCATCGCAGCATCGGAGGCGGCATACCGGATCGTGACGCCGCTGATGAAAGTCATCAGGGACTATCACGCCAACGAGGTTGCCGCCGACAATGCATATCGCGGGCGGTGGATACATTTCCGGGCAGTAGCGGAAAACGTGGAAAAGGACATCGGTGATGTGCCCTTTCTGTTCGTCCGCCCGACCGATCCCGCTTCAGAAGATCGCGCTTCTGTGCGTTTCGCACCCGACAGCATGGCGGATGTTGCGAAGGTGCAGCCAGGCCAGATTATCGATCTGTACTGCAAGGGAAACGGCATGTCGTTGCGTACGCCTGGCTTCACCTCGTGCAGCTTTCTGTCAGGCGGTTACGTGACCGCGCCGTACGCTGCGGCTCAGGGCGCAATATCTGCGATATCAACTGACGATCCACGCTTCGAGCCATCATTCGACTGCACAACGCAGAAGGGCACGGCAACATGGCTCATCTGCCACGACGCTGACCTTGCCGCAGCAGATGTGCGTCTTGATGCAGCGGCACATACCGTGCTGAAGCAGGCGCGTGCGCTCGACGGCCTGACGCAATCAACGGACGCTGGAGGAAAGTTCAATCAGGCGCTGCACGCTGCGCTGGAAAAGCGCGATGAATGTACAGACGTGCCGTGTCTTGCAGCATGGTACTTCGACGCAGAAAAGCGTCTCCACGACACAGCCGGCAAGCTGGATACGCTTGTGGAGCAAGGCACGCTAGCGGGCTCGCTGTCGCAGTAGAACGTCGTGTCCGCTGGTTTCGTAAATGATTGTGCTGGTCGTGCCGGCTGATATGGTCCGGCACGCAGTAAATAAGAAGCCGTTCAAATTGCCTTTCGGGGGTCTTCGATGAAAAAATCCATCGTGTTCGTGCTGTCATCCGCTCTGGTGCTCGCTGCCTGCAAACCGGCCACGCAGGTTCCTTCACTGGACCGTGTATACAACGTCAGTGAGTACGACGCGGACTTTGAGTTGCGGCAGCGCGTGCTTGCCGCGTGCGCCGCGAATCCAGGAGAATTGCAGCACGATCCGAACTGCGTGAACGTGACAACTTCTCACCTCGGAAATGCCCGCGACGAGGACCGGCAATACGAGGCAAGGAAGATCGCTGCTACCCAGGACATTGCCGTCATCATGATGGCACTCAAACTGTATCGGCTCGACAACGGCGCGTATCCTACCCAGGCGCAGGGGCTGAAAGCGCTGGTAGAAAAACCTGTCGTTGCACCGGTTCCGGCAAACTGGAAGCAGGGCGGGTACCTGGAGCGATTGGTGAACGATCCCTGGGGGCGCCCATATCAGTTCCTGAATCCTGGTGCCCACGGCGAAATCGACGTGTACAGCGTTGGACCGCTCAATCACCCGAATGATGAAGGCACCGGCGCAATCGGCTCGTGGCAACCCGCGGTTTCCGCCGCAGAGAAAGAGGACATGAACAAGTCGGGACAATGACGTAGCCGCGGCGCAGCGCGCTTCGTCATGCATCTAACCTCCGCCGGGAATTTCTTGAACGGGGCGCACCTCGCTACGTGCGGCGCTATATAGTGAATATTCGGGTACGGCTTTCTACGTACTGTCCAGAATCGTGAACATGGATATCCCGGCAGACTTGATCACCGCGTTGCGCAACGCAAACCACGTTGTGTTCCTGACCGGGGCAGGCGTTTCCGCAGAGAGTGGCATACCGACGTTCCGTGATGCGCTGACCGGCCTGTGGGAGAATTTCGACGCAGAGCAGCTGGCTAGCGCGGACGCCTTCAGGCGGGACCGCGAACTCGTATGGGGCTGGTACGAGTGGCGCAGGATGACGGTGATGAAGACGAAGCCGAACGCCGCGCATCGCGCAATTGCAGAGATTTCCTCTGAGGTCCGGCGTGTCGATGTGATTACACAGAACGTTGATGACCTGCATGAACGTGCAGGCAGCCAGAACGTCATCCATCTACACGGCAGACTGGATTGCCCGATTTGCTTTACGTGCCAACGCCCGCACGAGTTGTCGCCGGGAATTCCAGGCGAGCCGGAGGGCGGTCGCCGTCTTGCGCCACCGCGATGTGAATATTGCGGCGGCTACGTCCGTCCTGGTGTTGTCTGGTTCGGCGAGCAGTTGCCACGGCCCGAATGGAGCGCTGCTGTAGAGGCGTGCGAAACTTGCGATGTGCTTTTCAGTGTGGGCACAAGCTCCATTGTGCAGCCTGCTGCAAGCTTGCCTTCCATGGCCGCGAGACACGGAGCGACGGTTGTACAAGTAAATCCCAGTCGGACGTCTCTTGACGACATCGCAGCGTTCAATCTTGCCGGAAGCGCGGCTGTTGTGATGCCCGCGCTGCTCGAAGCGGTAAGGGCGCATTCTAGATAGTCACTCGTGTTCCGGCCGGGGCGTTATTGAAGAACGCGTCTACCTGCGTGTCTGTAAATTAAGTACTGGGCATGTGCCGCTCGGTGGGGAAACCAACTGCACGATGCGCCAGGATGCTCTGGGGAAATCATGCCGGGAGAATGACAATGAAGGTCGCGGTCACTATCTTCCTCGCGGTGTCGACCGCTCTCGTCGGCTTCTACGCCGCGCAACTGTGGCTACATTCCAGCAAGGTTTGCATCGTTCCAGCCTGGGCGAAGTACGGCGGTGTTGAGCAGGCTGACGGCGAGTCGCAAACGAACAGCGGCTGGGTTGCGGGGATTATGGAAGCGAGCGAACAAGCGGCGAGACTCAACCAACGCGCTGCTATTTGGACCGCATTCTCGGTCGTTCTCGGCGCGGTCACGACGATCACGAGCGCTGTGCTGACGCTCGTTCATTGAAAGAACCTTCTACAGCGTCATTCAGACGGTCATGGTCGATCCAGTCTCAACTGCAATTTCCGGCCTCGCGCTGATTGTCTCAGCTTCTACCGCGTGGCTTACCTATGTGCGACGCGGCACGGTGAAGATGACCCGGCCAACGCAAATTTTCTTCGGCGAGGATGTGTCCTCGCGCAACGGGCACAATCGCTCGCCGAAAATATACCTACGTGCGCTGTTGTTTGCTACCGGCGCACGCGGCCGCGTCATCGAGAGCATGCATGTTTGCCTCGCCAACGGCGAAATAACCCAAACCTTCAATATCTGGGTGTATGGACAGCGCGAAAAGCTCGTACGTGGTAGCGGAGTTTTCGTTCCTCCCGCTGGAGTCGAGGCGAACCATCACTTCCTGATTTCACTCGACGTTTCGGCGTTCAGCTTCACAGAAGGTAGCTGCCGCATCGACGTGTATGCACACCTCGTAGGAGACCGCCGTCGACGGTTGCTGTTCTCGCATGTTCTGCATGTGACTGCGGAAGCCGCGAAGCGCATGAGTGTATACCGAGACGGCCTGTATTTCGATTGGGCCTCTGACCTGTCGCGCTATGTCAGCCATATCGAACCGTATCCCGGCCAGCCGGTCTCTTGGGACCTGGGCTCGTTTGCGCGCGAGGAGGCACAGCGCTTCTGGAGGGCAGGCTAGGTATCGCGCATCGCTATTTAGCCACCAATGATTCGCGGAATTTCAGGGACACTGATTTTTTTTAGTGGCACTACCGTCTGCGTGCCATCAGGATGAGCATCCAGGCATACGCGCGCTTGCCAGAGCGGACATCTTGAACGTCACGCCAACATTCCCTTGTTGCTTACCGGGGCTTTCCATTCAGGTTGTCGCACCACATCGACGCAGCCGCGTAAGCCATCGCTAATGCAACCGCCAGCCATCAAACGGTAAAAGCTGGAGCGGTGGTGGCCATTCCATCGATGCGCGCCAGCACGCGCCGCAGTCACGTCGTTTATGCTTGGGCCACTGTAGACACCTCCGTTGCGGCGATGTCGCGCAATTTAACAGCGTCGATCCGCTTCAACACGTTCTGCAATTGCAGCAAGGACCATTGACCGCCACGCGTGGCCGGAATATTCAACTGGTTCAACTGCTCGACCATCTTGCGTTGGCTCAGACCTTGAGCGCGAAAACCATTGATAACCGGGGCGAGCCGATGCGCAAAGTCATCTGCCGCTTTCCGCCGGGCCTCGATATTCGACTTCAGGTTAGCCGGGCCCGCCTTTCCGAGCACCACGCCCCTTGCTTTTGCAGCACGCAGCGCGTCGCTGACACGTTCACTGATCCTCTTTGCCTCGTGTTGGGCGAAGGCGGCAAAAATATGCAAAGTCAGCTCGTTGGCTTCAGGCAGATCGCACGCGACGAACCGCACCTTCGCGGTTATAAGATTCACAATGAAGGATAAATCCCTTGACAATCTGTCCAACTTAGCGCAAATCAACGTCGCCCCGGTTTTCTTACATAAAGCGAGCGCTTCGGACAGTTTGGGCCGGTCATTGCGCCGACCACTTTCCACCTCGGTGAATTCGCCGAGGATTTCGCACACGCCGCCGTTCAGATAATTCTTGACGGTTTCGCGCTGCGCCTCTAAGCCGAGTCCAGATTGCCCTTGACGCTGGGTCGAGACTCGAAAGTAGGCCACAAATTTCCCGTTTGCCATCGTTTTAGCTGCCTGACAAATTTTCTATACACTAGTTTAATGATTAGTCAGTCTACTGGGGACACGCTCCGTTTACAACGAAAAGTCGAGCCAACCCGGAATGCTGTTGACGTTATGTGCGTGGTGTGGCCGACGCCGTGCGACGGTGCTATTGTGTCGCGCTCGCGGCGTTGCGTTGGATAGCGCTGGACGGGCTGACCCTAGCCCACAAAACTGTCCCACTTGGAAGTGGAAAATTCCGGCATGACGCTGTCATCGAGACCAGGAGGTCATGCCGTGAAGAAGAGCAAGTTCACCGAAGAACAGATCGCCTATGCGTTGAAGCAGGCCGAGCTGGGCACGCCGGTCGCGGAGGTCTGCCGCAAGATGGGAATCAGCGACGCGACGTTTTACAACTGGCGGACGAAGTACGGTGGGCACAGGTCGGATGTCGAAATTTGTGATAGGCAATTTGATAGTGCAGTAGTAAATACATCGGGCACAAAGCGCTGCACGAAACGTCAGCTGACGTGATACACAGTTCGATGTTCGTTATGAAGATCGTACGTCTAGTCAGGCATGGCGTTGCGAGGCACACAAAGCACAAGGGGAATGCTTCGTGTTTGAGTCACCGAACGAAACGCTGTTCGATCCAGACTCGGTGAAGTAAGCTTGGATTACCGAAGGAAAAGGGGCGCCCACGATGGAATGGACGCCTGATGGTTGGTACAGGTTATTGAGAAACGCGAATACTGCTCTTGCCGGGGTCAGTACTCGACAGTCGGCCCTTCGGGGCCGATTTCTTTTGGCGAACCAGTTCCTGCAATTCTGCGGCTGTGCGCACATTGAAGGCCGCGAGTGCCTTGGCAGGGATAAATGGCGAGGGCTGATCGTACGTTTTTCCCGTGTACTTGAACTTCGTGCCTGTGCTATCTTTTTCGCGGGCTCCTGGTTGATACCAAGTGCTTTCGAAAATGTACAGGCGCTTGCGGGTGCGGCTGACGGCAACATAAAACAGCTTACGCTCATCGTCCCACGGTTCGCCCTTTTTGGGCATGACGCCGTCCACACACCCGACGACGAAATTATGGTCCGCCTCACCGCCTTTAAACGCGTGAATAGTTGTGACTAAAATAGGTGGTTGCTCGCACAGTTCCTCGATGTACGCCTTGAACTGCTTGGGCTCCGAGAAACCTGCCGCCACTGCTGCCCAGCGACGGATTTCGATTGCCAAAAGCTGCTTGTCAGCTTTGGACATACCGCGTTGCAGGCTCATGAAAAGACGGGCAGTAGCGTTGTACTTGCCGGTGAAAGACGGCGTACGGACACAGCCCCAAAACGTTTGACAGCAGGTCTTCTTGTGGTCAGCACTGATTGGCATAGCGCGGTCGAGCACATAACGGTCAAGACGCTTTGCAACGGTCCGATATGTTTCCTGATCGGGCGGCTCGCTGCCGGGTTTGCCGTACCGCGTGGCGGTCTCGATCACGAAATCCAGAAGATCGAGCAACGGAAACATGCGTGGCCACATCGACCCCTTGACCGAGGTTGCTACGCAGTTTATGCCCTCCTCCGTCAGGGCGTTCGCGATGAAGCGTTGCTGGCCGTTCAGGCGTGTCTGTATCACGATGCTGCTCGGTGGGTCACCTAACTGAAGAATCGTTTTCACTTGTGGGACGATCAGGTCGATTGCATCGATATGGTCGCACTCCGTGATCAACATGGGTTTCTGTCCTTCACGAACGCCGTAAATTTCAATGCCGAGCGTGCTACGGATAAAATCGCAAACTGGGGTGGGTACGCGTTGCGAAATCGTGAGCCGTTTCACCGTTGCGCCCAGGCGTTGTTGAATATTGATCGCGCGGACGTGGTTCTTGCCGAAATTCATGATGGACTGGTGCGCGTCGCCGAGCAGCCGGATATGTGGAATGTGTTTTTGCAGTTCCAACACGAACTGAAACTTGTACTCATCCATGTCCTGATATTCATCGATGAACAGCCACTTGAACTCACCGGGAGGGAAAATTGCGCCCGCACGCAGCAGACGCGTTGCTTCGATAATCGCCTCGGAGTAGCTGTCGGGCCGGGCTTTTACGCCTTCCTGTAAATCATCCGGCAACATGTAGAACGCGACGGAACTGAACGACCGAATCTGAGCGCCTTCCAGATTTTCTGATAGCCGTTCCTTGTTATCCGCAACGACCTTTTTGCTGTGCGCCAGCACAAGAATATCGCGGGGTTCGTAGTAACCGCTTTCCACAAGATACTCCATAAACGCGTGCATTGTGGAGCTCTTGCCCGTGCCGGCTGCTGCCCCGAGAATTTCCGCCGATGTTGCGGTCGTCGGCAAATAAATAAACGCCCGTTGCTCGTACGTCAGCTTTTTCTTCGACGGTACAGCAGGGGCGTCTTTCTCCCGCTTGGCCGTGCAAAGAAACACTTTCGGCTGCGGAATTACCGGAAGGTCAGGCAGTGGTTGCAGGCCTTTCGGCAGCAGATCGCGAACGTCCAGCGGCTTCAACAGCTTCTTGACGCTCTCGCCATACTCTTTGTGCTGAACCATATTTTGCAGGATAGGCCAGCCTTCAGGGTGCGTTGACGTATCGCGCATGAACTTCTGGGCACGTTTGATCTTCCCTTCCTTCGATAGCTCGGGTGCCAGCAGCGCACCTAGATCGACCTTGGAAAAATCGAAAATCTGCGCATTCTCACGCCAGTACGCACAAACATCGAACAGCGGAACATCATGCACTGTACGAATACCCATACGACCGATTGCTGCAAGGGACACAATACGATATTCAGTGTGACCGGCAGGATTGCCTGGAGCCTGCTTGCTGTCGCGTGTCGGGTAGATGACGTAGCGGTACGCGCTGCGACCGTAATTCTCAGCGCTGTTGAAGTACGCCGTTGTCAGTCGCTCTATCTTTACTTCCTGCTTAAACCGGTATTGATTGGGCAGCACGATCTGCAAAAGAATTTGCTGAACTGTCTTGGCGTCTTCTACCGAACGGGTCACGAATTCCAGCACTGGTTCGATATGGTTGATCTTCGTGTCGTAGCGCGTACCGATCATCGACAGAAACAGCGACCAGAAAGACGGCTTAGGTGCAACAATTGTGAACTTGGACAGATAATCGTGCTTCGCACGGCTCTTGCCTGCTGCGTCCTTGACGTTATCTACCGTGGCGGTGAACAGATGAAACGAGGCGCAATGTTTACGCAGTTCGTCCACGTCGAGCTTCGGATTCGGATCGCATATACTTCCTGCGATTTTGTCGAGTCCTACACGGATATTTATAGAGAGAGAAAGCAGGCGTTTGAGGATAGCGGGTAGTCTGGTAGATGCTGTCATTGACATTCTCCTGAAAAACGATGGAAGGCCTTTGCGTACTGTTGAGTGAATTTCTGACCGGCCTTCATGTATTTACTGGCAGGTTGAAGATTGCCTTGGGAGTACACTTTTCGTAGGGACCGGGAATCGCGAAAACGTCGAAAAGCACTGCAAAAACGTTCGGAAATTGCTTGTTTTGGGTTGAGAGGAAGGGTGGGGGTGGTGTATTAATTAAATCGTGAGCCATCCCCCTGTGTGCTCCACATCACTCGAAGGTTATATATTCGTCATCCGGGTCTTTCGTGGGGACCTGCGCTTGGTGTTCTTGCATTTTCTGAAGGCGTGTGTTGCGCTTGATTGCGTACTCGGCAGGCCGGTCGAACCTTTGGAGCTTTGGGTACATGTCGCACAACGAGTGGCGCACAAACTCGGAAATAGACATTTCCTTTGCCATCGCGAGTTCTAACACGGCGTCTTTGAATTTTCCTGACGACGCAATGGTTAGGTTGGTTCGCACGTGTTGTTCCACCGCACGATGATCGGGCGAGCGTTTTGCGGGTAAACGGATGCGGGCTGAATTCATTTTGTGCGTCCTTCATGTGGGAATCGACAAAATGAAATTGCACTTGCGCTGTCAGCGCTGCGGGAAAATGGGTAGGTGACGCTGGAGCAGTTTGTGGACAGCCTTGGAGGGGTGCTGTATTTTTGTACAGTATCGAGAGCAGAAAACCATGAATGGCCACATACTGGCAAAACCCGTATGGCCCGTATGGCCCGTATGGCCCGTATGGCCCGTATGGCCCGTATGGCCCGTATGGCCCGTATGGCCCGTATGGCGCGCGCGTGCCGTGGCAGCAAGCACCGGGGCGGTGACGTGCCGAGTACGGCTACCGACTACTGTACTCGTGCAGGATCGAACCCGGTGCAATGGAACGCGGCAAGTGGCGGCGTGTTCTGGGTGCGTGCGGTCGGCGCGGACGACGAGCGGCAGACGCGGAAATTGGTCGTGGCGAGCGTCTTCGAAGAATGGTTTCCGGATGACGGATGACGCGCGGAACGAAGCGACGCATAATCGGCTCTCTGAGCAAAATATTATCCGCAGCAGCTATCCATTTATCCATTGACTGAGTGCCGGGGCGCGGCGTGAACGGTCCGAAGAGCAGCGCATGGGATGCAGCAGAAAGGCCGACCTATGAGCCGGTACGGCTAAAGGAGGGTTCGGGATATATCGTCCGTATTACGTGGTCGGACGGCTTTGAGAACGAAATTGACGGCTTTGCGGACGAAGCCGAAGTACGCGACTGGATCGGCAGCAACAGCGCCGATTGGCACGAGTTGGCATCACACCGCGTGCAGCTGAAATGCTGACGCGCTGCAGAATAAGTCATCGGGGGCCACATGTGCTTTGACTTGGAAACGGCAAAAAAATGGGCGGAATTTCTGTTGGCGTGCGGCTCGTTGATCGCGCTTCCGACAGGTGCGTGGTGGGTCCTGCACAATTTCTTGGCAGAAGACACGCACGAAGTGAATTCTATTACGGAATGTCAGGTGCGACAATGCTCTTAAAGTTCCGGTGCGATATTTGTGGTTCGCCCGCTGGCCAACCTAATTAGTTTCCCGAAGGCGCGATCCGTGGGCCTTGGGATGAGATCGCCGTTTACTGCTGTTTAGAATAGACAATTAATTAGATATAGGAAATCATTAAAATGAAGCTGCGAAGAGTCGTAATTAAGAATTTCAGGAAATTAGCAGACATTGATTTCGACCTATCTCAGAATCTTTCCGTGATCGTCGGACCTAATGCGGTCGGGAAAAGCACAATTTTTGAGGCAATTCGTCTTGCAAAGGCTGTACTGTTTCCTCGTACGCATGATGAGTTAAGATTGGTCTTGGTTAGTCTCGGCGCGACCAGTGCTCACTTTATGCAAGGTCAATTTCAATATGATATTTCCGCGTTGGCTGGCGATATAGACAAGCCAGTCACGGTCGGTCTCACCATTGAATTCTCGAATGACGAGATTGAATCTATTCGTCAGGCAATACCCCAAATTACGAGAAATCTAGTTGCAACGCAATTGGGCCGACAGCCGAATGATCCGACGTTGGACTTGACGGCATACTTCGCTACCCCGATGGGCCAGAAGGCCCAGCTTGAGGCGTCAAAAACGATTGTTGAAGCGATAAAAAATCTCGATGCGTCAAATAAGGTAGAAGCTAGGATCGACATTAATCAACTTCAAATTCAAGGCTCCTCAACATTAAATAATCTATTTATTGCTCATCTTGAACAGCGTTTGGTGCCTGAAAAAACCATTTTTAGTTATTTTCCGGCTGATCGCTCGATGCCTGCCGGAGAAGTGGCGATTCAAATAGGGCCGCAGGATTTTAAGGCGCAGCTCGATAGCCATTTTTCGCAGGCGATATCGAAGTATGGAAGATTAAAGCAAACTGTGGTTAATCGAGCCATTTTGGCGCGGATAAATGATACTGATCTTAAGCCGGAATTTGATTCTATTTTTGACACCTTTTTGCCTGGAAAAAGATTTGTTGGGTTGAGCCAAAAACCAACTGGACTCGTATCCGTTCTTGTTAGGGACGATGTTTCGCAGAAGACGTTCGACATAGACAGTCTCAGTAGTGGCGAGAAGGGTCTTGTTCTAAGTTTTTTATTGTTCAAAACAGCACTTGCTTTGGGTTCCATTGTATTGGTAGATGAGCTAGAATTGCATTTAAATCCCGCTGTTTGCCGGAAAATTATTCCCTATCTTGCTGAACACGTAGCCAAGAACTTCGACTGTCAATTTATAATTTCAACACACAGTGCAGAAATTACACGGGACGCGTACGAGCGTGACGATACAGCGTTGTTTCACTTGCGCAGCGGGACTGACATTTCCCCGGTTCTGAAGCAAGACGTGTACGAGGTTGTCGAAGCTATTCGTCGTCTTGGTGTCAGCGCAGAGCAGGCGTTGACCGCAAAGGCGACCGTGTTTGTTGAGGGGGATACTGACATTTCGATACTCGAAGCTGCATTTCCAGAACTTCTTTCCGGTGTGCAACTTCGCGCCCTCCACGGGCGCACAGAAGTCGAAAAATCAATCAGAGAGCTTCAGGAAGCGGAAAGAAAAGGGGTGTTAAAGGAGCGACAGGGATTCCTGTTTGACAATGATCGCAAGACGACAAATCTTTCTAGTACTGACTTGGTTAAGATTGAGCAGCTTGAACGTTATTGTCTTGAGAACTATCTAATCGATGAGACAATATTATTTGATCTTATAAAAATTTATGCTACCAACCCACCTGAATCTCGGGGGAGATTTTCAATGGAGTTGAAGGGGTTTGCTATAAATCAACTGGACTCTGTTATCTTGAACGAAATGCTTTCTGAGTTTAGAGAAATTCGGAATGGACTTAGGAGTGAGGAGATAAAGGGGAGAAGTGTTGCGGAGATTGCAAATATCCAGTTGGAAAGACTTTCTGAAAATCAGAGAAATATAAACACGAAACTTGCTAATAAAGATTGGGTTGGCGAATTCGAACGAATTCATGCGTCAAAGCGTGCCGAGCGGGAGCCGCTATGGCAAAACGACTGGAAGGTCTTGTGCAGTGGTAAAATTCTTTTGGAGAGCGTCCAGCGCACGTATCAAGTCAACATAGACCTAACAAAATTCAAGTGTATGTTAGCCGCAGAGCTGGCACGCAAAAATAAAGACGATATTACGGCTCTAAAAGGTATTATAGGGAGGCTGTTGCCGTCGTAATTTTATCTCGTCAAGCGATTTTTTGGCTAGGTGGGTTGAATATGTCTAGAGGTTTCATAGGTGCACGGGATTGGTGATGGCCAGATTCAATTGCACGCGGCCTTGGCAGCTGCCCCGCGATTTATCGTCGTCACAGTTGACGCCGTTCGAGCCTCATACTTAGGCTCATGATAAGGTTCAGACAAAACAGCAGCACGGAGGGCCGCGTGTCACGGAGCATTATTTGCAAGGGCGATACCACGTCGCACGGCGGCAGGGTTCTTGAAGGAAATCCGACCGCAACACTGGAAGGCAGGCCCATTTCGGGCGTGGGGCACATGGTCGCGTGCCCGCAATGCAAGGGCACATTTCCGATCCTGCCTGACCTGCTGGGTCGCCGTATTCCGCACGTGATTGATGGCCGAAATACGGCTGTTGAAGGTATGCGTACTGCATGTGGTGCGGCGCTGATTGCATCACAGTCGAATTCCACTATCAGCGACGATGGCGAAGGCCACGCAAGTACCGGCGCAACCGTAGCAGCAGCTACGGCTGCGGCGCTGTCACCAAGCCCCACGCTCTGCCTTGAATGCCTGAAAGCCGCAGCGGAAAGCGGCGCAACGATGGTGATGCGGGGGTAAGCCGTGGCGTCCCACATCGAAGCCCATCTCGCGCAACGACAGGCGCAGGCAAGCTTGCCCGTGCGGCTGTACGCGCTCGTTGACGCGTTGCTCTATGGGAGAGGGGAACCGGTTGAACGGCCAGCAGGCACCATCGCATTGTTCGACGGCACGCCCGATGCGTCACTCGCCGACGCGGGGCCGTGGTTAATCAATTTCGCCGAAGCTTCGCACGGCGTGCGGCAAAGACTGTTCAGCATGGGCCGTGAAGCCGAAGGTGTGTCGTGGCTCATCAGCGCCTATCCTTTCCTGGGCCTCGCTGACGAGCTTCGTGAGCGTCTGAATGTGCGCATGCCCGATGGTCGGACGGCGTTGCTGCGCTTTTACGATGCGCGCCTGGTAGCCGACATCGCCGATCTGCTCTCGTTTTCACAACGAGCCGAATTCTTCGTATCGACGTTCGACTGGCTTGTCCAGATCAACGGCGAACTGACGAGGATACATCCGCATGCTTGAACTCACGACGGAACAGGTTGCGGCGCTTGCCGAAATTGATGCCAGACGGTTTGTCGATGGCGTGCGCGTGGATTTGTGCAAGGACGATCCCAAGCTCGCCGATGATCCTGCGCTCCCGTCACGGCTGTGGAAGGCGTTCAAGGCCGCGCGAGTGCTTGGCATTGAACGTGACGAAAATCTGGTGGCGTTCCTTCGCATCGAAGCATACGCCCCCAGCTTCTACGAGCAGCCCGGGACACGTGCGTGGCTGACGCGTCCAGGTCGCTCGGCAGACGAACGTTTTCACGATTATCTGCGCGTGGTGCGCTGGAAAATCGAACATCCTGAATTTCAGGGAGGACTGAACAATGGCGGGGCTCGCAGTTCCGTTGTTAGAGGGAGCAGTGGAAGCACTTGGTCCGGTCTTGGCGCGCGCTGGCGCAGCTTTATTGGGCGGGGCAGCAGTGGGGGCAACGGGTAGCCTGTCCGGCGACACGAAAAAGGAAGATAGCAAGGCCGCTGAACGCTCCTTGCCGCGCACCGACCGCCAGTGCGATAAATGCCCGCCTGAAGGCGGCGCGAGGATTCGCCGCAATCACGGTGTCAACTGGAATTCGTACCGTTACCAAGCACGCATCACGGGTTTTCCGTTCGATACGGAAGAATGCCGTTGGTCCGAAGAGTGGCAATGGCTCGGTATCGATTTCGACGGGTTTCAGCCCGGCGCGTGCCTGCTGCAAGAAGCGAAGGGCAATTACGATCAATTTCTCGATGGGTCGATCCCGAAGGCGGACAAATGGTTTGAAGGTTTCCGCTCGATGGAAGACCAGATCGTTGAGCAAGGCACGACCGTGCGCATGAATCCGCCGACCCGCTTGACGTGGTACTTTCAAACCCCGCTCACCTACAAAAAGATGGCTCCGGTGCTCACGCGCATGGGTGTGCCAGCCGTCTATCAACCGTGAACAGAACATGGAAATAAATGCGATGTTCCGGGACGCTTCGCTGGCGTCTCAAGACTTTCGGGAAATGCTGGCTCGCGAATCGCAGCTTGTGGCGGCGCTGTCCGCGAAACAGCCGTTGATGGCACATGTGAACTGGCGACTCACGGCTGATTCGGCGGAAGAGGCGAATCTGTACCCGGCCTTTGACGAGAATGGCGAACCGTCAACAGCAGCACTGGCCGTGCTGACGACACGAGCGGGTGGCAAACGGCGCAGCGTGTCGCATGCTGCGATCTGGAGCGCGGCAGAAGGGGACGATAGCGCCGCGATATCTTGCCAAGTATCCGACGCAAAGATGTTGCCTGATCGCGTCACACTCGACATTGACGCTGCGCTTTCTCCGCAGTCTCCCAACGACATGGCAGGCATCGTTCAGTCAGTTGTTGCCAATTTCGCGCCGCTCGTCGTGGAAGTCGCGCCCAAGGAATATTTCGATAAGCGTGTGTTTGACGACAAGCCAGGCGTCGGCTGGATGCTATACCTACCGCGCAAGATCACCGTGCAGCAAGTTCCCGAAGCGCGGGCGTTGATTCCGGTGAGGAACAACGACGGGAAGGAAATCGGGACGATCATTGTCAGCGTCGCGGATGGCGTATTCTCTGCGGACAACCCGGAGCACGTTGAGGCCGCGAACCGCATCGAAATCCGTCTGGTCGATCAAGACCTGCTGCCTGCCTACGCCGATATCTGAACGCACTGACCATTCCGTCGCACGCCAATCAATTCGAACCCAACGCCGCAGGACAGGGCCGCGATGAAGGCCATCGATGATTTGATAGGCGCGGAGAAGTTGAGCGATGTGAAGAAGATATGCAAGCAGGCGGTGATTACCGAAACGGCCTTCGGCGACCTGATCGCGGCTTGCGAGTCGGCCTCATCCATCCTTGGCGGCACTGCATTTCGTATCGAGACTTTCTGCCGAACTGGCAGTGGACCGACGAGGACGCGAAGCGACTCGACAACATCCACAATGGCCCGCTGACCGAGACGCAAACGAAGGCGATGCGCAAGTGGTACCAACTGCTCGCGGAGCGCAGGTATCTCGTCGGGCACATGTTCTACTGGCCCGATCACTCGAAATGGCTGTTCTTCTATTTTGACAACCGCGACGTGTGGCAGTACGACAACCATTTCGAACATGGGCCGCACATGCACTTCACGAATCATCTGTGGCCGGGCAAGACGGCCGAATCGGTCTGGAACGAGTTCAGGAACGGCAACCCGAAGATGAAGGGGGCCGAGCACATCCGATTCGACCGTCCGTACACCGGTCCGCCACAAATATGAACGCACATGAACGCACGGGCGTGGCTCGGCGCAGCGTAGTTACGAACAAGAAATCAGACGCAAAGGGGATGACGGGTGCAGTTCGCCATTGTTGAAGACGAGCGCCGCGAGGCGTTCCCGGGCGGTCACGGCAATTGCCCGACGTGCGGCGCGCCGACCGTCGCGAAATGTGGCCCGCGCGTCATGCATCATTGGGCGCACGCCAGCCGCCGCGACTGCGATCCGTGGTGGGAGAACGAAACGCCGTGGCATCGCGAATGGAAGAATCTGTTTCCTGCCGACTGCCGGGAAATTTCGCACGTCGCGCCTGACGGCGAAATCCATCGGGCCGATATTAAGACGCCAACCGGCATCGTCATCGAGGTTCAACATTCCGCGATGACCGATGCCGAGCGAATTTCCCGCGAAGCGTTCTACGGGAACCTTGTCTGGGTCATCGACGGCAGCGGCTTCCGCCACAATTTCGACATTTATCACCCACTGCCTGACCCGACGTCCGAGCTTGCGCACGATCTAGTCTGGGTCAAGGCCACACGCGAAATGCAGGGTGCGGCGCGTGGTATCTTCTTCCGGTTGTCCGAATGCCAAAAAGAGTATCCGGATGCGACAAAGGCAAACCTGCAAGGGGGCTTGTACCACGGGATCGGCGAAATCGAACAGCAGGTGCTGGAAGCATGTGTCGGCCACCATCAATATGATTGGGTACGCCCGCGTCGCACATGGCTCGATGCAGCGTGCCCGGTGTACATCGATTTCGGCGAGGATTGGCTTGCACAGCTCATGACGTACGACGAATCCGGCTTGCCCTGTATGCGCTACGTCGCGAAACGGAAATTCGTTCACGACGCGATGGTCGAGAGGGGCGCCCGAGCCATCGCAACGCGCTTTTATCCGATCCGAGAATTCGGCGTGTCCACCGAATAAATTCTTGGGCCGCTCAAAAACTGCGCCTCCGTTACATCTCAGGCGGCGCAGTTTTTGCCGGAGCGGTTATGACGCATCGGGCAGCGACGCGATGTAATCGTCAATTTCTGACTCTATCCACCCGACCACGCGCGCACTGAGCTTTTTGCGGGCCGGAAAATTCTCGTCCTGCGCTATCAGTTGGTAAACCTTCGCGCGGCTGATACCCAAGCGTTCCGCGACTTCAACCGGGCGCAAAATGCGATTGCCGCCTTTGGCGCTGTCGTGTTCGCGTCTGACCTTGCCGACCGGTTTGCCTTTCGGCACGAGCCCGGTGATAAAGTCTGCGCGGCTCAAGCGGGCTGGTTCCTTTACCATTTTCGTTTCCTTTGATCCATCTGTTGTCGCTGCATGCGGCCAAAATCTTTCGGGCTATCGACGGCCCGAGACGTTGCTGAACAAATCCGTCCAACGAACTCCATTTACTGGGGCACGCGAAATTCGGCAGTTTTTTTGTGACGGCGGGGCCGCCCTTGCTGGAACGGCGGCGGTTGCGCCGCCACGGACAGGGGCACGCAGGTTGCGATGGTGACGGGGGACAGGTCGCTTTCCGGTACACTGTGCGCCGTCACAAATTTGTCACCTGCCGTGCGAAGTCGCCCACCCAGTCGCATTGTCTGCGGGCGAACGGCCAAATTCGAAATACGTACAGAATGCGTACGAGGCGCACGAGGGGTAGGTGGCGCACTCATAACTGATTGATTTTAAGTGGTTTTAATTAATTTTATGTTTGGTCGCCTACTGCCCACCGAGGGCAAGTTCTTTGAAATTTTCAACGCCCACGCAGAGCACATCGTTTCCGCAAGCCGGGAGCTCGAGCTTCTGATCGACAACCTCGGGGAAGCCGAGGTCCACAAGCAGAACATCCAGGTTTCGGAAAAGGCCGCCGACAGGCTCACGCACGAAGCAATCGACCTGCTGCACAAGACCTTCATTACGCCGCTCGACCGCGACGAGATCCACAAGCTCATCACCACGATGGACGACATCCTCGACTTGATGGAAGACGTCGCCACGGCAATCTGGCTCTACGACGTGCAGTCGGTCACGTCCGAAGCGAGCCAGCTTGCGCACATCTGCTCGGCCACGAGCGCGCAGGTGAAAAACGCGGTCGCGTTGCTCTCGGACATGAAACAGGCGCGCCAGATTCTCAAGGCGTGCGAGGAAATCGACCGCCTCGAATCCGAAGCGGACGCCGTGCTGCGTACCGCGATGTCGAAGCTCTTCCGCGAGGAAGACGACGTCAAGACGCTGATCAAGCTCAAGGCGATCTACGAGTTGCTCGAGTCGATCACCGACAAGTGCGAGGACCTCGCGAACATTATCGAAGGCATCGTGCTGGAAAACGCGTGAGCGGACTAGACGATGCATTCGATACAACTCGCAATCTGGGCGGTGGCCATGCTCGTCATGATCTCGCTCGTGTTCGACTTCATGAACGGCTTTCACGACGCGGCGAACTCCATCGCCACGGTCGTTTCGACGGGCGTGCTCAAGCCGCAGCAAGCCGTGGCGTTTGCCGCGCTCTTCAACGTCATCGCCTATTTCATCTTTCACCTGAAGGTCGCGCAGACCGTGGGCAAGGGCACCATCGACCCCGGCATCGTGGACCACTACGTGGTGTTCGGTGCGCTGGTAGGCGCGATCGGCTGGAACCTCGTCACGTGGTACTACGGCATTCCGTCGAGTTCGTCGCATGCGCTGATCGGCGGCCTCGTGGGCGCCGCGCTCGCGAAGTCGGGGTGGGGCGCGCTGAACGTCGACGGCATTCTGAAGACCGTGGCGTTCATCTTCATTTCGCCGCTGCTCGGCTTCGTGCTGGGCTCGTTCTTCATGCTCACGGTGTCGTGGATCTATTTCCGCACGCCACCCAGCAAGGTGGACCGGCGTTTTCGCCGCCTGCAGCTGATTTCGGCGGGGCTCTATAGCCTGGGCCACGGCGGCAACGACGCGCAGAAGACCATCGGCATCATCTGGATGCTGCTGATCGCCACGGGCTATGCCTCCGCCACGGCGGATGCGCCGCCCATCTGGGTGATCGGGCTCTGCTATCTCTCGATGGGGCTCGGCACGCTCTTCGGCGGCTGGCGCATCGTGCGCACCATGGGCCAGAAGATCACGAAGCTCAAGCCCGTGGGCGGCTTTTGCGCCGAGACGGGCGGGGCGCTGACGCTCTTCATCGCCTCGTCGATGGGCGTTCCTGTCTCGACGACGCACACTATTACCGGCGCCATTGTCGGTGTGGGCGCTACCCAGAAGCTCAGCGCGGTGCGCTGGGGCGTGGCCGGCAATATCGTCTGGGCCTGGGTGCTCACCATTCCGGCGTCCGCGGTGCTCGCTGCCGCGGGATGGTGGCTGGGGCATCGTTTCCTGTAGCCCGCGGCGGGCGGTGGTTGCCGCCCGTTCAGATGAGGGGCGCGGAACCCCCATCCATGGGGATGATTGCGCCCGTTACGTAGCTTGCGCGCCGGCTCGCCAGGAAGAGCGCGACCTCGGCAATTTCCTCCGGCTTCGCGAAGCGCCCGAGCGGGACTTTGCGCTGACCTTGCTCCAGCACCTGGGCCGCGTCCAGGCCTTGCTGTGCGGCTTCGAGCTGAAGCGCCTCCTGTAGCCGCTCGGTGAGCGTAGCGCCGGGGTTGATCGCGTTGATGCGGATGCCGTAGCGGGCGTGATAGTGCGCGAGTCCCACGGTCGCGAGCATCAGCGCCGCATTGGCCGCGCCGCCCGCAATATGGATGTCGCTCGCGATCTTTCCGCCCATCCCGATGATGTTCACGATCGAGCCCGCGTCTTCGGTGCCGGCCGATTTCGCTCGTTCCACCATGCGCCGTAGCACCTCCTGCTGCGTGTAGACGTACGGGAAATATTTGGCCTCCATGGTCGCCTTGAACGCGGCGGCGTCGAGCGTTTCGGGGTCGTAGCGGCGGGCGGCACCGGCGCTGTTGACAAGCACGTCGATGGGCCCGACGGAGGTCGTCACGTCTTCCACCAGATCCGCCACGGCGTGCGGCTCGTGTAGATCGGCGCGGGTCAGATGGACGTGCAGACCTTCGGAGGCAAGCTGCTCACGTGCCCGCGCCAGATTCGCGGGATCGCGCGAGACGATCGCGACCTTGGCGCCTTCGCGCCCGAACGCGCGAGCACAGGCGAGGCCGATGCCTTTGCTCCCGCCCGTGACCAGTACCACCTTGTTACGAAGCTCGAGATCCATCGTGTTGACCCTCCGCGCCAGGAACGCTACGGCGCAACGATAGCAGAGGCTGCGGGCGGCCGCGTGCGAGACGGGCGGCGCGTGTCGCTCAGAAGTTGCCGTTGGCGAAGCGCGCGATGGGATCGTCGCTGGATTGCGTGGGCGCAGGCGTGCCGCGCGATGCCGTGGAGGCGCGCATGACCTGGACGTCTGTTGCTTCGCCTGTGGGTCGGGTTTGCTGGGCCTGCTGGGCTTGCCGGACCGCGACGGTGGCCGGCGGAGGCGGCTCGAACGCGTCGGCGGCAGCATCGATGGGGTCGGCGGCGCGCGCCGCAGTGGCTTGCGCAGGGCGATTCCCCGACGGCTCGAAGGCGGTGCCGGCCGCAGGCGCAGCTTGCGGTGCCGACACGGACGGCGCCGCGGCGACGGTCGGCGTGCCCGACGTAACAGACGAGGGCGACGTGACGGACGCCGAGGGCGCCATCGCGCCTGCCGCCTGAGCTTGTCGCTGCGCGGCGCTCATCTGGGGCGGAGGCGGTTCGAACGCATCAGCTGGCATCGTGGCAGCGGAGGCGGCAGTCACGCTCATACGACCTGCGTCCTGCGGATACGGTGGATAGGTTTGCGCCGAAGCGGGCGACGGCGCTACGTTTGCCGCGACGCGAGGCTCAGGCGGCGCAACCGCTGCCACGCGAGCCGGTGCGGGCGACGGCGCACCCGCCGCGGCAGCCACCCGCGGCGCCGGACCACGCTGGGCCGGTGTCGTCGAGGCTTCGTAAGCCGGCGCATCGAATGGCGTGGGCGCCGTCTTCGGCGGCGCGACGCGGCGAATGCCGTCGAAGCGCTTTGCCCAATAGGGGTTTGTCAGGTAATCGAGGCGCACCGTGCCGCCCGTGGACGGCGCATTCACGAACCGCAACTTGCCGACGTAGATGCCGACGTGCGAGTGCGGCCGCCCCGTCGTGTTGAAGAAAATGAGGTCCCCCGGGGCGATCTCGTCAGGGTCGACGGATTCACCGCGCCCGCTCATTTCCGCCGTCGTGCGTGGCAGATTCACCGACGCGGCACGGGCGATCACGTAGTGCACGAGTCCGCTGCAATCGAAGCCGCTCTCCGGCGTATTGCCGCCCCAGCGGTAGGGCACGCCGACAAGGCTCATCGCCTGGATCGAAATTTCTTCGCGTCCCACGCTGTGATCGACGAAATTCGGCAGACCCGGCGGCCTCGTGCGAAACGCTTCGCCGGATGTACCCGAGCCGCCTGCCGCGCGCGACACGCGCTGCGGAGGGCTCGAACACGCCGCCAGCAGCAATGCGATCAGCAGGACAGTCCAGAGACGGAGCATGGCGGAAGCGGGCGCCTGAGCGGCGCGCGCCGGATACGGGAATGTGCCGATGGTAGCCCGTGCGACGCGGCTCCGGCAAGAAATCCTCATAAGTTACGTGAAGTTTACGCGCTAAGTGTTGTATTGCCGTTCAGTTGGCGGGAGGCGCCGGCGTCGATCCGGCGCCCTTCCGGGACGGACAAAAAAAGAACCGCATCCGGCAATCCGGATGCGGTTCGTGGTGAGACTCGCGCCGCCGGGCGAGCCGGCGACGGCAGACGGCGGGCGGCCTACAGGATGTCTGAGGCGTAGTCTGCGAGCCGCGAGCGTTCGCCACGCGCCAGCGTGACGTGGCCGCTGTGCGCCCAGCCCTTGAAGCGGTCTACGACGTATGTCAGGCCCGAGCTGCCCTCCGTGAGGTACGGCGTATCGATCTGCGCGATGTTGCCAAGGCAGATGATCTTCGTGCCGGGACCCGCGCGCGTGACGAGCGTCTTCATCTGCTTGGGCGTGAGGTTCTGCGCCTCGTCGATGATCAGGTACTTGTCCACGAAGGTGCGGCCGCGCATGAAGTTCATGCTCTTCACCTTGAGCCGCGAGCGGATGAGTTCCTGCGTCGCCGCGCGACCCCATTCGCCGGCGGCGTCGTCGGTCTTCTGAAGCACTTCGAGGTTGTCGTCGAATGCACCCATCCACGGCTGCATTTTTTCCTCTTCGGTACCGGGCAGAAAGCCGATGTCCTCGCCGACAGGCACGGTCGCGCGCGTCACGATGATCTCGTTGTAGCGCTTGTCGTCGAGCACCTGCGCGAGGCCCGCCGCGAGCGCGACGAGCGTCTTGCCCGTGCCGGCCTGACCGAGCAGCGTGACGAAGTCGATTTCCGGATCCATCAACAGGTTCAGCGCGAAGTTCTGCTCGCGATTGCGCGCCGTAATACCCCACACGTTGTTCTTGTGGTGCCCGTAGTCGCGCAAGGTTTGCAGCAGCGCCGTCTTGCCGTTGAGTTCGCGCACGATCGCATGGAACGCCGGCTCGCCGTTCTGCGGCTCCAGGTACACGAACTCGTTGACGAGCATCGACGCGACGAGCGGCCCGGTCACGCGGTAATACGTGGTGCCGGTCTTGGTGTCCTGCCAGCTTTCCATGCCCTTCGCGTGTTTCGTCCAGAAGTCCTGGGGCAGGGCGCGGATGCCGGTATAGAGCAGGTCTTTGTCTTCGAGAACCTGGTCGTTGAAATAGTCTTCTGCGGGCAGGCCGAGCGCGTGCGCCTTGATGCGCATGTTGATGTCTTTCGACACCAGCACGACAAGCTGATCCTGCCGGTCGCGCTGCAGCGCGCGGACCACGCCGAGAATCTGGTTGTCGGCCTTGCCTTGCGGCAGGCCTTCGACGGGTTCGATCTCCGTGAGCTGCGTCTGGAAATACAGGCGGCCCAGCGCTTCGAGGCTGCCCAGGCGCGACAGCGGAATGCCTTCGGTAATCGGCCCCGCGTTCGCGACGAGCGAGTCGAGTGTGCGGCTCACCTGACGCGCGTTGCGTGCGACCTCAGACATCCCCTTCTTGTGGTTGTCGAGCTCTTCGAGCGTCATCATCGGCAGATAGACGTCGTGTTCCTCGAAGCGGAAGAGGCAGGTAGGGTCGTGCATGAGCACGTTGGTGTCGAGCACGAAGAGCTTGCGGACTTCCGTCACCTCTTCGGGGTGAACGCGTTTTTTGCGTGAACCCTGGGCGCGCGGCGCAGCGCCGGCACGTGCCTCGGTCGGCGCGGATTTGCCATCGCGCGCAACCGGTGCGACCGGCCTGCTGGGCGCGAGCGATACGGCAGGCGCTTCGAGTTCGTCTTCGGCGGCGCGGGTTTGCAGCAACGCAGCCGTCTGTTTCTTGCGGGCACGCGGTGCGGGCGCCACGGGCTCGAGCGCGGCGGCCATGGCGGGCGCCGAGGGCAGGGGCACCTGCCGCAAGGTGGTGGCGGCGTTCGCCGCTTCGGTCATCGGCGTGGCAACGCTGGCCGCGCCGTACTCAGCCGTATCGGTGAATTCCCCTTCGGCTGCCTGCTTCTTCACCGGTTTTGCGGGGCGGGCTTTGGCCTTGTACTCGTCAGGCGACAGCAGGTTGCCGAGTTTGCTGGGTGGGGTAGGCAAAGGCATGGTGTCCCTCGAAAAAATCGGGTCGAGTATCGTGCGCCGTCTGCGGCTTCATGCGAACGCCGGATTGGCGTTTCATGAAGGCGTATCGCGGCGCGCTCAGGTCTGAAAATGCCGGTTCGCCTGGTTTTCGATGGGCTCCTTGGGAAAAACGCGTGACCGGAGGGGACTCCGGCGGGGCGCAAACAAAAAAGCCGCTGCCCCGGTAAGCGAGGCAAGCGGCTCGACTACTACCATTGTCGCGTCGTACCTCGCGGCATCAGCGTCGGCGGACTGAACGGCCGGACGGCGGCGGGCACGACTGCGAAAAGAATGGGGTGGACAGGCACTCATTGCAACCCAATATAACGCGCCTCAAAGCGCTTGTACAGCCTCCAGGATTTCCTCGACATGGCCCGGCACACGCACGCCGCGCCACGCCTGGCGAAGCACGCCTTGCCCGTCGATGAGGAAAGTGGAGCGCTCGATTCCACGTACCTCTTTGCCATACATTTTCTTCATTTTGATGACGTCGAAGAGCGAGCAGAGCGCTTCGTCGGCATCCGATACCAAGGTAAACGGCAGTTCCAGCTTGGCCTTGAAGTTGTCGTGCGAACGTACACTGTCGCGCGATACGCCCACGATCTCGGCGCCGGCCTTCTTGAACTTCGGGTACAGGTCGCGGAACTGCAGGCCTTCGGTTGTGCAGCCCGGCGTGTTGTCCTTGGGATAGAAATACAGCACCACCTTCTTGCCCCGAAGACTGGAAAGCGTGAAATCGCCGCCAGTCGCCTGAGCGGTGAAGTCGGGGACGGGTTGGTCGACTGCGATGGGCACGTGTTTCTCCGGTTGTTGGTTTTATGACGGACATGACGGACGACGTGCGCCGCGCGACGGTATCGCGCAGGCCGCACGTCGGGAGCGGGAACGGCCGGCAGGCACGGCGCGTTGCACCTCGATGCGACGCGCGCGTGCTGCGGGGAAACGGGCTTGCTGAAGCGGCGGGATCGACCGGAGATCGATCGGGAATCGATCGACAGTCAATCGGGCTGAACGATCAACTCGCCGGAGCGGCCGGGAATTTCGCCCCACGTGACAGGGTACGATGGCAGCGCGTTGTGGTCCAGCGTCGCGTAGTAGTCGCCCATGGTGGCGAACGTGTGGCCCTGCGCGCGCCAGCCTGCCAGCAGCGCTTCGAACACGGGCGCAAGCTTCTGGCCTTCGAGCTCGGCGTGCAGCGTGAACACCTGGTCGCAGGGATTGTTCTCGGTGCGCTTGAGCATCCAGTCGGCGACGTTGCCCTCGTCGATGCCGTCCACGCCCAACACTTCGTCGAGCGTGGGCAGCGTAGTGGGCATCTGCACGTGCGCGAGCGTGCGGCCGTTGACCACCGGCCGGTACGGTGTATGTCCGCGTCCGTCGGACGCATAGTGCATGCCCCACGCGTCGATCTGCTCGAATGCCGCGTCGTTCATCTGCCAGCCGGCCGCGCCGTGCGTGACGGGCGGCGTGCCGAACACGTCGACGAAGCGCGCATGGCTCTGCTGCATCTGGGTGACGGTCCACTCGCGCGAGCGGCTGCGCACGTTGTCCTGCCAGTAGACATGGTCCCACGTATGGATGCCGCATTCGAAGCCGGCTTCGTGGATGGCGCGCATCTCCGCCGCGGCGCGCACGCCGATGTCAGGACCTGGCAGCAGCACGCCGTACATCAACTGCCTGACACCGTAGTGCTCCACTACGGACGTGCGCGACACCTTCTTGAGAAACCCCGGCCGCAGCACGCGGCGCAGCGCCCAGCCCGTGTGATCCGGGCCGAGGCTGAACAGGAACGTGGCACGGGCCTTGAAGCGGTCGAAGATGCGCGCGAGATTCGGCACGCCTTCGCGCGTGCCGCGCAGCGTGTCGACGTCGATCTTCAGGACGATACGGGCCAAGGCGCGTCCCGCTTACTGCTGCTCGACGAGCGCGCGCGCCTCGGCGACGTGGCCGCGATACGCTTCGAAGATCTTGCGCAGCGCGTCGTCGAAGGTGGACTTCGGCGCCCAGCCGAGTTCCTGCATCGTGTTGTCGATCTTCGGCACGCGGTTCTGCACGTCCTGGTAGCCGGCGCCGTAGTAAGCGCCCGACGACGTTTCCACGAGCTGCACCTGCTTGGCCATATCCGCGTATTCCGCGTACTCGCCGGCGAGCGCAAGCATCTTGTTCGCGAGCTCGCGCACCGAGTAGTTGTTCGACGGATTGCCGATGTTGTAGATCTTGCCGGACGCCACACCGCCCTTGTTTTCGATGATCTTCATGAGCGCGTCGATGCCGTCGTCGATGTCGGTGAAAGCGCGCTTCTGGGCGCCGCCGTCCACGAGGCTGATGTTCTCGCCGCGCACGATGTGGCCGAGGAACTGCGTGACCACGCGCGAGCTGCCTTCCTTCGGCGTGTAGATCGAATCGAGGCCCGGCCCGATCCAGTTGAACGGACGGAACAGCGTGAAGTTGAGCCCTTCCTGCATGCCGTAGCCCCAGATCACGCGGTCCATCAACTGCTTCGAGCACGCGTAGATCCAGCGCGGTTTGTTGATCGGGCCGTAGATGAGCGGCGAGGCGTCCGGGTCGAACTGCTCGTCGGTGCACATGCCGTAGACCTCGGAGGTCGACGGGAACACCAGATGTTTGCCGTACTTCACGGCCGAGCGCACGATGGGCAGGTTCGCCTCGAAGTCGAGCTCGAACACGCGCAGCGGCTGCTTCACATAGGTGGCGGGCGTGGCGATCGCGACGAGCGGCAGGATCACGTCGCATTTCTTCACGTGATACTCGACCCACTCCTTGTTGATCGTGATGTCGCCTTCGAAGAAGTGCATCCGCTCATGATTCACGAGGTCGCCGAGGCGCTCGGTCTGCATGTCCATCCCGAAGACTTCCCAGTCGGTGGTTTCGAGAATGCGTTTGGACAGGTGATGGCCGATGAAGCCGTTGACACCCAGAATCAGGACTTTTTTGGCGAAACCTTCGGTTTTCATGAATGACGGGAAGAATGAATGAGCTGGGCGAATCCGGCCGGCGTGACGACGGTCTCGATGCCGTCGTGCTGGTGCCGCAATTCATGAATGGCGATCGCACGGCCGTCGCCGCAGATCGCGAGGAGGGCATTATCGCTTACCGCGAGGCCCGGCGGCAAATCTGCGGGGACCGCGCCCGGCGGCGCGAGCCGCGCGCGGGCAATCACGAAACGCTGGCCGTCCACGTCGGTGAAAGCGCCCGGGTAGGGCGGCGCCACGGCGCGAATCAGGTTGTAGACCTCGCGGGCGGGCTTCGCGAAGTCGATGCGGCCGTCTTCGGGCTTGCGGCCGCCGAAATAGCTGCCGTGCGCGAGGTCGTTGGGCAGATGCGGCGCCTCGCCCGCGAGCAACCCGGGCAGCACGCGCCACAGCGTCTGCTCGGCCGCGACCGTCACCTTGTCGAACACCTGTGCGGCCGTGTCGTCGGGCAGGATCGGCACGGGCGTCTGGGCAACGATTGCGCCCGCGTCGGGCTTCGCCGCCATCTCGTGCAGCGTCGCGCCGGTTTCGGTCTCGCCGTTGAGCACTGCCCAGTTGACCGGCACGCGGCCGCGGTACTTCGGCAGCAGCGAGCCGTGCATGTTGTACGCGCCGCGCGCGGCGAGCGCGAGCAGGTCGGCGGGCAGCATGTGGCGGTAATAGAACGAGAAGATGAAGTCGGGCCGTGCGGCGCTCACGGCTGCACGCAACTCCGCGCTCTTCGGATCAGCGGGCGTGATGGTGGGAATACCGTGTTCGGCCGCCACCGAAGCGACGCTGCCGAACCAGATGTTCTCGGCGGGGTTGTCCTCGTGGGTGACCACGAGCGCGACGTCCACGCCGCGCGCGAGCAGCACCTGCAGGCAGCGCACGCCGACGTTGTGATAGGCGAATACGACAGCACGCGGTTTCATGGATTCGCCCCCGGATCGGCGAAAGAAGCGGTGGAAGCGGTAGAAACGGTAGAAACGATGGACGGGCTGGCCGCGCTGGTTGCGCGCAAGGCCTGCGCGTCGCGGTCCTCGAGAATGGTCTGGATCAGATAACGCGGACGTGCCCGCACCTGCTGGTAGATGCGTCCGATGTATTCGCCGAGCAGCCCCAGCGCGAAGATGATCACGCCGAGCAGGAAGAACGTGATGGCGAACAGCGTGAACACACCTTGCACTTCCGCGCCGATGATGAAGCGGCGAATCAGCAGCAGCACGAAGAGGGCGGCTGAGCCGAGCGAGAGGATCACGCCGATGAACGAGAGCCACTGCAGCGGCACCACCGAAAAGCCCGTGACGAGGTCGAAGTTCAACCGGATCAGGCTGTAGAGCGAGTACTTCGACTCGCCCGCGAAACGCTCCTCGTGGCCCACTTCGATTTCCACGGGGTTCTGCGCGAAGGTGTAGGCGAGCGCGGGAATGAAGGTGTTGATTTCGCCGCAGCGGTTGATCGTATCGACGATGTGCCGGCTGTAGGCGCGCAGCATGCAGCCCTGGTCGGTCATCTTGATGCGCGTGATGCGCTCGCGCAGCCGGTTCATGGCGCGCGACGCCTTGCGCCGCCACAGCGAGTCCTGGCGCTGCCGGCGGATGGTGCCCACGTAGTCGAAGCCATCGCGCATCTTCGCGACGAGGTTGCCGATTTCTTCGGGCGGGTTCTGCAGGTCGGCGTCGAGCGTGATGACGATGTCGCCGCGCGCATGCTCGAAGCCCGCGAGAATCGCCATGTGCTGGCCGTAGTTGCCGTTGAGCAGGATGGCGCGCGTGGTGTCGGGGCGCACGCGGAACTGCTCGGCGAGCATCGCGGCCGAGCGGTCGCGGCTGCCGTCGTTGACGAAGATCACTTCGTAGCCGGTGCCGAGCGCATCGAGCGCTGGGTAAAGACGCGCGAACAGGGCCGCGAGGCCGGCTTCCTCGTTGTAGACGGGGATGACGACCGAGACCTCGGGCCGTTCGGTCCGGTCCAGCAGCGAGGAGCGATGTTCGGTTTGACTCATGTGTCGTTGTTTTCCGTTTCGAGGGGTTGCGCTTCCATCCGTCTCCGTTCGGCTCTCCGCTCAGGTTCGGCTCACGGAGGGCGGCTCCCAGGTCTTGCGCCTGGTTCAGCGCGTCGGGCTGCCGCGGCGGCCCGACGTACTTCGGTTGCGCGCGCGTGCGTTCATTGCGCGCTCGTTTCGTACTTCTTTCCTGCTTGTTTCGTCGTCGTTTTGCGCCCGTTTCGTACTCAGTGCGTACTCATTTCGCGCAGGTTTCGCAGATTTCGTTCACAGCGCGGCACACGCGCGTGACGTCGTCCGCGCTCATCTGTGTGAAGAGCGGCAGCGTGACCGTGCTCGCGCCGAAGCGCTCCGCGTGCGGGAACATGCCTTCCTTGAAGCCGCGCGCGCGGTACAGCGTGAAAAGGTGAATGGCCGGATAGTGCACGCCCGAGCCGATGCCGCGCGCCTTCAACTGCTCCATGAATTCGCCGCGGCTGATCGAGAGCCGTTCGAGCGGCAGCGTGATCTGGAACATGTGCCAGTTGCTGTTCTCGAAATCCGCGACCGGCAGTCCGACGCCGAGGCGCACCGCGGCGCTGCCTTCGAAGCCGGCGAAATAGGCCCGCGCGAGTGCCTTGCGCTGCGCGGTGAAGCGCGCGAGATGCGGCATCTGGCCGAGCCCGACGCGCGCCGCGACGTCGGTGAGGTTGTACTTGCCGCCCAGCACGTCGCAATCCATGCCGTCGAGCCCCGTGCGCGTGATGCCCTGCAGCCGGTACTTCTGCGCGAGCACGGCTTCGTCCTCGTTGTTGAGCACGAGCGCGCCGCCCTCGATCGAGGTCAGGTTCTTGTTCGGATGGAAGCTGAACGACACGATGTCGCCCAGCTTGCCGATGCGCTCGCCGTGCCACGTGGAGCCCAAGGCCTGGGCCGCGTCTTCGATCACGCGCAGCTGGTGGCGGCGCGCGATCTCGTAGAGACGGTCCATGTCCACAGGCAGCCCCGCGAGGTAGACGGGGATGATCGCCTTCGTGCGCGGCGTGATGGCGGCTTCGACGCGCTCGAGGTCGATGTTGCGCGTGCGCGGATCGATGTCCACGAACACGGGCGTTGCGCCCACCTCCAGGATCACGTTGCTCGTGGCGACCCACGACGCGGGCGTGGTGATGACCTCGTCGCCCGGACCCACGCCGGCAATGCGCAGACCGATTTCGAGCGTGGCGGTGCCGGAGTTGAAGGTCCGCACCGGCCGGCCGCCGCAGAATTCCGACAGCGCGGCTTCGAAGGCGGTGTTCTGCGGGCCCGTCGTGATCCAGCCCGAGCGCAATACGTCGGCTACGCCCGCGATGGTGGCTTCGTCGATTTCGGGGCGCACGAACGGCAGGAACGGCAAGGACGAGTCGGTTGGCTGGGTCATGAGTGGCTGGAATCGAAGAAAAAGGGTGCGACCTGCAAGGATGACGGCCTGCTGCTTACGAAAAGCTTAAGCGGCGCGTCAGCTGCGCGCCAGGATGAACACGCCGATCAGAATGATGCCGATGCCGACGAGCCGCTGGACCGTCAGCGCTTCGCCGAATAAATACCACGCGGCGAACGCGTTGACGACGTAGCCGAGCGAGAGCATGGGGTAGGCAACGGACACGTCCACGCGCGACAGGCCCAGAATCCACACGACGACGCTCACCACATAGCACGCAAGGCCGCCGATGATGGGCAGTTGCATGGCGAGCTTGAGCCCGACCGGAAGGATGTTCGCACGGGTGAATTCGAAGTGTCCAACGGCGCTGACGCCGGCTTTGAGCAGCAGTTGGGCGCAGGCGTTGAGGGCAACGCCGGCGAGGATGCAGATAAGCGAGACGGGATTCATCGAAGGGTGTCCATTTCCTCGGTTCTTGAGGGTTCTTTCGCTGGGTTTCAGAGCGTTTGCCTGCGGGCCGCGCCGGCGCGTGCCGGTGCCGGCCCATCGGTCTGCATCAATACGGCTTCTCGACCACCACGCGGCGCAGATCACGCGCGACCACGCGCATCGGCAGGCCTTGCGCGGCGAACTGCTCGTAGCGCTGCGGCGACATGAGCGCAAGCGCGTAACGGTCGGCCTTCCAGCGCCGCAGCCATTCGTCGATGGTCGGTACCCATTTTTTCGGCTCGACGCTCACGCCGAACGCGAGTTCATCCGGATGCTCGACCATGATCATCGTGTGGTTCACATAGAACGGCAGTGTGTGATCGAGTACGCCCACCGAATAGAAGGGCGTATCGGGCGGCAGTTTCGCGAGTTCGGCCTTCACGGCCGGCGCGAGCGGCGCACCCGAACTCAGGCGGCCGAACACGTCGTGGCCCGTGCCGGCAATCGTGCCGAGCAAGAGCCAGGCGGCGCCGAAGGCGACCGCAGCCGCACCGATGCCGGCGCCGCGGTTGCCATCCGCCGCGCCGCCACGGCGGCGGCCTCGGACCAGCCAGAGCGCCGCAAGCGTGAGCACGAACGCGACCGCGATGGCCGCCTCCACCCACACCTGGAACGCGCGGTACAACGCGTTGGGATTGCGCGCATCGCCGAGCCGCGACAGCCACAGCGCGCCAATCGCCGCGACAACGAGAAACACCGCATAGCCCAGCAGATGGCGCCGGAACGACTCGCGCGGCACGAGCGGCAGGTACAGGCCGATCACGAGCGCGATGGGCGGCGCGATGGGCAGCGTGTACGAGAGCAGCTTGGAATGCGACGCGCTGAAGAATAGGAAGATGAAGGCGGTCCAGACCACCATCACGAGCACCGGCGAAAAGCCGTTCGGCTGGCGCGGCAGCCGCAGCGCATGGCGCAGGCTTTGCCCCGCGACAGAAAGCCACGGCAGGAAGCCGACGAGCAGCACGGGCACGAAGTAGTAGAACGCTCCGGGCCGGTTCTGCTCCGGGGTCAGATAACGGCGGAACTGCTGGACGATGAAGAAGAAATTGAAGAACTCGGGGTTGCGATCCTGCACCAGCACGAACCAGGGCAGCACGATGGCGAGAAATACCACGAGGCCGCTCACGATGTAGAGCCGGCGCCAGAGCGCCCAGTCGCGCGAGACGAGCGTGTAGAGCACGAGCACGGCGCCCGGCAGGATCAGGCCGACCAGGCCCTTCGAGAGTACGGCGAGCCCCATCGCGGCCCAGCACAGCCCCATCCAGAGCCGCGCCTGATTCCTGGGCAGACCGGGGCGCTGGGCGAGCAGCAGCGCGCAGAGCGTGAGTTCCATCCACAGCGACAGGCCCATGTCGAGCGTGTTGAAGTGGCCCATGAGGTTCCAGTACGGCGACGTGGCAAGCACGAGGGCGCCGAACACGCCGGCCGCCGCATTGAACACGCGCGCGCCCGTAAAGCCGATCAGCAGGACGCCCGCGAAGCCGGCGAGCGCCGTGTAGAGCCGCGCCTGCCATTCGCCGATGCCGAACGCCGCGAACGTGAGCGCGTTGGCCCAGGTTTGCAGCGGCGGTTTTTCGAAGTACTTATAGCCGTTGTAGCGCGGCGTAATCCAGTCGCCGGTGAGGAACATTTCGCGCGCCATTTCGGCGTAGCGGCCTTCGTCGCTCGGCAGCAAATGGCGCCAGCCGAGCGGCACGAACCAGATGACGGCGAGCGCCACGACAAGCAGGAGGATGGTGGTTCGATTGAGCGGTAGCCGGGACGGCGTATCGTTCATGGGTGATATGACCTGTTGTTGTTCGGGAATGACAGGGGGCCGGGCGGTCCGGGGAAAGCGGCATGGGGCGGCGTTTCGCTTCACTGCCTCGCCCGGAGCACGGAAGGCTGCGGCATAGCATCGCCATACCGATGGCCCGAAGTTCGGCCGAAACTCGCACGCGCGGATGTTGCCCGACCCTACGGCGGAACGACCCTACGGCGAAGCCGGCCGGCCGCGAATTGCCGCGCAGTTTACGCCATCGCGGCGCGAGGACGGAAAAATGAACGGCTGCAGGCGGGCAGGCGGCCCGTTCGGGCCGATTGCCGCAACCCGTCTTCGGGCCTCGCCGGGACGTTGCTCAGGCTTCGATCAGCAACGCCGCCGCGACCTTGCGGCCTTCGGCCATGAGGATGTTGTAGGTCCGGCAGGCGGCCTTGAAATCCATGGTCTCGACGCCAATGCCGCGGCCCGTCAACACGGCCGTGAGCCGCGGGTGGGGAAAGCGCAGCCGCTCGCCGCTGCCGAACACGACCACCTCGGGCGCGAGGGAAAGCAACTGTTCGAAGAGTTCGGGGGTGAGGGCGTCGAACGAGGAGACGGGCCAGGCGGCAACCGGTGCGTCGGGCCGCACGATGACGCTGCCGGTATGACGTTGGAGATTGATGTCGACGTAGTCGGGGCCGTATCCCGTGACGGTATTGAGCGCGCCGCTCGAGTCCTGATGTAATTTCAAAATCGGTGTTCCGGGTTGTGGCAATGCGGGGCCGCAGTGGGTGTGCCGCCATGGTGCGCCCGCGTGGCAAGCGGGTTGATCGAGACCATCCAGGCTGATCCAGACCGACCTCGAGGCCTGCCGCCGCGGTTCTTGCATTGCGGAAGTCCGACAAAATCCGCTAAATTATAGCTTTTTAGCCGCCCCCGCGGCGCTTCCCGCCTCGCGCGCCGCCCGCCACAAGCCAAGGACCGCGAATACCCAAGCCAAGGCACCCATCGCGCGCCATTGCACCGCTTCACGCTTGCCATCCCATCCATCGTGGGAGCGGGTCGTGAGACCGGGTCAGGTTACGGGGACAGCCTGCCGCGCCACCCGAGCCATTGCCCTGACGAAACTCCTGGCTTCCTATTGCTTCATCTGCTCGCCGTGAAACCGATTCTCAAATCCAACAAGCTGTTGAACGTCTGCTATGACATCCGCGGGCCCGTGCTCGAGCACGCGAAGCGCCTCGAAGAGGAAGGTCATCGCATCATCAAGCTGAACATCGGCAACCTCGCCTCGTTCGGCTTCGACGCGCCGGACGAGATCATTCAGGACATGATCCTGAACCTGCCCGATTCGTCAGGCTATTCGGATTCGAAGGGCGTGTTCTCGGCGCGCAAGGCGATCATGCATTATGCGCAGCAGAAGGGCGTGCGCGGCGTCGAACTGGACGACATCTACATCGGCAACGGCGCATCCGAACTGATCGTGATGGCGATGCAGGCGCTGCTCAACGACGGCGACGAAGTGCTGCTGCCCGCGCCCGACTATCCGCTATGGACGGCCGGTGTGAGCCTCTCGGGCGGCACGCCCGTCCACTACATCTGCGACGAGGCGAACGGCTGGCTGCCCGACCTCGACGACATCCGCGCGAAGCTCACCCCGAATACGCGCGCCATCGTGGTCATCAACCCGAACAATCCCACCGGTGCGCTCTATCCCGACGACCTGCTGCTCGGCCTGATCGAGATCGCGCGCCAGCACGGCCTCATCATTTTCGCCGACGAGGTCTACGACAAGATCGTCTACGACGGCCGCGAGCACACGTCGATCGGCGCACTTTCCGAAGACGTGCTCACGGTTACGTTCAACAGCCTCTCGAAGAGCTACCGCTCGTGCGGCTACCGCGCCGGCTGGATGTTCCTCTCGGGCCTCGGCGGCGAGAACCGCCGGCGTGCGAAGGACTATTGCGAAGGGCTCGGCATTCTCGCCTCCATGCGGCTGTGCCCGAACGTGCCGGGCCAGTACGCGATCCAGACGGCGCTTGGCGGCTACCAGAGCATCAACGAGCTGATTGCACCCGGCGGGCGCCTTTATCGTCAGCGCGAACTTGCGCACGAAATGCTCACGGCGATTCCGGGCGTGAGCTGCGTGAAGCCGCAGGCCGCGCTCTACATGTTCCCGCGTCTGGACCCGAAGCTGTATCCGGTCGAAAACGACCAGCAGTTCATTCTCGACCTGCTGCTCGCCGAACGCGTACTGCTCGTGCAGGGCACCGGCTTCAACTGGAAGTCGCCCGATCATTTCCGCGTGGTGTTCCTGCCGAACGTCGACGACCTCGCCGATTCGATCAACCGCATCGCGCGCTTCCTCGACGGTTACCGCAAGCGCCACGCAACCTGAGCCGGAGCCCGGGCCGGCGCAGGTGAGCACCGCACGTGCGGCATCTGTTTTGTCCCGGCCTGTTCCTTTTCATATCAACCCGCACCTTAGAAACACACGCTGCATGGAACCGATCAAAGTTGGACTGCTGGGCTTCGGCACGGTGGGCAGCGGCACCTTCACGGTACTGCGCCGCAATCAGGAAGAAATCAAACGCCGTGCGGGACGCGGCATCGAAATCACGCGCATTGCGGTGCGCAATCCCGCCAAGGCGACGGCCGCGCTCGCCACGATTGGCGGTGCGGGAGAGGTCGATATCACGAGCGACTTCAACGCCGTGGTCGACGATCCGTCGATCTCGATCATCGCGGAAATGATCGGCGGCACGGGCATTGCGCGCGAACTCGTGCTGCGCGCGATCGCCAACGGTAAGCATGTGGTGACGGCCAACAAGGCGCTGCTCGCCGTGCATGGCACGGAAATCTTCGAAGCCGCGCACGCGAAGGGCGTCATGGTCGCGTTCGAAGCGGCGGTGGCGGGCGGCATTCCCATCATCAAGGCGCTGCGCGAAGGGCTCACGGCGAACCGCATCCAGTACATCGCGGGCATCATCAACGGCACGACGAACTACATTCTTTCCGAGATGCGCGAGCGCGGCCTCGACTTCGCCACCGCGCTCAAGGGCGCGCAGGCGCTGGGCTACGCGGAAGCCGATCCGACCTTCGACATCGAAGGTGTGGACGCCGCGCACAAGGCCACGATCATGAGCGCAATCGCGTTCGGTGTGCCCGTGCAGTTCGACAAGGCCTACGTGGAAGGCATCAGCAAGCTCTCGGCCACGGATATTCGCTATGCCGAGGAACTCGGCTACCGCATCAAGCTGCTCGGCATCGCGCGCCGCACGGATCGCGGCATCGAGCTGCGCGTGCACCCCACGCTGATTCCGGCACGGCGTCTGCTCGCCAACGTGGAAGGCGCGATGAACGCGGTGGTGGTGCACGGCGACGCCGTGGGCACCACGCTCTATTACGGCAAGGGCGCGGGCGCGGAGCCGACGGCCTCGGCCGTGGTCGCCGACCTCGTCGACGTGACGCGCCTGCATACGGCGGACCCGGAGCATCGCGTGCCGCATCTGGCGTTCCAGCCGGACAGCCTCGCGAACACGCCGATCCTGCCCATCGACGAAGTGACGAGCGGCTACTATCTGCGCCTGCGCGTGGCCGACGTGACGGGCGTGCTGGCCAACATCACGCGCATTCTCGCGGACACGGGCATTTCCATCGACGCGCTGCTGCAGAAGGAGTCCGAACAGGTGGACGAACGCGGCCGCGGCGAGACCGACATCATCCTGATCACGCACGAGACGCTCGAAAAGAACATCAACGCCGCGATTGCGCAAATCGAGGCGCTTACGACCGTCGTGTCGAAGGTCACGAAGCTGCGCATGGAATCGCTCGATTGAGCGCAAGCCAGTGACCGCACACGAAACTCACGCAGGAAAGCGCACATGAATTACGTTTCCACACGCGGCGCCGGAGCCGGCGAGCGTCACTCCTTCTCCGACATCCTGCTTGGCGGCCTCGCGAAAGACGGCGGGCTGTATCTGCCGCGTGAGTATCCGCGCGTCACGGCCGAGGAACTCGCGCGCTGGCGCACGCTGTCTTACGCGGACCTCGCATTCGAAGTGCTCGCGAAGTTCGCGGACGACATCGCCCACGACGACCTGCGCGCGCTCACGCGGCGCACCTACACGGCGCAGACGTACTGCAACGTGCGCGCCGGCGAAGACGCTGCGCAGATCACGCCGCTGCACCGGCTCGGCGTGGAAAACGGCACGCCGCTCGCGCTGCTCGAACTGTCGAACGGTCCCACGCTCGCCTTCAAGGACATGGCGATGCAGCTGCTCGGCAATCTGTTCGAGTACACGCTGGCGCGCACGGGCGAGACGCTGAACATCCTTGGCGCCACCTCGGGCGACACAGGCAGCGCCGCCGAGTACGCGATGCGCGGCAAGGCCGGCGTGCGCGTCTTCATGCTCTCGCCGCACCGCAAGATGAGCGCGTTCCAGACGGCGCAGATGTACAGCCTGCAGGACCCGAACATCTTCAACCTCGCGGTGGAAGGCGTGTTCGACGATTGCCAGGACATCGTGAAGGCGGTGTCGAACGATCACGCGTTCAAGGCGAAGCACAAGATCGGCACGGTGAACTCGATCAACTGGGCGCGCGTGGTGGCTCAGGTCGTCTACTACTTCGCGGGCTATTTCGCGGCCACGAAGTCGAACGACGAACGCGTGTCGTTCACGGTGCCCTCGGGCAACTTCGGTAACGTCTGCGCGGGCCACATCGCGCGCATGATGGGCCTGCCGATCGAGAAGCTCGTCGTGGCGACCAACGAGAACGACGTGCTCGACGAGTTCTTCCGCACGGGCGTCTACCGCGTGCGCAAGGCTGCCGAAACGTGGCACACGAGCAGCCCGAGCATGGATATTTCGAAGGCGTCGAACTTCGAGCGCTTCGTCTATGACCTGCTGGGCCGCGACCCGGCCCGTGTGGTCCAGTTGTTCCGCGACGTGGAAGAGAAGGGCGGCTTCGATCTCGCGGCGAGCGGCGACTTCGCGCGCGTGCACGAGTTCGGCTTCGTGTCGGGCCGCAGCACGCACGCAGACCGCATCGTGACGATCCGCGACGTGTTTTCGCGCTACGAGACGATGATCGACACGCACACTGCCGACGGCGTCAAAGTCGCGCGCGAGCATCTGCAACCGGGCGTGCCGATGGTCGTGCTGGAGACGGCGCAGCCGGTCAAGTTCGGCGAGACCATTCGCGAGGCGTTGCAGCGCGAGCCGCAGCGTCCGGCCGCGTTCGAGGGGCTCGAAGCGCTGCCGCAACGGTTCGACGTGCTGCCGGCCGACGCGCAGCGCGTGAAGGACTTCATCGCCACGCATACGGGCGAATGAGGCACGCCAAGGGGCCGCTAGAGGTCCGCTGAACGTTGTGGTTCCACCGCGCGGCGGCCACGGGCAGAAGAGGGCCCGGACGCCCGCCGCGCACGCGGCAGGGCGCGCCGCTACAATGATCTGATCTGTCGTCCGAGCCCATTCGAACCCGCACGATGTCCACGCCCGCTTCTCCGTCCTCCACGCCGTCCACACCGACTTCACCGGGCGCGCGTCCTCCCATGCTGTCGACCGCCGACGCGCTCGCCACGCTGCTTGCCGCGGCCCGGCCGCTCGCCGGCGTCGAAATGCTGCCCACGCTCGATGCGCTCAATCGCGTATTGGCGACTGACGTGGTGTCGCCGCTCGACGTGCCACCCATGAACACCAGCGCCATGGACGGCTACGCCGTGCGGGTGGCCGACCTCGCGCACGGCACGGTCCGTCTGCGCGTGTCGCAGCGCATTCCCGCGGGCCACGCGCCGCAACCGCTCGAGCCCGGCACGGTGGCGCGCATTTTCACCGGCGCGACCGTGCCGCCCGGCGCCGACGCGATCGTGATGCAGGAGCAGGCCGAGCCGACCGGCGATGAAGTCGCGCTGCTGCACACGCCCAAGGCAGGCGAATGGATCACGGCCCAAGGCGCCGACATCCGCCGCGGCTCGGTCATCCTGCCCGCCGGCACGCGGCTCACGCCTCAGTCACTGGGACTCGCGGCCTCGGTTGGATGTGCCGAGCTTGCCGTGGGGCGGCGGCTCAAGGTGGCCGTGTTCTTCACTGGCGACGAGCTGACGATGCCCGGCGAGCCGCTGCGGCCCGGCGCGATCTACAACTCGAATCGCTTCACGCTGCGTGGGCTGCTCGAGAACCTGGGCTGCGAGGTGTCGGACTTCGGCATCGTGCCCGACCGGCTCGACGCCACGCGCGCCACGCTGCGCGACGCCGCGCGCGGGCACGATCTGATTCTCACGTGCGGAGGCGTGTCGGTGGGCGAGGAGGATCACGTGAAGCCCGCCGTGGAAGCCGAAGGGCGGGTCTCGATGTGGCAGATCGCGATGAAGCCAGGCAAGCCGCTGGCCTTTGGCGCCGTGCGGCGTGGCGAGCGCACTGGGGCGCACGATGAAGCCGGCCGCGACGAGGCGTTCTTCATCGGCCTGCCGGGCAATCCTGTCTCGAGCTTCGTCACGTTCCTGTTGTTCGTGCGGCCGTTCGTGCTGCGCCTTGCGGGCGTGAAGCAGGTCGCGCCGCGCGCGCTGTCGCTGCGCGCCGACTTCACGCAGCCGAAGGCCGATCGACGCAACGAGTTCTTGCGCGCGCGCGTCAACCCCGCGGGCGGTCTCGACCTCTTTGCGAACCAGAGCTCGGCCGTGCTGACGTCGACAGTGTGGGGCGACGGGCTCATCGACAACCCGCCGAATCACGCGATCAGCGCAGGCGAGACGGTGCGCTTCCTGCCATTTTCCGAACTGCTCTACTGATGCGGGCGCCCGGCGTTGTCATGCAGGGCCGGCGCCGCTTGATTACATGAAGATCCAGCTGAAATTTTTCGCAAGCGTGCGTGAGGCGTTGGGCGTCGCGCATGAATCCGTCGAGGTGCCGGACGGCATCGCGACCGTCGGCGACGTGCGCGGCTGGCTGCGCGCGCGCGGCGGCGTCTGGGCCGACACGCTCGCCGAAGGGCGCGCGCTGCGTATGGCCTGCAACCACGTGATGACGGACGCCGGCACGCGCATCACCGACGGTTGCGAAGTGGCGTTCTTCCCGCCCGTCACGGGCGGCTGAGCGCGTTGCGCACACTCAGGAGGCAGGCCATGACCGTGCGCGTCCAGATCGAAGACTTCGACCTTTCCGCCGAGGTGGCGGCGCTGCGCGCGCAGAATCCGCGCATCGGCGCCGTGGCCTGTTTCGTCGGCACCGTGCGCGACCTCAACGAAGGCAGCGGCGTCGAAGCAATGGAGCTCGAGCACTATCCGGGCATGACCGAAAAGGCGCTCGCCGACATTGTCGATGCGGCTCGTGATCGCTGGCCGGGTGTGGACGTGCTGATCGTTCATCGCGTGGGCAAGCTTTACCCGCTCGACCAGATCGTGCTCGTGGCGACCACTTCCGCGCATCGTGGTGACGCGTTCGCCTCGTGCGAGTTCGTGATGGATTACCTGAAGACCCAGGCGCCGTTCTGGAAGAAGGAAAAGACCGCGGCCGGCGAGCGCTGGGTGGATGCGCGCGAGTCCGACGACGCGGCGCTGGCGCGCTGGGGAATCAAGTCGGGTAACGCGGCGAAGTAGCCGCTGCCGTGCTGCACCATTGACGCTGTCGCCGCGCGGCGACGTCGTTACGACGCGTCCGCTCCACGTCCAATGATCTTTGCCGGGAAGGGGTCGCCGACTGGGCTATCGCGCCCGGCATCGTGCCCGGCGTGACTGTTGCCGAGAGCCGACCGGCGCGGCGCAACCCGCTCGAGCAGCGCCTGCTGCTCCGGCGGAATCGCGTAGTCCCAGCCGAAGCGGCTCAACTGGAGGCTTTGTGCGATACGCAGTGCGGGCTCCATGAAGCGGACCGCGGCAGCCGGTTCGTAGCGCGCTTCCACGGTATCGAGAAACAGGTAGAGCCAATGGCTGAAGTGCTTCGGCTCGACGCCGGGCAGCGGCTCGTGCGCCTGCTGGACATTGCCGCGATAACCCTTCTCGCCGAGCACGAGACTCGCCCAGAACGTACACATTTTCGGCAAATGGGTGTCCCAGCGGCCGGCGAGCGCGGTGTCGAACACGGGGCCGAGGAGCGGGTCGGCGCGCACGCGTTCGTAGAACGCGTAGACCAGCTCTCGAATATTTCCGGTGGTCGGTTCGGGGTGGCGCGTGGCCGGGGCGGCAGCGCTGGAAAGTGAAGCGGACGGCGTCATGAAGCGTGGCAGTGGTGAGACAGAGGCGCGGCAGCGGCCTTCGTCCGGTCATCGGGAGATATGCCCCATGAATGAGCACAGGCTCCGCAAACAGCGAAACTGAAGGACAATAGCTGACATTGCCCTCAAAAACGAGCATCAACGGCGCATGTTATGGCGCGCCGACGATTGCCGCAACCCCGAAACGGACAAGGTCTTTTACGCGAAACGCGCGTCGAAGGCCGACTCGTTGCCATGAGACTGACTGACTATACCGACTACTCGCTCCGCGTGATCCTGTACCTGGCGGCCCGCGACGAAGGACTTTCGACCATCCAGGAAATTTCCGACGCCTACGGCGTTTCGAAAAATCATCTGATGAAGGTGGTGCAGCAACTCGGCGAACTGGGCTGGGTGGAGACGGTGCGCGGCCGCAATGGCGGGCTGCGGCTCGCTCCCGCCTCGCGCGCACTCACGGTGGGCGAGATCATCCGCGCCACGGAAACCGACTTTGCGCTGGTGGGCTGCTTTCCGGACAGTAAAGGCGTGCGGCGCGGCTGTGTGATCGATCCTCAATGCCGACTCAAGCACGTGCTCGAAGCCGCGCGTGCCGCGTTCTTCGCCGAGCTCGATCGCCACACGGTGGCCGAACTCATCGAGCCGCCGGGCCAGCTTGCGGCGCTGCTCGGTATTCCGGTTGCCGTACCGATCGTGCAGGCGCCCGCCGGTTCGATCTGAGACGTACCGGCTTCAGACGCTCTCATCGACGTTCCGATTAGCCGGTCCGCCCGGATGCCCGGTTCCGGCACCGTTTGACGCTCGTCAACACCCTCGCGCGCCGCGAGCGCACTGTGTTGCAGACCTTCGGCGCAGGACGGTTCCGCGCGCATCGTTTTTCGCAAAAACGTGCCGCCGCGTGCGAAAGCATGCAAAAAGTGCCTTGAAACCGCCCTGAAGCGCCTCATTTTGGTGACAGTCAGAATTGGAGCGCTCATCAATGAGAATCGACAAACTCACCACCAAGTTCCAGGAAGCCCTGTCGGACGCGCAGAGTCTCGCGGTCGGTCACGACAACCAGTACATCGAACCCGTGCACCTGCTGGCGGCGCTCGTCGCGCAAGAAGACGGTTCGGCGCGCTCGCTGCTCTCGCGCGCGGGCGTGCATGTGCAGGCGCTGCAGACCGCGCTTAACGACGCGATCACGCGGCTGCCGCAGGTGCAGGGCACCGACGGCAACGTGCAGATCGGCCGCGAACTGCTCGGCCTGCTCAATCAGGCCGACAAGGAAGCGCAGAAACTCAACGACACCTACATCGCGAGCGAGATGTTCCTGCTCGCCGTGGCCGACGACAAGGGCGAGGCGGGCCGCATCGCGCGCCAGCACGGTCTCACGCGCAAGGCGCTCGAAGCCGCGATTGCGGCCGTGCGCGGCGGTGCTCAAGTGCACAGCCAGGATGCCGAGAGCCAGCGTGAAGCCCTGAAGAAGTACACCGTCGACCTGACCGAACGCGCCCGCGCCGGCAAGCTCGATCCCGTGATTGGCCGCGACGACGAGATCCGCCGCTCCATCCAGATCCTGCAGCGCCGCACGAAGAACAATCCGGTGCTGATCGGCGAGCCGGGCGTCGGCAAGACCGCGATCGTGGAAGGGCTCGCCCAGCGCATCGTCAACGGCGAAGTGCCCGAGACGCTCAAGGGCAAGCGCGTGCTCTCGCTCGACATGGCGGCGCTGCTCGCGGGCGCGAAGTACCGCGGCGAGTTCGAAGAGCGCCTGAAGGCCGTGCTCAACGACATCGCGAAAGACGAAGGCCAGACCATCGTCTTCATCGACGAGATCCACACCATGGTAGGCGCGGGCAAAGCCGAAGGCGCGATGGACGCCGGCAACATGCTGAAGCCGGCGCTTTCGCGCGGCGAACTGCACTGCATCGGCGCCACGACGCTCGACGAGTACCGCAAGTACATCGAGAAGGACGCCGCGCTCGAACGCCGCTTCCAGAAGGTGCTCGTCGACGAGCCGACGGTCGAGGCCACGATTGCGATCCTGCGCGGTCTGCAGGAGAAGTACGAGCTGCACCACGGCGTCGAGATTACCGACCCGGCGATCGTCGCGGCCGCGGAGCTTTCGCATCGCTACATCACGGACCGCTTCTTGCCGGACAAGGCGATCGACCTGATCGACGAAGCGGCTTCGAAGATCAAGATGGAAATCGACTCGAAGCCCGAGGAGATGGACCGTCTGGACCGGCGCCTGATCCAGTTGAAGATCGAGCGCGAAGCCGTCAAGAAGGAGAAGGACGAGGCCTCGCAAAAGCGCCTGCAACTGATCGAAGAGGAAATCGAGCGGCTCAACCGCGAATATTCGGACCTCGAAGAAATCTGGACCGCCGAGAAGGCCGCGGTACAGGGCAGCGCGCAACTGAAGGAAGAGATCGAGCGTACGCGCGCCGACATCGCGCGCTTGCAGCGTGAGGGCAAGCTCGAGAAGGTTGCTGAATTGCAGTACGGCAAACTGCCGCAACTCGAGGCGCAACTGAAGCAGGTCACGCAGGCCGAAGCGAAAGAGCAGCAAAACCCGAGCCGCCCGCGTCTGTTGCGCACCCAGGTGGGCGCGGAGGAAATCGCGGAAGTCGTGTCGCGCGCCACGGGCATTCCCGTTTCGCGGATGATGCAGGGCGAGCGCGAAAAGCTGTTGCAGATCGAGGCGAAGCTGCATGAGCGCGTGGTCGGGCAGGACGAGGCGATCACCGCAGTGGCCGATGCCATTCGCCGCTCGCGCGCGGGTCTCGCGGACCCGAACCGGCCGTACGGCTCGTTCCTGTTCCTCGGCCCGACCGGCGTGGGCAAGACGGAGTTGTGCAAGGCGCTGGCTTCGTTCCTGTTCGATTCGGAAGAACATCTCATCCGCATCGACATGAGCGAGTTCATGGAAAAGCACAGCGTCGCACGGCTGATCGGCGCGCCGCCGGGCTATGTGGGCTACGAGGAGGGCGGCTACCTCACGGAAGCGGTGCGCCGCAAACCGTACAGCGTGATCCTGCTCGACGAAATCGAGAAGGCGCATCCGGACGTGTTCAATGTGCTGCTGCAGGTGCTGGACGACGGGCGTATGACCGATGGCCAGGGCCGTACCGTCGACTTCAAGAACACGGTGATCGTGATGACGTCGAACCTCGGCTCGCACCTGATCCAGGCGATGTCGGGCGAACCGCAGGAAGCGGTGAAGGACGCCGTGTGGGGCGAGGTCAAGCAGCATTTCCGGCCCGAGTTCTTGAACCGCATCGACGAAGTCGTGGTGTTCCACGCGCTCGACCGGTCGAACATCCAGTCGATTGCGAAGATCCAGCTGGAGCGGTTGCACGAGCGGCTCGCGAAGCTCGACATGCAACTCGTGGTATCCGAGGAAGCGCTCGATCAGATCGGCAAGGTCGGCTACGACCCGCTGTTCGGCGCGCGGCCGCTCAAGCGCGCGATCCAGCAGGAGATCGAGAATCCGGTCGCGAAGCTCATCCTCGCGGGCAAGTTCGGTCCGAAGGACGTGATTCCGGTCGACGTGGAAAACGGCAAGTTCGTGTTCGAACGGGTCGTCCACTGACGGGGGCTGGAGGGCCGAGCCGGCCATGACTGTCGCCGGCCGGGCAAGAAAAAAGGGCAACGAAGCGATTCGTTGCCCTTTTTCATGTGTGCGTTATCTGCGGCTGAGCGCGGGTCGGCGCGCCGCGGACGCAGACTGCCTTACGCCTTGCCGAACAACGACGCGAGGCCACCCAGCGTGCCAAGCACCGTGTCGGCGTTGAGCTTGCCTTCGGCCGGCACCTCACCTTCGGGCGTCGCCGCGTTGACTACGTGGGGCAGCACTTGCGCGAGCAGGCCGCTGATCTGATCCGGCTGCATGCCGACTTTTTGCGCGAGACCCGATACCGCGTCCGAGCCCAGCACGTTCTGCAACTGGCTGGAGGAGATCGGCTGGTTCTCGCCGTTGCTGATCCACGACTGGATGATGCCGCCTGCGCCGCCCTGTTCAAACTTCTGGACGAGGCCCATCAGGCCGCCGGGCTGGTTGTTGACGTACTCGAGCGCGGCCGCGATGAGCGCCTGTTGCGCACCGCCGCCGCCCGAAGACGACTGGCCGAGGAGGGAACCGAGGGAATCGAGTAGGCTCATGGCAATTTCTCTTGAAAAAAGGCACGACGTCGTCGCGCCGACAGGGGGAAGACGCCGCGCATTCGCGCGGCGCCATGTTGAGGAGTTTTACTGCGAACCGTTGCCCGCTTTCGACGGCGAGCTTCTGTGGCCGGTTTCTGTGACCGGTTTCTGTCGTGCCGCAGGACGTTTGGTAGCGGCGCGCGCCGGGCTCTGGCGCAACGCCGGTCAGGCGCCTGAAGCGGCCGATGCCGCCTTGCTCTTCCTGGCCTTCTTCGTCTTGCCGGCTTTCGTGCCCGAGGCTTCAGCCGGCGCGCTGGCTGAAGCCGTGCCGGGCGCCGCAGCGGGAGCCGAAGCGGCGGATGCCTGTTCGGCAGCCGCAGCCTTCTTGCTCTTCTTCGATTTCGTTGCCTTGGCGCCCGATGCCGCGCCGGCCGCGGCTGCGCTGGCCGTCGGCGTGGGGGTTGCAGCAGCGGCTGCGGCAGTCCTGGCAGGCGCAGTACCGGTCGACGTTGCCGGCTTCGCCGGGACGGTCGACATGGACGGGGCGGCCGGCGTCATGGATGGGGCCGCCTTGTTAGGTGCCGTCGCAGGTGCCGTCGCCGTGGACGGAGCCGCCGGGACGGTCGAGGGGGGCGCGGACGCAGCCGTGGTTGCGGGCGCCGCCGGTGTGGTTGTCTTCGCAGCGGCTTCCGTGTTCTTCTTCGGCATGGCCTTGCCGGTGGGCGGCACCGACGAGCCGTTGATCGTCAGTCCTGCCGCCTCGAGATTGACCACCGACTTCTGGCCGATGCCCTTCACCCGTGCGGCCAGATCGTCGGCGTCCTTGAACGGACCGTTCTTCGTCCGTTCGTCGATGATCGCCTTGGCATGAACGGGGCCGATGCCCTTCACCGATTCGAGGGCGGCTTCGTCGGCGGTGTTGACCTCGACTGCGGCGGCAAGCGCTGCGGACAGCGACAGCCCGAGGGCGAGACACAGCATGAACAGCTTCTTCAGCATGGCAATCACTCCATTGATGGCAAAACGGGAGGCCGGAACGGACGACGCTCTGTGACGAGCCGCTGTGCTTCCAGCATAGGACAATTGGCCAGTCCTATTCGGTGGGAAGGCACGATTTATACCGATCCGCCCCAGCGAAGTAAATGTCGCCTCACATTCTTTAACCTTTTGCGTCAGGCCATTACGATCTCCGCAATGTCGTCGACGTGTTTTCCAGCCGGCGTCACGCGACGCTTGACCTGGAGTGCACTCGAAGTCCTAACCTGAGTTCCGTCATGTCGAAACCGCTGAACATTGGGGAAGTCGCCGCTCAGCTCGGCGTCTCCACGCACACGCTGCGTTACTACGAGCAGGCTGGCCTGTTGCGTCCCGTGGGGCGTACGGCAGCCGGGCATCGTCTGTATTCGCCGGCCGACCTCGACTGGCTGCAGTTCGTGATGCGCCTGAAGGCGACGGGCATGTCCATTGCCGGCATGCAGGCGTTTGCGGCGCTGCGCAGCCAGGGCGACGTCTCGATCGGGGCGCGCCGCGACATGCTGGAAGCGCATCGCGAGGCCGTGCTTGCACGCATCGCGGAACTGCAGACGAGTCTCGAAACGATCACGGCCAAGATCGAGTTTTACGACGAGGCACAGCGGCGTGCCCAGCAAGCCGGAACATCGAAGCGCAATGAGAAGCGCAACGACCAGCGCAATGAGAAGCGGAAAGTCGCATGACGAAGGACCTCGAACGGACGCCAGGCTGGCGCCATGCCGCAGGCGTCCGGGACGAGGACGCCGTCGTCACGACGGCAAGCCAGTCAGGCAACTGACCGCTGACGCAATGACAGGAAAAGGACACACCATGCAATACGCACAGGACGACCGCTACACGCGGGGCTGGAACAAGCTGAAGGAAATCGACGGCGAGGCGGGAGAGCGCGTGATCGAAGCGCTCGCGCCGGTCGCGCCGGACTTCGGGCGGCTATTGATCGAATTCGGCTTCGGCGACATCTACAGCCGGCCGCAGCTCGATCTGAAATCGCGCGAGATCGCGACGATCGCCGCGCTGGCGGCCATCGGGCATGCCCAGCCCCAGCTCAAGGTGCATATCGAGGCGGCGCTGAACGTGGGCTGCACACGCGACGAAATCGTGGAGGTGTTCATGCAGATGGCGCTCTATGCCGGCTTTCCCGCAGCGCTCAACGCGCTTGTCGCCGCACACGAGGTTTTCACGCGACGCGAGCGTGAAGGGAAGACTGCCGCTGAAGCGGCGCAGGCGGCGTGATGGCCCGGCGGTTTGCGTAACCACGCACCGTTATTGCGCGCCGCTCAACCTTCCGCGCGCAAATATCGTCTGCTGACGCCGCGCAGATAAACGAGCAGTCCGGCGCCAGCCATCATCAGGCTCGCCATGTTCGCGAACCAGAAGCCGCGAGCGCCCGTGAGCCACGCGGGCGCTGCGCCGCTCACATTGAAGCCGAGCGCATAGCCGCCGCCCAGGCCCACGCCCCACAGCGCGACGGCGTAGATCACCGTCGGAATCACCACGACCTTGTAGGCGCGCAGCACGAAGGCGGTCGTCACCTGGATGGCGTCGAAGAAGTGATAGCACGTCACGATCAGCACGAGCGGCATGGCCGCGGCCGCGACGGCCGGGTCCGGCGTATATCCGCCGATGATGAACGGCCGCAGCGCGAGCACGAGGGCGCCGTAACACAGCGCGATGGCAGCGGCCATCGCGATGCCGTGGCGCGCAAGCGTGCGGGCGTCCGCGTGGCGCTGACCGCCCAACGCCTGAGCCACGAGCGTGGACGTCGCAATGCCGATGGAAAGCGGCGTCATGTAGAGCACCGCGCCGACGTTGCCTGCGATCTGGTGGCCCGCCAGCGTCGTCGTACCGAAGCGGGCGATGAAAAGCGCCATGAACGTGTACGACGTCACCTCGATCAGGTACGAGAGTCCCATCGGAATGCCGAGCTTGAGCAACTCGGCCTGGCGCCACCACACCGGCCAGCAGAACCGCTTGAAGATGCCGAAGGGCAAAAACACGTCGAGCCGCGTCATCAGCAGCATGCCGACCATGGCCAGCGTCCAGTTAATGAGCGTGCTCGCGAGCGCGCAGCCGGGGCCGCCCAGCGCGGGTACGCCGAGTCCGCCGAAGATGAACCACGTGTTGAGCGGCACCTTCAGGATCAGCGCGCCGACCTGGAGGATCATCACGAGACGCGGCTGGCCCACTGCGTTCGTGAGCGAGCTGTAGACGCGAAACACGAGGCTCGCCGGCAGTCCGAACGAGAGGATCTTGAGGTAGCCCTCGGTGCGCTCGCGCAGCGCGTCGGGGGCGTGGGCGAGATCGAGCAGTGGGCCCGGAAAATACAGAATCGCGAAGCCTGCGATGGTCAGTGCGAGCGCGAGCCATAGCGCCTGGCGCACTTCCTCGCCTATTTCCGCTTCGCGCCGTGCGCCGTAGAGCTGCGCTGCGACGGGCTGCAGCGCGGTCAGAATGCCCGTGAGGCCGATAAAGACCGAAATGTAGATCGACGACCCGAGCCCGAGCGCGGCGAGGTCGGTGGCCGAGTAGCGGCCTACCATCGCCGTGTCGATCACGCCGAACGCGATGATCGCAAGCTGGCCGATCAGCACGGGCCAGGCGAGCGCCGCGATGCGGCGCGCATCGGCGCGCAGGCTGTGCAGCTGGATCGTCGAGCTCATCCTATTTGTGGCGGTTGCGCCAGACGCGGCGCGTGACGGGCGGCTTCGGACGGTCGATGCGGACATAGAGCCGGAAGCGCTCGTCGCGGTCCGCCGCGCGCCGTCCTTCCCAGACGAGCTTCCAGACGAAGTCCGACATCGAGCTCGGCGCGCCGAAGTCCTGCGAGTCCTGACGCAGAATCACGTCGCAGTCTTCGTCGAACGAAAAATGCATGTCGCCGAAATAGGCGAAGGTGGCGATCTGCGCATCGCCCAGACGCGCGGGCGAGATGCAGTTGTAGTCGGCGGGAAGATGGGCGGCGATCTGCTCCGCGACATCCTTGTAGGTCCGGCTGTAGTTGACGACCGGCAGCCACAGCGTCATGAGCAGCACCCACATGAGCGTGGTGCCGCCGCTCGTCAGCACGACGCTGCGCCACAACACCTTGGGATGCCGCGCCACGCGCCATTGCACGAGCACGAACCAGCACAGCGTGACGGCCACGGCACAGACGAACGAAAGAATCTTGAACTCGGGCGTGAAGCCCGGCGCATAGCGCGCGAGGTTGCGCGCGAGCGGCGCCGGAAAGCCCGTCAACGCGGCGATCCAGACGAGCCAGACCATCGTGCCGACGATCGTGAAGCTCAAGACAGCGAACCAGTCGATGGCGTTGATCGCACCGCGCTTGAGCGTGGGCAGCGCGAACGCCGCGAACACCGCGAGCGCCGGCAGCAGCAGCATGTAGAGCCGGTTCGATTGATGGCTCTGCAGCACCACGAGCACGATGAGCGGCGCGATCACGGAGAGCGGGATCGCCACGTGCGGCGCGCGGCGCAGGCCTGCCCAGCTAAACCAGGCCCAGACGGCGAGCGGCCACGCCGGCCACGTGAACAGCGGCAGGTTCTTGGCCGCATAGCGCAGCGCGGAGCCCGGCGGGCCGGCGAACGCGTTGACGCTGCCGCGCACCCACTGGTTCAGGAACCAGACGGCGTCGTCGGGAAAGCGCTGCAGTGCGGCAATGGGCCACGAAAATCCAATCACGAGCGCGACGGGCAGGCCCGCCAGCAGCAACCAGCGCGTGCGCACCTCCGGCGCGATGACGGCCATCGCGAAGGTGCCGATGAGGAGCGCGCCCACCAGCACGGGGTTGCTCGTCACGGCAACGAGGCCCATCGCGACTCCCCACCACAGCGAACCCTGGATGGGCTTGTCGATGGCACGCACGAGGCCGTACACGAGCATCGCCACGCAGACGAACTGGGCGATCTGCGGCGTGGTTTCGTGGCCGCGTTCGGCAAGACCGAAACAGCCCAGCAGGATCAACAGTGCGCCGTCGGCCAGCGTGCGGCCGTAGTCGCGCGGTTCGGGTTCGCCGCCGAACGCGTACTTGAACGGCTGAACCTCGGCGCGACGGCCAAGCAGATACGCGGCGTACCAGACGAACGCACAGGCCGCGCAGAAAAGCAGGCCGGTGAAGACGCGCGAGGCGTTGCTCGCATCGACCCAGGGCGCGAGCGCGCGGATGGCCGCGGCGCCCAGCCAGTAGCCCACGGGGCCTTCCGAGGTGATGTACTTGCCGACGAGGTTGGGCAGCAGCCAGTCGTGCGTGGTGCCGTTCGCCATCGTCCACATCACGCCGAAGCCCGCCGCGTCCTCGTTCTTCCACGGATCGCGGCCGAAGAGCCCGAACGACGCATAGACGATGCAGATGGTGAGCAGCAGCCAGCGCGGCAGGGCGCTTGTGGCGGAGGCGGTGAGACGGACGACAGGCTTCATGCAGTGTGCGGTGATTGGATGGACGCTCGGGCCGATGGCGAGCGAGCCGGCCCGCCAGGAAGAGACGAATACGCCAAAGAAGGCGGACCGGACTGCCAGGACGGGCTCGATGAAGGCAGGCCTGCGAGCCGGCCGGGCTGGAGCATCCGGCATTGTAGTCGGGGCTGCCGGGGCGCGTCACGGTGGTGCGGGTCGTGCGGACGGTGCGCCAGGCCGTCGGTCAACAGACGGTAAGGCAACCGGTAAGACAGGGATGACAACCGCGGTGAAACAAAATCGCCCGGCGACAAAAAAGGGCAGCGTGCGCTGCCCTTTTGCGGTTCGGACCCGGCGGTAAGAGCCGGCATCGCAGGCGATCCTGCTTCGCTTACTTCGCGACCTTGCCCGTGGCGCGCGAACCGAACTTCTTGTTGAACTTCTCGACGCGGCCGGCCGTGTCCATGATCTTTTGCTGGCCCGTGTAGAACGGGTGCGATTCCGACGACACTTCGATCTTCGCGAGCGGGTAGGTCTTGCCGTTGAACTCGGCGGTTTCGCGCGTCTGGATGGTGGAGCGCGTCACGAAACGGAAGTCGTTCGACACGTCGATGAACAGGACTTCGCGGTAATCCGGATGAATGCCTTTCTTCATGGTCTTTCCTTTAGTCTGGCGGTAGCCAACCCGCGTGCCGCGACGAGGCGCCGTGCTTTCCGGCATTCCCGAGCGCTGGCAGTTCGGCGCGAGCCACTTGCCTAAGGTCGAAAAGCGGCGATTATGCCAGAAAATCAGACGGTTGGCGACTTTTTTGGCGGTCGGTCACGCTTCGCTGAGGCACTCCGACGGCTCACCGCGCCTCCAGCGCGCCGACCTTCGCCGGGTCCTGGCGGTAATAGCGCGCGAGCAGCCGGTAAAGCTCGGGATATTCGACCTCGAACGCCTTCGGTTTGACGAAGAGGGCCTCGCTGCAGACGGCGAAAAACTCCGACGGGTGGTCCGACGCGTAAGGGTCAATCAGCGAATCGCGCTCGAAGCGCGCCCAGCGGCGCTCCGGCACCGCGTCCACCTTCGCGCAGAACTGGTCGTAGGCGTGGTCGAAGACATCGGACCACGCTTTGGTATCGAGCGGCGCGTGCCAGCGCCTGAAGAGCGGCGGATGGCCGTCGGCCTCGCCTGTCAGCATGTCGATCTTGTGCGCGAACTCGTGGATCACGACGTTGTAGGCGTCGGCGCCGTCCGTCATCTGGGCGTCTTCCCAGGAAAGAATCACGGGACCGCCTTCCCAGGCCTCGCCGCTGGCGTCGTGCTCGACCTCGTGGACGATGCCGGCTTCGTCCTCCACCGTCTTGCGGATCACGAACTCGCCCGGATACACGATCACGCCGACCCAGCCGCGATACAGGTCGAGGCTCAGGTTCAGCACCGGCAGCGATGCCTGGGCCGCGATGGCGACCGTCATCTCGTCGGTGAGTGCGAGGTCGTGCGCCGTGGAGAACTCCTTCTGGGCGAGGAACAGGCTCGTCAGTTCGCGCAGCCGCTCGAGGTCCGTCGCGTCGAGATGCGAGAGAAACGGCAAGCCGTCGAGCGTCTTGCGCCACAGCGCGTCGGAAATCGCATGCGTGCGCAGCGCGCGGTCGCGGCGGCGCGTATCCAGCCATTGCGTGAGTTTCGAAAGCATCGGGGTGGGCTTGTCCGGTCGGTGCTGTAACGGTTGCGTTAGTCGATCTGCTGTTGCCACGCCGCGAAGAGCGCGCTGCACACGGCCACGCCGATCAGGAAGTAGAAGCCGTCGAGCGAGGTCAGGAAGCTCGCCTGCCGCGCGACAAGCCGGCTCATCTCCGCCGTGGCGAGTGCGTGCGCTTCGCCCGTGGTGCGGCCGGCCGCTTCGAAGCCCTGGGTCAGCGCGGCGAGCGCGTCGCCAAACAGCGGGTTGAACGGGGTGGCGACTTCCACGAGCCGGGTGCGATGCAGCGCGTCGCGATGCCGCTCGACCACGATGACCGACGTGGTGGCGAATGAAATCGTCAGTTGCCTCACGATGTTCTTCAGCCGGTAGCCGTGCGTGAACTCGTCGATCGCGAATATTCTAAACGTGAGATTGGCGACCGGCAGCACGATGAAGAGCAGCAGCAGGCCACGCAGCAGCAACGGCACGACAAGTGTCGCTTCGCTTGCGTCGGGCGTCATGCGGGTCATCGAAAACGCGGCGAGTGCGGCGACGGCGAAGCCCGAGACGATCAGCCATTTCTTGCGCGGCAGCAGCTTCGCGTAGCGCAGATACACGAACAATGTACTGGCGGAAATCAGCGACGTTACGCCGACGAGCCGGCCCGCGTCCTCGACGGGGTAGCCGAGGACGCTTTCGAGAAAGCGTGAGATCAGACAACTGAAGCCGGTCGACTCGTGGTAGTAGAGAACGTAAAGCGCGAGTCCCATCTGAAAGGTCTTTTCGCGCAACGCATGCAGACGCATGCGCGTCGTCGGATGGTGCCACTGATGCCGGGCAAACCGGCCGAGGGCCCCGATGCCGGCCACGCTGAGCGCGATGAGCGCGGGCGCCATTGCTGCCATCGTACGGTCGGCACACATACAAACGCCCGCGCAAGGCGGGCGTTCAAAACATGCGATTTGTGCGATACGCGGTGATTAGCCGCCGCGTCGCATCATCTCGAAGAATTCGGAATTGCTCTTCGTCTGGCGGATCTTGTCGAGCAGGAATTCCATCGCCTCGACTTCGTCCATGTCGTGGATGAACTTGCGCAGCACCCAGATCTTCTGAAGGATGTCCGGCTTGATCAGCAGCTCTTCGCGGCGCGTACCGGACTTGTTGAGGTTGATGGACGGATAGACGCGCTTTTCCGCCAGGCGCCGCTCGAGGTGCACTTCCATGTTGCCGGTGCCCTTGAACTCTTCGTAGATCACGTCGTCCATGCGGCTGCCGGTTTCGATGAGCGCGGTGCCGATGATGGTGAGCGAGCCACCTTCCTCGATGTTGCGCGCCGCGCCGAAGAAGCGCTTCGGACGCTGCAGCGCATTGGCGTCGACACCACCCGTGAGCACCTTGCCCGACGCCGGCACCACGGTGTTGTAAGCGCGCGCAAGGCGCGTGATGGAGTCGAGCAGAATCACCACGTCATGCTTCATCTCGACGAGGCGCTTGGCCTTCTCGATCACCATTTCGGCGACCTGCACGTGGCGCGCGGCCGGTTCGTCGAACGTGGAGGCGATCACTTCACCCGCCACCGAACGCTGCATTTCCGTCACTTCCTCGGGGCGTTCGTCGATCAGCAGCACGAACAGCACGACGTCCGGATGGTTCTGCTTGATGGCGTGCGCGATGTGCTGAAGCATCACCGTCTTGCCCGACTTCGGCGAGGCGACCAGCAGGCCGCGTTGCCCCTTGCCGATGGGCGCGATCATGTCGATGATGCGGCCCGTCACGTTCTCCTCGCCGCGCATTTCGCGTTCGAGCAGCAGCACCTTGTTCGGGTGCAGCGGCGTGAGGTTCTCGAACATGATCTTGTGCTTCGAGGCCTCGGGCGGCTGGCCGTTGACCTTGTCCACCTTCACGAGCGCAAAGTAACGTTCGCCGTCTTTTGGCGTACGCACTTCGCCTTCGATGGTGTCCCCGGTATGCAGGTTGAAGCGGCGGATTTGCGACGGGCTGATATAGATGTCGTCCGTGCTCGCGAGATACGAGGTTTCCGGCGAACGCAGGAAGCCGAAGCCGTCAGGCAGCACCTCGAGCGTGCCGTCGCCGAAAATCGTTTCACCCGTTTTGGCGCGCTTCTTGAGAATCGCGAACATGAGTTCCTGCTTGCGCAGGCGGTTCGCCGCTTCGATCTCGAGGCCATTGGCCATCTCGATCAGTTCGGACACGTGCAGGGACTTGAGCTCGGATAAATGCATACGGAGAACCCGTCGGGGAGGAATGCGACGAAATGAAATATGGGAGGAGGGTGAGCGGAACCGCTCAAGGACTTAGGCGCCTGTCCGACGCCTTATTGATTCTAGCATAGCACACGCGAAAATCTGCCTGCGCGGCAGACGGGCATGTTGTCATTGCGCGTGTTGCCGGCTGACAACAACGCGCAATGACTCGCGCAACGCGCGTATCAGGCGCTTAGAGATGGCTGTCGAGGAAGGCGGTGAGCTGTGACTTCGACAGCGCGCCCACCTTCTGTGCCGCAACGGCACCATTCTTGAAGAGGATCAACGTGGGAATGCCGCGCACGCCGAACTTGACCGGCGTCGATTGATGTTCGTCGACGTTGATCTTCGCGATCTGCAGGCGGTCGCCGTAATCTTTCGCGACCTCGTCGAGAATCGGCGCAATCATCTTGCAGGGACCACACCACTCGGCCCAGAAGTCGAGCAGCACCGGCTTGTCGGACTTGACGACGTCCTGCTCGAACGATGCGTCGGTAATGTGCTTGATTTGTTCGCTCATTGTGTGAATACCTCTTTCGGATCGAGGCTTGCCAAAAGTGTTCGCCACGATACACCAAAACTGAAAAAACGTCCGTTCGCACCGCTGCTGCGATCAGGCCGAAAGCGTCTGCGATATTCAAAAGACACCGACGTCGGATTCGCGAGAAAACCTTGAATTGCAGCGGCTTTGCCGGTATTTGCAGCGCCAGTGTAGCCTAAATTGCTATGTGCTGCCGGTGGTGATAGTACTCATGCCGGCGGCAGGGTTACCGATGATTCGATCTCGCTACGAGGCCTATCTGGTGGCACCGGGAGCGGATACAAGAGCCCGCGAGCGAGCCCCATGAAACGTGTTTCGACGCAAGAGCAGTCGCGTTGCACGGCGAGCGATGCTAGAATGCAACGTGACGGGCCTCCTCGCATGGAGGGGCGGTCAACCTGGTCAGGTCGGGAACGAAGCAGCCACAGCCGTTTTCCACCAGTGCCGAGGGTCAGGCTCGTCACCTTCCTCTTCTGTCCTTCCTTTGTTTTGCGCGGTTTTGGTTCGCGCCTTCCTACGCCTTTTCGCGGCACTTCTCGCGTTTCCTCGTTGCCGTTTTTCGCTTCTCTCCTGCAATTGCCTTCGTGCGATTTCACGGCGTTGCTTTGCCCGCTCTGCGTTTCGTTTCGCGCGGTTCTCGCAAGCCACGGCGTTCGCCCTGTATCATCCGCGGCAGCCGCGTCTGCGCGCGCTCCGACAGGCCGGCGTCACATCGCGCCGCCGGGCGCGGACAGGTCTTTGCGCACCTGGGTTGCTGATACAATTTCCGGATGACCTATCAAGTTCTCGCACGCAAGTGGCGGCCGAAGGATTTCGCTTCGCTCGTCGGACAGGAGCACGTGGTGCGCGCGCTCACGCACGCGCTCGACGGCGGACGGCTGCATCACGCTTATCTGTTTACCGGAACGCGTGGTGTGGGCAAGACCACGCTCTCGCGGATTTTCGCGAAGGCGCTCAATTGCGAAACCGGCGTGACCGCGACGCCGTGCGGCGTGTGCCGCGCGTGCCGGGAAATTGACGAAGGGCGCTTCGTCGATTACGTGGAAATGGACGCGGCGAGTAATCGCGGCGTGGACGAAATGGCGGCGCTGCTCGAGCGCGCCGTCTATGCGCCGGTGGATGCGCGCTTCAAGGTCTACATGATCGACGAAGTGCACATGCTCACGAACCACGCCTTCAACGCGATGTTGAAGACGCTTGAAGAGCCGCCGCCGCACGTCAAGTTCATCCTCGCCACGACCGACCCGCAGAAGATTCCCGTGACAGTGCTTTCGCGCTGTCTGCAGTTCAACCTCAAACAGATGCCGGCCGGCCATATCGTGTCGCATCTGGAGCGCATTCTCGGCGAGGAGCAGGTGGCGTTTGAACCGCAGGCGCTGCGTTTGCTCGCGCGCGCCGCGGACGGCTCGATGCGCGATGCGCTTTCGCTGACTGATCAGGCCATCGCGTATTCGGCGAACCAGGTGACCGAAGAAGCCGTGCGCGGGATGCTCGGCGCGCTCGACCAGAGCTATCTCATTCGCCTCATCGATGCGCTGATCGCAGGCGACGGCGCTGCCGTGCTCGCGATCGCTGACGAAATGTCCACGCGCAGCCTCTCGTTCTCCACCGCGCTGCAGGATCTCGCCGGCCTGTTGCATCGCGTGGCCTGGGCGCAGTTCGCGCCGTCGTCGGTGCTCGACGAATGGCCCGAAGCCGCGGACCTGCGCCGCTTCGCTGACGCGCTGACTCCCGAGGCCGTGCAGCTCTTCTACCAGATCGCGACGATCGGCCGAAGCGAACTGGGGCTCGCGCCCGACGAATACGCCGGTTTCACCATGACGCTGCTGCGCATGCTGGCCTTCGAGCCCGCTGCGAACGGAGCAGCGGGTGGTGCAGGCGGTGGCGGCAGTGGCGGTGCGCGCGCGGCGAAACCCGCATCGGGCGGCGCAAATGGCTCGCGTTCGACTACCCCCGCCATGGCGACGGCCGCGCAAGCCGCGGCGCCGCTCTCCACGCAACCATCGTCGGCACCCGCGCCTTTGTCCGAGGACACGTCTTCCGTAACCGCAACGCCCGCAACCGCCGACGTTGCGCCGCCAGCGACGCCTTCGCCTGCCCAGTCGCCGGCCGTTGTTCCGCCTTGGGAAACCGGGGCGGACGTAACGACAAAAAGCGCGGCCCATGGGGACGCGCAAGAAACTCAGGCGGCAAGTAACGACACACCTGTCGATGCTGCACCTCCTGTGCCCGAGGCCATGTCGGATAGCGCGTCGGACGGTGCGCCGACTCTCGACGCGCCGGCTGCATCGACAGATCGCTCAGCGCAACCGCCCGCGGCAGCCGCATCGGCAGCGGCAACGGCAGCAGCAACGGCAGCGGCAACGGCAGCAGCCGATACGGCATCCACTGCGCCGCGCCGCGGCGGTGCGAGTGCGGCGCTCGACGTGCTGCGCAACGCCGGCATGAAGGTATCGTCGGATCGCAGCCGTTCCGCTGCTGCATCGGCTGGGCCGGCTGCAACGGCCACGTCAAAGTCCGCTGCACAGTTTTCCGGCCAACCGGCCCCGGAACGCAAGACCGTTGCGCCTCGCGTGAACGTCCCGGTTTCCGCGCCGGCTGCACCGCGGCGCGCTGAAGAGGCGTCGTCGCCAGGCGGCCGTCCGCAGGCCCGCCAGGCAGCCGATGCCGCTACGTCGATGCCACCTTGGGACGACATTCCGCCGGACGACTACCTGCCCGCCGGGGCCGAGGACGCGTACTTCGCGTCCCCCGGCGACCACGACGACCACGACGACCGGTTTATGCCCGTATTCGACAGCGAGCCGGGTTTCCCGCCGTCCGCCGATGCAAGGCCGGCTTCTGCCGGGCCGGCCCCCACGCCGGTGATCGACGTGAGCCAGTTGCCGCCCGGCATCGCACTCGACGCCATCGGTTTTGCCGGCGATTGGCCCGCGCTCGCCGTCGGCCTCGCGCTCAAAGGCATCTCGTATCAGTTGGCGTTCAACAGCGAATTGACAGCGCTCGACGGCACCACGCTCAAGCTCAGTGTGCCGGTGCCGCAATACGCCGAGGCCACGCAGGTCGCGAAATTGAAGTCGGCGCTCGCCGAGCGGCTCGGCAAACCCGTCGAGGTGCAGGTCGAGGTGGGGCCCGCCCGGCGCACAGCGGCTGCGCTCGATGCCGCCGCGCGCGCGCAGCGCCAGCGCGACGCCGAGCGCGAGATCGGCGCCGCGCCATTCGTGCAGCAATTGATCCGCGAGTTCGGCGCGAGCATCGTGCAGGGCTCTATCCGGCCCGTCGTGCCGGACGCAGGCACGAGCGCCGGCGGCGCGCCAGCCGGCCGCTAACCCGCATACGCCTCGTCGCGCGCGAGGCGTTCCGTTTTCGAATCCACAGAATCCACAAGGAGCAGTGACCATGATGAAAGGCCAACTCGCCGGGCTCATGAAGCAGGCCCAGCAGATGCAGGAAAACATGAAGAAGATGCAGGAGCAGCTCGCACAGATCGAGGTGGAAGGGCAGTCCGGCGCGGGTCTCGTGAAGGTGACTATGACTTGCCGCAACGACGTGCGCCGCGTCTCGATCGACCCGAGCCTGCTCGCCGACGACAAGGACATGCTGGAAGACCTCGTCGCCGCCGCCTTCAACGACGCCGTGCGCAAGGCCGAAGCCACCACGCAGGAAAAGATGGGCGGCATGACGTCCGGTCTGCCGCTGCCGCCGGGTTTCAAGTTGCCGTTCTGAGGCGCAGGCCAAGCGGAACCGATTTCGCATGAAGCAACCATCCGCCCTCGCAGCGCTCGTCGAAGCGCTGCGTGCGCTGCCCGGCGTTGGGCCGAAGTCCGCGCAGCGCATGGCGTACCACCTGATGCAGCACGACCTCGAAGGCGCGCAGAAGCTCGGCCGCGCGCTGCTGTTCGCAACGGAGCATCTGCAGCACTGCGAGAAGTGCAATACCTTCACCGAGGCGCGCATCTGCGAAGTCTGCAGCGACACCGAGCGCGACCCGACGCTGTTGTGCGTCGTCGAGACGCCGGCCGACCAGATCATGCTCGAACAGACCCTGACCTATCGCGGCCTGTATTTCGTGCTGATGGGGCGGCTCAGTCCGCTCGACGGCATCGGTCCGAAGGAAATCCATTTCGACCGGCTCGTGAAGCGCGCGTCGGACGGCATCGTCAAGGAAGTGGTGCTCGCCACCAACTTCACGAACGAAGGCGAGGCAACCGCACACTACCTCGGCCAGACGCTCAAGGCACGCGGCCTTACGGTGACGCGACTCGCGCGCGGCGTGCCCGTGGGCGGCGAACTCGAGTACGTGGACGCCGGCACGATCGCGCGCGCGATGCTCGACAGACGCTCGCTTTAGCGGCGCCGCGGGATGGCGCGAGGTCGCCACGCGGCGCCAGGTCCGACCAGCGCGGGCGGCAACGAACGTCGCGAGAAAACGCAGCCGGAAATGGGCGTCCGCAGCGAGCGTTTGCAATCGTCACGAGAACTTCGCGCCGGACATCACCGAGAGACACGAGACAGATGAGCGCAGCTTCCCCCCAATCTCCGCACCATCCTGCCGCACAGGACGACGGCGCCGCACAGCAAGCCACGCCAGCCACCGACAAGCCGCGCGGTCCGCTTGCCGGCGTCAAGGTGCTCGAACTCGGCACGTTGATCGCGGGTCCCTTCGCGGCGCGGCTGCTCGGTGAGTTCGGCGCGGACGTCGTGAAGATCGAAGATCCGAAGGGCGGCGACCCGCTGCGCAAGTGGCGCAAGCTTTATCCCGAGGTGGGCGGCACCTCGCTGTGGTGGGCGGTGCAGGCGCGCAACAAGAAGTCGGTGACGGTGAATCTCAAGGCCGAAGAGGGCAAGGAGATCGTGCGTCGTCTCGCGCGCGAAGCCGACATCGTGGTCGAAAACTTCCGGCCAGGGCTGCTCGAAAAGCTGGGCCTCGGTTACGACGTGCTCTCCGAAGGCAATCCCGGTCTCGTGATGGTGCGTCTTTCCGGTTACGGGCAGAGCGGCCCGTATCGCGACCGGCCGGGATTCGGCGCGATCGCCGAATCGATGGGCGGGCTGCGTCACATCACGGGCTATCCCGATCTGCCGCCGCCGCGCATCGGCATCTCCATCGGCGATTCGATCGCGGCGCTGCACGGCGTGATCGGCGCACTGATGGCGCTGCATCATCGTCAGGTCAACGGCGGCAAGGGGCAGGTGGTCGACGTTGCACTCTACGAAGCCGTCTTCAACATGATGGAAAGCGTGGTGCCCGAATACGGGCTTTACGGCATGGTGCGCGAACGCACCGGCGCATCCCTGCCGGGCATCGTGCCGTCCAACACGTATCCGTGCCGTGACGGCAGCATCGTGATCGGCGGCAACAGCGATCCGATCTTTCGCCGCCTCATGCTCGCCATCGGCCGCGACGACCTGGCCAACGACCCGGCGCTCGCGCACAACGACGGCCGCGTGCCGCGCACGGTGGAAATCGACGGCGCGATCGCGGCGTGGCTCGCGAGCCGCACCATCGACGAGGCGCTCGCGGTGCTCAACGCGGCCGACGTGCCGGCGGGCCGCATCTACAGCGTCGCCGACATGTTCACGGACCCGCAGTACATCGCGCGCCAGATGATCCAGCGCTTCAAGTGGCAGGATGGTGTGGAGGTGGCGCTGCCCGCGGTGACACCCAGATTCTCCGAGACGCCGGGCGAGACGCGCTGGCTCGGCCCGCAGCTCGGCGAACATACGGACGAAGTGCTGGGCGCACTGGGTTACGACGCTCACAGCATCGCGCAGCTGCGAGAGCGGCAGATCATCTAATGCACGAAGGCGGGTGCGGGGCAGAATCCAGACGCAACCCGTCGCGCGCGCACCAAAGAAAAGCACCCGGCGCGCACGCTCACATCTCGATGACGATCTTCCCCGTTACGCGCCGCGACGCCATGTCGGCCAGTGCGCGCGGCGTATCGGCGAGGGCATGGCGCGCCGAAATATGCGGTCGCAGCTTGCCGGCCTTCATCCAGTCGAACATCTGCGCGAACGCCGCGGCATTGCGTTGCGGCTCACGCTTGGCGAACTCGCCCCACGCGACACCGACCACGCTCGCGCCTTTGAGCAGCGCTAGATTGAGCGGCAGCTTCGGAATCTCGCCGTTCGCGAAGCCGACCACGAGATGCCGACCACGCCACGCAATGCTGCGAAAGGCGGGCTCCGTATAAATACCGCCCACGGGATCGTAGATCACGTCGGGTCCCTTGCCGTCGGTCAGCTCGCGAATTCGCGCGCGCAGGTCGTCGCGCGCGTAGTTCAGCGTGGCGTGGGCACCGTGTGCGGTGCAAACGGCGAGCTTCTCGTCCGTGGAGGCAGCGGCGATCACGCGCGCGCCGATCGCCTTGCCGATCTCCACCGCCGCAAGCCCGACGCCGCCCGCCGCACCCAGCACGAGCATCGTTTCGCCGGGCTGCAGCGCGCCACGGTCCACCACGGCATGATGCGAGGTGCCGTATGCGAGCGTGAAAGCTGCGGCCGTCGCGAAATCGGCGTCGTCGGGCAAGGGCATACAGGCCGAAACAGGCGCTGCCACCTGCTCGGCAAATCCGCCGTAACCCACGAATGCGACCACGCGCGTGCCGGGCGCGAGCGTCACACCGTCTCCCGCCGCGCGCACCACGCCCGCCACTTCTGCGCCGGGCGTGAACGGCAGCGGCGGCTTGACCTGATATTTGTTCTCGATGATCAGTACGTCGGGGAAGTTGACGCTCGCGGCTTTCACGTCGATCACGACGTGGCCCGGCGGCGGCACCAGATCGGGCAAATCCTCGAGCGTGAGCGTTGCAGGTGGGCCGTACTGGTTGCAGCGTATTGCGCGCATGACGTCTCCTCACAGTGCAGGCGAATGCCGGACGAGCAGTGTACGGCATGGCGAACGGACGTGCGCTTTTGCGCCTGCGTCGCCCGCTGGAAAACTGCGCACTCGCGCGGTGATGCGTAGACGGCGGCGCGGCAAGCTGTGTCGTTCGCGTGCCTTCTTTCCTCGGTTACAATCGGCCGATGCGAATACTCCTCAGCAACGACGACGGTTATCTGGCACCCGGACTCGCCGCGCTTTACGCGGCGCTCAAGCCGCTTGCCGATGTCACGGTGATGGCACCCGAGCAAAACTGCAGCGGCGCGTCGAACTCGCTCACGCTCTCGCGGCCGCTTTCGGTGCTGCGCTCGGCGAACGGCTTCTACTACGTGAACGGCACGCCCACGGATTCGGTCCACATCGCGCTCACGGGCATGCTGGATCACAAGCCCGACCTCGTCGTATCCGGCATCAACAACGGCCAGAACATGGGCGAGGACACGCTGTACTCGGGCACGGTTGCCGCCGCTACGGAAGGCATCATGTTCGGCGTGCCGGCCATTGCGTTTTCGCTGGTGGACAAGGACTGGGTGCATCTCGAAGATGCGACCCGCGTAGCGGTCGAAATCGTCGCGCACTTTCTCGAGCATCCGCTGCCGGGGCATCCGCTCCTCAACGTCAATATTCCGAACCGGCCTTACGACGAACTCGGCGACTGGCGCGTCACGCGCCTCGGCAAGCGCCATCCGTCGCAGCCCGTGATCCGCCAGACCAATCCGCGCGGCGAGCCGATCTACTGGATCGGTCCGTCGGGCAGCGCGCGCGATGCGAGCGAGGGCACCGACTTTCACGCGGTCGCAACGGGCCACGTGTCCATCACGCCGCTGCAACTCGACCTTACCCACACGCAGATGCTTCCCGTTGCGCGCGACTGGCTTCGCGCAGGCCGCAGGGCTTCATGACAGGCGAGCGCGCAAAGCGTTTTCCGCTGGGGCTCGCCGACCTCGTGCGCGAGCCGCGCAAGCGCGACGCCGGTCCGCTCGATGCGCGCGCCGCTAAGTCGACGAGCGCGGCGGCCGCAGTGAAGCCGGTGGGCGTCGCCAGATCGCCTGCCCTATCACCGAAGCCGCTTGCTGCGGCAAAGCCCGGCGTTGTAGCGAAACCCGCGGCGGCCACGTCGCCACGTGCAGCGCGGCCTGCCGCGGCGAAGTCAGCGCAGCCCATCGCGATCAAGGCGCGTGACGCCGGCACGCCGCAAGGCACGGTGTCGACGAAGCCCCAGAGCGCGGCGCGGCCGCGAGGCGCGTCTGTCGCTTCGCTTGCCGGCGCACCGAAGAAGGCGGCTGGCGCCGCGTCGTTATTGTCGAATCCGGTCCGGGCAGTCGGCGTTGGCGGCGCTCGCGCGACGCTGGCCGGCGCGCCCAATGTCGCCTTGAACGGCGCGCTCGCGCTGACCTCGGAACGGGTGCGCGAGCGTATGGTCGAACGGCTGCGGGCGAACGGCATTGCCGATTCACGCGTGCTCAATGCGATGTCGGTCGTGCCGCGCCACATGTTCGTCGACCCGGGCCTCGCGACCCAGGCCTACGAAGATGCGGCGCTGCCGATCGGCCATCACCAGACGATCTCGAAGCCTTCGGTCGTGGCCCGCATGATCGAGCTTGCTGCCGCGGGCCGGCCGCTGGCGAGCGTGCTCGAAATCGGCACGGGTTGCGGGTATCAGGCCGCGGTGCTGAGCCAGGTGGCACGCGAGGTGTATTCGATCGAACGGATCAAGCCGCTCTACGAGCGCGCGAAGACGAATCTGCGTCCGCTGCGCATTCCGAACATCCGCCTGCATTACGGCGACGGGAGGCTGGGCCTGCCGGCCGCGGCGCCGTTCGACGCCATCGTGATCGCCGCGGCTGGGCTCGACGTGCCGCAGGCACTTCTCGATCAGCTCGCCATCGGCGGGCGGCTCGTGGCGCCGGTGGCCGAGCAGGGCGCTGCGGGCGCGCAGGGCGAGAGCGCCCAGGTGCTCACGCTGGTGGAGCGCACGGGGCCTGCGCAATGGCGCGAGGTGCGGCTTGATCGCGTTTTCTTTGTCCCCTTAAAATCCGGAGTGATTTGAAAACGATGAGTATGTTGCGCGCGATGCAAAGAAACAAAATGAATGTAGATCTGACGGTTTTTCAACGTAGCGCATGCGTGCTCGCGATTTCTCTGCTGACGGCGTGCGCCACGCGGCTCGACAACGCGCCGGTGGTCGATCGCTCCAGTGCGCTCAACACGGCCGCTGCCACGGCGCAGCCCGCCGTGCCGCTCGGACCGCCCCCGCCGGGCTATTACCGGGTGAAGCCGGGCGACACGCTTTATCGCATTGCGCTCGAGAACGGTCAGAACTATCGCGACATCGCCACGTGGAACAACCTGGCGAACCCCAACCAGATCGAGGTCGATCAGCTGTTGCGCGTGGCGCCGCCGGGCGCGAACGTTGCCGGTGCAACGCCTGGCGTGGCCACGTCACCCATCGTGGGCGGCGGCGTGCAAAGCGCACCGCTTGGCGGCTCGACTGCCGCGGGGGCTGCGTCGACGAGCTCGGCAACTGCGCCCTCCACGAACGGTTCAGCCTCCACGGCAACCACGATTCCTCCGCAGCCCGCCGCGAGCGACACGAGCGCGGCAAGTGGCGGCACCATCGCGTTCTCGTGGCCGGTGCGCGGCCCGATCCTCAATACCTTCGACGATTCGAAGAACAAGGGCGTCAACATCGGCGGCTCGCAGGGCCAGGCGGTGAAGGCCGCTGCGGACGGACGCGTGGTCTATGCCGGAAATGGGCTGCGCGGATACGGCAATCTCATTATCATCAAGCATGATGCGACGTACCTCACGGCGTATGCACATAACAGCGCTTTGATGGTAAAAGAGGGGGATGCGGTCACGAAGGGGCAGAAGATCGCCGAAATGGGGAATACCGATTCGGACCGCGTCATGCTGCATTTCGAAGTTCGCCGTCAGGGTAAACCTGTCGACCCGCTGAAGTATTTGCCGCCGCAATAAGCGAGCTGACCATGCCGAAACCGAAGCGCCGCCAGCAGCAAACCGGGAGCGAGTCCGTGAACCGAGCCGCCGAGGCTTCGGTGGACGAGGGCGGCGCATCGGCGAACGAAGACGAATCGCTCGACAGCAACGACGGCGGTCGCGATTTCGACGAGCGGGAATCCGGTGGGGACGAGGCCGAAGAGCAGGAGGGCAGCCGGGAGGCGGCACCCGACGCCGACGACTTTCGCGCGCTCCTGCAGGCCGAACTCACGGCCGACACTATCCAGCATTATCTGAATCGCATCAGCGTGAAGCCGCTCCTCACCGTGGAGGAGGAGCAGCGCTACTCGCGGCTCGCGAAGGCCGGCGAGTTCGAGGCGCGGCAGGTCATGATCGAGCGCAATCTGCGGCTCGTCGTGAGCATCGCGAAGGGTTACCTGAATCGCGGCGTGCCGCTGCTCGATCTGATCGAGGAGGGCAACCTGGGCCTCATGCACGCCATCGAGAAATTCGATCCGGCACGCGGGTTCCGCTTCTCGACGTATGCCACCTGGTGGATCCGCCAGAGCATCGAGCGCGCCATCATGAACCAGGCGCGCACCGTGCGGCTGCCCGTGCACGTGATCCGCGAGCTGAACCAGGTGCTGCGCGCGAAGCGCCACCTCGAAAAGAATTCGCTCAATTCGGGCGAAGCCGCCGAGCGGCGCGACGCCAGCATCGACGACATCGCTTATCTCACCGGCAAGACCACCGAGGAAGTCACGGACATCCTCGCGCTCAACGAGCATACGGCCTCGCTCGACGCGCCGCTCGACCTCGACCCGGCAAGCAGCCTGCTTGACCTCTTGTCCGACGACCAGAGCCAGTCGCCCGATGCCGAAGTCCAGCACCGCGAACTCGAAACGCTCACGCGCGCCTGGCTTGCGCGCCTCTCGGACAAGCACCGCCACGTGATCGAGCGCCGTTTCGGCCTCAACCACATCGAACCGGCCACCCTCGAAGAACTCGCCGACGAAATGGGCCTCACGCGCGAACGCGTGCGGCAGATCCAGCAGGAGGCACTCGTGCGGCTCAAACGTTTCTTCGCCTCCAATGGCGTGCGCAAGGACGCCGTTCTGTAACTGATGACACCCATCCTCGTATTCGACATCGAGACGATTCCCGATGTCGCCGGCATTCGACGCCTCGACGATCTTCCCGCTACGCTGACCGACGCCGAAGTGGCGGAGCACGCCTTCGCGGCTCGCCGCGAAAAGACCGGCAGCGATTTCCTGCCGCACCATCTGCAGCGCGTCGCCGCGATCTCGTGCGTGTTTCGCGACAGCAGCGGATTCCGCGTGCGCTCGCTCGGCACGCTCGCGGACGGCGAGGGCGCGCTGATCCAGTCGTTCTACCGCACCATCGAAAAGTACACGCCGCAACTGGTGTCGTGGAACGGCGGCGGCTTCGACCTGCCGGTCCTCCACTATCGGGCACTCGTGCACGGCATTCGCGCGTCGCGCTACTGGGACCTCGGCGAGGACGATCGCGAGTTCAAGTGGAACAACTACATCAGCCGCTATCACTCGCGCCACACCGACCTGATGGACCTGCTCGCGATGTACCAGGCGCGCGCGAATGCGCCGCTCGACGCACTCGCGAAGCTGTGCGGTTTTCCCGGCAAGCTCGGCATGGACGGCGGCCAGGTATGGCAGGCGTTCCAGGAGGGGCGGATCGAGGAAATCCGTAATTACTGCGAGACGGACGTCGTCAATACCTACCTGCTGTATTGCCGCTTCCAGTTGATGCGCGGCGGCCTCTCCGCCGACGAATACGCGGACGAGATCGCGCTCGTGAAGAATTCGCTCGCGGAGGAACCGGCCGCGCACTGGGCCGAATACCTCGCGGCGTTCGATCAGTGATGCGCCATCGGTGAACGGTCCGCTGCGCTTTGCGCCGTCCCCTTAAGCGCACCTGCTTCAGTCCCGTCAATCCATTTCCAGCACGACCGGCTGATGGTCGGACGCGCGCGTCGCGCCGTCGATTTCGCAGCGCCTCAGCCGGTCACGCAGATCTTCCGTGACGAATACGAAGTCGCAGGCAATCGGCCCATCGCTCCACTGCGCCTTGTCGTAAACGCCGGCCGTGGGCGGCGGCGTCAAGCCCGGGTGCAGCGTGGTCCACGCGTCGATGAAGGAAGGGCTGCCCGCCAGCGGCGCGAGCATGCGCTGATACGCCTCGCTGCCGAAATCGCTGTTGAAGTCGCCGCAGATAACTGCGCTCGCGGGCCGGCTGGTGGGCGCGAACGGTCCCTCGGCATTTTCGGCGGGAGCGGGATGGGCCGCGTGGCCCGCGGCTTCCAGTTGCAGCCTCCGCAGCTCGTCGACCTGCGCCACGCGCTGCTGCATCGAATAGAACTCGAGATGCGTGACGAGCACGCGCACCGGGCCGAGATCCGGCGTGCGGATGATGGCCTCCAGCGCGACGCGCTGCATGGACGGCGCAGCCGGATCGGGAGGCCAGGGCAGCGAATGGCGGATCACGTGCTCGACCGGCAGCCGGGTGGCAATGGCGTTGCCGAATTGCCGCCGGCGCGGGTGGGCCGCGGCGGAGCCCAGGTCAGCGACAGAACCCGAACTGCCGGAGCCGGCCGGCAACGCCGGAAGATCGGCGCCGATCGCATCGAGCACCGTGAAGCCCGGGAGCAACGCAGCGAGTTCGGCGAACTGGTCGTCGCCGGGATGGCCGGGCAGCGCGCCGAAGCCGCGCGTCACCTCCTGCATGCAGAACACGTCGAAGTCCACGAGGCGCCGTGCCTCGGCCACGGTCCGCGCGAGGTCGACCTTGCCGTCGGCGTCGCGTCCCCATTGGACATTCCAGCTGATCAGTCGCATCGTCATCTCCCGGTACGGTTGGTTGCGGTGCCGCGCTGCCGACGGATCGGGACTGCGCGGGCGCACGGTCCACATCGTCTACAATCTCGCCTTTGCCGCGCTGTTGTCCGTTGGTTGTCCGTTTTTCACCGGCTGGCGTGCCACCCATTGTCTGCCAGGAATTCGCAGGTGTCCCAAGCTGCTTCCACCCGTCGCTCCAGAAAAGAAAAGACCGCCGCCGGTGGCGCCCAGGGCGCGTCGCCGCAAACCGCGTTTCAGGCGCCGACCCTCGAAATCGAGTCGCTCGACATGGAGGCGCGCGGCGTGGGCCGCACCGTGACCGACGACGGCCAGCCCGGCAAGGTGATCTTCGTCGAAGGCGCGCTGCCGGGCGAGCGCGTCACGTACTCCAGTTATCGCAAGAAGCCGAGCTTCGAGCAGGCCCAGGTGGTCGACGTGCTGCGCGAAAGCGTGACGCGCACCGTGCCGCAGTGCAAATTCTTCGGCACCTGTGGCGGCTGTTCGATGCAGCATCTCGACGTGCGGGCACAGATCGCCGTGAAGCAGCGGGTGCTTGAAGACAACCTTCAGCATCTCGCGAAGCTGCGCGCCGAAACCATGTTCCGGCCCATCCACGGCCCGTCGTGGGGCTACCGCTATCGCGCGCGGCTCACCGTGCGCAACGTGCCGAAGAAGGGCGGCGTGCTGGTGGGTTTTCACGAGCGCAAGAGCAGCTATGTCGCCGACATGACGAGCTGCGAAGTGCTGCCGCCTCACGTCTCAGCAATGCTCGTGCCGCTGCGGCACCTTGTGGAGGGGCTGTCGATCAAGGAACGCATGCCGCAGATCGAGCTCGCGGTGGGCGCCAGCGTGACGGCGCTGGTGCTGCGCATTCTCGAGCCGATCAACGCCGCCGACGAGGCGCTGCTGCGCGTGTTTGCCGACGAGTACAACGTACAGTTCTGGCTGCAGCCGAAGGGACCGGACACCGTTTTCCCGTTCTATCCGCTCGACGCGCAGCTCGACTACACGCTGCCGGAGTTCGGCATCCGCATGCCGTTCAAGCCGACCGATTTCACGCAGGTGAATCACCAGATCAACCGTGTGCTGGTGGGCCGTGCGTTGCGGCTGTTGGCGCCCGCTGCAAGCGACAGGGTGCTCGATCTCTTCTGCGGCATCGGCAACTTCACGCTGCCGCTCGCGCGACTCGCGCGCGAGGTGGTGGGTATCGAAGGCAGCGAGGCGCTGACCACGCGTGCGCTTGCCAACGCGAAAGAGAACGGTGTGGACGGGCACACGTCGTTCGCGTGCCGCAACCTGTTCGAGGTGAGCGCCGACGACATGCGCGCGCTGGGACATTTCGACAAGTTCCTCGTCGATCCGCCGCGCGAAGGGGCGCTTGCGGTGTCCAAGGCGCTCGCGGAGATCGCGCAGTCGGGCGACGGTCCGCTGCCGTCGCGCATCGTCTACGTGTCGTGCAATCCCGCCACGCTCGCGCGCGACGCGGGTCTGCTCGTGCACGAAGCCGGCTACCGGCTCAAGGGCGCGGGCGTGGTGAACATGTTCCCGCATACGTCGCACGTCGAGTCGATCGCGCTGTTCGAGCGGGACTGAAGGGGGTTAAGCGGGCGGTCGTGCTTGCGGTCCGCCGCAAGCGCAACCCGGGCTGTAAAGAAAAACGCCACGGCGCAATGCCGTGGCGTTTTTGTTTTGAGAACAGCGATGCGGTCAGATCAGAACTGCCACCAGGACTTCGCCTTGGTGGGTCGCGCGTGTCCGGTGACGTACGGGCTGTCCGGGAACGTGGAGGCCAAGACGCGCTTCGTATCGTCTGCGAGTTGCGGCTCGTTGAGCTTCTGATACGACAGCATCATGATGTGCAGCGCGTCTTCGATAGCGGGCGCGTTGCGATACTCCTTGATCGCCAGCTGCGCGCGGTTGATGGCGGCCACATAGGCGCCGCGCCGATAGTAGTAGTCGGCGGCGTGCACTTCGTGCGAGGCGAGCGCGTTCACGATGTAGCGCATGCGCTGCGCCGCATCCGGTGCGTACTTGCTGTTAGGGTAGCGGTCCACCACGGTCTTGAACGCGTCATACGACTCGCGCAGCGACTTCGGATCGCGCTCGCTCATGTCCTGGCCGGAGAAGCGGCCGAACAGACCGAGGTCGTCGTTGAAGTGGATCATGCCCTTCAGGTAGTACGCGTAGGCGATGTCGGGGTGATCCGGATGCAGCCGGATGAAGCGGTCGACGGCGTCGTCGGCGGCAGCCGTTTCGCCGTCCTTCCAGTTGCAGTACGCCACATTGATCTGCGCCTGCTGGGCGAAGTGGCCGAACGGGTCGCGACCTTCAAGCAGTTCGAAGTACTTCGCGCACTTGCCCCAGTCGCTGCCGGAGAGCGCGTCCTGGGCCTCCGTATATAATTTGTTGTTCGGCCAGGCTGCTGTCTCGTCGGTTTTTTCCGGCAGACCATGGCAGGCTGCCACGATGGCCAGCGCCGCGGCGCAAACCGCGTACTTCACGATGCCGCGAGCCGTGCGCGAGACTGCCCGGACCGTTCCTTCGGCCGCTTCCTGCGCTTCATGTTGGGCCCCGCAATGTGCCGCGAGTCGCGCCGCTTGCTGGTCAGTGACCCGTGCGGCGCGTGGGCCGGATGGAGTAGTGGTGTTCAAGGCTCGCATTTTCCAGTTCAGCTTCAGGTCCAGTCGACCCAACTCAATGACCCGTTCAGATCCTCGGGACGCCGCAGCAGCCGGCGCCAAAAACAGCAGCGATTATAGCCTGGGCGGCTCGCCCGACGACGCAGTTGCAGGCGAGCCGCTCGACGACGAACTGGAGAGCGACGAACTCGCGCTTTCCGGCCGCGGAGCGGACGTCGGCGCCGAGGTCCCACAACGCGACGCAGCCGCGCCGCGCGTGGCCGAGGTGCCGCCTCAACTGGCCGGCGAGCGACTCGACAAGGTGGTCGCCAAAGTCTTCCCGGAATTTTCGCGCAGCCGCCTGCAGGCGTGGATCGAGGCGCAGCGTGTGCGCGTGAACGGAGCGCCCGCAAAGATCCGCCAGCCGGTGCCGCTTGGCGCGACGATCGAACTCGTGCCCGACCTCTTGCCCGAGCAACTGGCGTTCACGCCGGAGCCGGTGCCGCTCGAGATCGTCTATGAGGACGACACGCTCGTCGTGATCGACAAGCCGGCCGGGCTCGTCGTGCATCCCGCTGCGGGCAACTGGAGCGGCACCGTGCTCAACGGCCTGCTGCATCGCTATGGCGAAGCGGCGGCGGGGCTGCCACGAGCGGGCATCGTGCATCGGCTCGACAGGGAAACATCGGGCCTGATGGTCGTGGCGCGCACGCTCGAGGCGCAGACCGATCTCGTGCGCCAGTTGCAGGCGCGCACAGTGAAGCGCCGTTATCTCGCGCTCGTGTGGGGCAACATGCCCGAGGAAGGCACCATCGACGCGCCCATTGGACGCGATCCGCGCGAACGCACGCGCATGGCGGTCGTGGCGGGGGCTTCGGGCAAGCCGGCGCGCACGCATTTTCGGCTGGTCGACTCGACGGTCTGGCAGGGTCAGCCCGTCAGCGCGATTCACTGCGATCTGGAGACGGGCCGCACGCACCAGATTCGCGTGCATTGCGCGCACGTCGGTCATCCGCTGCTGGGCGATCCCGTGTATGGACGCGCGCGCGGCAAGCGTTCCGTCACGCCGTTGCCTGGTGGTTTCTCTCGCCAGGCGCTGCACGCGTGGCAGCTCGGCCTCGTGCATCCGCGTACCGGCCGGCCCATGCGCTGGCGCGCCGAGGTACCGCAAGACATGCAGGAACTGATCGCAGCGCTCGGCTTCGGCGCCGAGGACGCAGCTCACGGTTTTGCGGAAGAAGACCTGTACGAAGACGATTCGTACGAACAAGACGCGGACGAAGACACGTACGCAGACGAACCCTATGACGATACCGACGAAGGCGGCTACGATCCGTCTTCCGACGAAGACAAGGACCCTCGCGCATGACCGTGCCTGATCTGACACTCGCCGACGTGCTCCAACCCGGCTGGACCGTCTCGCCGCGCGTGCGCGCATGCGTGACGACACGCAACGGCGGTGTGAGCGAGCCGCCCTACGGCCGCTGGCGCGATGGCGCTGACGGGCCCGGCGGCCTGAACCTCGGCACACATACCGGCGACGATCTCGCGCACGTCGAGGTCAACCGCGCGCGTCTCGTCGCGCTCGCTGGCGCGCGGCCCGCATGGCTCGAACAGATACACGGCAGCGAGGTGGTGCAGGCGGAAGACGCGCTCTCCGCGCTGGACACGGACGGTACGCCGCTGCGCGCCGATGCGAGCGTGACCACCAGGGCAGGCGTGGCCTGCGTGGTGATGGTTGCCGATTGCATGCCGGTGCTGATCTGCGATCCGGCGGGACGTGCCGTGGGGGCCGCGCATGCGGGCTGGCGTGGGCTTGCTGCGGGCGTGATCGAAAAGACCGCTGCACGCGTGGCCGCGCAGGCCGGTTGTGCGGTCGAGTCGCTTCAGGTTTATCTCGGCCCCGCCATTGGTCCGGCCGCGTTCGAAGTCGGCGCAGACGTGCGTGACGTCTTCATGAACAGCTTGCCCGATGTGGACGAGTCGCGACAGGCGAGAGCGTCGTCTGCCATCGCGGCCGGAACGGCGAGTGCGTTCGTCGCGCATCCGCATACGCGCGACAAATATCTGGCCAACCTGCCGGCGCTTGCGCGTTTGCGCCTGAATGCAATCGGCATTGAATCGATTGCAGGCGGCGACCACTGCACAGTCACCGATCGCGAGCACTTCTATTCTTACCGGCGCGATCGCGTGACGGGACGCATGGCGGCCATGATCTGGCTCAACGATTGAAGGGTGACATGCGGGGTGACGTGCGGCATGACCGTGCGATCAATTCGCCGCCGCGCGAGCAAATGCGGGACGTGCGGATGAATGGATACTGCGCGAGTCATTGACGTATCGCGGCTGCAATCACGTATGGCGGCTGCAATCGCACGACGAATGCACGACGAATGCACGAGGCGCGAGCGAACCGGTTACGCTCATGCCGCATGTCGAATGCAGCATCTGCGCAGAAGCCGCCGCACGCCATGTTCTGCGCGGCACCGCACATATCGGCATGTTCGCGACATCCTGTCTCAGCGCGGCAGTCGCAAGAGGCCGCCCCGCATGGCTTCGCCGTCCCTTTGCCGTCCCTTTGCCGTCCCATTACGCATCGTGCGCGTGCGCGAATTGCTGCGCAGCATAACGGATGGGGGAAAACGATAATAAAAAAAATATCGCACTGCGGCAAAATCGGGACCAAGCATTGACATGGCTTTTGGTGGGGAGCAAGAATGTTTCCCATCCACGGGACAGGGCGTCGAGGTCGCGAGCAATCGGCCCGTGCGCAGGCAACCTGCCTCTCAACCCGTCCTTCGGGGCACACCGGTCAACAGCAGGTATGGCTGCATCACGAGATTCCTCCGCTTCCTCGCGTAACAACGCTTCGGCGCACAGCACGCAGCAAACCTCGCCGGACGCTGCCGGCATGCAGCAGATGTTCGATGCCTGGCTCAATGCCTGGCGTTCGCTCGCGAATGCTGCCACTCAACAGGTGCAGGAAGGCGCCGCGGTTGCGGCGAATGCGGCACGCCATGGCGCCGCCGGTGCCCATGGTGCAAATGGTGCCGGCAAGAACGAAAGCGCAGGTGCGGCGTCCGCGTGGCCCTGGTGGCCGCTCGGCGCACCGGGCGCAACTGGGGCATTCAACGCGGGCGCTATGCCTTCGATGCCGGCCATGCCGCCGATGCCTGACTTCACCAAGGCTGCCGCATCGTTCGCGTCCTCGCCGTTCTCCGCATTGCAGGCGTTGAAACTGCCCACGGCATCCATTGCGCCCGAGCGCTTGCAGTCGCTCCAATCCGACTATTCGCGCGAGGCGATGCAACTGCTGCAACAGGCAGCCGACACCGCCCAGACCCCGCCCGAACTCAAAGACCGCCGCTTCTCGGCCGACGCATGGAAGACGACGCCGGCCTATGCATTCACGGCCGCGTGGTATCTGCTCAACGCACGCTATCTGCATGAGCTGGTCGATGCGCTTCAGACCGACGCGAAGACGCGCGAGCGCATTCGTTTCGCCGTGCAGCAATGGACCGCCGCCGCTTCGCCCAGCAACTTCCTCGCACTCAACCCCGAAGCGCAAAAGACGCTGCTCGAGAGTCACGGCGAGAGCTTGCGTCAGGGCGTGATGAATCTGCTCGCCGACCTGCAGCGCGGCAAGATTTCGCAGACCGACGAGTCGCGCTTCGTGGTCGGCAAGAATCTTGCGAATACGGAAGGCTCGGTCGTATTCGAGAACGACCTGATGCAGCTGATCCAGTACAAGCCGCGTACGTCGTCGGTGCGCGAGCGGCCGCTGCTCATCGTGCCGCCGTGTATCAACAAGTTCTACATTCTCGATCTGCAGCCCGAGAATTCGCTCGTCGCGTACGCGCTGGAGTCGGGCCACCAGGTCTATCTGGTTTCGTGGCGCAATGCGGACGCGTCGATTGCGCACAAGAGCTGGGACCACTACGTGGAAGAGGGTGTGCTCACCGCGATCGAAACGGTGCGCAGCATCAGCGGACGCGAGCAGATCAATACGCTCGGCTTCTGCGTGGGCGGCACGTTGCTCGCTGCGGCGCTCGCCGTGGCCGCTGCGCGCGGCGAACATCCGGCCGCCTCGATGACGCTGCTCACCGCGATGCTCGACTTCTCGGACACCGGCGTGCTCGACGTGTTCGTCGACGAGGCGCACGTGCAGATGCGCGAGCAGACCATCGGCGGCAAGGACGGCGCGATGCCGGGCCTGATGCGCGGCGTCGAATTCGCGAACACGTTCTCGTTCCTGCGTCCGAACGATCTCGTATGGAACTACGTGGTCGACAACTATCTCAAAGGGCGCACCCCGGCACCGTTCGACCTGCTGTACTGGAACAGCGATTCGACGAACCTGCCGGGCCCGATGTACGTGTGGTACCTGCGCAATACGTATCTCGAGAACCGGCTGCGCGAGCCGGGCGCGCTCACCGTCTGCGGCGAGCCGGTCGACCTCTCGCGCATCGACGTGCCCACTTTCATCTACGGTTCGCGCGAAGATCACATCGTGCCGTGGCGCACGGCGTACGCCTCGGTGCCGCTCCTTACGGGGCCGCTGCGATTCGTGCTCGGTGCGTCGGGCCACATTGCGGGCGTCATCAACCCGCCTTCGAAAAACAAGCGTAGTTATTGGACCGTGCGCGGCGACGGCAAGCATCTGCCGGAAGACGCCGACGCATGGTTCGAGGCGGCGGAGGAAGTGCCCGGCAGCTGGTGGCCCGAATGGGTGAGTTGGCTCGACCAGTACGCGGGACGCAAGATCAAGGCGCGCACGCAGCCCGGCTCGGCGGAGTTTCCCGAGATCGAGCCGGCGCCAGGACGCTACGTGCTGCAGCGCGACTGAAGCGCACGGCGTATCGGCCATTCGCCTGGCCGGACGGATTTTTAACTCGAAGGGCTCGCGCCGCCCGGCGCACTGATGCCCGAAGGAACCTGAAATGACTGATGTCGTGATCGTATCGGCCGCCCGCACGGCGGTGGGCAAATTCGGTGGCTCGCTCGCGAAGATCGCAGCGCCGGAACTGGGCTCGAAGGTGATCGTCGCCGCGCTCGAGCGCGCGGGCGTGAAGCCCGAGCAGGTGAGCGAAGTGATCATGGGCCAGGTGCTCGCAGCGGGCAGCGGCCAGAACCCGGCGCGCCAGTCGTCGATCAAGGCGGGCCTGCCCACGGCGGTGCCGGCCATGACCATCAACAAGGTGTGCGGCTCGGGCCTGAAGGCCGTGATGCTCGCGGCCAACGCGATCATCGCGGGCGACGCCGAGATCGTCGTGGCAGGCGGCCAGGAGAACATGAGTGCGGCGCCCCACGTGCTGCCGGGCTCGCGCGACGGCTTTCGCATGGGCGACGCGAAGCTCGTCGACACCATGATCGTGGACGGCCTGTGGGACGTCTACAACCAGTACCACATGGGTGTGACGGCCGAAAACGTCGCGAAGGAATACAACATCACGCGCGAAGAGCAGGACGCGTTTGCGGCGCTCTCGCAGAACAAGGCCGAAGCCGCGCAAAAGGCCGGCCGCTTCGACGACGAGATCGTGCCCGTCGAGATCCCGCAACGCAAGGGCGAACCGCTGCGCTTTGCCACCGACGAGTTCGTGCGCCACGGCGTGACCGCCGAATCGCTGGCAGGTCTCAAGCCCGCATTCAGCAAGGAAGGCACAGTGACGGCCGCGAACGCCTCAGGCATCAACGACGGCGCCGCGGCGGTCGTGGTGATGTCGGCGAAGAAGGCCGAAGCGCTGGGCCTCACGCCGCTCGCACGCATCAAGGCGTATGCGAATGCGGGCGTCGACCCGAAGGTGATGGGCATGGGCCCCGTGCCGGCCTCGCGCCGCTGTCTCGAACGCGCAGGCTGGTCGGTGCAGGACCTCGACCTCATGGAGATCAACGAAGCGTTCGCTGCGCAGGCGCTCGCCGTGCATAAGCAAATGGGCTGGGATACGTCGAAGGTCAACGTGAACGGCGGCGCCATCGCGATCGGTCACCCGATCGGCGCGTCGGGCTGCCGGATTCTCGTCACGTTGCTGCACGAAATGCAGAAGCGCGACGCGAAGCGCGGCCTGGCCTCGCTGTGCATCGGCGGCGGCATGGGCGTCGCGCTGGCTGTCGAGCGCGTGTAATGCCGCATTGATTCACCGGCGCTACGCCGCCGCGCACGGTGCGGCGGCGTAGCGTGCAGCAGCGTGTAGGAGCGGGTAGGCGCAGCATCCGAGGTCAGCAGGAGGAGCGGTAGAGGGGCGAGGCATGGGGCCGCCAGTCGGTGCCCCGAAAACGATAACGGAGCGTGGTTTATGTCACAACGAATTGCATATGTAACGGGCGGCATGGGCGGCATTGGCACGAGCATCTGCCAGCGCCTGCACAAGCAGGGTTTCAGGGTGATTGCCGGATGCGGTCCGAAGTCGCCGCGCCGCGTGAAATGGCTCGAAGACCAGAAGGCGCTCGGCTACGATTTCGTCGCGTCGGAAGGTAACGTTGGGGACTGGGAGTCCACGCGCGAAGCGTTCGACAAGGTGAAGGCCGAAGTGGGCGAGGTCGACGTACTCGTCAACAATGCGGGCATCACGCGTGACGTCGTGTTCCGCAAGATGACGCACGAAGACTGGACGGCGGTGATCGACACCAACCTCACGAGTCTCTTCAACGTGACCAAGCAGGTGATCGACGGCATGGTGGAGCGCGGCTGGGGACGCATCATCAACATCTCGTCGGTCAACGGGCAGAAGGGGCAGTTCGGCCAGACCAACTATTCCACCGCGAAGGCCGGCATTCACGGCTTCACGATGGCGCTTGCCCAGGAAGTGGCGACCAAGGGCGTGACCGTCAATACCGTGTCGCCGGGCTACATCGGCACCGACATGGTCAAGTCGATCCGTCCCGACGTGCTGGAGAAGATCGTCGCCACGATTCCGGTGCGCCGTCTCGGCTCGCCGGACGAGATTGCATCGATCGTCGGGTGGCTGGCGTCGGACGAGTCGGGCTTTGCGACCGGCGCGGACTTCTCGCTGAACGGCGGTCTGCACATGGGCTGATCCTGCCGGCGCCCGGTGCTGCAAGGGCGCCCACGGATCAGAAGAAGGTTGGCGGCGCGATGTTCGCGCACGGATGGCCGTGCGCCGGGCGGGCGCCGTTTCTGCGCTGTTACGCGCGAAAGGGCGATACATGACGACTACAAAGAAGAGCGCCGAACGACTGATCAAGAAGTATCCCAACCGTCGGCTGTATGACACTGAAACGAGCACGTACATCACGCTGACCGACGTCAAGCAGCTCGTGCTCGACCAGGAGGATTTCAAGGTCATCGACGCGAAGACGAATGAGGATCTGACGCGCAGCATCCTGCTGCAGATCATCCTCGAGGAGGAGAGCGGCGGGCTGCCGATGTTCTCGTCGTCCATGCTCTCGCAGATCATCCGTTTTTACGGCCATGCGATGCAGGGCATGATGGGCACGTACCTGGAGAAGAACATCCAGGCGTTCATCGACATCCAGAACAAGCTCGCCGACCAGTCGAAGAACCTGTACGAAGGCAACGCGATGAACCCGGAGGTCTGGTCCCAGTTCATGAACATGCAGGCGCCGATGATGCAGGGCATGATGACGAGCTACATCGAGCAGTCGAAGAACATGTTCGTGCAGATGCAGGAGCAGATGCAGAACCAGGCGAAGACCATGTTCAGCAGCTTCCCGTTCAAGCAGCCGGGGGGCGCCCCGGGCGCGGGCGGCAGCAGCGGTTCCGCTTCGCCTTCGGCCGGAGCGGCGCGCGGCGAGCCGAATCCGGACAAGGAACCGGAGAGCAAGTAAAGGTGAACCGCGGCGAACCGCGGCAAACGGCGGCGAACATGGCGGCTTTCGGTCTGAAGGCAGACCGAAAGCCGTGACACATAGCCGTGAGCCGCTGCGTTGCGCCGGGGCAAGCGTGGCCCGCGCAACGCAGTCGATTCCGTTGCGATCGAAGCGGCGGGCGCTGCTACACAAGGCGCGCCCAGCGCCTCTCGCACCGAACCAGCCGGGCGCCTCCCACAGCCCCGCGCGGTACAATACGCGGTTACGCGCCGGCGCCCGCCGCGCGCGAGGAACTCCGCGAGGCGGCGCACGCGTGACCGTGTGCGACTGTCTCGCCGCCATTGTCGTCATTGCGCCGGACCTCTCTTATGCCGCCCAGCCTTTCCCCCGCTTCATCCAGCGATTCCGCCCAGCCCGCCGTGCCCAAAGTAGGCTTCGTCAGCCTGGGGTGCCCCAAGGCCCTCGTCGATTCCGAGCAGATCATCACCCAGCTGCGTGCCGAAGGGTACGAGATTTCGGGCACCTACGACGGCGCCGATCTCGTCGTCGTCAACACGTGCGGCTTCATCGACGAGGCGGTGCAGGAAAGCCTCGACGCCATCGGCGAAGCGCTCACCGAAAACGGCAAGGTGATCGTGACCGGGTGCCTGGGCGCAAAGAAGAGCGCGAGCGGCACGGGTCTCATCGAGGAAGTGCATCCGAAGGTGCTGGCCGTGACGGGCCCGCATGCCGTGGGCGAGGTGATGCAGGCCGTGCACAGCCATTTGCCCAAGCCGCACGACCCGTTCGTCGACCTGGTGCCGGCGGCGGGCGTCAAGCTCACCCCGCGCCACTACGCCTACCTCAAGATCTCCGAAGGCTGCAATCATCGCTGCACCTTCTGCATCATTCCGTCGATGCGCGGCGACCTCGTCTCGCGTCCCGTCGCGGAAGTCATGCTCGAAGCCGAGAACCTGTTTCGCTCCGGCGTGAAGGAACTGCTCGTCATCTCGCAGGACACGAGCGCCTATGGCGTCGACGTGAAATACCGCACGGGTTTCTGGAACGGCCGACCGCTCAAGACGCGCATGACCGAGCTGGTGGGCGCGCTCGGCGAACTGGCCGCGCAGTACGGCGCGTGGGTGCGGCTGCACTATGTCTACCCGTATCCGCACGTCGACGAAATCATTCCGATGATGGCCGAAGGGCCGCTCAAGGGCCATGTGCTGCCGTATCTCGACGTGCCGTTCCAGCACGCGCACCCCGAGGTGTTGAAGCGCATGAAGCGGCCCGCCAACGCCGAAAAGACGCTCGAGCGCGTGCAGGCCTGGCGCAAGGTGTGCCCGGAGCTCACCGTCCGCAGCACGTTCATCGCGGGCTTTCCCGGTGAGACCGAGGAGCAGTTCGAAACGCTGCTCGACTTTATCCGCGAAGCCGAACTGGACCGCGTGGGCTGCTTCGCCTACTCGCCGGTGGAAGGCGCGAGCGCGAACGAGCTGGACGGCGCCTTGCCCGACGACGTGCGCGAAGCGCGCCGCGCGCGCTTCATGGAAGTGGCCGAAGCCGTGTCGGCCAGACGCATTCAGCGCAAGGTCGGCAAGACGCTGAAGGTGCTCGTGGACGAAGTGAACGCCGACGGCGGCATTGGCCGCACGGCCGCGGATGCGCCCGAGATCGACGGCGTGGTCTACGTGGCGCCGCCTTCGAAGCCCTCGAAGCGCTACAAGGTGGGCGATTTCGTTTCCGTGAAGATCACGGGCGCGGACGGCCACGACCTGTGGGGCGAGGTCTGAGCCATGGCATCCACGGGTCCGGCAGCTTCCACGGGTCACGGCACGCCGCAGATCCTCGCGCTCGGCGAGGCGATGATCGAGTTCAACCAGGTATCGCCGAACGCGCCCGAGTACCTGCAGGGTTTCGGCGGCGACACGTCGAACTTCTGCATTGCGGCCGCGCGCCAGGGCGCGGCGACGGGCTTCGTGTCCGCCGTGGGCAGCGATCATTTCGGGCGCCTGCTGCTCGATCTGTGGCAGCGCGAAGGTGTCGATACGTCGTATGTGCGCACCGACGGCGGCGCCTCCACGGGCGTGTACTTCGTCTCGCACGGGCCGTCGGGCCATGAGTTCGACTATCTGCGCGCGGGTTCGGCGGCGAGCCGTTACGCGCCGCGCGACCTGCCGCTCGATGCGATTGCGGCCGCCCAGGTCGTGCACCTCTCCGGCATCAGTCTCGCGATCAGCGTGTCCGCGTGCGACGCGGCGCTGGCCGCCATCGACCATGCGCGGGCGAACGGCGTGCGCGTGAGTTTCGACACGAACCTGCGGCTCAAACTCTGGCCGCTCGCGCGGGCGCGCGCCGTGATGCTCGAAGCGATCCGGCAAACGGACATCTGCCTGCCGAGCTGGGACGACGTGACCGCGCTCACCGGACTCAGGGGCCGCGACGAGATCGTGGACTTTCTGCTCGCCCACGGGCCGCGCGTGGTCGCGCTCAAGCTGGGCCGGGACGGCGCGTATGTCGCGACGCCGGACGAGCGCCGCGTCGTGCCGGGCCACGTCGTGGATGCGGTGGATGCCACGGGCGCCGGCGACTGCTTCGGCGGCACCTTCGTGGCGCGCCTCGTAGCGGGCGACGACCCGTTCGCCGCAGCGCGTTACGCGAACGTGGCGGCCGCACTCTCCACTCGGGGCTTCGGTGCCGTCGCGCCCATTCCGCTACGCGAGACGGTCGAACGCACGCTTGCAGGTTGAGCGATACCTTCTCAGCGCTTACACATTCGCAGCACAAAAAGGGAGACAGACAATGCAACGGGAAGTCGTAGTGGCAAGCGGTGTGCGCACCGCCATCGGCGATTTTGGCGGCAGCCTCAAGGACTTTGCGCCCACGGATCTCGGCGCGCGCGTGGTGCGCGAGGTGCTCTCGCGCGCGCAGGTGTCGGGCGACGAGGTGGGCCATGTGGTGTTCGGCAACGTCGTGCACACCGAAGCGAAGGACATGTACCTCGCGCGCGTGGCCGCGCTCAACGGCGGCGTCGCGCAGCACGTGCCGGCGCTCACGGTGAACCGGCTCTGCGGCTCGGGTCTGCAGGCCATCGTCTCGGCGGCTCAGAGCATCCTGCTCGGCGATGCGGACATCGCGATCGGCGGCGGCGCCGAGAGCATGAGCCGCGCGCCGTATTCGATGCCCGCGGCGCGATTCGGCCAGCGCATGGGCGACGCGCGTCTGGTCGACATGATGGTGGGCGCGCTCAGCGACCCGTTCCAGGCGGTGCATATGGGCGTGACCGCGGAGAACGTGGCGCGCAAGTACGGCATCACGCGCGAGGCGCAGGACGCGCTCGCGCTCGAATCGCACCGCCGCGCGGCACGCGCCATCGCGAACGGTTACTTCAAGGACCAGATCCTGCCCATCACGATCGCGTCGAAGAAGGGCGAGACGGTCTTCGATACCGACGAGCACGTGCGCGCCGAGGCATCGCCCGACGACTTCACGAAGTTGAGGCCGGTATTCGCGAAGGAAGACGGCACGGTGACGGCGGGCAACGCGTCGGGCATCAACGACGCGGCCGCGGCCGTCGTGCTGATGTCCGCCGATGTCGCCCAGCAGCGCGGCGTGAAGCCGCTCGCGCGCCTCGTCGCTTACGCGCACGCGGGCGTCGATCCCGCCTACATGGGGATCGGCCCCGTGCCGGCTTCGCGCAAGGCGCTCGAACGCGCGGGTCTCACGGTGGGCGACCTCGACGTGATCGAAGCGAACGAGGCCTTCGCGGCGCAGGCCTGCGCGGTCAGCAACGAACTCGGCTTCGATCCCGCGAAGGTGAACCCGAACGGCTCCGGCATTTCGCTGGGGCATCCCATCGGCGCGACGGGCGCGCTGATCACGGTGAAGGCGTTGTACGAGCTGCAGCGCATCGGCGGCCGCTACGCGCTCGTGACGATGTGCATCGGCGGCGGGCAGGGCATTGCCGCCGTGTTCGAACGGATCTGAATACGCGGCACGCCGGCAAGCGATGGGCAAGGCGCGGCGGATGCAAGGAAGAGGGCTGATGGAAGGATTGCAGGCAACGAAGTTGGGCAGCATGGGAGTCGCCGACCGGCTGGCGAAGTTCGCGACCGTTGCACGGAGCGCGGCGGGCGAGTGCGATGCGATAGACGCGAGCGGTACGAAGGAAGGCGAGTCGGGCCGCGTCAGGCCGGGCCGCGCCAAGCCCAGCCGCTTGAAATCTAGCCACGCCAGGGCCTTCGCACTGACCCTCGCGCTGCTCGCGGCCACCCTGAGCGCTAGCGTGCCGCTCACCGCGCAAGCGCAAAGCGACGCCGTCAAGGAACTCGCCGCGCCGCCGCCCATCCCGTTGCCGCTCAAGCCCAGCCCGGAATTCGCGAAGTTCCCGCGCTACACGGGCACGCTCGGCAAGCGTGCCATCGTGCTGCGGCTCGGACCGAAGACCGACGATCCTTCCGGCGTGCACGGCGAGTATCAGTTCACCGACACGGGCGAAGTCATCCTGATTGCCGGCGACCGCGAAGGCGACACGCTGGAAGTCGAGGAATCGAACGACGGCACGCACATTACCGGCAACTGGGTCGGCAAGTTCGGGCCAGACGGCGTGCTGCAAGGCGATCGCATGAACGTCGACGATTCGGACCCGCAACCGTTCGACCTGCATCCGCTGGCGGCGGGACAACCGGTGCCGGCCGGGGCCGCGCGGCCCGCGGCGCAAGTGCAGGGGCAAGTGCAGGGGCAAGTGCAGGGGCAAGTGCAGGGCCCAGCCCAGGCGGCGGCTGCACCGTCCCAGCCCGCAGCGGCGCCGCCGGTGGGTGCGGCGGCGGCCTCGTCGTCGGCGCCTGCTGCCGGCGCGCATGCCGTGGGCGGCGTGAGCAATCTCACCATCGGCGATTGATCGCGCACCGATGGCCCTGGAGGGCAAGCATTGCGCGGCCGGGTACTGCGCGCGGTGCTGTCCCGCTAACAGCATCCACGTCGCGGCCGCATTGGCGGCTCCTTGCACATGGCACCTTGCACATGGCACCTTGCGCACCGCAACCTCGGCTAATCTTCAGTCTACGCAGCGCGTGCCGGGCATCGGTCATTCAGTCCGCTCGCGCCGCTACCATCCTCATCCAATAACGTTCCCGTCGCGCTCGCTGCCATGACCCAACCGCCTTCCAAGCCGAACCGCCGCCTCCAGACCCGCATCGTGCGCGCCGAAGACCAGCTCACGCCGGGCTTCGAGTCGTTCGCCGTGCCCGTCACGAGGGCATCGACTGTCGTGTTTCCCGATCTCGCCACCTTGCGTGCGCTCGACTGGCGCAACGACGCGCAGTGGCGCTACGGCCTGCATGCCACGCCCACCTCGCTCACGCTCGCACAGCGGCTTGCCACGATCGAGGGCGGCAATCACGCGCTGCTCCAGCCCTCGGGGCTCTCGGCCATCTCGAACGTGTACTTCGGCATCGTGAAGGCGGGTGACGACGTGCTCATTCCCGACAACGTCTACTCGCCGAACCGCGACCACGCCGAGTGGCTCGCGCACGACTTCGGCCTCACGGCGCGCTACTACGATCCGATGATCGGCGCGGGCATTGCCGGGTTGATCCGCCCGGAAACGAAGCTCATCTGGCTGGAGGCGCCGGGCTCGGTCACGATGGAAGTGCCCGACGTGCAGGCCATCACCACCGTCGCGCGCGCACGCAACGTGATCACCGCGATCGACAACACCTGGTCGGCCGGCCTCGCGTTCCGTCCGTTCGAACACGGCGTGGACATTTCGGTGCAGGCGCTCACGAAGTACCAGTCGGGCGGCGGCGACGTGCTGATGGGCGCCACCATCACCGCGGACAAGGAACTGCACCTGAAGCTCAAACTCGCGCGCATGCGCATGGGCATCGGCGTGTCGTCGGACGATTGCTCGCTGATCCTGCGCAGCCTGCCCAGCATGAAGGTGCGTTTCGAGCAGCACGACCGCAGCGCGCTCGCGCTCGCGAAGTGGCTGAAGACGCGCAGCGAGATTGCCGCCGTGCTGCACCCCGCGCTGCCCGACTGCCCGGGTCACGAATTTTTCGCGCGCGACTTCAGCGGCGCAGGCGGCCTCTTTTCGGTCGTGTTCGACGAGCGCTACACGCCCGCGCAGATCGACACGTTCTGCGAATCGCTGGAGCTGTTCTCGCTTGGCTGGAGCTGGGGCGGCGCGCACAGTCTGGCCATGCCGTACGACGTGGCGTCGATGCGCAGCGCGAGCCGCTGGCCGCATCGCGGCACGCTGGTGCGCTTCTACGTGGGACTCGAGGACGAGGCCGATCTGCAGGCCGATATCGAACGCTGTCTCGCGGCGCTCGATTAACCTGGGTCAACCTGGGTCAGGCTGGATCAGCCTGGATCAGCCTCGGCTAGCGAAGGCGTTGCGGCCTTGCTGGTCGCCGCCTTATGCGGCAACGGCAACCGGCAACGCGGCCAATGTCGTGTGACGAGGTGAGTCGGGGGCGGCGAAGTCAGGCGGCGAACATGACATGAGCCGCCACGCCGCCCGAAATGTCAGAACAGGCGCAACAGCCCGTCGAGGCCGACGAAGTTGAAGGCCACGCTCGCTGCCTCGCGCACCACGGGCTTGGCGCGGAACGCCACCGAAAGTCCGGCCGCCGCCATCATCTTGAGGTCGTTCGAGCCGTCGCCCATCGCAATGGCGCGGCGCGGGTCGATGCCCATTTCCTTGCAGGTTTCGAGCAGCGTGCGCGCCTTCACGTCGGCGTTCACGATCTCGCCCACCACCTTGCCCGTGAGCTTGCCGTCCACGATTTCGAGCGTATTGGCGCGCGTGTAGTCGAGGCCGAGCCGCCCCTTGAGCCGTTCCGTGAAGAACGTGAAGCCGCCCGACACCAGCAGCGTTTTCAGGCCCGCGGCCTTCGCGCCGGCCAGCATGCGTTCGGCGCCGGGCGAAAGGCGCAGCCGCTCTTCGTAGACGCGCCCGAGCACGTTCGCGTCGAGCCCCGCGAGTAGGGCGACGCGGCGCGTCAGACTTTCGTTGAAGTCCTGAATCTCGCCGCGCATCGCGGCTTCCGTAATCGCCGACACCTCGGCCTTCAGCCCGCAGAAATCCGCAATCTCGTCGACGCATTCGATCGTGATGAGCGTGGAGTCCATGTCCATGGTCACGAGCCCGAAGTCCGCGAGCGAGCGGCCCGGCTCCACGAAGGCGTAGTCGAGCGCGTGGGTGGTGCAATAGACATCGAGGTCGGGACGCTGCGCCGGATCGGCGTCTTCGATACGAATGGCGTGCGCGTCGATTTCGACGGCGCGGCGGCCGCGTGCCAGCGCGACGAGCGGTTTCTGGTGGGCCGGGTTGAACGGCGACGAGGCCTGGATGACGAGATTCATGGGCTATGCAGCAGCGCGCGAGGCGGGATAGTCGGAGAAGAAGGGGCGCGGAAAATCCGGCTATTGTAACGGTTCGGGGCGGGCGATCCGGTGCCGTGGCAGCGGGGGCGGGTTTGCGGCTCGGGAGTCGGTGTCGTGCTGGCGTTCCTGGTCATCGGCAGCTTTTGCACGCCGTGGCGCAGGCGTTACAGGGTCAACCCAGGGCCAACCCAGGGCCAACGCGCCTCGCGCGGCCTTGCCGCTGTTCCCCTTGAGCGAGCGCCGGCGGCTCCGGGCGGCGCTAAGCGGCTCGAGGCGGCTCAAGGTGGCGCGAGGCGGCCCTGTCGCGACCCGTAATGGCTTCAGGTGCTCAGGCACGCATGCTGCTTGGTTCTTCGTTCAAGACCTGGGAGCGCAACATGTCACGCATGATCTGGAAAGGCGCGATCAGTTTCGGCCTCGTGCACGTGCCGGTGCAGCTGTTTCCGGCGACGCGTTCGGAGAACGTGAGCTTTCATCTGCTCGACAAGCGGTCCATGGACCCGGTGGGCTACCGGCAGATCAACAAGCGCACCGGCAAGGACGTGCCGCGCGAGCAGATCGTGCGCGGCTACGAGTACGAAAAGGAAAAGTACGTCGTGCTTTCCGACGACGAGATCCGCGCGGCGAACCCCGAATCCACGCAGACGGTCGACATCCTCGCCTTCGTGGATGCCCCCGCCATCTCGTTCCTCTATCTCGAAACGCCGTACTTCCTCGCGCCGGACCGCAAGGGCGAGAAGGTCTACGCGCTGCTGCGCGAAGCCTTGAAGGCGTCGGGCAAGATCGGCGTGGCGAGCGTGGTCATGCACAACAAGCAGCATCTCGCGGCGCTCGTGCCGCTCGGGCCCGTGCTCGCGCTCAACACGCTGCGCTGGGCCGACGAGATCCGGCCCGTGAGCGAACTCACGCTGCCGCCCGAAGACGCGAAGAAGGCCGGCGTGACGGCCCGCGAACTGGACATGGCGAAAAAGCTGATCGACGACATGAGCGAGGACTGGAACCCCGAGCGCTATCACGACACGTTCCGCGACGACGTGCTCGAACTTGTCGAGCGCAAGATCCGCGAAGGCAAGACCGAAGAGATCGAAACGCCGGAAGAGCCGCGGCCGCGGCGTAGCGCCGAGATCCTGGATCTTTCGGAGCTGCTGCGGCGCAGCCTCGGGCGCGGCAAGGGCCGAGGGAGCGGGCGAGCCGAGCGCGACGAAGAGCCGGACGACGACCCGTCGGGCGGCGAAGCATCGGAGGACGGCAAGCGCGGCAAATCGCGTAGCCGTGCGCGCGGCGACGGCGCAGGCACGACAACCCGTGCGACAAACGGCACGACTGCGCGAAGCAGCCACGCCGCCGCGCGCGGCACGGGCCGCACAACGGCGCGCTCGACCTCGCGCGGCACAGGCCGCAAAACCAGCGAGACCGCGCGCAAGGAAACGCCGCACAGAAAGCGGCACGCGGCTTGACGGCGCGAGGCGCAGCCGCAGGTTGAGGCAAACGCGCAAGCAAAGGCACAAGCAAAGGCAAACGGGCATGGCCGGCAAACTCGACACCTATCAGCGCAAACGCCGCTTCGATGCCACGCCGGAGCCCTCCGGCGCGCCGAAGCGTGCCGCTCGCGGTACGCGCGGTACGGGTACAGGAAAGACCGCCGCCGCCACTGCGCGCGCGAAGCGGCGCGGCAACGGCCATGCGCTGTCCTACGTGATCCAGGAGCACGACGCGCGGCGGCTTCACTACGATTTCCGGCTCGAGCTGGACGGCACGCTCAAGTCGTGGGCAATACCGAAGGGGCCAAGTCTCGATCCGTCGGTGAAGCGGCTGGCAGTTCACGTCGAAGACCATCCCATCGAATACGGCAGCTTCGAGGGCGAGATTCCCGAAGGCAACTACGGCGCGGGCACGGTGCTCGTCTGGGACCGCGGCGTGTGGGAGCCCGCGGGCAGCGAAAAGGAGGCGCTCGAGTCTTACCGCGCGGGCAAGCTCAAGTTCAGGCTCGAAGGCGCGAAGCTGCACGGCGGCTGGACGCTCGTGCGAAGCGGTATGCGCGGCAGCGGCGACAAGGAGCAGTGGCTGCTCATCAAGGAGCGCGACGAAGAGGCGCGCCGCACCGACGAGTACGACGTGCTCGCCGAATGCCCCGGCAGCGTGCTTTCGCCACGCGGTGCAGCGGCGGCGCGGCCTGCGGGTGCCGCGGGCCCAGCCAGCACTGCGGGCGCGGCACGCCGCAACAGCGCAGGCACCCCGCGCCGATCAAAGCAGTCATCGAAGGCCGACCGCCCCGACATCATCGCCACGCGCAACACCGAGTCGCTGCGCGAGCTTGCGCGCGAGCCCGGCATCGAAGGCGCGGTAAAGGCGGCGTTGCCGGCCACGCTCAAGCCGCAGCTCGCCACGCTCGTCGATTTCGCGCCGCCCGGCAACGACTGGGTCTATGAGATCAAGTTCGACGGCTATCGCGTACTCGCGCGCATCGACCATCACGCGCGCAAAGAGACGGTGCGCATTTTCACGCGCACCGGCAACGACTGGACCGCGAAGTTCAGCCGCCAGGCGCGCGCGTTCGAGCGGCTGGACCTCGAATGCGCGTGGCTCGATGGCGAGGCGGTGGTGCTCGACCGTCACGGCATGCCGGACTTCCAGGCGCTGCAGAACGCGTTCGACGCGAACCGTCCCCAGGACATCACGATCTTCGTGTTCGACGTGCCGTTTCTCAACGGCTACGACCTGCGCGCCGTGCCGCTCGTGCAGCGGCGCGCGATCCTGCGCGCGCTCCTTGCCGACGTCGACGAGCGCACTCAAGGGCTGCTGCGTTTTTCCGAGGACTTCGCGGTGAATCCCGACGAACTGCTGCAAGGCGCCTGCGCGAACGGACTCGAAGGCATCATCGCCAAGCGCGCCGATAGCCATTACACGTCGGCGCGGGCGTCGTCGTGGATCAAGCTGAAGTGCCGGCAACGGCAGGAGTTCGTGATCGGCGGCTATACCGAGCCCGCGGGCAGCCGCGCGGCGTTCGGTTCGCTGCTGCTCGGCGTCTATGACGCGAAGGGCAAGCTCCAGTACGCGGGCCGGGTCGGCACGGGCTTTGACGCCGCCAGACTGCGCGCCGTGAAGAAGGAACTCGACGCGCTCGAAGCGCAGCGCATGGCGTTTGCGACCATGCCGCGCGAGCGCAGCAGCACGCCCGTGCACTGGGTGAAGCCCGAACTCGTCTGCGAGTGCAATTTCGCGCAGTGGACGGGCGACGGCCTCGTGCGCCAGGCCTCGTTCGTGAGCCTGCGCCGCGACAAGCCCGCGCGTCAGGTGAGCCGCGAAGCGCCGGTGCATGCGGCGGCATCCGCGGATGAACCGGCACAGGACCGTTCGAACGAGGAGGACACCATGCAGCAGACCGGGGAAACAGTGGGAAAGCCCTCCCGCTCGAAGAAGGCAGCACGTACTGCACCTGCTGCACGCGGTACGTCGTCGGCGGCATCGGGCGCATCCGCTCTGTCGAAAGCCCACTCGCGCAGTGCATGGGCCGAGGTGGCGGGCGTACGCATCTCGCATCCCGATCGGGTGATCGACCCCGACAGCGGCACGCGCAAGCTCGACCTCGTTCATTACTGGGAGTGGGTGGCGCCGTGGCTGCTGCCCCATCTGCAGGACCGGCCCGTTTCGCTCGTGCGCGCGCCCGACGACATTGGCGGCGAACTGTTCTTCCAGAAGCACGCGCAGAAGCTGGAGATTCCGCACATCACCCAGCACGCGGGCCTCGATCCGGGCCACGCGCCGCTCCTGACCATCGACAGCGTCGAGGCCCTCGTGGGCGCGGCGCAGATGGGCGTGATCGAGCTGCACACGTGGAACGCGCTCGTCACGGACATCGAGCGGCCCGAGCGCATGGTGTTCGATCTCGACCCCGACCCGGCGCTCGGCTGGGACCGCATGATCGAAGCCGCGGAACTCACGCGCACGATCCTCACTGAACTGGGCCTCGAATCGTTTTGCAAGACGAGCGGCGGCAAGGGCTTGCATGTGGTCGTGCCGCTCACGCCGCAGGCCGGCTGGGACGAGGTGAAAGCCTTCTCGCAGGCTGTCGCGCAGCATATGGCCGCTACGCTGCCGGACCGGTTCAGCGCGAAGATGGGCCCGCAGAATCGCAAGCGCAAGATATTCGTGGACTACCTGCGCAACAACCGGGGGTCGAGCACCATCGCCGCGTATTCGGTGCGTGCGCGGCCGGGGCTCGGTGTCTCGGTGCCGATCACGTGGGACGAGGTTCCCGGCACCACGGCCGGCGACCAATGGACGATCGCGAATCTTCACGAGCGCCTGGACGCGTTGCGGCAGGACCCGTGGGCCGGTTATGCGAAGACGCGCCAGCGCATTACCGCGACCATGAAAAAACGGCTTGGCGTGAAGAACTGAAGCGCGCAGCCGCATACAACGGCATACATTGACGTATAGCGTCGTATGGCGACGTATAGCCGGGCACGCGAGCCGAGATCGGGGGAAGCGGACTGCCGTCAGCCGCGCTCGTGGCATGTGCTGCGCCCGGCGCATCATTCCATTCCAATAAGGAGCCTCGGATGAAAGCTGTTGGTCTTTATCGTTATCTGCCCGTCGACCATCCCGAAGCACTCGTCGACGTGGACATCCCCACGCCCGAGCCGCAAGGGCGCGATTTACTCGTGAAAGTCGAGGCGATCTCCGTCAATCCCGTGGACTACAAGGTGCGTGCACCGAAAGACACGGTGGAGAAAGCGCCGCGCATCCTGGGCTGGGACGCTGCGGGCACGGTGGCCGCCGTAGGCCCCGAGGTTGAACTCTTCAAGGTGGGCGACCCGGTGTTCTACGCGGGCAGCATCACGCGGCCGGGCGCGAACAGCGAATACCACGTCGTGGATGAACGCATTGTGGGCAGCAAGCCCGCCTCGCTCGACTTCACGCACGCCGCAGCTTTGCCGCTCACCGCGATCACGGCGTGGGAGGCATTGTTCGACCGGCTCGGCGTGTCGCCCGAAGGCGCCGATGCGGGCCGCTCGGTGCTGATCGTGGGCGGCGCCGGCGGCGTGGGCTCCATCGGCATCCAGCTCGCGAAACGGCTCGCGAAGCTCACGGTGATCGCCACGGCGTCGCGGCCCGAATCGGCGAAATGGGCGAGCGGGCTCGGTGCGGACCACATCGTCGACCACTACGGCGATATGCCCGCACAGATGAAAGCGGCAGGCTTCGAACAGGTGGACTACGTGCTGCTCTTTCACGACACGGACGCCCACTTCCCGGCCGCCGCGCAGATCGTGAAGCCGCAGGGCGCCATCTGCACGATCGTCGAGAACACGAAACCGGTGCCGGTCGAGCTGCTCAAGGCGAAGAGCGCGTCCTTTCACTGGGAGTTCATGTTCACGCGCTCCATGTTCGGCACGCCCGACATGATCGAACAGCACCGTCTGCTGGGCGAAGTTGCGCGCCTCGTGGATGCGGGCACGCTGCGCACCACCGTAGGCCAGCATCTGGGCACGATCAACGCGCAAAACGTGAGGCATGCGCATCAACTGCTGGAGGCGGGGCGCGCTATCGGGAAGATCGTGCTGTCGGGGTTCTGAGCGCGGCACATGGGTTCATGCGAGGTTCATGCGAGGTTCATGCGGAGTTCATGCGGAGTTCATGCGGAGTTCATGCGGAGTTCATGCGGAGTTCATGCGGAGTTCATGCGGAGTTCATGCGCGGGTCCGGGCGGCGGGTCCACGCGCAAAAAACGCGCGGCGACAAGCGGGGGAATACCTGAATCGGTGCGCGTCGCGGCGGTCGCAGGGTGGCGTTAGACTGGCAGGACACCCTAAGACTGGAAGGCAGCACCGCGCCGCATGCGTGGCCGTTTGAACGCGCGATGGCGCGGCGCCACAACAAGGAGGTGAGGTATGAGCTCCCGCCGTACACGCCGGGCCGTTGTTACCGCAGCCGTACTTGCCGTCGTTTCGGGAGGCGGATTCATGACGAAGGCCGAGGCCGCGCCGCCCGTCAAGGTGACGTCGCAGACGCCGCCCGACGGTCCCATCCAGTACACCGTCAAGGTCGTGTCGAAGGAGTTCGGCAACGCGCAGGAGACGCGCACGCTGCGGTCCGGCCAGACCGACGACTTCACGTGGAAGACCGTGCCGCCCGGCGGCTCCGTGAGCGTGAACAACCAATGCCCCGGCTACGCGGACCTGCCGCTCGATGCGAACGGTGCGCTGCTGCGTCAGACGCGGATTCGCCTTGCGCCCATCGTCGCGAGCGACGGCACGGCTACCGTGCAGTTGAGCTTCCAGGCGCAGGCGCCGCGTGGCAAGGCGACGGTGAAGAGCGGCGGCAAGACGCTGACCTGTCCGACCTTCGCAGCGACGAACCAGGTGCTGCGCTTCGCGATGCCCACCAATGGCACGGTGAAGACCGTCACGCTCACCGACGGCACGCAGGTCAGCGTGTCCGCCAAACGCTAGGGGCGGCCCGCCGTTCGCTCCACGAGCCGCGCCGCGAGAAAGCGGTGCTCGGCCGAGAACAGGTGCCGGTAGGTAAGCAGCACGGCGCCCACGGTACCGAGCGCCGACGACGCGGCGATCAGAAACATGATCACGATCTGGTAGCGCACGGCCTGCAGCGGCGATTGCCCCGCGAGCACCTGGCCCGTCATCATGCCGGGCAGGCTCACCACGCCCACCACGGCCATCTGGTTGAGCGTGGGAATCATGCCGGCCCGCACCGCCTGGCGCGCGGGCTCCTGCGCCGCTTCCCAACGCGTCGCGCCTAGTGCGAGCGCCATTTCGACGCGGTCGCGCCGGGCCGTGAGTTCTTCGGTCATGCGCTCCACGCCGAGCGACACACCGGTCAGCGTGTTGCCGAGAATCATGCCGAGTATCGGAATCGCGTATTGCGGCGCGTACCACGGCCGGATGCGAATCACGACGAAGAGCCCGACGGCCGCCACGAGCCACGAACTAACCCAGATCGAGACGATGCTGTCCGCGCGCTGGCCCGCGTAGGTGCGCGAGCCGCGCTGCGCGCCCGCGAAGCCCGCGATCAGCGTCATCAGCACCATCAACGGCAGCACGGCGTACCAGCGGTCGTACTGGAACACCCATCCGAGCACGTAGCCGATCGCGAGCAGCTGCACCACGGTGCGCACCGCGGCCCAGGCGAGCTTGCGTTCGAGATCGAGCTTGAGCAGCACCGACACCGCGCCGTTCACCACGATCAGCAACGCTGCGATGCCGACGTCGACGAGGCTGAGGTTTTGCAGGCTCGTGTTCATCGCGTGGACTCCTTCGGGAGGTTCGGATCGGGCTGCGTCGCGGGTTGCTTGCCTTCGTGCCGGGGCCGGGTTTCCGGCGGCGCCGTGGCCGCGGCGGCGGGCGCTTCTGCGTTCGCGTCCGTTTCTGCGTTCGCCTCCATTCCGCCGAGCACGCCGGCGCGCATCGTGAGATGCCGGTTGCTGACGCGTTGCGCCTGGGCGGGATCGTGCGAGACCCAGATCGCGGCGCGTTGGGTCGTACCGCTGTCGCAGGCCTCGAACCATGCGAGCACGAGCGATTCGATGGCGCGCGACGACTCGGGGTCGAGCGACGCCGTGGGTTCGTCGAGCAGCAGCACTTGCGGATCGAGTTGCAGTACGCGCACGAGCGCCGCAATCTGCGCTTCGCCGCCGGAGAGTTCGCTTGCTCGCCGTGCGAGGAAGTCGTCGCCGCGTCCCGCCGCGCGCACGAGTGCCGCGGCGCGCTCGCGGTCGAACGAAACGTCGCGGTAGACGCGCAGCGCATACGGATAGCGCAGGTTGTCTTCCACGGTGCCGTCCAGCATGGCGGGGCGCTGGCGGATGTAGGCGACGTTGCGCCGGTAGCGCGGCATCGCCTCGCGCGAGACGGGTTGGCCGTGCCACCACACGTCGCCGCCATCGAGCGGATCGAGCAGGGCGAGCGCGCGCAGCAGCACGCTCTTGCCCGAACCGGAGGGACCGGTGACGGCGGCGCGGTCGCCCGCATGCAGCGCGAGGCTGGCGGGGTGGAGCAGCAGCTGGCCGCGCTCGGCATCGCGGCGCACGATGGCGCGGGCTTCGAGAAGGGGCGTATCGGTCATGGGCGCGGTTATTCGGGGACCTGCGGCGCGGCGGCACCGCTCGCGTGGTTTCTTCGTCCGTGGCCGGATGGCTTCGCGGGCGGCCCGCACGAGGCCGGGCCGCGGTTTGCGGGGCATGCCGCGCTGCGGCATCATACGGAGCCTTCGGGGCGTGAAAGCGGACTGGCCGCTGCGGCGGGTACGGACCCTGCTGCCGCCCTTATAAACGGTCAAAAACACAACGGAGCAGGCATGACGCCGGAGCAGACCCCCGCGCGCACTCCCGGCCGACGCGTCGGCAAGATCATCGCATGGCTCGTAGCGCTCGTCGCTGTCCTCGTCGCCGTGGTCGCTGTGGTATTTCTCACGTTCGACTGGAACCGCGCCCGCCCCTGGGTGGACGACAAGGTGAGCCAGGCGATCGGCCGCACCTTGCGCATCGAAGGCGACCTCAAGCTGGGCTGGCGGCATCCGGTGGGCGAGACCGGCTGGCGCGCATGGGTGCCGTGGCCGCGCTTTTCGGCGGCGCACATCACTGTGGCCAATCCCGACTGGGCGAAGACGCGCTACTTCGCGACGCTCGACGAGATCGACTTCGAGGTCGAGCTGCTGCCGCTCCTCGCACATCGCATCGTGGTGCCGGTGATCAACCTTGTGAATCCGTCCGTCGATCTGGAGCGTACCCAGGACGACCGCAACAACTGGACCTTCAAGCTGCCGTCGTCGAGCGGGCCGTCCACCTGGAAGCTGGATCTGCACGATGTCACGTTCGCCAAAGGCTATGTCGCGTATGCGGACCAGAAAACGAAGGCCGACGTGCAACTGACCGTGGACACGCTGGGCCAGGCGATCCCGATCGGCGACGTGATGGCGGCGCAGGAAAATGCGTCGCGCAACGCGTCGGCACAGATGGTGGGCAAAGCGGGCGCGGCGCGGCTGGCGGCCCAGGCGAAGGCAATCGAGGCGTCGGAGGCTGTCGAGGCTTCGGGGGCTTCGGGGGCTTCCGGCGCTCCAGGGGCTTCCGGCACTTCTGGCGCTTCTGGCACTTCGGTTCCGGGCGCGACTGCGGCCGCTTCCGGTTCGCGGACGGCGGCTGCGTCGGCTCCGGGCACGCCAGGTTCGGTCAGTTCGGGATCAGCGGCCAGGGCTCCGGTGGCCTCGGCGAGCGCGGTCGCCTCGGCGGGCAGCGGCTCCGCCAGTGCAAGCAGGGCCACCAGTTCCAGCAGTGCCGCCAGTTCAAGCAGCGCCGCCAGTGCAAGTGAAGCCGCCCGCGCTACTGCCACGCCTGCCGCCGCACCGCTCTACGCCATCGGCTGGACGCTGAAGGGCACCTACAACCACGCGCCCGTCTCCGGCACCGGCAAGCTGGGCGGCATACTCGCGCTGCAAGACGCGAATCGCCCGTTCCCCGTGCAGGCCGACGTACGCGCGGGCGACACGCACATTGCGCTCGTGGGCACGATCACCGATCCCGCGCACCTCGCGGCCGTCGATCTGCGCCTGTGGCTGCAAGGCGCAAGCATGGCGCATCTCTACACGCTCACCGGCATCACGTTGCCCGAGACGCCGCCTTACGCGACGGATGGCCGGCTCGTGGGCCAGTTCAAGCGCAACGGCAACGTGTTCCGCTACGAGAATTTCACAGGCCGCGTGGGCGGTAGCGATCTCAACGGCACGCTGGCGTGGTTCCAGCGTCAGCCGCGGCCGCTGCTGCAAGGCCAGTTGGTGTCGAACCTGCTGCAGTTCTCCGACCTCGCGCCGATCATCGGCGCAGATACCAACGCGAGCAAACGCAAGCGCGGCGACGTCTCGAAGCAGCCGGCGGACCGCGTGATTCCCGTCGAGGCATTTCGCACCGACCGCTGGAAGGCCATCGACGCGGACGTGACGCTCACGGGCCGGCGCATCGTCAAGAACGCGAACCTGCCGATTACGGACCTCTACACGCACGTGCTGCTGCGCGACGGCGCGCTCTCGCTGCAGCCGCTGCGCTTCGGCGTGGCGGGCGGCACGCTGGATTCGAATATCGACCTCGACGGCAGCGGCGTGCCGCTCAAGGGGCGTTTCGCCGCCGCGGCGCGTCACCTGAAGCTCAAACAGCTGTTTCCGGGCGTGAAGTCGATGCAATCGGCGCTCGGCGAGATCAACGGCGACGCGTCGCTCACGGCCACCGGCAATTCGCCCGCCGCGCTTGCCGCCACCTCGAACGGCGAGGTGAAGGCGCTCGTGACGCAGGGCACCATCAGCCTGCTGCTCATGGAAGCGGCGGGGCTCAACGTGGCGAACGTGGTCTATGAAAAGCTCTTCGGCACGCGCGACGTGAAGATCAACTGCGCCGCGGCGGATTTCGTCGCGACCGACGGCGTGCTCGACTCGCGCGTGTTCGCACTCGATACCGAGGACGCGGTGATCAACATCGACGGGAAAGTGAATCTTCACGACGAGTCGATGGATCTCCACATTCATCCCCATACAAAGGGCTTTCGTGTGTTCTCGCTGCGCTCGCCGCTCTACGTGAAAGGCACGTTCAAGGACCCGCACGTCGGCGTGGACGCCGCCGCGCTCGCGTTGCGCGGCGGGGCGATGGTGGGGCTCGGGTTGCTCAATCCGTTCGCAGCGCTGATTCCGCTCATCGCCCCAAGCAACAACCAGCCGTTGCCGTGCGCCAATCTGCTCGCGCAGATGCGACAGCAGCCCACGGCTCCGCCGCCGGGACAGAAGGAGAAGGCGCCGCGTCTACCGCCGGCGGGCACGGGCGCGCACGCGCCAGGTGGTGCGGCCTCGCGATAGCAGGCCGGACCAGCAGGGCTTACCCAGGATTTAGCTGGAAGTGTTCAAGCGACGCCCGGGCCTGTTATGAACTGACCAGGCCCGGCGCAGCAGACCCTAGCGCAGCGAGCGCGGCGTGGCGTCGCCCGCCGCGTCCTGGCGCCGCGCGCCACGACGGGCGGCGAGCCCTGCGCGCGTAGCGCCGAACTCGGGCAGAATCCGCCCGCGAGCGCGGCTCGCAAAGACAAGGAAGCCGAAACCGTCGGCCTCATACCAATAACCGCCGTTCTCGAGACCGTCGAGGGGCTGCTCGAGCGCATTCGCAATGGATTCGATACAGCGGCGGCGCAACTCCGCGGTGGCCGGGTAGGGCGGCTGCGCGCCGCGCACGCTGCACAACAGCACGTCGAGTCCGGGGAGGACATGCGCATAGAGCACGGGCTCGTCCTGAGCGCGCGCACGCGCGATCTTCGTGTCGAGCTGGCCGAACGGTTTGAAATGCGTGAGTACGGCGAGAAAGGACTCGTCGCTGTCCGCCTTCACGCGCTTACGCTTCTTCGGGAAGGACATAAACATTCGCCTGAAAAGGAATTGCAACAAACGCAGCGTTCTCATGCGACCACTCCCGGCCTCGCGCGCCGCACGTCGATCTTTTATAGCATACGAAAATGCCGGATTCACGATGATTCGACCAACTGTCCGACTCATGTGCACCGCACGTCTCATGCCGGACCGCGCGCCGCGCTGCAGGCGTCTCCGGACTTCTGTCTGTAGCCATAATATAGACCGGCATGCCCGCGCAGTGCATGCAGGCCCCATAAAAAAGGCCGTCTTGCACGCTGTTAGTGTGTGCCTTATGTGCGCTGGCGCTTGCAGGGCGGGTCGTTGAAATATCTGCCGTTCAACAGGATAATGGGCCGCTTCCGTACATGCGAAGTTTCCGCCCTCGCGGTGCGCCCGTCTATCCGTTCGGGCGCGGCCCGCAGCGTCGCGCATGTCGTGCAGAAGTGCACAAGAGCATAAGAGCCACGAGCGCACGATTCGGCAACCTGGACGCCTATCGATGAAACTGTTCACCAAGGGTCTGCTGCTGATCGCCGTGCCGAGCGCCGTCGAACTGGCGCTGTTGGGGTTCGTGTTCGGCACCCAGGAAGAGGCCATGCAGGCCGCGAAAGGCGCGGCGGACAGCCAGCAGGTTCTCTGGCAGGCCACCACGCTCGCCCAGCCGCTGTTGCGCGAGGCGGCGCGCGTGCGCACAGGCGTGGTGCTGGGCGACCCGTCTTTCATCGACCGGCGCGCCATCTGGGCCGACTTCTCGGACCGTCTCGGCCAGCTCGAACATCTCGTGGCCAACCAGCCGGAACAGGTAGCACGCGTGCACCGCATGCGCGCCGCGGCAGAGGCCTGGCGTACCGAGGTGTCGGGCGTGGCGAGCGCGCTTTACGAAGGGCGCACCATCGGCCCTTATGCCGACGCCCAGAACGATGCGCTGCCGCCGCAAATCCAGCTCGTGCGCACACAGCTTGACGATTTCATTACCGAAGAGCGGCGCCGCGATTCGGAGAGCCGTGCATCGCTCGCGCTCACGCGCACGCGCCAGCAGGCCGCGCTGATTGCTGCCGTGGTGGGATCCATGCTGATCTGGGCGGGTTCCGCGTTCGTGTTCGCGCGCAACATCGGCAGGCGGCTCGCGGTGCTCACGGCCAATGCCGGGCGGCTCGGCAACAGCCAGCCGCTCACCGCGCCGCTGTCGGGCAACGACGAGATCGCGGCACTCGACACCGTGTTGCACGACACCAGCGCGCGGTTGCGCGGCGCCGAGCGCGAGCAGATCGAACTCAAGGCGCAGCTCGAAGCGCGCGCGGCCGAACTCGCGCGCCTGAACGAGCATCTGCGCCAGGAGACGCAAGACAACGAGATGTTCATTTACAGCGTCTCGCACGACCTGCGCTCGCCGCTCGTGAACCTGCAAGGGTTTTCGAACGAACTGCAGGTCTCGTGCGACGACCTGCGCACCACGGTGGAAACGGCGCGACTGCCCGCACCCGAACACGAGCGCCTCGCCGAAGTGCTGGACGGCGACATCCGCGAGTCGCTGCAGTTCGTGCGGCACGCGGTGAACCGGGCGGCGGCCATCATCGACGCGCTCCTGCGCATTTCGCGCGCGGGGCGCGTGGAGTACCACTGGCAGCGCGTGAGCATAGGCCGTGTGATGGCGCGTATCGTGGACGGCCTGGAAGGGACGCTCGCCGGGCGCGGTGTCTCCATAGCGGTGCGCGAATTGCCGCCGGCATGGGGCGACCCGGCGGCGATCGAACAGGTGTTCGGCCAGTTGACCGGCAACGCGCTGCGCTATCTCGACCCCGCGCGGCCGGGCCGCATCGAGGTGGGCGCGCTCGACCCCGAACCGGAAGAGCCCGTCGACGAACACGATCCGGCCGCCGTGCCGCGCCCTCGCATGCGCACCTACTATGTGCGCGACAATGGCGTGGGCATTCCCGCGGGCTCGCTGCCGGGCATGTTCCGCGCGTTCTCGCGTCTGCGCACCGACACGGCCGAAGGCGAGGGCATCGGCCTTGCCATCGTGCGGCGCACCGTGGAGCGGCACGGCGGGCGGGCGTGGGTCGAATCGGTGGAAGGCGCCGGGTCCACGTTCTTCTTCACGCTGCCCGAGCAGCCCTTGCGTGCACCATGAAGCCAACCCCAGAGCGCACCGGACAACCAACCGCGAAGCAAACCACCCAGCCCACCATGCCGACATCTCACGTCCGCCTCGCCACGCGCCACGCGCGCCTCTCCTTCCGGAGCCAACCATGACACAAGGAGAGACCGTCAGCATCGTGCTCGTCGAAGACGACGACGGCCATGCGACGCTCGTCGAACGCAACCTGCGCCGCTCGGGCATTTCGAACGGCTTTCTGCGCCTTCGGGACGGCGCCGAAGCGCTCGACTACTTCTTTGGCGATCCGGCCGCGCACGCGGAGCGCGCCTGGCCTGCGCGCGATCAGCTCACGAACGTCGTGGTGCTGCTCGACCTGCGCATGCCGCGCGTGGACGGCTTCGAGGTGCTGCGCCGGCTGAAGGCGTCGCCGGAAACGGCCGCGGTGCCCGTGATCGTGCTCACCACCACCGACGACCCGCGCGAGATCGAACGCTGCTACGAACTGGGCTGCAACGTCTACATCACGAAGCCCGTCGAATATGACGCGTTCATCGAGGCGGTACGGCGGCTCGGCTTCTTCCTTCAGGTCGTGAAGCTGCCGCAGGGCCAACGGTTCGCTTCACATGGATGACGACGCGGCCGGCGCCGCACCCCGGGGAACCGCTACGAACGAACGCTTTTTCACAACACACGCCGCCGCTTCCACCAGCATGACCGACCGCGCTACGCCTGCCGCCTACATTCTCGTCGTCGACGACGACGAAGGCATTCTCCGTCTTGCCCGCAAGTCGTTGATGCGGGCCGGCGTGCGCGTGGCGACCTGCACGGGCGCCGCGAGCGCACGCGAACTGATCGCCGCCGAGGCGCCCGATCTGCTCGTGCTCGACTATCAGCTCGACGGCCCCGAAACCGGGCTCGATTTCTTCCGCCGCCTGCGCGCCGAAGACGTGCGCATTCCGGCCATTCTCGTCACGGGTTTCACCGACGAGTCGCGCGTGATCCAGGCGCTGCGCGCGGGTGTCTCCGACGTGGTGCCGAAGTCGGGCGACTATCTCGACTATCTGCCCGAAGCGGTGGAGCGCGTGCTCGCGCAGATTCGCCTGCAACGCGCGTCGGCCGAAGCGCTCCTGTTGCTCGATCGCGAAGAGCACTACCGCACGCTTTCCGAGGCGCTGCCGCACCTCGTGCTCACGTGTCGCTCAGATGGCCGCTGCGATTTCATCTCGAAGCAGTGGGTGGAGTACACGGGCCTCGACGAAACGCGTTCGCTGGGCCTTGGCTGGCTCGACGCCGTGCACGCCGACGACCGCGAAGAGGTGCGTCGCACCTGGCTCGCGGCGGTGTCGGGCGGCGCGACGGGTTACTACCACCACGAAATGCGGATCCGGCGCCACGACGGCGCGTACCGCTGGTTCGACGTGCGCATCGTCGCCGTGCGCGATCCGCGCGGCGGCGTGAACAAGTGGTTCGGCAGTTGCACGGACATCCAGCCTCAGCGCGAGGCGATCGAGGAACGCGAACGGCTGCTCGCCTCGGAGCAGGCGGCGAGACAGGCGGCCGAAGACGCCAATCGCGCGAAGGACCGCTTTCTCGCCATGCTGTCGCACGAGCTGCGCACGCCGCTCACGCCGGTGCTGGCCGGCACGCGCGTGCTCGACATGATTGTCGATCTGCCCGAGCAGGCGCGCGCGAGCGTGCGGATGATCCGCCGCAATATCGAACTGGAAGCGCGCCTGATCGACGATCTGCTCGATCTCACGCGCGTGGCCAACGGCAAGCTGAGCCTCACGCTGGAAACGGTGGACGTGCACGAGGTGATCGACAGCGTGCTCGAACTTTTTCGCAGCGAGATTCAGGTCAAGCAGCAGGACGTGCACATCGACACGGCGGCGCGCCATCACTACGTGCGCGCCGACCGCGCGCGCCTGCAGCAGATGCTATGGAACCTCGTGCGCAACGCCGCCAAATTCACGCCCGACGGCGGACACATCTACGTGCGCACGCGCGACGAAGGTTCGCAGATCCAGATCTCGGTGGAAGACACCGGCATCGGCATTGCGCCCGAGCAGATCGGCAAGCTGTTCAATGCGTTCGAGCAGGGCAGCCACAACATGACGCGTCAGTTCGGCGGCCTGGGGCTGGGCCTCGCGATCACGAAGGCACTCACCGACGCCCATGGCGGCCACGTGAGCGCGAAGAGTCCGGGCGTGCATTGCGGCGCGACCTTCACGATCGTGCTGCCTGTCTGCGAGCCTCCGCAGGCTGAGCCGGCGGCGCCCGTGTCGGCCGTATCCATGGCCGCGTGCACGTTGACGATCCTGATGATCGAAGATCACGAGGACACGGCCGAGGTCATGGCGCAGCTTGTGCGCAGCCTTGGTCATGACGTGACGGTGGTGAGCCTCGTGGCCGATGCGTTGGCGGCGGCCCAGAGCATCGAGTTCGATCTCGTGATCAGCGACGTGGGTTTGCCGGACGGTACAGGCCTCGATTTCATCCGCGCTTTTCGCGAGCATTCGGCGGTGCCGGCCGTTGCACTGACGGGCTTCGGCACCGACGAGGACGTGCGCCGCAGCATCGAAGCCGGTTTCACCTGGCATCTCACCAAGCCGGTGAATTTCGCGCAACTCGAACAGCTGATCGAGAGCGCGGCGAGGCAGAAGGCCGAACCGCCGGGGGCGACGCCACCACTCGAGCAGACGGCGCGCGACGTCGATCTGGGCCTATAGCGCTCGATAGCCCTTCGTTGCTCTGCCGGTGCAAACCGCGAGCAGAGCAATATGCCGGCAGGTATCAGCGCGGCTGGCTCTTCAGCGTGTCGCGAATCTCGCGAAGCAGCAGCACGTCTTCGGGCGTGGGCGCCGGCGCGGCGGGCGCGGCTTCTGCGGGCTGGCGCAGCTTGTTGATGAACTTCACCATCAGAAAGATGATGAACGCGAGGATGAGGAAGTTGATCACGGCCGTGATGAACGAGCCGTAGCCGAACACGGCCACGCCGGCTGTCTGCAGATCTTTATACGAATCGGGGTTGCCCTTGAACGAGGGCGGAATGGTGCCGAGCCGGACGAACTGGTTCGAGAAATCGAGGCCGCCGGTGACAACGCCAATGACCGGCATGATCAGGTCCTTGACGACCGAATTCACGATGGTGGAAAACGCGCCGCCGATGATGACGCCGACCGCCAGATCCATCACGTTGCCCTTGACGGCGAATTCCTTGAATTCCTTGATCATGCCCATGGGGCGGACCTCCTTGAAGTTATTGATTGGGTAGCGCGGCATTAAAGCACGCCGTTCGGCCAATGATAGTCAACGTCTTACCGTGAGGGTAGCGATTCGCGCTGCGAGGCGAGGCTCATGCCCTCAAGCCGGTTTCGTGCCTGCATGTGCGCCCGCACCCGCCACCGCGCGGCCGATGTGCACGACGAAGCTCGCCGGATCAATGTTGGTGCCGCACAGAAGCACGCCCACGCGCTTGCCCTGAACCGTCTCGCGCAGCGGTCCGACGAGCGCCGCCGTGGCGGCCGCGCAGGCCGGCTCGACGGCGAGCTTGAGCTGGTTGAAGAGCAGCAGCATGGCCGCGCGCAAGGCGTCGTCGGAAACGGTCACGATGCGGTCCACGTGGCGGCGGCACAGTTCGTAGCTGTATTGCTCGGTGAACGGCGCCATCAGCGAGTCGGCAATGCTCTCCACGTGGCTCATCTTCACCGTGCGATTGGCCGCGAAGCTGCGGCTCATCACGTCGGCGCCTTCGGGCTCCACGCCGTACACGTGCACGCGCGGATTGGCGAGGCGCAGCGCCGTGGCCACGCCGGCCGCGAGCCCGCCGCCGCCTATGGGCACGATCACGGCGTCGAGGTCGGGCGTCTGCGTGGCCCATTCGTAGCCGAGCGTCGCAGTGCCGAGCACCGTGCGATAGCCGTTGAACGGATGCACGTAGTAGCGGCCTTCTTCTGCCTCGACCTGGCGCACGGTTTCGAAGGCTTCTGCCGGGCTGCCGGCCATGACGATCTCGGCCTTGTACTGGCGGCACAGCGCCACGCGCGCAGGATTGGCCGAATGAAACAGCACGACCTTTGCGCCGATGCCGAGCCGCATGGCCGCATAGGCCACGGCCACCGCATGATTGCCGCCCGACACGCAGGTCACGCCCGCGCTGCGCTGGGAGCTGTCGAGCGCAAGCATGTTCGTGAACGCGCCGCGCGCCTTGAAGCTGCCGCCCGCCTGCAACAGTTCGAACTTGAAGTTGACGATGGTGTCTTCGAGCGACGGAAAGTCGTGGCGCTCGAACACCGGCGTTCGCACCACCCACGGCGTGAGCGCGAAGTGCTGTGTGGCGATGTCGTCGAGCGTGGGAATCGGCTCGCCGTCTATCGTATGGTCGGTGTGCTGCGGGGTGGCGGTGGACATGGCGCGCGGGCGTCGGCGTGAACGGTTTGCGAAGCGTGCGCGTTAGCGCAGCTGCGCCTCGAGCGACATGCTGTGAATGAATCGATGCAGGAAGCGCTCGCATTCGGCGAGCTGCGTGAGCGCGACGAACTCGTTCGCCTTGTGCGCCTGCTCGATGTCGCCTGGCCCACACACCACGCTCGGAATGCCGGCCCGCGCGAAGAGTCCGGCTTCGGTGCCGTAGGCGACTTTGCGCCGGCCGGTGTCGGACGTGAGTGCGCGCACGAGCTGCGTGACGGCGGCCGCTTCGGCGTCGTCGAGGCCCGGTGCTGCGGCAACCTTCGTAAATTCGATGGCGGCGGCTGCGTGCTCACGTTGCATCTTCGGCAACAGCGTTTCGCGTGCGTACGACTCGATGCGCGAGAAGATCGCGTCGGGGTCGAGCGTGGGCAGATTGCGGAATTCGAAGGCGAAGGTGCATTCGGCGGGCACCGTGTTCACGGCATTGCCGCCCGCGATGGTGCTGGTCTGCGCCGTGGTGAACGGCACGTCGTAGAATTCGTCGAACGGGCCTTGCTCGCGGAAGCGGTCCGCCATGTCGCGAATGTGGCAGATGAGACGCGCCGCGTATTCGATCGCGTTGAGCCCCTTCGGCGTGAGCGACGAGTGCGCGGCCTGGCCGCGCACGCAGCAGCGATACACGTTGATGCCCTTGTGGGCGATGATGGGCCGCATGCTGGTCGGCTCGCCCACGATGCAGCCTTCGGGCGCGACGCCGCGCTTCACGAGTTCGTCGATCATGAGCGGGGCGCCTACGCAGCCCACTTCCTCATCGAACGAGAGCGCGAGGTGAATCGGCTTCGCGAGCTTCGTAGCGAGCATCGTGGGAACGAGCGTGAGCGCGGCGCCGATGAAGCCCTTCATGTCGCAGGTGCCGCGGCCGTACAGGCGGCCGTCGCGAATCTCGGGCTTGAACGGATCGCTGTCCCAGGCCTGGCCGTCCACGGGTACCACGTCGGTGTGGCCCGAGAGCACGATGCCGCCTGCGGTGCGGCCGTCGTGCGCCGGAATGGTCGCAAACAGATTGGCCCACTTGCCGCTATCGTCGTGCGTGAGGGTGGACTGCACGCCGAGCGCGCGCAGCGCGTCGCGCACCGTCTCGATCAGCCCCAGGTTTGGATTGCGGCTCACCGTGTCCATCGACACGAGGCGGGTCACCCACGGAAGCGAAGCGGGGGAAGCGTTTGAATCGGATGAAACTGAAGATGCGGAAGATGCGGAAGGAGGGACGGCGGAGGGTGCGGAAGACAGACCGGGCGACGTGGCGGGATACGCTGACGCAGCAACCTGGGACATGACAGAACTCCACTGGTTTATCGTTGGATCATACAGAAAAAGCCGAGCCTCGCCAAAGGCTTGCGGCGTAAGGTAAGCGACCAGTAAGGGCTCGGCAAGGGGTTTGCGCGTTGCAGCATGAATGCCTCGCGCTCTGGTATCGAGGAGCGTGAGCGGAGCACGAAGCAGCACGAAGCACCGCGAAGCAGCACGAAGCAGCGCGAAAGACACGCGCGGCGCGCAGCGCGTGTCGTCCTGCAAGCCGCCCGCCGCGAAGCGCAGCGGGCGGTGCAAACCGCAGCCTTCGCGTGGCTTGACCTGCTTACCGCACCGACGTGGCGGCGCCAGCGGCCGCATGACGGGCCGGCGTGCCGAGCGCGCGCAGCGTTTCCTTGACGGTGGCCACGCGCACGGCGAGGTCGGGGCTGCGGGTTTCGATGCGCAGCTTGTCCTGACCCGCGAGCTTGATGTGCCGGTTCTTCTGCACCATCTCGATGATCCGCATGGCGTCGATGGGCGGGTTCGGCACGAACTGCAGTCCGATCACGGCTTCGCCCGCGTCGATCTTCGAAATGCCGAGCGGCCGCGCGGCGAGGCGCAGGCGGTGCGTCTCGACGAGCGCGTGCGCCTGCGGCGGCAGCTTGCCGAAGCGGTCGATCAGCTCTTCCTGGATGCTGTCGATCGCGTCGTCGTGTTCGCAGTTTGCGAGGCGCTTGTAGAGCGAGAGCCGTTCCTGCACGTCGCCGCAATAGTCGGCGGGCAAGATGGCGGGCGCGTGCAGGTTGATCTCGGTGGTTGCGGCGAGCGGCGCGTTGAGGTCCGGTTCGCGGCCTTCCTTGAGCGCCTTCACGGCGTCGTTGAGCATGTCCGTGTAGAGCTGGAAGCCGATCTCCTGAATCTCGCCCGACTGCTTGTCGCCCAGCACTTCGCCCGTGCCGCGAATTTCCAGGTCGTGCATGGCGAGATAGAAGCCCGCGCCCAGCTCCTCCATCTGCTGGATCGCTTCGAGGCGGCGCTGTGCCTGCTTCGTGAGGCCCTGCGGGTCGTGCACCAGCAGATACGAATAGGCCTGGTGATGCGAGCGGCCCACGCGTCCGCGCAGCTGGTGCAATTGCGCGAGCCCGAACTTGTCGGCGCGATGGATCAGGATGGTGTTGGCCGTGGGCACGTCGATGCCGGTCTCGATGATCGTCGTGCACAGCAGCACGTTGGCGCGCTGGGCCACGAAGTCGCGCATCACGCGTTCGAGTTCGCGTTCATGCATCTGGCCGTGGGCCACGGCGATGCGCGCCTCGGGCACGAGGGCTTCGAGCATCGCGCGGCGGTTCTCGATGGTCTCCACCTCGTTGTGCAGGAAGTACACCTGGCCGCCGCGCTTGAGTTCGCGCAGCATGGCCTCGCGGATCACGCCGTCTTCCTCGCGCCGCACGAAGGTCTTGATCGCGAGGCGCTTTTGCGGCGCCGTGGCGATGACCGAGAAGTCGCGCAGGCCTTCCAGCGCCATGCCGAGCGTGCGCGGAATCGGCGTGGCCGTGAGCGTGAGCACGTCGACTTCGGCGCGCAGCGCCTTGAGCGCTTCCTTCTGGCGCACACCGAAACGGTGTTCCTCGTCGATGATGACGAGCCCCAACCGCTTGAACTGCACGTCCGACGAAAGCAGCTTGTGCGTGCCGATCACGATGTCCACGGTGCCGTCGTTGATCTGCTGGATCGCGGCGTTGACTTCCTTCGTCGACTTGAAGCGCGAGAGTTCGGCAATGCGCACGGGCCAGTCGGCGAAGCGGTCCGTGAAGGTCTGCGTGTGCTGCTCCGCGAGCAGCGTGGTGGGCGAGAGCAGCGCCACCTGCTTGCCGCCCATCACCGCGATGAACGCGGCGCGCAGCGCGACTTCGGTCTTGCCGAAGCCCACGTCGCCGCAAACGAGGCGGTCCATCGGCTTGCCGCTCGTCATGTCGCCGATCACGGCCGCAATCGCGGCGGCCTGGTCGGGCGTTTCCTCGAAGCCGAAGCTTTCGGCGAACTTCACGTAGTCGCGCGGTTCGAGCTTGAACGCATGGCCCTCGCGCGAGGCGCGGCGCGCATAGAGGTTGAGCAGCTCGGCCGCGGTGTCGCGAATCTGCTGGGCCGCCTTGCGGCGCGCCTTTTCCCACTGACCGGAGCCGAGCGCGTGCAGCGGCGCGCTTTCGGGGTCCGCGCCGCTGTAGCGCGAGATCACGTGCAACTGCGAGACGGGCACGTAGAGCTTGCTGTCGCCCGCGTATTCGAGGTGCAGGAACTCCGTTTCGCCTTCGCCGAGGTCCATCGTGATGAGCCCGCAGTACCGTCCGATGCCGTGCTGCGTGTGGACCACGGGGTCGCCCACCTTGAGTTCGGAGAGGTCGCGCACCATCGAATCGACGTTGCTCGCCTGCTCCTGTCGGCGCCGGCCCGTGCGGCGCGCGAGCGTGCCGTAAAGCTCGGTCTCGGTAACGACGGCGAGCCCTTCGGCCGGCACGATGAACCCGTTCGCGAGCGGCGCGACGCCGAGCGAGAAAGGCGCGTCGCCCGTGAGCCAGTCTTCGAAGCTGTCGGTCTGCGCGGGGCGCAGGGCGTTGTCCGCAAGCAGTTGCGCGATGGTCTCGCGGCGCCCCGCCGATTCGGCCGCGAACAGCACGCGGTTCGGCGTGGTGGCAAGCCAGGCGCGCAGTGCGGCGACGGGGTCGTCGGCGTGGCGGTCGAGTGCGAGGCCTGGCAGCGGCGCGGCCCAGCCGCCGCCGCTTGCGGCCGGCAGCACGAGGCGCGCGAACGGTTTGGCGAGCGCGAAAAAGTCGTCGTCGGAAAGGAAGAGGCGCTGGGGTTCCAGAATCGGCCGGTCGCGGTCGTGTGAGAGGAAGCTGTGGCGCTGCTTCGTGTCCGCGGTGAAGCGGCGGATCGCCACGTCGAGGTCGCCCGAAAACACGAGGTGGGCCGCGGGCGGCAGGTAATGGAAGAGCGTGGCCGTCTCTTCGAAAAAGAGCGGCAGGTAGTACTCGATACCGGCCGACGGCACGCCGTTGCCGATGTCCTTGTAGATCGACGCGCGGCTCGGGTCGCCTTCGAACACCTCGCGCCAGCGGCTGCGAAACGCGGTGCGCGCGGTTTCGTCGAACGGAAACTCGCGGCCGGGCAAGAGGCGCACGTCGCGCACGGGGTAAAGGCTGCGCTGCGAGTCGGGGTCGAACGCGCGGATCGAATCCACCTGGTCGTCGAACAGGTCGATGCGGTACGGCAGCGGCGAGCCCATCGGATAGAGATCGATCAGCGAGCCGCGCACGCAGTACTCGCCGGGACGCACCACCTGGCTCACGTGCTCGTAGCCCGCGAGCGTGAGCTGCGCCTTGAGCTTCGCCTCGTCGAGGCGCTCGCCCTGGGCGAACGAGAATGTGTAGGCCGCGAGGAACGACGCGGGCGGCATGCGGTACAGCGCCGTGGTGGCGGGCACGAGCAGGATGTCGCACCGGCCTTCGCCCAGGTCGTGCAGCGTGGCGAGCCGCTCGGAGACGAGGTCCTGGTGCGGCGAAAAGGTGTCGTAGGGCAGCGTCTCCCAGTCCGGCAGCAGACGCACGCGGGCATTCGGCGCGAAGAAGGTGATTTCCTGCGAGAGCCGCTGCGCGTCCACGGCGCTCGCGCAGACCACCGCGAGCAGCGGAATCTTGTCGCGGTAGGCGAGATGGTAGCGGGCGATCAGAAGTGCATCGGACGACCCGTGCGTGCCGTCGAACGCGAAGCGCTGCCCGCTCTTCACGAGCGCGACAGGGCAGGCCGGCGGCAACGGAGAAGACGGGGACGACGATGAAGCGGCGGTATCGGACATAGGAAAGGGAGCGGCCTTGGGCGGCAATGAAGCCGTGATGATGCGCGATTGCAGCGGCCGCCGGACCGCGCTCGGGCGTGCTCCGGCGTCAACGCAAAGGACCTATTATAAAATCCGTCCTTCCATTTGGCTCCCGCAGCTTTCGCACCCGGCTCAGACGGGCGCTCCGGCGAGCGGCGCCCGCAAGCATCCGACTACTGTGACCTCACGCCTTTTTGCCCTCATTCCGTGCGCCGGCACCGGCAGCCGTTCCGGTTCGGCCATGCCGAAGCAGTACCGTACCGTGGCCGGCCGCGATCTGCTCCACTACACGCTTTCCGCGTTCGACGCCTGCAGCGAATTCGCGCAGACACTCGTTGTAATCTCGCCCGACGACGCCCATTTCGACGCGCGCCGCTTCGCCGGCCTGCGCTTCGCGGTGCAGCGCTGCGGCGGCGCTTCACGCCAGGCGTCGGTGCTCAACGGCCTCATCGCGCTCTCGGGGTTCGGTGCGCGCGACGACGACTGGGTGCTCGTGCACGATGCGGCGCGTCCGGGCATTACGCCCGCGCTGATCCGCACGCTGGTTGCCGAACTCAAGGACGACGCCGTAGGCGGCATCGTGGCGCTGCCCGTGGCCGACACGCTCAAGCGCATGGCGCCTGCGCAGCCGCCGCACGTGGCGCGCACCGAGTCACGCGACGGCCTCTGGCAGGCGCAGACGCCGCAGATGTTCCGGCTTGGCATGCTGCGCCACGCGATCGAGCGGGCGCAACAGGAAGGCCACGACCTCACCGACGAAGCGAGCGCGATCGAATGGCTCGGTCACGCGCCGCGGCTCGTGCAGGGCAGCCTGCGCAACTTCAAGGTGACTTATCCCGAGGATTTCGATCTCGCGGAAGCGATCCTGAGCCGGCCGGCTGCTCAGTGACCTTGAAGTGAGCTTGAACTGAGCTCGAAGTGAGCTCGAGCACCCCCGAATTTTCACTACGGACTTACGCATGGATTTCAGAATCGGACAGGGCTATGACGTACACGCACTCGTGCCGGGGCGCCCGCTCATCATCGGCGGGGTGACGGTGCCTTACGAGCGCGGGCTGCTCGGCCACTCGGATGCCGACGTGCTGCTGCACGCGATCACCGACGCGCTCTTTGGAGCGGCGGCGCTCGGCGACATTGGCCGGCACTTTCCCGACACCGACACCCGCTTTGCGGGCGCGAACAGCCGCGTGCTCCTGCGCGAGTGTGCTGCGCGCGTGAAGCAGGCGGGCTTCGCCATTGCGAACGTGGACAGCACCGTGATCGCGCAGGCGCCGAAGCTCGCGCCGCACATCGACGGCATGCGCGCCAATATCGCGGCCGACCTCGAATTGCCGCTCGACCGTGTGAACGTGAAGGCCAAGACCAACGAGAAGCTGGGGTACCTCGGGCGCGGCGAGGGCATCGAGGCGCAGGCGGCTGTGCTGCTCATGCGGGTGTGATTGACGCGTGTTCCGGCGAGAGCCGGGCAGGATTGCCGGATGGCGTGCCGCGAGCCCGCGTCCGGTAAAAAGACCGTGAAATAAAAGAACAAAAAGTCGTAAAAGCGTTGCCATGCTCTAATGGACGCGCGCGGTCGCGGCAATAACGGGCGAACCTTCGGCCCGGATTAATTTCAATATTTGTCGCCCTATACTGCGCGGGTACTGGCATGCAGGAAGGGCGATGAGCGCAGCTCGAGAACTTCGAGGCCATGTGAGGGGCCTCAACGGCATACGGGCGCTGGCGGTGACGCTCGTGTTCGCTGCTCACAAAGGCCATCTGGGCAGCATGGGCGAAGCCGTGGATGCCGGAAAACTGGGCGTCTGGCTGTTCTTTCTCATCAGTGGTTTTCTGATCATGGGGGAACTGCATCGCAATCGCCTGCGTATTGAAGAAGCGAAAGAAGCGGGCGCGCGGCATAATGCGGCGCTGTACGTGTTTTATATGAAACGCGCGCTGCGTATTTTCCCGGTTTATTACCTTTTGCTTGCGGCACTCGCGATTGCACATCACCTGTTTTATCAGCGCGAGGTGAATCTCGGCTTGCCGTGGCATGTCCTTTATCTTTCGGATTACTGGATCGGATTCGTGCAGGACGGCTGGCCGGGCACCGTTTCGCATTTCTGGAGCCTCGCCGTCGAGCAGCAGTTCTATCTGGTGGCGCCGTTCGTGCTGCTGTTCACGCCAGCGTCACGCCACGTCGCGCTGTGCGCGGGCTTCGTTGCCGTCGCGGCCGTCGTCCATGTGGCGCTCGATGCGGGTGGGGCGAGTCCGCCGCTCGTTTATGCGTGCTCGCCGTGGAACTTCGCGTTGCTCGCGCTCGGGGGCATGGGCGGTATTGCCTGTGCGCGCCATCGGGTAGTGGCCGCCGTGGCAGGCGCCACGCTCACGTTGCTTGTGTGCGCGGCAGGGCTCGTTGCGGTGCTGGTGTGGCGGGTTTCGACGCGCGGCGCCCCGGCCGATGGCGCGCTGGCGGGGGTGCTCGACGTCGGCCTGTCTTTCACGCTGCTCGGCGTGTTCCTCTGGATCGTCAACCGGCAGAACAGCATGCTCGTCTCGGTGCTCGAATGGCGTCCGCTCGACTACTTCGGCACCGTCAGCTACGGCTTCTACCTGTTCCACAACCTGATTCCATCGAAGCTCGGCGAAGCGCCGTATCTGTATGCGCGTCTTCATGTGCCTGCTTGGTTGCAGATTGGCTTGCCGGTGATGCTTCAATTTCTGCTTGCGCTGCTGCTCGCGCATCTATCGTGGCAGTTGCTTGAAAAGCGTTTGCTGGAACTCAAGAAGCCGCTCGAAGCGGCGATTCGCAGGCGCCTTGCCGGGCAGCAACCGGCAGTGGACCTCGGCGCACGCTAAGTCGCCTGCGACGGCTCGCGATCGTTCAGCGCCGTTTGCTGCCGTGCGCGACCACGCACGCGCAGCCCAACGCGTACCGCGCGCCTACGCGTTCTCCGCGGCAATCACCTGCGCGGCCGCGTTCACCACCGCGGCAATACGCCCGACGTCGCGCAATTGCGTCGACGACATGCCTTCTTCAATGAGCGAGTCGAAGTGTGACTTCACGCAGAAGTGGCATTTGCCGACGATCGATGCGGCCAGCGCGTACAGTTCGAAGCGGCGCCTGTCGACGCCGCCGTGCGACGCATAGGCGTTCATGCGCAGGCCGGCCGGTTGCGATTTGAGGTCGGCGTTGCCGGTCATCTCCCCATACGGATACCAGACGTTGTTCATGCCCATCAGCGCGGCCGCGGCGAGCGCGCCGTGGGTTTCCTCGGGCGACAGCACGCCGGCATCGCGGATGGTCTTCACGATCGTCGCGCTCTTCGCGGCAAAGGCGGCGGCGAGCGCGACGCCCACGGCGTCGTTGCCTTCGAGCGACGAACGCGCAATCGTGCCGTCGAGGTTCAGGCGGATGTCCTTCGCGTAGTCGGGAATGCGCTCCTTGATCGCGGCAAGAAACTCCATCAATACCTCCTCGTGGTCGCTTCGTGATCAGTCGGCAGGAAGCTCGCCCGCTTTGCCGGGCATGGCGAGCCGCTTTGTCGCGCTCATAGCGTGGCGCCGCCGACCGCGCGGTTGCAGGGGCATAGCTCGTCGGTCTGCAGGCCGTCCAGAATGCGCAGCACCTCGTCGGGGTTGCGGCCCACGTTCAGGTTGTTGACCGAGACATGCTGGATCGTGTTGTCCGGGTCCACGACGAACGTGGCACGCAGTGCAACGCCCGCTTCCTTGTCGCGTATGCCGAGCTGGTCGATCAGTTCGCCCTTCACGTCGCCGAACGAATAGTGGTTCAGCTTGTCGAGGTCCTTGTGCTCGCGGCGCCAGGCGAGCTTGACGAACTCGTTGTCGACGCTGCCGCCGAGGAGCACCGCGTCGCGCTCTTCGAACGCTTTTTGCAGCTTCGCGAATTCGACGATCTCTGTCGGACACACGAACGTGAAGTCCTTGGGGTAGAAGTAGATGATCTTCCACTTGCCCGGGAACGACGTTTCCGTGATCTCTTCGAACGCCGACGCGCCGTTTTCTTCATGGTTGTTGAAGCCCGGCTTCGCAGCGGTGACGGTGAAAGCTTCGAGTTTGTCGCCCACGGTTTTCATGCGCTTGCTCCTGTGCAGAGATGGATTCGATGAAAGACAGCGCGGTGACGCTCCGGTCAGCGGGAGCGCACCCGCTACACCTGCAAAGACTGGTCTATTGACTGGGTTGTTCAATAGAAATTGTCTAAACGTCGGGAGGATGCTTTTAGGCGTACGGCGTCAGCATGGGTTGTGCCCGCGCGCTGACAGCGGGACCCGTGCGGGTCATGATGCGCCGGCTGCCGGCGCGAGCGAGGGGAGGCGCTGCAGAAATGCCGGCGTGGCCCGCCGGATCAGACGCCCTTGGCGAGCGGAAATTCGATCGTAACTTCGAGGCCGGGGCCCGGTGCACGGTTACGCAGCCGCAAGGTGCCGCGGTAACGGCCCACGAGGCGTTGCACGATCGCCATGCCGAGACCCGTGCCGTTGGCCTGGGTGCGTGCCGAATTGACGCGGTAGAACGGCCGCGTGACGAGCGCAAGCTGGTCCTCGGGAATGCCGGGGCCTTCGTCCACCACGGAAAGCTCCACGCGCGAATGCGAGACACGCGTCTCCAGCATGACGTGCGGAATGCCGTCGGTCTCGCTGATGCCGTACTTGCGGGCGTTCTCGATCAGGTTGCCCACCACGCGACGCATGTCGGTTTCATCGGCTTCTACCACGGCAGCGGGCGCAAGCCGCGTGATCAGGCGCATGCCGTCTTCGGACGACATGCGCGCGGCGAGCTCGCTTGCGATCACGGAGAGGTCGACCTTCTCGGGCTGACGCTGCACGGGCCGCGCGTAATCGAGGAAGCGGCCGATGATCATGTCCATCTGCTCGATGTCGTCGATCATCGCGTCCTTGGTCGTCTGGTCCGACGGACTCATTTCGGTTTCCAGCCGCAGGCGCGCGAGCGGCGTGCGCAGGTCGTGCGAAATGCCTGCCAGCATCAGGGCGCGGTCGGCTTCCAGCTGCTCGAGGTCGCGCACCATCTGGTTGAAGCTGCGGTTCGTTTCGGCGGCCACGCCCATGCCGCGTTCGGGCAGCGGCTCGGGCGACTGCCCCGAGCCCACCTTGCGCGCGGCCATGGAGAGCCGCGAGAACGGGCGGTTCACGAGGCTCGTAATGAACGCTGCGCCGAAGAGCGAGAGCGCGAGCGCGAACACGCCCCAGCCCACCCATTGCAGGCCCGTGACGTTGTCGAGCTGATCGCGATCGAGCGCGACCCAGTAATCGTCGTCGTCGATCTTGAAGCTGATCCACACGCCGGGAATGTCGTTGACCGATTGCGCGATCACCGTGTCGTCGCCGAGGCGACTGCGGATGTCGTGCTCGATCAGCCGGTTCAGCGATTCGTCGGGCTGCAGCTTGTATTTGTCGGTGGTCTCGCGCGGATAAACGCGCACGCCCTCGTTGCTCTCCAGGTCCTGGAGCAGCGCACGGCGCAGATCCGGATCGGAGTAAAGCAGGGCGGTGCGGGTGAGCTTGACGATGGCGACGAGCTGAAGCGCCACGCGCTGCGCGCGGGGCTCGCGCTCGATCACGCGAAAGCTCTGGAACCACGCCGCGAGACTTACCGCAATGAGGAGCGCGATCAGCAGGAAGGTGCGCCAGAAAAGTCCGCCGAAGGCGTGCGTGAGGACGCGCCGGTCAATCCGCATGGACCGTCCCTGTCAGAGAAACGAACCGCAAAGCTGGGCTCGGGATCAGGCTGCGCCGTCCGGAATGAACACGTAGCCGAGTCCCCAGACAGTCTGAATGAAGCGCGGGCTGCCCGGATCGGGTTCGATCAGTTTGCGCAGGCGCGAAATCTGCACGTCGAGGCTGCGGTCGAACACTTCGTACTCGCGACCGCGGGCGAGCTCCATGAGCTTTTCGCGCGAAAGCGGCTGGCGCGGATGCCGGGCAAACACCTTGAGTACCGAGAATTCGCCGGTGGTGAGCGGAATTTCCTGGCCGGCCTTGGTGAGCGTGCGCGTGGCCAGATTGAGGGCGAACTCGCCGAACTCGAACACCTCCGTGGTTTCGGAGGGCGCGCCCGGGAGCTCGGAAGGCGACTGGCGACGCAGCACCGCATGAATGCGTGCCACCAGTTCGCGCGGATTGAACGGCTTCGGCAGATAGTCGTCGGCGCCCATTTCGAGGCCGACAATGCGGTCCACGTCTTCGCCCTTGGCCGTGAGCATGATGATGGGCGTGCGGTCGTTGCTGCCGCGCAGACGGCGGCAGATCGAGAGGCCGTCTTCGCCGGGCAGCATCAGGTCCAGCACGAGCAGGTCGAAACGCTCGCGCACCCAGAGCTTGTTCATGGCCGGTGCGTTTTCAGCGACGTAGACGTTGAATCCCTGTTCGCCGAGATAGCGCCGCAGCAGGTCGCGCAGGCGCGGATCGTCGTCGACGACAAGGATTTTTGAAGGGTTCTTGGTTTCCATGGACGGCATCTTAGCGCGATTAGAAAGGGGTGCGAGTTTTGGCGAATTGCCGAGTTACAGTCAGTTACAAAATTTACCCGCCCCGTGGCACGACGTAAAGCGGCCACGCGTACACTCCTTTACTGACTGCGGCTGTTCGGTGGATACTTCATTAGACTATAACGCTCGCGCCCGCCTTCTTTGGGTCTTGCACATGCACACATGTATTTGAGGTAAGCCGTTTGCCGCGCCACGAAGGGAACAAGATGAAGGGAGGGGTCAGGCCAAGGGTGCGCCTCATCGTGACAGGGCTCGCCGTGGCCGGTGCTCTTGCGAGCCTGCTCGAACCCGCTTCCGTTCTCGCTCAGCCGGCTGCCGACCGGCTTCCCCATTCCCGTCTGTCCCCACGCACGCCCAACGGCACGAAGCCGTATCGCCGCCCGGTGGTTGTGCCCCCGCAGCCCGCCTCGGACCTTGCGATGCGCACCGCCGTCCCCCCCGACCTCGACCAGCGCCGCCGCGACGGCCACATGACGCCCGAAGAGCGCCGCCTGCTACGCCAGCATATCGAGGACGCCGTGCGCGAACTCTACAAGCGCTGACGACGGAAAAGGCCGGCCCGCGCCGTGTAAGAGCTGACCTCGCTACCGCAGCCCAGTCCCGAACCGGTCGACCATGAATACGCTTATGACGATGCGCCCGAGCCTTGCGGGGGTGGCGCGGCAGGCCGTGCTGGCGGTAGCGGCGTCGTGCGCCACTGCAGGGGCGCTGATTACGCCCGCGCATGCCACGGCGACGAGCGGCGGCTTTGGTACCGGCCATCCTGTTGCCACAACGCGTATCACGGCGGCACCCACCGCTCGCCGCGTCACCGCCAGGCCACCCGCGGTGCCTTCGCACCCCACCCACGAGGCCGTACTCGACGCCGACGACGCCCGCTACTTCCTCACCCGCACCGGCTTTGCGCCCGACCACACTGAAGTCGCGCAGTACGTCGGCCTCACGCGCGAAGAGGCCGTGGCCCGTGTGCTCTTCGCTACGCGCACCGTCGCGGTGAACCCGATGCCGTTGTGGACAGCTGAGCCCGTCCCCACGCGCGCCGAACGCAACGCATGGACACCCGACGAGCGCCGCGCCGAGCAGCAGACGCGCGGCCAGCGCTATGACGAACTGCGCGCGTGGTGGGTGCGCGAAATGACCACCACGCCGTCGCCGCTCACGGAACGCATGACGCTCTTCTGGCACAACCATTTCACGTCGGCGCAAGACAAGGTGAGCTGGCCGCAGTCGATGGCACAGCAAAACGTGCTGTTGCGCCGCGACGCGCTGGGCAGCTTCGCGACGATGCTGCACGACGTGGCAAAAGATCCCGCGATGCTGCAATACCTCGATGGGGCGAGCAATCGCAAAGGCAAGCCGAACGAGAATTTCGCGCGCGAAGTGATGGAGCTCTTCACGCTGGGCGAGGGCCGCTATACGCAGCGTGACGTGGCCGAGGCGGCTCGCGCGTACACGGGCTGGGGTGTCGACCCCGACACAGCGGCCTACGTCTGGCAGGCGGATCGCCACGACAACGGCATGAAGACGGTACTCGGCGAAACAGGACCGTTCGACGGCGACGCAGTGCTCGACATTCTGCTCGCGCGCCCTGAGACAGCCGACTTCGTCGTGCGCAAGCTGTGGCGCGAGTTCGTTTCGGAGAGCCCGGACCCGGCGCAGATCGAACCCATTGCCGCTCGTTTTCGCGCGAGTCGCTACGACATCAAGGTCGCGCTGCGTGGGTTGTTTCTCACGGACGCGTTCTGGGACGAGCACAATCGCGGCGTGCTCGTGAAGTCCCCGGCCGAATTCGTGGTCGGCGCGGTGCGCGCCTTCGACATCGGTTACGAAAGCACGGCGCCGTTCGCGGGCGCCATGCGCAACTTCGGCGAGAACCTGTTCTATCCGCCGAACGTGAAGGGATGGCCGGGCGGCGAAACGTGGATCAATAGCTCGACGCTGCTCGCGCGCAAGCAATTCGTCGAGCAACTGCTGCGCTCCACGGCGGCGGTGCCGGCCGGGCGTATGGTGAAGGGCAGCATGCATTTCGACATTGCGCGGTGGCTGACGGACTTCCGCACGTCGCCGACAGCGCGGCCAGGGCTTACCGCCGAACTGCAGTTGCAGCATGCGGTGTTGCCGTTCGCGCCGGTGGACCCGATCGCAACCGACTCCACCGCGAGCGCCTATCTGCAGGCGCTGCTGATGGATCCGGCTTACCAGCTCAAATGACGATGAACCGCGCTTGCCGAAGCGATGGCGCTCGCGGCACAGCCCGCTTTGCCGCGACGGCGGCACAGGCGAGACCGCCCGAACGAGGTACAGCATGAAACGACGCGATTTCCTGACGATGGCGAGCGCCGCCGGCATGTCGCTGTGGCTGGCGCGCGGCGCGCCTCGCGCGTACGCCGGCGAGGGTGCCTCACGCTCGGGTTCTTCAATCACACACGGCTACGACAACCTGCTGATTCTCGTGGAGCTCAAAGGCGGCAACGACGGTTTGAACACCGTCATCCCCTACGCCGATCCGCTTTACCTGAAGCTGCGCAAGAACATCGGCATCAAGCGCGAGCAGGTCATTCAGCTCGACGAACGCACGGCGCTGCATCCCGCGCTCGAACCGCTGATGCCGCTCTGGCAGACGAAGCAGCTCGCCATCGTGCAGGGCGTGAGCTATGCGCAGCCCAACCTGTCGCACTTTCGCTCCATCGAGATCTGGGATACGGCGTCGGATGCCGGCGAATACCTGCGCGAGGGATGGCTCACGCGAGCGTTCGGGCAGCGCGCGGTGCCGCACGGGTTTGCCGCTGACGGCGTGGTGATCGGCAGCGCGGAGATGGGGCCGCTTGCCAATGGCGCGCGTGCCATTGCACTCGTCAATCCCGCGCAGTTCGTGCAGGCGTCGAAGCTTGTCACGCCTGTCTCGCTGCAAGAGCGCAATCCCGAGCTTGCGCACATTCTGGACGTCGAGAACGACATCCTGCAGGCCGCCGATCGCCTGCGTCCACGCCCGGGGCAATACACGCTGAAGACGGCGTTTCCGGGCGGGGCGTTCGGTGCGTCGGTGAAGACCGCGATGCAGGTGCTCGCGGCTTCGTCCACGCCGCAAGGCAAGGCGATGCCGGGGCAGGGCGTCGCGGTGATCCGGCTTACGCTGAACGGTTTCGACACGCATCAGAACCAGCCCGGTCAGCAGGCTGCGCTGCTGCGCCAGTTCGCCGACGGTATGGCCGCGATGCGCGCTGCGCTCGTCGAGCTGGGCCGGTGGGACAGCACGCTCGTCATGACCTACGCCGAATTCGGCAGGCGCGTGCAGGAGAACCAGAGCAACGGCACGGACCACGGCACGGTGGCGCCGCATTTCGTCGCAGGCGGACGCGTGCGCGGCGGCTTCTATGGCGTGCCGCCCGTGCTTGCGAGACTCGACGGCAACGGCAATCTGCCCGTTGGCGTGGACTTTCGCGAGCTTTACGCGACGGTGCTCGATACGTGGTGGGGCATGGATGCGCAGGCCGTGCTCAAGCAGCGGTTCGACCCACTGCCGCTGCTGCGCGCGTGAGAGATGGGTGTCGGGCGTCGCGCGTCGGGCGTCGCGAAAGGCGGGCGAGAGGTCAGCCGCCAGCGGGCTCAGCCGCGCCGCGCCGCGCGCCAGGCAATCCACAGCTTGCGGACGGGCGTGAGCACGATCTGCTGGTGCAAGACCTGATAACCCTCTCGCTCGACCTCGTCGAGCAGCGCGAGCGAGAGCGCAGCGAGCGAGCGCAGCGGGCGCTGCGCACGGCGCTCGGCCGCGGGAATGGCGGCAAGCGCGCTATGCAGCGCGTCGCGCGCGCGCGTGGTCTGGAACTGCATCAGTTGCGTGAACGCGTCGCTGTAGCGGCGGTTGATGAGATCCGCGGCGGTCACGTTGTAGCGCTGCAGTTCGTCGATGGGCACATAGATTCGGCCGTGGCGCGCGTCGTTGCCGATTTCGTGGACGAACTGCGCAAGCATGAGTGCGTGACCGAGCGATGCGGCCCAGTCCTGTGCCTGGGCCACGTCTTGTGCCGATCCTTGTGCCGATCCTTTGGCCGAGACGCGTGCGAGAAGCGCGGCAAACGTGCCCCCGACACCGTCCATGTAACGCCGCAGATTCGGGAAGTCGAGGTAGCGCGCCTGCTCGAGATCCATCTCGAAGCCCGCCAGCAGCGCCTGCAGCGCGGGGTATTCGGCCGCGACGTCACCCAGGTGCGCGGCGAGCGCCATGGACACCGGGTGCGAGGGCGAGCCTGCCGCCAGTGCAGCCGTTTCCTTCTGCCACCACGCGAGTTTGGTGCGGCCCACGGTGGGGTCGCTCGTTTCCTTGACCGTCTCCTCGAACTCACGCCGTAAAGCGAACAGCGCCGCGAGCAGCGGCTGCTGTGCGAGTGGCGCCTGGCGCAGTGCGTAGTAGGTGCTCGATCCAGGCGGGGCCGCCTTTTGCAGGCAGTATTCGTCGAAATTCACAGTGCGGGCGGTAGGGGCAGGGGACGGAGCTCTCGCCGACATGCACGCCGGCCATCGCGCAGCGGCGTGTCTGCCGCGATCATGCGCGGTGGTATGCGATGGGGTGCGTCACGCGAAACGACAAATTCTAGCACCGCAGCGGGTTGCAGATTCAGTGCGCATGCAGACAAGCGTGAGGCAATCGGTTAGAATCTCGCCCTCACGCGATTCCGGCGTGCGGCGCCCGCCGCACCAATGCCGGCAGCGGTGCCGGATATCGGGCCGGCGGCAGCGCCAGGAGCGTTGCCGCCGGCCCGGCGGCGAGGATGGCGAAATTGGTAGACGCACCAGGTTTAGGTCCTGACGCCAGCAATGGTGTGCGGGTTCGAGTCCCGCTCCTCGCACCATCATCTATTTGACTCAGTAGCATCGAACGTCTGTGCGGCCGGCTTTGTCCGGCCGTTTTTTCGTGCCGGGTTTTCGTGCTGGGTTTTCGTGCTGAGCGCGGCATGTACGCTGCACGACCGCGCATGGTTGCCCCCGCAACCGTCCTCTCCTATCCTGCATGGGCTTGCTTCATCCGCCTTTATCCAGCACTCGGCCGCGCCGGGAAAGGAGACCGCCATGCAGACCGTCGACGCCACGCATCCGGTTTCGGCTGCAAGCGCGAGCGACGAGCGCTCGCTTCGTGTTTTGCTCGCCGGCACCTACCGGATCTTCGCCATGCTCGGCTGGACCGAACTGATCTACAACCACATCACCGTGCGCGTGCCTGGCCCCGAGCGGCACTTTCTGATCAATCCGTTCGGGCTGCATTACTCCGAGGTCACGGCGTCGAATCTCGTCAAGATCGATCTCGACGGGCAGGTCGTGGACGGGACCGCGGCGCGGGTGAATCCCGCGGGCTTCGTCGTGCATGCGGCGATTCATCGCGCGGTGCCTGACGCGCACTGCGTGATGCACACGCATACCACGGCCGGCCTTGCCGTTGCCTGTTCTGAGCGAGGGCTCGAGAACTCGAATTTCTATTCCGCGCAACTGCACGACGCCGTGGCGTACCACGATTTCGAAGGCGTCACGATTCACTCCGACGAAGGGCCGCGGCTCGTTGCGAATCTTGGTGCGAAGCGCCTGATGATCTTGCGCAATCATGGGTTGCTCGCCATCGGCGAGACCGTTGCGCAGGCGTTTGCGCGGCTCTGGACCCTCAACCGCGCATGCGAGGTTCAACTCGCGACAGCGTCGCTCGGTGCGGCGCGGCTCATTCCCGACGAGGTATCGATGCGCTGCACGCGCGACGCACTGCAGTTCGATCCGCGTCACGGCGCGGGGCAGGACGTGCTCGATGCCATGCTGCGGCAGGTGGATCGGATCGATCCTTCTTACAAGGCGTAGCGTGTCGCTGCGCGTCTCGGTTCAAGGCAGACATGAAAACAGGACAGATCAGAACGACAGTAGTGGGCGCGGGCGCGATCGGCGGATTGATCGCGGCGGCAGCGGCCCGCGCAGGGCACGCGGTGAGCGTGGTTGCACGAGGCAAGACGCTCGACGCCATTCGTGGCGACGGCATTCGCATCATCGACGAGGAGGGCGAAACGGTGACGCGCGTGATCGCTACCGACACGCCCGCCGAACTGGGCGTACAGGACTTCGTCGTTGTCGCGCTGAAGGCGCAGGCGCTGCCGGGTGTGGCTGCGAGTCTTGCACCGCTCGTGGGTCCGGATACGGTGATCGTCGCCGCCATGAACGGTTTGCCGTGGTGGTTCCTCGCGGGCACGGACGGGCCGCTCGCGACCACACCGATCGAGGCCGTGGACCCTAACGGCGCGGTGTCGGCCGCGTTGCCACCGCGCCGATCGATTGGCTGCGTGGTGCATCTTTCGTCGTCCACGGATGCGCCGGGCGTGGTGCGGCGCGGGCGCGGCAATCATCTGATCGTAGGCGCCCCGCGCGTGGCGAACGGCAGCCCGGGCGCGCCTGACGCGCTAGACGCCCACGCAGCGGCATTCGCCGGTGCGATGCGCGAAGGTGGCTTCGACGTGGCCCTCGCGGACGACATCCGTACCGAGATCTGGGCCAAGCTCTGGGGCAACATGAATATGAATCCGTTGAGCGCGCTGACGGGTTCTACCTCGACGCAACTGCTCGACGATCCGTTCACGCATGCGCTCGTGCTGCGCATGATGGAGGAAGCCGAAGCGATCGGCGCGCGCCTTGGCCTCTCCACGGGCATGAGTCCGGCCGAGCGCATTGCCGTGACACGGCGGCTCGGATCGTTCAGGACGTCGATGCTGCAGGACTTCGAGGCGGGACGCCCGCTCGAGGTAGGGCCGATCCTCGGCGTGTTTCCTGAATTGGGCCGCAAACTCGGTGTGCCTACGCCGTTTTGCGACGCGGTGCTTGGCTTGCTGAGACAGCGTGCGGCGAACAGCGGACTGTGATTCTGGCTGTGAAGAGAACGACGAAGCGGGGCGATGAGCCGCGACGACGAAGCGGCCAGTAACGTAGGCCGTAAAGCGGCCGCTGACACCGGCCCTATGCCCGGGATGCCCCGGATGCTGCGGACGCGGCTTCAGCCGGCCGCCCGCGCCAGAGCGTTCGCAATCACCTTGTCGAGCATGTTGCCGAGCGCGACGCGCTCGGCGTTGTCGAGGCAATCGAACAGGTCCGCGTTCCATTTGCGGGCAATGGGCATCACGCGGCGATAGAGCGCGCGGCCTTCCGGCGTGAGCGAAACGAGCACGACGCGTCCGTCCGCGGGATCGCTGTCGCGGGCCACCAGCCCCCGGCGGATCAGCGCTTCCGCGGCGCGGCTCGCCTGGCTCTTGTCGAGATTCGCGTGGCGCGCGAGGTCCATGACCGAGAACGGCCCGAACGATCCCACCGCGGCAATGATCCGGGCCTCGGGCAGCGTGACGTCGAGCTTCGCCTGGTAGCGTTCGCTGATACCGCGTTCGGACAGCTTGTTCAGGACGTGCAGGCGATAGGTCAGAAACTGGTCGAGTCCGGCTTTGTCGTCGGCCTTCATGGGGGTCCTGGTCGTAGTGGGGAGGGCGGCGTAGTGACGCGGGCAACATGACGCCGTCATGGCGCTGTGATTGTTGCTGCAACTGTGCAGGCGGTCAACGCGCGGCGTGATGCCGACGCGTCGCTGCACGTCGATACTGGAGATGACGCGCGTGGCACGACTCGCGCGGCATGCGGCATGAATCACGGTGTCGTTGCGCGAGGTGTGTGGTCGACGCGCCTCGCGTTGTGCCTGTGTTTTTTCTTGCTCGCGGCGTCGATCGTCGATCAGCGCACGCCGTATTTCAGGCGCGTCAGTTGTTCCGCCTCGTTGGCGAGCAGTTGCGCCGCGTCGCGAATGGCCGTGTCCAGCGTGATAGGACCCGGCGCCGGCGAGAAGCAGCCGTTGAAGTGCTCCGCCAGTCTGGGCAATGCGGCGGGATCCACGGCGCCGGAGAGCAGCGAGGCCGGCACGCCGGCAGCGCGCGCGTGGCGACAGGCGACAAAAGGCGCCTTGCCGTGGAGCGTTTGCACGTCCGAGCGCCCTTCGCCGGTGATCAGCCAGTTCGCGCCGGCGAGTGAGGCGTCGAGGCCGGCCTCGCGGGCCACCACTTCGGCGCCGGGCTCGAAATGCGCGCCAAGCATGCGAAGCGCGAAGCCAAGCCCGCCCGCGGCGCCCGCGCCCGGCTCATGACGCGCCGTGCGCTGCAGCGCGACTTCGAGCAGATCGGCAAAACGCGCAAGCAAGCTGTCGATGGCCTCGACCTGTTCGGGCCGGACACCCTTCTGCGGGCCGAATACGGCGGTCGCGCCATGCTCGCCATTGAGCGGATTATCGACATCGGACATGCCGACGAACGTGGCTTCGGCCACGCGCGCGTCCAGTCGCGAGACATCGACGCGCGCGAGGCGCGCGAGCGAGGCCGGCGTGGGTTCGAGGGCTTCGCCGGCGGCATCGAAGAGCTTCATGCCGAGGCCAGCGAGCAGGCCGGCGCCACCGTCGTTGGTGCTGCTGCCGCCCAGCGCCACATAGAAGCGCCGCACGCCCGCGTCGAGCAGAGAGCGGATCGCTTCGCCCATACCGCGCGTGCTGCGCGCCTCGACGGGCACGCTCATGCCGTCCGCGTCCGTGATGCCGACGATTTCGGCGGTCTCCACGATGGCGCTGCCGTCTTCGAGCAAGCCCACCGCCGCCTCGCGCGCCGTACCGGCTGCGCCGTGCACGCTGAGGATGCGCCGCACGCCGCCGTGCGAGAGCAGCGCGTCGAGCGTTCCTTCGCCGCCGTCGGCCATGGGACACAGACGCACTGTCGCATCCGGGCGCGCGCGACGCACGCCTTCGGCGATGGCGGCGGCCACCTCGGCGGCGCTGAGCGAACCCTTGAAGGAGTCGGGAGCGATGACGACGACAGGCGCGACGGACGTGTCTGACATAGTGTTCCTGGGTGTCTCGTGGAAGTTGGAATATTCGGCAAAGGCGTGGCGTGGGGCCACCATCGGGCCGCGACAGTGTCCTACGCGCGATGCGCGCCCGTTAGCTTATCAGCCTCGCTCGCGCCCGCGATACGGGCGCTCGCATGACGGACATCGGACGCTTGCGCCCGAATGTTTGCGCGAGGCGACCCATGCCGAATATGACAGGTACGCCGATTCCGCTTGAGCGCGTCAATAGTTTGCTAAACTACTGGGCTCTTTTGACCAAACCGTGCTGGAAGTGGCCTCAAAGTGGGTGGCCCGGAAGGCGGTTCCCGGACTGTGGCAAAGGCGTGCGGCAAATGCGTGTGGCAGGTACGTGCAGCAAGTGCGTGCGGCAGGCGCGCCGCAGGTGGGCCGGGGCCAAAGAGACTCGAGGCCGGTGCCGGCCGCGGCGAAGCGGCTCACAGGGCTCGGTTCGCAGAACCGGGGCTGCAGCGCAAAGCAGCCTACGCGGTGGCACCGCGCGGTACGGCAAAGACTGACAGATTCGCTCGAATAATTTTAGGACGATTGAAGCCATGGCTAACGTTGTTGAAAACCTCGGCAAGCTCGAACGCCGCGTGACGATTTCCCTGCCGAAGGAGGCCGTGCAGAAGGAGATCGAGTCCCGTATTCGCCAGATCGCGAAGAATGTGCGCATGCCGGGCTTCCGCCCGGGCAAGGTGCCGCTCAAGATGGTCACGCAACAGTATTCGGGCCAGGTCGAAGCGGAAGTGCTGAGCGACAAGGTCGGCAAGGAGTTCTTCGACATCAGCCGCGCCGAGAATCTGCGCGTGGCCGGTCAGCCGAGCTTCAGCCCGAAAACGGACGCCTCCGAAGGCGCCTACGCCTTTGACGCGACGTTCGAGGTGTATCCGGAAGTGACGCTCGGCGACATCTCCACGGCCGAGATCGAGCGCACGACCACCACGATCAGCGAAGCCGAAATCGATCGCACGCTCGACATCCTGCGCAAGCAGCGCGTGCACTTCCACGCCCGCGGCGAAGCCGGCGAGCACGGCGATGGCGGCGCGGACGCGGCGGCCAAGGACGGCGACCGCGTGACGGTGGACTTCGTCGGCAAGATCGACGGCGTCGCGTTCCAGGGCGGCAGTGCGGAAGACTTCGCATTCGTGCTCGGCGAAGGCCGCATGCTGCCGGAGTTCGAGAAGGCGGCGCAGGGCCTGAAGGTGGGCGAAGCGCGCGAATTCGACCTGAAGTTTCCGGACGACTATCACGGCAAGGAAGTGGCCGGCAAGACCGCGCAGTTCACGATCACGATGAAGAAGGTCGAATGGCCGCATCTGCCTGAGATCGATGGCGAATTCGCGAAGTCGCTCGGCATCGCCGACGGCGATCTCGTCAAGATGCGCGCCGAGATCAAGGAAAACCTCGAGCGTGAAGCGAAGCGTCGCACCCAGGCTATCGTCAAGAACCAGGTCATGGACGCACTCCTGAAGATCGCCGAGCTGGACGTGCCCAAGGCGCTCATCGAGCAGGACCAGGAGCGTCTCGTCGAGATGGCGCGTCAGGACCTGATGCAGCGCGGCGTGCCCAACGCGAAGGACGCGCCGATCCCGGCCGAAATGTTCAAGGATCAGGCCGAGCGCCGCGTCAAGCTGGGCCTCGTGCTGGCTGAACTCGTGAAGCAGAACGGCCTCGAGGCAAAGCCCGAGCAGATTCGCGCCGAAGTGGACGAATTCGCCAAGAGCTACGAAGACCCGAAGGAAGTCGTCCGCTGGTATTATTCGAACAAGCAGCGCCTTGGTGAAATGGAAGCGTTCGTCGTCGAAAGCAACGTCGTCGAGTTCGTGCTCAGCAAGGCGAAGGTGACGGACAAGGAAGTCAGCTTCGAAGAACTGGCAAGCGCGACGGCGCAGGCGTAAGGCGTCGCTGCAACGGCGTGCCGGCTGTCGGAGCGACGGCCCGCACGCCGTTTTTTCGTCCGCGTTTTTTGGCCCTTCCCACGGTATGGTTGAATAGCGCGGCGTTCGTCGCCACGTGGCGAATCAGACGATATTTTCCGGACAAGGACTCATTGCATGACGACTCGCGCTCAATTGCTGGACACGCTGGCTTCCCACGCGCCGCGGGACTTCGAGACTCAGGCGCTTGGCCTCGTGCCGATCGTCGTGGAAACGAGCGGCCGTGGCGAGCGCTCGTATGACATTTACTCGCGTCTGCTCAAGGAACGCGTCGTGTTCATGGTCGGCGAAGTGAACGACCAGACGGCCAACCTGGTGGTGGCCCAGATGCTGTTTCTGGAAAGCGAGAATCCGGACAAGGACATCAGCCTCTACATCAACAGCCCGGGCGGCTCGGTTTCGGCTGGCATGGCGATCTACGACACCATGCAGTTCATCAAGCCCGACGTATCGACGCTGTGCATGGGACTGGCCGCCAGCATGGGCGCGTTCCTTCTGGCGTCGGGGGCGAAGGGCAAGCGTTTTGCGCTGCCGAACTCGCGCGTGATGATTCACCAGCCGCTTGGCGGCGCGCGCGGCCAGGCATCGGACATCGAGATCCAGGCGCGTGAAATCCTCTACCTGAAGGACCGGCTCAACCATCTGTTGGCCCATCACACCGGTCAGCCGGTCGAACGCATCTCGCGCGACACCGACCGCGACAACTTCATGTCCGGCGAAGATGCGCAAGCGTATGGCCTCGTGGACCAGGTCTTGCATAAGCGCCCCTGACGCGGCGCGCTTTCCGCCCAAATTGGGGCGGGAGCGCCCGGCGCAGCGCTTGTGAAATAATCGGGATCAGCGCCCCCGCGGCCTGCGGCCATCACGCCGTCATAGCAGTGCGGTTCACGCGCTCCCGCCGTTGCGGCGGGAGGAAACGGCGTATCATGTAACAGAGTGTCCGGAGGCTCATTTATCCATGGCGGACAAGAAAGGTTCTAACAGCGAGAAGCTGTTGTATTGCTCGTTCTGCGGCAAGAGCCAGCATGAAGTGAAAAAGCTGATTGCTGGTCCGTCGGTATTCATCTGCGATGAATGCATCGACCTCTGCAACGAGATCATTCGTGACGAGGCAGCCGGTGCGGGTGTCGAGGCGGGTCTGTCGAAATCCGACTTGCCGAGCCCGCAGGAAATCCGCGAGATCCTCGATCAGTACGTGATCGGCCAGGAGCGCGCGAAGAAGATTCTCGCGGTAGCGGTCTACAACCACTACAAGCGCCTCAAGCATCTCGACAAGAAGGACGACGTCGAGCTTTCCAAGAGCAACATTCTCCTGATCGGGCCCACGGGCTCCGGCAAGACGCTGCTCGCCCAGACCCTGGCGCGCCTGCTCAACGTGCCGTTCGTGATTGCGGACGCCACCACGTTGACGGAAGCCGGTTACGTCGGCGAGGACGTCGAGAACATCATCCAGAAACTGCTCCAGAACTGCAATTACGAGGTCGACAAGGCGCAGCGCGGTATCGTCTATATCGACGAAATCGACAAGATCAGCCGGAAGTCGGACAACCCGTCCATCACGCGCGATGTGTCGGGCGAGGGCGTGCAGCAGGCCCTGCTGAAGCTTATTGAGGGCACGATGGCGTCGGTGCCGCCGCAGGGGGGGCGCAAGCATCCTAACCAGGACTTCATCCAGGTTGACACCACGAACATCCTGTTCGTCTGTGGCGGTGCGTTCGACGGGCTGGAGAAGGTCATTACCGATCGCACCGAGAAAACCGGCATCGGCTTCGGCGCCAGCGTGAAGAGTAAGCAGGACCGCGACGCCGGCGAGGTGCTGCGCGAAGTGGAACCGGAAGACCTGATCAAATTCGGCTTGATCCCCGAACTGATTGGCCGTCTGCCCGTGGTCGCCACGCTCGGCAAGCTGGATGAAGCGGCACTGATGCAGATTCTGGTCGAGCCGAAGAATGCGCTCGTCAAGCAATACCACAAGCTGTTCGCGATGGAACGTGTCGAACTGGAGATTCGGCCCGGCGCGCTCCAGGCCGTGGCGCGCAAGGCAATCCGCCGCAAGACCGGTGCGCGCGGGCTGCGCTCGATTCTGGAACAGGCGTTGCTGGACGTGATGTACGAGCTGCCCGCAATGAAAGGTGTCAGTAAGATCATCATCGATGACAACGTGATCGAGGGCGATGGCAAGCCGCTTCTGATCTACGAGGACGCACCGAAGGTTGCAGGGTCGAATTGATCGGCTAAAGAGTTGTGGAAAAAAGCCGTTCATGGGAGTGTGAACGGCTTTTTTCGTTTATCTTGTGGTCAAGGCGTACTTTTTGGTGTCACTGAACTTTTCCCACACGCATGAGGCTTGCAATCGATTTCGCCGGCCTCACTTACCGAACAATCTGATTCCATCCATGGGGAAATGAAATGTCAGGAACCCAACTCCTCCCGCCCGAACGCACCACGCTCCCGTTGCTCCCGCTGCGCGACGTCGTCGTGTTCCCGCATATGGTGATTCCGCTCTTCGTGGGCCGTCCGAAGTCGATCAAGGCTCTCGAGGCGGCGATGGAGGGCGGCAAGCACATCATGCTCGTCGCGCAAAAGACTGCCGCCAAGGACGAGCCCACCGAAAAAGACATGTATGAAGTGGGATGTATCGCCAACATCCTGCAGATGCTCAAACTGCCCGACGGTACCGTGAAGGTACTCGTGGAGGGGTTGCAACGCGCGAAGACGCTTTCCATCGAAGAACAGGAAACGCAGTTCTCGTGCGAAGTGATGCCGCTCGAACCGGATCATGCCGACAGCGCCGAAACCGAAGCGCTGCGCCGCGCGATCGTCTCGCAGTTCGACCAGTACGTGAAGCTCAACAAGAAGATTCCGCCTGAGATTCTCACGTCGCTTTCGGGTATCGACGAGGCCGGCCGTCTCGCGGACACGATTGCCGCGCACCTGCCGCTCAAGCTCGACCAGAAGCAGCACATCCTCGAGATGTTCCCCGTCGTGGAACGCCTCGAACATCTGCTCGCGCAACTCGAAGCCGAGATCGACATCCTGCAGGTCGAAAAGCGCATCCGCGGACGCGTGAAGCGTCAGATGGAGAAGAGCCAGCGCGAGTACTACCTGAACGAACAGGTAAAGGCGATCCAGAAGGAACTGGGCGAGGGCGAAGAAGGCGCGGATCTCGAAGAGCTCGAGAAGCGCATCACCGCCGCGCGCATGCCCAAGGAAGCCCGCAAGAAGGCCGACGCCGAGCTGAAGAAGCTCAAGCTGATGTCGCCGATGTCGGCTGAGGCGACGGTCGTGCGCAACTACATCGATACCTTGATCGGCTTGCCGTGGCGCAAGAAGAGCAAGGTCAACAACGACCTCTCGAACGCCGAGCGCGTGCTCGACGAAGATCACTTCGGGCTCGAGAAGGTGAAGGAACGCATTCTCGAGTACCTCGCGGTCCAGCAGCGCGTGGACAAGGTGAAGGCGCCTATTCTGTGTCTCGTCGGGCCTCCGGGCGTCGGCAAGACCTCGCTGGGGCAGTCCATTGCGCGTGCAACGAACCGCAAGTTCGTGCGCATGGCGCTGGGCGGCGTGCGTGACGAGGCCGAGATTCGTGGCCACCGCCGCACGTATATCGGTTCGATGCCGGGCAAGATTTTGCAAAGCCTCACGAAGGTCGGCGTGCGCAATCCGCTCTTCCTGCTCGACGAAGTCGACAAGATGGGCATGGACTTCCGCGGCGATCCCTCGTCGGCGCTGCTCGAAGTGCTCGACCCGGAGCAGAACCACACGTTTGCGGACCACTACGTCGAAGTGGATTTCGACCTCTCGGACGTGATGTTCGTGGCGACGTCGAACTCGCTGAACATTCCGCCTCCGCTGCTCGACCGGATGGAAGTGATCCGTCTGTCGGGCTATACCGAGGACGAAAAGGTCAGCATCGCGCAGCGTTACCTGCTGCCGAAGCAGAAGAAGAACAACGGCCTGAAGGAAGGCGAGATCGAAGTCGCGGAGCAGGCTATCCGCGACATCATTCGCTACTACACGCGTGAAGCGGGCGTGCGTTCGCTCGAGCGTGAAGTGTCGAAGATCTGCCGCAAGGTCGTGAAGATGCTTCTGCTCAAGAAGGCCGAAGGTGCGGTGAAGGTGGACGGCAGTAACCTCGACACCTTCCTCGGCGTGCGCAAGTACGACTTCGGTCTCGCGGCGAAGGAAAACCAGATCGGTCAGGTGACCGGTCTCGCGTGGACGGAGGTGGGCGGCGACCTGCTGACGATCGAAGCGGCCGTCATGCCGGGCAAGGGCAACGTGATCCGTACGGGCTCGCTTGGTGACGTGATGAAGGAATCGGTCGAAGCGGCGCGGTCGGTGGTGCGTTCGCGTTCGCGGCGTCTTGGCATCAAGGACGAAGCGTTCGAGAAGCAGGACATCCACATCCACGTGCCGGAAGGGGCGACGCCGAAGGACGGTCCGTCCGCCGGTATTGCGATGACGACGGCGCTGGTGTCGGTGCTCACGGGTATTCCGGTGCGAGCCGACGTTGCGATGACGGGCGAGATCACGCTGCGCGGTGAAGTGCTGCCCATTGGTGGCTTGAAGGAAAAGCTGTTGGCAGCGCACCGTGGCGGCATCAAGCTCGTGCTGATTCCGGAAGAGAACGTGAAGGATCTCGCAGAGATTCCGGACAACGTGAAGAACGCGATCGAGATCGTGCCGGTCCGCTGGATCGACAAGGTTCTTGAGCTGGCGCTCGAACGTACGCCGGAAGCCTTGCCGGAAGAAGAGGTGAAGAGTACGCCGCCGGTTGGCGAGCCGGGCAAAGAGTCTGGTGCGACGGATGTCGTGAAGCACTAGGAACCGATAGCCGTTCTTCTTGCAGTCGTCCTGAAACCCGCGGTTTTTGCCGCGGGTTTTTTATTGCCCAGAAAGCTTCGAAAGTTCGCCGGGAAGGCCTGCCCGATCAGGCTCAACCCCGCTTGACACAAGGGTTTCGGCCTCTTCTAATGACCGGGCCCGGCGCGTTGCCGGGGCCGTCATTTCCCGCGCTTCGTGCGCACTCAGAATTGCCCAAACACATTCTCGGGGGCTGGAATGAATAAAACGGAATTAATCGACCACATCGCTCAACAGGCTGACATCTCGAAGGCCGCAGCGGGACGTGCGCTCGAAGCCGTGATCGCTGGCGTGAAGGGGACGTTGAAGAAGGGTGGTACGGTCACGCTCGTCGGCTTCGGCACATTCGCCGTCGGCAAGCGCACCGCGCGCACGGGCCGCAATCCGCGTACGGGCGCGGCGATCAAGATCAAGGCAGCCAAGGTGCCGAAATTCAGGCCTGGCAAAGCTCTGAAAGATGCGCTAAACTAGCGGGCTCGTTGGTTGATGAGTTGGGCGCTGCAAACAATGCCGCGTCTTACGCGCAGTCAACCGGCAGGCAGTCATGAAGCGTCGCAGCCGAAAGGTAATGGCGCAAGACCGAGGGACGGGTGCTTAGCTCAGTTGGTAGAGCGGCGCCCTTACAAGGCGTAGGTCGGGAGTTCGAGCCTCTCAGCACCCACCAGTTCCCGGTCGGTCCGCCACGTGATTCAGGTACATCGAGCTTGAGGCAGGTGGCAGGGCATCAATAAGGAGTGGTAGTTCAGTCGGTTAGAATACCGGCCTGTCACGCCGGGGGTCGCGGGTTCGAGTCCCGTCCACTCCGCCAGTCAAGCAAGAAGGCGAACTCCGGTTCGCCTTTTTTATTGCCCGCTGTTGTAATATCGGGCGTTCTGTTTTAGGGCTAACGGCTACGCATGCTCGATTTTTTCCGCAATCACCAACGGCTGATGATGTTCATGCTCATCCTGGTTGTGCTGCCAGGTCTGGGCTTCGTAGGCATCCAGGGTTTCCGCGGCTTTTTTGACGACAGCGCGAATATCGCGAGCGTCAACGGGCACAAGATCACGCGTGTCGAGTACGACAATGCGATCCGTCAGCAACTCGATCGCGCCCGGCAGGTGCTCGGCGCGCGCTTCGATCAGAAGCAGTTCGATACACCCGAGCGCCGGCGCCAGATGCTGGACGGACTGATCCAGCAGCGCGTGCTCGCCGATGAAACCCAGCGTCTGCATCTCACGGCATCGGACGAAGCAGTGCGGCGCGTGCTGCTGGCCGACCCGATCATCTCGTCGCTGAAGAAGCCTGACGGCACGATTGACCTGGAGCGATACAAGGAACTGCTCGCCATGCAAGGCATGACGCCCGAGCAGTACGACGAACGTATCCGTTATGGCCTCGCGACTCAGCAACTGCCCGACGCAATTCAAAGTTCTGCGTTCACACCCAAGGCGCTCGCCACGCAGCTCACGGATCTCGCTGAGCAGCAGCGTGAGGTTCAGGGGTTTGCGTTCCGCGCGCGGGACTACGCCTCGAAAGTGCAGCCTACCGATGCGCAACTTCAGGCCTTCTACGACGCACACCGCAACGACTTTGCGACGCCCGCCACGGCTACGATCCAGTATGTCGTGCTGTCCCCGGCCACGGTGGCTGCGGCCGTCCAGCCTTCCGATGCCGACCTGAAGAAGTACTACGACGACAACATCGCGCGCTATCGCACCGAAGGCGAAGTACGTGCGAGCCACATCCTGATCGCGGCGCCGAAGGATGCAAGCGCGGCCGACAAGGAGAAGGCGAAGCAGAAGGCGCTCGCCGTGCTCGCCGAAGTGAAGGCGCACCCGGACCAGTTCGCGCAGATTGCGCAGAAGGAATCGCAGGATCCGGGCTCGGCATCGAAGGGCGGCGATCTTGGCTATTTCACGCGCGGCATGATCGCAGGCGGCCAGGCGTTCGACGACGCAGCGTTCAACCTCAAGAAGGACGAAGTGAGCGACGTCGTGCAGACGGACTTCGGCTATCACATCATCAAGGTCACGGACGTCAAGCCGTCCGCCACGAAGCCGTTCGATGAAGTGAAAACCGCGATCGCGAGCGAAGTGAAGTCCCAACAGGCCGCGAAGCTGCTTGCGGACGAATCGGAGGGCTTCTCCTCGACGGTGTACGAACAGGCGAAAAGCCTGCAACCCGCTGCGGACAAGTACAAACTGACGCTGCAGACCGCTACCGTGTCCCCGACGCCCAACCCGGCGCTGCCGGCTGACAGCCCGCTCAACAACCCGAAGTTGCTGGCCGCTGTGTTCGCAGACGACTCCGTGAAGTCGCACAACAACACCCAGGCCATCGACGTGGGCAACAGTACGCTCATTTCGGCCCACGTCACGGAGTACAAGCCGGCCGCCGTGCCTGCCTTCGACGCCGTGAAAGACGCTGTACGGCAAAAGGTGATCGCGGAACAATCCGCTGAGCTTGCACGCAAGGACGGCACGGCCAGGCTGGCCGCGTTGCAGAAGTCGAAGTCGACGGACGGTTTCTCCTCGCCCCTCAAGGTGTCGCGCAACGATACGCAGGGCGTGCCGCCCGCTGCGCTGAGCGCAATTTACAAGGCCGATGCGAAGAACTTGCCAGCCTACGTTGGAGTGGATCTTGGCGCCGACGGTTACGCAATCTACCGCGTGAACTCGATCGTTCCTGCCGCTCCCGTCGATGCTCAGCGCCTTGCAGGTGCCCAGCAGCAGATCGCTCAGGTGTCCGGGCAAGCGCAGGTGCAAGCCTACGTCGATGCTGTACGCGCCCGTTCGAAGGTGAAGTTGTATGGCTCGGCGGATTCGCCGAGCCAGTCTCAGAGCAGTAACTGAGCCGAGCGCACGCGCCCGCTAACAACCGTATCGGGCGGGCCCGTTCGTGGCGCTGCACATGAGAACAAAGCCCCGCATTCGCGGGGCTTTGTTTTTCTACACACCGGTTTGGCGTGCGTCGTTTGCAGACGAACTCAACGGTACACGCGAACGATCAAACGAACGCCCGAGCGAACACGACAGTCACAGGCACGCACTGATGTCGCCCGTTGCGTCGCTGCCCGCGGCGCCGTTCGGGCGGAAACCAGCCCACGTGCCGCCCTTGCCCGACCACGACGGACGAATCACGGCAGCCGCGCCATTGGGTGGCTGCTGGCCCGGCGCGTAGACATCGACGGCCTGGCCGTTTGCCAGCATGACCTGCGACGTGACCTGCTGCTGCGACTTGTCGGCCCATTTCTGGGCGACGCACTGCGCGACAGTGGCCGGCGGCTGCCGGCTTTCTCCAACGGATTGCACGCCCGCGGGACGCGTGGCGCACGCCGATATTGCAACCGTAAGCGCGATAAGCGGTAAGTATTTCACGGCATCTCCCTCCTGTTGCGCTCTGAACGAGCCGGTTGTTGAAGGTGAAGCGAACGTGTCAGATCACCCCTTGCCGGTCATGTTCCGCATCTTCCGGAAACAAGATGTAAAGCGCGCCTTACTGCGTGGCGGGGTTGCGCAGGAGCGGCTTGAGCGTCGGCCAGACGTTGTCGAGCAACGCGGGCTGTGCCTGCTGCGTGGGATGGATCTGGTCCGCCTGGAACATGTCCGGTTTGTTCTCGATCCCTGCGAGCAGGAAAGGTACCAGGGGTATGCGCATGTCCTGCGCGAGCTGGCCGTACAGGCTGTGGAACTTTTGCGTGTAGGCCGGGCCGTAGTTGGGCGGTACGTACATACCGACCAGCACCACTTTCGCGTTGCCGCGCCGCACGCTTTCGACGATTGCGCGCAGGTTGGCTTCCGTGGTCGCGAGCGGTACGCCTCGCAGGGCGTCGTTGGCCCCCAGTTCCACGATCACGATGGCGGGCTTGAGCCGTTGCATCAGCGCAGGCAGGCGCGAGCGGCCGTCGCTGGTGGTGTCGCCGCTGATGCTTGCATTGGCAACGTTATAATCGAGCCGCTCGCTGGCGAGGCGCTGACGCAGCAGCGCCACCCAGCCGCTGTCGCGCGGCAGGCCGTATTCGGCGGAGAGGCTGTCGCCCAGCACCACGATGACGGGCTTGCCGGACGGCTGATCGTTCGCGGCAGACGCATCCTGCGGCAAGCAGGCGGCTCCCACGGTGACAACGGCCGCAGCAGCCGCAACAATGCCCCGTGCCGCGACAAGTCGCATGGCGCGTACTTTCAACCTGTGCTTCATCATGCAAAAGAAAACCGATCCAGTCATCGAAGTGCGGGGTGTGTGCAAGAAGGTGAAGGACGCGACAGGCGAGCTCACGATTCTCGACGACATCAATCTGTCGATCGAGGCCGGCAGCAGCGTGGCGATCGTCGGCGCGTCCGGCTCGGGCAAGTCCACGTTGCTCGGATTACTCGCCGGATTGGACAGTGTCACGTCCGGCTCGGTTCGGCTGCTGGGTCATGAACTCACCGAACTCGACGAAGACGGCCGCGCCGCATTGCGCAGCGGCTCGGTCGGTTTCGTCTTCCAGTCATTCCAGTTGATGCCTCACCTCACGGCGCTTGAAAACGTCATGCTGCCGCTCGAACTGCAAGGCGGCGTGTCGGCTCGTGAAGCCTCGGCGCGCGCGCGGGAACTGCTCGAGCAAGTGGGCCTGCGCGAGCGCACGGGGCACTATCCCAAACTGCTTTCGGGCGGCGAGCAGCAGCGCGTGGCGTTGGCGCGCGCGTTCGTCACGCGCCCGGCCATCCTGTTTGCGGACGAGCCCACGGGCAGCCTCGACGCCGCAACCGGCCACGCCGTGATCGACCTGATGTTCGACATGAACCGCGCACAGGGCGCGACGCTCGTGCTGGTCACGCATGATGTCGAACTTGCGCGCCGCTGCGACGCCACCGTGACGATCGAAGCGGGCCGTCTCGTCTGAGCGGCCCTCTGCCTTTCCCCGCTTCGTTTGCCGTTCAGCGTTTCAACGCCGCCCGCGCCCGCGCGATCAGGGCGGACGTCGACGAATCGTGTGCCTTCACGTCGCCGGCAGCGGCAGTGAGATCGGCCTCGACTACCTTGCCGAGAATCTTGCCGAGTTCCACGCCCCATTGGTCGAACGGGTTGATGTTCCACACCGTGGCCTGAACCAGCACCTTGTGCTCGTAGAGCGCGATGAGCGCGCCGAGCGAGCGTGCCGTCAGGGCATCGACGAGCAGCGTGGTGGTTGGGCGGTTGCCCGGAAACACAATGTGCGGCACGAGTTCGGGCTTGTCCGGGCCGGCGATCTTGCGTGCTTCCTCGACCGTGCGCCCCAGCATCAACGCCTCGCTCTGCGCGAAGCAGTTGGCGAGCAGCTTCGCATGGTGGCTCGCGAGCGGATGCTCGGGCGTGAGCACGGCGATGAAGTCGATGGGTACGATCGTCGGGCCCTGATGCAGCATCTGGAAGAACGCGTGCTGGCCGTTCGTGCCGGGTTCGCCCCACGTCACGGCGGAGGTCGGGTAATCCACCGTCGCGCCGTCGAGCCGTGCCGACTTGCCGTTGCTCTCCATCTCCAGTTGCTGGAGGTACGAGGGCAGGTAGTGCAGCGCCTCCGAGTAGGGCGCAACGAGATAGCTCTGCGAGCCGAAGAAGTTGCGATACCAGATACCGACGAGCGCTTGCAGCACCGGCAGATTGCGTTCGAGCGGCGCCTCGCGGAAGTGCCGGTCCATGTCGTTCGCGCCGGCGAGCAGTTCGTCGAACTGCGCGGGGCCCACGGCAATCATGATCGAGAGGCCCACCGCCGACCACAGCGAATAGCGTCCGCCCACCCAATCCCACATTTCGAATACGTTTTCGCGGTCGATGCCGAACTTCACGACTTCCGCCGGGTTCGCCGAAACGCCGACGAAATGCTTCGCGAGCCCGCTCTCGGCGCAGCCGCTCGCCACGAACCAGTCGCGCATGGAGCGCGCGTTGGTCATGGTTTCGAGCGTGGTGAACGTCTTCGACACCACGATGGCGAGCGTTTCCTCGGGGTTCAGTCCTTCGAGCGCGCGATGCAGGTCCGCGCCGTCCACGTTGGACACGAAGTGCGTCGAGATGTCGGGCGTCGCGAGGTGATGCAGTGCGTGCACGACCATCTTGGGACCGAGGTCCGAGCCGCCAATGCCGATGTTCACCACGTGGCGGATGCGCTTGCCCGTGTGTCCCGTCCAGGCGCCGCTGCGTACCTTGTCGGCGAACGCGGCCATCTTCGCGCGCTCGGCCTTCACCTCGGCGTGGAAGGGCGTTTGGGGGTCTGTGGCGCGCAGCGCGGTGTGCAAGGCCGCGCGGCCTTCGGTGGGGTTCACGACTTCGCCCGCGAACATCGCGTCCCGACGCGCTTCGACACCGGTCTCGCGTGCAAGCTGAACGAGCAGGCGCAGGGTTTCGTCGGTGATGCGGTTCTTCGAAAAATCGGCGGCGAGGCCGCCGCCCGTGAACGTGAAGCGTTCGGCGCGGGTCGGCGCGGTATCGTTCTGCGGCGCGAACCAGTCGCGCAGTTGGGCGTCGCGAATTTGCCCGTAGTGCGTTTGCAGGGCGGACCAGGCGGGAAGCGATTTCAGCGTCGTCATAACGGTTCGTCTAACGATGGGGGCGAAGGGGAAAGGCGGCGCAGTCGCAAATCACCGCCGGCGATGAGGCGTACGAGCCCCGGCGCGCCATGCACCTGCTGCTCATGAGGAACGACGGGCTTGCCGCGAAACAGAGCGACGTGGGGCGCAGTCGCATCACGTCGATCACTCGCGGGATCACATCGCATCGCGAAGGCAACAGGACCGCCGATCAGGCATTGCAACACATAAGCATTGCAGCAGGGCGGCGGCGGAAGGCGGCGCAGTGGGTCAGTATAGCGTCGTCGTGTGATCGCGGCATGCTCAGGGCTCAGGGGCTTAGACCGCGTCGCGATAGAAGAGCCGGTTGAGCAGCGCACGGACCATCGGCGCGAGTTCGCCCGCCGTGAGCCCCGCGGGGCCGTCGCCGCGTGCCGTGAGATGTTCCGCGGCAAGACCATGCAGATAGACACCGGCGAGCGCGGCTTCCCAGGCCGGCAGCCGCTGCGCGAGCAGCGCACCGATGATGCCCCCCAACACGTCGCCGGTCCCTCCCGTGGCGAGGCCGGCATTGCCCGTGGGATTCACCGCGAGTCGGCCGTCGGGCGCAGCAATCACCGTGCCGCTGCCTTTGAGCACCACAACCGATGCGAAGCGCGAGGCGAGCGCCCGTGCGGCAGCGAGCCGGTCGTGCTGCACGCTGCGCGCGTCGGTCCCGAGCAGGCGCGCTGCTTCCAGCGGATGCGGTGTGAGCACGCAGGGCGACGCAGGCGCCTTGCGTGTCGCCAGTTGGCCGGCCAGTGCTTCGTCGCGGGAAAGCAGGTTCAGCGCGTCGGCATCGAGCACTGCGGGCACGCCCGTTTGCAACGCGCGGGTCACCACGTCGCGCGCGTGGTCGCTGCCGCCCATGCCGCAGCCCACGGCGAGCGCGTCCATCGTGTCGAGCGGCAGATCGTCTGCGGCATGGAGCATGAGTTCGGGATGCGGCGCGTCGTAGGGCGGCCAGCCGCTACCGATGAACGCAACGTGAACCTTCCCCGCGCCCGCGTAGAGCGCGGCGCGTGCCGCGAGCACCGGTGCGCCGCACATGCCGGTGTCGCCGCCCACCACCGCGAGGCTGCCGAACGTGCCCTTGTGCGTGGCGAAGCCGCGTGCCGGCAGATGCGATGCGAAGAGGGCGGGCGCGTTGAGCAGCGCGGGCGTATTGAGAAGTGCGGGCGTCTGCATATCGACGCCGATGACGCCGATGGGCGCGACCGTGACCGCCCCCGCGCAATCACGCCCCGCGGTCATGAAGAGTCCCGGCTTCGCACCGATGAAGGTGAGCGTGTGCGTTGCGCGCACCGCCACGCCGCCGCCCACGATGTTGCCGGTATCGCTGTCGAGCCCGCTCGGCACGTCGAGCGCCAGCACGCGCCCGTGAGTGCGCGCATGCTCGCCCAGACGCCCGGCGAGGGCAGCGAACACGCCGTCGAGCGGCCGTCCGAGCCCAATGCCGAACATGCCGTCCACCAGCCAGCCGAAGTTTTCGAACGAAGCGGGCGGCTCCACCGAAATGGGCACGCCCGCGGCGCGGGCTTCGGCCAGCGCCCAGCGCGCATCCTCGGGCTTCACGTCGACCGGCATGCAGACCTCGACGGCGACGCCTGCGCGCAGGAGTTGCGTCGCCATCACGAGCGCATCGCCACCGTTGTTGCCGGGGCCGGCGACCAGCCAGACCGGGTGGGCCGCATCGACGGAACCGTCATGCGCGGCGTGCTCCCGCAGCCAGTGCGCCGCAGCGGCGCCGGCCCGCGCCATCAGCGTGTGGGCGGGCAGCGTGGCTTCGGCGTGCGCCTCGCAGGCGCGCAGGTCCGCTACCGTGAGCAGCGGCAGCGCGCGGTCCTGAGTGGAAACAAGCGCGGGGGAGGTAGGCGAGACGGGCGAAGAGACGGGCGAAGAGGCGTCGGTCATGGCGGCGGGTCGGAGAGGAGCCCCGCCACGGCGCGTCGGCTAGTCTTGCAGCCGCTCGGGCCGCAGCGCGGCGAGCGTGTCGGGCGGCACGGCAGGCGTTGCGCCCGACACGAGGTCTGCAACCACTTTAGCAGAGCCGAGCGCCACGCCCCAACCGGCCGGGCCATGTCCGGCGTTGACGAACAGTCGCGGGTGGAGCGCATTGCCGACAGCGGGCAGGCCGTCCGACGCGAGCAGCTTGAGCCCTTCCCACGGCAGCGCAGCGGAAATCTTCGCCGCCCCGGGCACCCAGTCGCGCGACGCTTCGCCGAGCAGCGCGAGCGCGTCTTCGGTGAGCGCTTCGGGCAACGGCTTGTCGGCAAGTCCGGCCGCCTGCAGCACCGCGCCCCCGGCAATGCGCAGGCGTTGGCTGAGCGGCGCGATCACGATGCGCTTCACGCTGTCGATCACGGTCATGTGCGGCGCGCATTCTTCGTGCGCGATGGGCGCGGTGAGCGTGTGCAGCCGCAGCGGATAGAGCGGCAGGCGCAGCCCGAGGCGAGCGGCGAGCGGCAGGCTGCCCGCGCCCGCGGCGAGCACCACGGCGTCACCCGAAATCACGTCGACTTCACGCGATCGTGCCGGTTCGCCTTCGCGCGGCGCCAGCTCGACTGCGGCGCGCGTGTTATCGAGGCGGATCGCGGTGACTTCGCGGCCGGTCTGGAATTGCACGCCGCCTTCGGTGTCGAGCACCTGTTTGAGCAGTTTGACGAAGAGCGGGCAGTTCGCGGTGCGTTCGGACTCGAACAGCACGCCGCCCGCAAAGGCGGGCTCGGACGGCACGGCGCGCTCGTGTTCGGCGCATTCGGCAGGCGTGAGCACGTGATGCGGCACCTCGAAGCGGCGCAGCAGGTCGAGTGCAGGCTGCGTGAGTTCCCAGTCGGTGCTGCCGCGCACGAGGTGCAGCACGCCGGTGCTCTGCTCGAATTCGAGTCCGAAGCGACTTTCGATATCGGTAAGCGCGTCGCGCGCGGATTCCACGAGCGGGCGCAGCCGCTCGTACTGCGCGGCGAACGCATTCGCGTCCTGCAGCGCGGCGAGCCGGCGTACGAAGGCGCGCGCGGGCCCGTTGAAGCCGGTCTTGCTGATGACGCCGCTTGCCACGCCGCGGCGGCCTGACATGAAGGTCGGTCCGAACCAGACGTCGAGCGGCGTGGGCAGCACGATGCCGCTGTGTCCCCACGTGGCGCCCTGCGCGACCGTGGCGTGGCGTTCGACGACGCACACGCGGTGACCCGCGGCGCGTAACTGGTAGGCGGTGGCGACGCCGACAATCCCGCCGCCGATGACGATGACATTCATGATGATTCGATCTGCCGGCCGGAGCACCGCCGTGCGCTGTGCTTGCCGCGCGGTGCTGGCTCTGTAGGGACATGCCCTTTGGGAGCATGTGGCGCGCACAGCGCGCGCCGGTCCGATGAAACCGGCAATGATAGCAGTCAAACGGTGCAAAGAGCCGCACGCATGCGGCAGCGAGCGCGGCCGGGGACGAGCCCGGGGCGAGGCCGCACAGGAACCCGAAAACGCCCGGCACAGCCCCGTCGCGCCAAGCCGGGCGGCCCCCACGAGGGGCGGAAAGAGGCGCTTCCGGGTTATAATCGCGGTCTCCCTTTCGCCTCACGTCGCCCTCTCGCGCGACGCATCAGTCCACCGACGCAAGGTCTAGTCCAGTCCATGGCTCACTTCTCGTGTTTCCCCGGCGCGTCCGCGCTTTCCGATTTCCGTCAAACCCGCCTGCTCGAAACGCTCGGCCGGATCGACGCCAACATCGTCGGCGTGCGCGGCCAGTTCCTGCATTTCGTCAACGCGACGAGCCCGCTCGGCGAGGAAGACCGCGCGAAGATCGAGGCGCTCATGCACTACGGCGCGCCGTTCGACGCGGACGAGGCGCGTGGCGCCGAGGAAAGCTTCCTCGTGCTGCCCCGTTTCGGCACCGTGTCGCCGTGGGCCAGCAAGGCGACGGACATCGCCCACCATTGCGGTCTGCATCAGGTGCGCCGCATCGAACGCGGCATCGAATACACGGTGGTGCTGAAGACCGGCCTCTTCGGCGGCAAGAAAGGGCTCACGGACGAGGCGCGCGCCGCGGTGGCCGCCGCGCTGCATGACCGCATGACCGAGAGCGTGGTGGCCTCGCGTGACGACGCCCGCCATCTGTTCGACGAACTGCCCGCGAAGCCGCTCGCGACCGTCGACGTGATTGCCCACGGGCGCGCCGCGCTCGTGACCGCGAACGGCGAGCTGGGGCTCGCGCTGGCGGAAGACGAGATCGATTACCTCGTGGAGGCGTTCACGAAGCTCGGACGCAATCCCACGGACGTCGAACTCATGATGTTCGCGCAGGCCAACAGCGAACACTGCCGCCACAAGATCTTCAACGCGCAATGGACTATCGACGGCGAGCCGCAGGACGTGTCGCTGTTCCAGATGATCCGCAACACCGAAAAGCTCAATCCGCAGGGCACGATCGTCGCGTACTCGGACAATTCCGCGATCATGGAGGGCGCCACCGCCGAGCGCTGGTTCCCGCGCAAGGCAACGGACGGTCCGAACGAGAAGTACGGCCGCCACACCGAACTCGTGCACACGCTGATGAAGGTGGAGACGCACAACCACCCCACGGCGATTTCGCCGTTCCCGGGTGCCGCCACAGGCGCCGGCGGCGAGATCCGCGACGAAGGCGCGACCGGGCGCGGCGCGCGCCCCAAGGCGGGTCTCACAGGCTTCACGGTGTCCAACCTCGAGTTGCCCGATGCCCGCGAGGCCTGGGAAAACGCCCGCGACGTGGCCCAGCCGCTCGCGCACCGCGATCCGTCGGCAGAGGGCACGTACGGCGCATATGGCCGCCCGGACCGCATCGCGTCGCCGCTGCAGATCATGATCGACGGCCCGCTCGGCGGCGCCGCGTTCAACAACGAATTCGGCCGGCCGAACCTGGGCGGCTACTTCCGCGTCTACGAGCAGAACGTGGCCGGCACCGTGCGCGGCTATCACAAGCCCATCATGATCGCGGGCGGCATCGGCAACATTTCGTCCGGGCATACGCACAAGCACGATTTGCCGGAAGGCTCGCTGCTGATCCAGATCGGCGGACCGGGCATGCGCATCGGCATGGGCGGCGGCGCGGCCAGCTCGATGGCCACCGGCACCAACACGGCAGAACTGGACTTCGACTCGGTCCAGCGCGGCAATCCTGAAATCGAACGGCGCGCGCAGGAAGTCATCAACGCGTGCTGGCAGCTGGGCGACGGCAATCCGATCCTGAGCATTCACGACGTGGGCGCCGGTGGTCTCTCGAACGCGTTCCCGGAACTGGTCGACGGCGCGGGCAAGGGTGCCTGCTTCGAGTTGCGCAAGGTCGCGCTCGAAGAGAGCGGCCTCTCGCCGCGCGAAATCTGGTCAAACGAGGCGCAGGAGCGCTATGTGCTCGCCATCGCGCCGACCGACCTCGCCCTGTTCGAAGCGATCTGCGCGCGCGAGCGCTGCCCGTTCTCCGTGGTCGGCGTGGCGACCGCTGAGCGTCAGTTGAAGCTGATCGATGCCGAGCATGCCGCCGCGGGTGAACCGCAGCCCGTCGACATGCCCATGGACATCCTGCTCGGCAAGCTGCCGCGCATGCATCGCGACGTGAAGCGCGAGGCGAAGACGCTGACGCCCGTGGACGTGACGGGCGTCGCCTTCGACGAAGTGGCTACGAGCGTGCTGCGCCACCCGACGGTGGGCAGCAAGTCGTTCCTCATTACGATTGGCGACCGCACGGTGGGCGGCACCAGCGTGCGCGACCAGATGGTCGGCCCGTGGCAGGTGCCGGTGGCCGACTGCGCGATCACGACGATGGACTACGCCGGCTTTCACGGCGAAGCCATGACGATGGCCGAGCGCACGCCGCTCGCCGTCATCGACGCGCCCGCATCGGGCCGCATGGCCGTGGGCGAGGCTATTACGAACATCGCGTCGGCGCCCATCGCGTCGCTCGACAAGCTCAAGCTCTCCGCGAACTGGATGGCCGCGTGCGGCTCGCCCGGCGAGGACGCGGCGCTCTTCGAAACCGTGAAGGCGATCGGCATGGAGCTGTGCCCGGCACTCGGCATCGGCATTCCCGTGGGCAAAGACTCGCTTTCCATGCGCACGAAGTGGGGCGAGAACGGGGTCGCGAAGGAAGTCGTGGCGCCGGTCTCGCTCATCATCTCGGCCTTCGCGCCCGTGGAAGACGTGCGCCGCCACCTCACGCCGCAACTGCGCACCCACGACGAAGCCGGCGAGGCGCTGGACTCGGTGCTGATCGCCATCGACCTCGGCCGCAGCAAGCATCGCATGGGCGGCAGCATCTTCGCGCAGGTCACGCAGCAGATCGGCGACGCGGTGCCTGACGTCGACGACGCCGAAGACCTCAAGCGCTTCTTCAACGCTATTCAGTCGCTCAACGCGAAGGACCAGTTGCTCGCCTATCACGACCGCTCGGACGGCGGCCTCTGGGCCACGGTCTGCGAAATGGCGTTCGCGGGGCACGTGGGCGTGTCGCTGAACGTGGACATGCTGACGCTGGACGCGGACCACGAGTTCGACTACGGCGACGCCAAAGACTGGGCGAAGCAGACGAGCGGCCGTCGCGAAGACCGCACGCTGCGCGCGCTGTTCTCCGAGGAACTGGGCGCCGTAATCCAGGTGCGCGCAGCGGAGCGCGACGCGGTGCTGGGCGCGCTGCGCGAGCATGGTCTTTCGACGTGCTCGCATGTGATCGGCAAGCCGAACACACACGACACCATCGAGATCTATCGCGACGCGAAGAAGGTCTACAGCGCGCCGCGCACCGAACTGCAACGTGCGTGGAGCGAAGTAAGCTGGCGCATCTCGCGCCTGCGCGACAACCCCGCGTGCGCCGACGCCGAATACGACGCGCTGCTCGACGCGAACGACCCCGGCATCACGCCACGCCTCACGTTCGACCCGGCCGAAGACGTGGCTGCGCCGTTCATCGGCAAGGGCGCGCGGCCGCGGGTGGCGATCCTGCGCGAGCAGGGCGTGAACTCGCATCTCGAAACGGCCTATGCCTTCGACCGTGCCGGCTTTGACGCGCACGACGTCCACATGAGCGACCTGCTGGAAGGCCGCGCGACGCTCGCCGACTTCACGGGCGCCGTGGCTTGCGGCGGCTTCTCGTACGGCGACGTGCTGGGCGCAGGCGAGGGCTGGGCGAAGACGATCCGCTTCAATGCCCAACTGGCCGACATGTTCGCCGCGTTCTTCGCGCGCGAGGACACGTTCGCGCTCGGCATCTGTAACGGCTGCCAGATGCTGTCGAGCCTCGCCTCGATGATTCCGGGCGCCGAGGCCTGGCCCAAGTTCACGCGCAACAAGTCGGAGAAGTTCGAAGCGCGCTTCTCGTTCGTCGAAGTTCAGGCGTCGCCGTCGCTCCTCTTCGCGGGCATGGAAGGTTCGCGCATTCCGGTGGCGGTCGCGCACGGCGAAGGTTTCGCCGACTTCTCGCAGCAGGGTGACGCGTCGCGCGTGGCCGTGGCCATGCGCTTCGTCGACCATCAAGGCACGGCGACCGAGCGCTATCCGTTCAATCCGAACGGCTCGCCGAACGGCATCACGTCGGTCACCACGCCGGACGGCCGCTTCACGGTGCTGATGCCGCACATGGAGCGCGTGCATCGCACGGTGCAGATGAGCTGGCACCCCGAGGGCTGGGGCGAAGCGAGCCCGTGGATGCGCGTGTTCCAGAACGCGCGTCGCTGGCTCGGTTGACGGGTCTTTCGGGCGGCACGCCGCCATAAACGACAATGCCGCCCGAGGGCGGCATTGTTTTTGGAAGCGCGCCGCTGTGCAACAGCAACGGCGCCGTTCCGTTCGGCGTTACTGGATCTTCGCCTGCTTGCGCAGGTTTTCCTCGAACGCCTGAAGCTTTTCCTGCTGCATCTGCTGGACGATCTGCGTCTTCACCTGTTCGAGCGGCGGCGGGGTGATGTCGCGAATGCCGTCCACGCGGATGATGTGCCAGCCGAACTGCGTGTGCACCGGCGTATCCGTCATCTGGCCTTGCTGGAGCTTCTGCGCCGCTGCGGCGAACTCGGGCACGTAGGCGCGCGGATCCGACCAGTCGAGGTCGCCGCCGTTCTTGCCCGATCCCGGGTCCTTCGAGTACTGCTTCGCGAGGTCTTCGAAGCTCGCGCCGGCCTTGATCTTTGCGATCAGGTCTTTGGCCTGCTGCTCGTTGTCCACGAGGATGTGGTGCAGGTGATATTCCTTGCCGCCCGCCTCATGAACCAGCTTGTCGTAGCGTGCCTTGATATCCGCGTCCGTGGGCGCGTTGTTCTTCATGAAGTCTTCGATCAGCGCGCGCAGCACGACGGTCTGCTGGGCAACGGCGATCTGCGCCTTGATGTCAGGCCGCGTGGGCAGCCCGCGGCGCGCCGCTTCCTGCATGAGGATTTCGCGATTGACCAGCTCTTCGCGCACCGCCGTCTGAAGTTGCGGCGTGTCCTGCTGGCCTTGATGCACAAGCTGTGCGATCAGCGCGTCGGCGCGCGACTTCGGAATCGGCGTGCCGTTCACGACGGCGATGTTCTGTGCAAACGCGGGCGCGGCCGCGAACGCAGCCAGCATCACCCAGAGACGGGTCTTCTTCAAGGTCATCGGAAAAGTCCTAACGGAGCAAAGAAATGTGGGCTTGCTAGCGGGGCAGCGAGCCGGCTTCTTCGGGCGTGTACGCCGTGATGGCGAGCGCGTGAATGCCGCGCTGCAGCGCATCGGCCAGCGCATCATACACCATGCGATGCCGCGCCACGCGTGGCTTGCCGGCGAATGCGGCGGCCACGATCGTCACGCTGTAATGGCCGCCGGCAGAGGCGCCGGCGTGGCCCGCATGCTGCGCGCTGTCGTCGCGAACGTTGATGGAAACCACGGGCGCAAGCGCTGTGCAAAGGCGGCTGCGGATGAGCGCGAGGCGCTCGTCGGGGCTGGCGTGCAGGAAGGTGTCGCTCACGTCTTACTCCTCTTCCTTCATGTACTTCGCGAGCCACAGGCTCTGCCCGACGATGAACACCACCAGCAGGCCGGTTGCGCCGAAGAGCTTGAAGTTGACCCAGGTGTCGGTCGTGAAGTTATAGGCAACGAACAGGTTGACGAAGCCGAGCAGCACGAAGAACACGGCCCACACGATGTTGAGCTGGCCCCACACGCGGTGCGGCAGCGTGATCTGCTTGCCCATCATCGCTTCGATCAGATTTTTGCCGAATGCGAACTGCGAGAACACGAGCACGACGGAAAACGCCCAGTACAGCACCGTGGGTTTCCACTTGATGAACGTGTCGTTGTGAAACACGAGCGTTGCGCCGCCGAACACGGTGACGACGCCGAGACTGATCCACAGCATCGTGTCGACCTTGCGATGCCGGAACGCGACCCATGCGATCTGCACGAGCGTCGCGGCAATCGCGACGGCCGTGGCCGGGAAGATGCCCCACACCTTGAACGCGATGAAGAACAGGATGATGGGGAACAGATCGAACAGGAATTTCATCGTGGGTTGAGGTTCCGGAGAATGGGAGGTGCGGGCGCAGCCGGGGCGGGTACGGCGCGCGAAACATCTTGCGTCGTGCCGCGTTGCCGCCCGGCGCGAGGCGGCGTGGAATCGCGGGGCCGGGCAATACGCTCAGTCGTTGCCGGAATCGGGGGCGTACCGGCGATGATCAGCCAAGACTGGCAAAACCCGGCGCCACCAGCAAAACCCGCCGCTATTTCGGCTCGAATTGTAGCGCAGCCGAATTGATGCAGTACCGCAGGCCGGAGGGTACGGGACCGTCTTCGAAGACGTGGCCCAGATGGGCGCCGCAATGCTTGCAGCGCACTTCGATGCGAAGCATGCCGTGCGAGCGGTCGGTGCGTTCTTCGATGACCTCGCCGTTGATCGGGCGGAAATAGCTCGGCCAGCCGCAACCCGCGTCGAACTTCGTGTCCGATTCGAACAGCGGCGTGCCGCAACAGACGCAGTCGTAGACGCCGCGGTCCCAGTGGTCCCAGTAGCGGCCCGTGAACGGGCGCTCGGTCGCGGCGTGGCGCGTCACCTGGTACTCGGTTTCGGAAAGCTTCGAGCGCCAGTCAGCGTCGTCCTGGTGTCCGGGGTAGGCGTCGGAGTTGTGATCGTCCTCGGTCATGGTGTGTCCTGTGGGTTGTTTCTGTGGGTCTCTCCCGTGGGTCTTTCCCATGGGTCTTTCCCGCTAAAGGGCGAAGAACGGTGGCATCGCGAATCGTGCGATCACGACGAGCAGCTCACTTCGAGCGAGCCGGCCCAGTCGGGCGGCAGCGCCGCATAGCGCTCGTATTCGGGCTGTTCGTCGAATGGGTGTTGCAGCACGGCGGCGAGGCGTTCCACCTCGCTGAAGTCTTTTTCCTTCGCGCGGCGAATCGCCGTTTCCGCAAGGTGATTGCGCAACACGAACTTCGGATTCACGCGATTCATGGCCGCGGCACGCGACGCGTCGTCGCGCGCTTCCGCTGCGAGCCGCGTGCGATAGTCGGCGGCCCAGGCGTCGAAGGCGGCGCGGTCGAGGAACAGGTCGCGCACCGGCGCGTCGGCGCTCACGTCGTCTTTTCTGTGCTTGGATACACGGGCGAGATGGCGGAACGTCAGCGTGAAGTCGGCGCGGTTGGCGTGCATGATTTCGAGCAACCGGTTGGCGAGTGCGTCGTCGCCGTCGCGCGCGGTCTCGAGACCGAGCTTGTCGCGCAGCCGCTGTTCGAGTGACGGCGCGAAGCGTTCCTTGAAGCCTTCCAGCACGCGCTGCGCGTCTTCCACGGCACGCTCGCCGCGCTTCGCTTCTTCATGGCGCTCACCGATGACGGGCAGCAGCGCCTGCGCGAGGCAGAACAGGTTCCAGTAAGCGATCTGCGGCTGCATGCGGTACGCGTAGCGGCCCTGCGAGTCCGAGTGATTGCAGATGTGACCGGCGTCGAAGCCGTCCATGAAACCGAACGGACCATAGTCGATGGTGAGGCCGAGAATCGACATGTTGTCGGTGTTCATCACGCCGTGGCAAAAACCCACCGCTTGCCACTGCGCGACGAGTCCGGCCGTGGACTGCACTGCCTCGGCAAGCAGCGCGAGGTATGGGTCGTCGGCTTCGCGGCAGTGCGGATAGAAGCGGTCGATGACGTGATCGGCGAGTGTGCGCAACGCGTCGACGCGGTCGTTCGCGTAGAAGTGTTCGAAGTGGCCGAAGCGCACAAAGCTGGGCGACACGCGCGTGACCACTGCCGCCGTTTCGATCTCCTCGCGTCGCACCGGCTGGTCCGAGCCCGTTACGCAAAGCGCGCGCGTGGTCGGAATGCCCAGGTGGTCCATGGCCTCGGAGCACAGGAACTCGCGAATCGACGAGCGCAGCACGGCGCGTCCGTCGCCCATGCGCGAATAAGGCGTGCGGCCGCTGCCTTTCAGTTGCAGCTCATAGCGCCGGCCGGCGTGCTCGACTTCGCCGAGCCCGATCGCGCGTCCGTCGCCCAGTTGCCCGGCCCACACGCCGAACTGGTGTCCCGAATACACGGACGCGTAAGGCATCGCATGATCGGACCAGTCGCGGGTGGTGTTGCCGCTGAACCAGGCGGCGAAGCCGGGGTCTTTTACGACAGCAGGATCGAATCCGAGCAGCCGCGCCGTCTCTGCCGAAAAGCCCACGACGTAAGGCTCCGGCAGCGGCGCGGCGGGCAATCGCGTCATGAAGGTCGGCCCGAGCCCCGCGAACGCGCCTTCGCGCGACGTCGTGATGGACGACGTGACGCGCGAGAGCTCGGACGTGGATGCGCCCCGTTCGACAGTGCCCGCCGTGGCGGAAGAATCATCGGAATGGGCGGTCGCAGCCGCGTCGCTACGGCCGGCGGCTTGTGAAGTGCCTGGTGAAAACGACATGTTGAGCGCCTCTGGATTAACCGATATTGTAAGTCCGCGTCCGCGGGCCTGCAGGCGGCCTGGCCGGCCCGGTCAAGGCCTCACGGCTGGGCCGTAGCGAGGCTTCAGTGGCGAGGGCTTCACACTGCCGCCGCGGCTACCGCGGTTCTGTCCGCCGCGGCGCCTCGCGCAATGTCGAGCGGCCTGCCATCGCAGCGCCGTGACAGACACGGTAAAGACAAAACGAGCACAGAACGAGGTGAGGAGACCCGTGCCAATGACAACGCCGCTCCTGGGACAGATGATGGACGTGCCGCTCAACGTGTCGTCGTTGATCGCGCACGCCGCACGCTATCACGGCACCACCGAGATTGTGTCGCGCCGCATCGAAGGCGACATTCACCGCTACACCTATCGCGATTGCGAACGGCGCTCGAAGCAGCTTGCCCAGGCGCTCATGAGGCTCGGCATCACAGCGGGCGAGCGCATCGGCACGCTGGCCTGGAACGGCTACCGGCATCTCGAGGCCTACTTCGGGGTGACCGGTTTCGGCGCGGTGTGTCACACCATCAATCCACGCCTTTTTCCCGAGCAGATCGCGTTCATCGTCAACGATGCCGACGACCGCTACGTGCTGTTCGACACCACCTTCGCGCCGCTCGTTGCGCAACTCGCGCCGCAGTGCCCGAACGTGCGCGCCTGGGTCGCGCTGACCGACGAGGCGCACCTTGCTGCCTGCGCGTCCATCGCGGCGCCCGTGCTCTGCTACGAAACGCTGCTCGCAGCCGAAGACGGCGCGTTCGACTGGCCCGTGCTCGACGAACAGAGCGCATCGAACCTCTGCTACACGTCAGGCACCACGGGGCATCCGAAGGGGGCGCTGTATTCGCACCGGTCGTCTGTGCTGCATGCGTTCGGGGCGTCGCTGCCCGACGCCATGGGGCTGTCGTCGCGCGATTCCGTGCTGCCCGTCGTGCCGATGTTCCATGTGAACGCATGGGGCATTCCGCATGCCGCGCCGCTTTCGGGCGCCAAGCTTGTGCTACCGGGCAAGGACCTCGACGGCAAGTCGCTGTTCGAGCTCATGGAGGCCGAACGCGTCACGTTTTCAGCGGGCGTGCCGACCGTCTGGATGGGCCTGCTCAACCACGTGCGGCAACACGGCACGCGGTTTCACTCGCTCGAACGAACGGTGATCGGCGGCTCGGCCTGTCCGCCTGCGATGCTGCGCGCCTTCGAGGACGACTACGGCGTGCGCGTGATCCACGCCTGGGGCATGACGGAGATGTCGCCGCTCGGCACGCTGGCGAGCCTCAACTGGGAGCAGTCCCAGCGGCCGCGCGAGGCGCAGCACGCGCTGCTGCAAAAGCAGGGCCGAACGATGTTCGGCGTGGACATGAAAATCGTCGGACCGGACGGCGCGGAGCTGCCCTGGGACGGCGTGGCGTTCGGCGACCTGCACGTGCGCGGGCCATGGGTGATCGACCGCTACTTCCGCCACGACGAATCGCCGCTCGTGAACGGCTGGTTCCCGACCGGCGACGTCGCCACGATCGACGCCGACGGCTTTCTCAACATCACCGACCGCAGCAAGGACGTCATCAAGTCGGGCGGCGAGTGGATCAGCTCCATCGACATCGAGAACATTGCCGTGGCGCATCCCGCCGTGGCCGAGGCCGCGTGCATCGCCTGCGCGCATCCGCGCTGGACGGAGCGGCCGCTGCTCGTGGTCGTGAAGCGTGCGGGCAAGACGGTGACGCGCGAAGACCTGCTCGCCTTCTACGAAGGCAAGGTCGCGAAGTGGTGGATTCCGGACGACGTGGTGTTCGTCGACGAACTGCCGCACACCGCAACGGGCAAGCTGCAGAAGCTCAAGCTGCGCGACATGTTCCGTCACCACGTGCTGCCGACTGCGCTGGCTGGGGAATGCGGTGGCCTGGGTGGAGACTGAGCCACCACTCGCGCAGTTAAATTGAACGACCGTTCTTTTTTGTGTATGCTCCAGCTGACCCGGGTTTGTCGGACAATGCAGCCGACAGCGCCCAACGCGCACCGGCAAGCATGGAGACAGACACATGGCAGTCGACTACACGACCCGGGACGGCGTCGCCGTCCTTACCCTCAATAACCCGCCCGTCAACGGATTGGGCCACGCCACGCGGGCCGGCATCGTGGCAGGGCTCGACCGCGCGAATGCCGACCCGGACATCGTCGCGATCGTGCTCACGGGCGCCGGCAAGGCCTTTTCGGGCGGCGCCGACATCACCGAATTCAACACGCCCAAGGCCACTCAGGAGCCGATGCTCGGCACCGTCATCAAGGCGGTCGAAGCGAGCGCCAAGCCGGTCGTAGCCGCCATTCACAGCGTCGCGATGGGCGGCGGACTGGAGCTTGCGCTGGGTGCGCATTACCGCATCGCGGCCCCCGGCGCGCAGATCGCGCTGCCGGAGGTCAAGCTGGGCCTGCTGCCTGGCGCGGGCGGCACGCAGCGTCTGCCGCGTGCGGTGGGCCTCGAAACCGCGCTCAACATGATCGTGTCCGGCACGCCGGTGATGTCGGAAAAACTCGCCGGCACGGGGCTCTTCGATGAAATCGCGCAAGGCGACCTGCTCGACGCGGCGCTCGCGTTTGCGCGCAAGGTGGCGCACAAGGGCGGCACGCATCCGCTGTTGCGCAAGCGCGAGATCGAGCATGCGAACGCCGCGGGCTTCATCCAGTTCGCGCGCAACAGCGTGGCCGCTGTGGCAAAGCACTATCCGGCGCCGCACAAGTGCATCGACGCAGTCGAGGCTGGCGTGAAGAACGGCTTCGACAAGGGCCTCGTCATCGAGCGTGAATGCTTCATGGCGCTCGTGCAAACGCCGGAAAGCCGCGCGCTGCGCCACGCGTTCTTCGGCGAACGGGCAGCAAGCAAGATTGCCGACGTACCCGCCGGCACGCCGGTGCGCAAGATCGAAAAGGTCGCGGTGATCGGCGCGGGCACGATGGGCGGCGGCATCGCGATGAACTTCGCCAACGCCGGGTTGCCGGTTACGCTGCTCGAAACGAAGCAGGAAGCGCTTGACCGTGGCCTCGCCACGATCCGCAAGAACTACGAAGCGAGCGTGAAGAAGGGCAAGCTCAACGCCGATTCGCTCGAAAAACGCATGGCGCTGATTCGCGCGACGCTCGCGTGGGACGACCTGAAGGACGCGGATCTCGTCATCGAAGCCGTATTCGAAGAGTTGGGCGTGAAAGAGCAGGTGTTCCGTCAGCTTGACGAAGTGGCGAAGCCGGGCGCGATTCTCGCCTCGAATACCTCGACGCTGGACCTGAACCGCATCGCGTCGTTCACGAAGCGGCCGCAGGACGTGGTGGGCATGCATTTCTTCAGCCCCGCCAACGTGATGAAGCTGCTCGAAGTGGTGCGCGGCCGCGAGACCGCCAGGGACGTGCTTGCCACCGTGATGCAGGTCGCGAAGACCATCCGGAAGACCGCAGTGGTCTCCGGCGTGTGCGACGGCTTCATTGGCAACCGCATGATCGAGCAGTACCTGCGCCAGGCGCTCTTCATGCTGGAAGAAGGGGCGCTGCCTGCGCAGATCGATCGGGCCATCGAAAAATTCGGCTTCGCCATGGGCCCGTTCCGCATGAGCGATCTCGCCGGCAACGACATCGGCTGGGCCATCCGCAAGCGCCGCTATCGCGAACAGCCTGAAATGCACTACTCGAAGATCGCCGACCGCCTTTGCGAAGCCGGCCGCTTCGGCCAGAAAACGGGTGGCGGCTGGTACGACTACCAACCGGGCGACCGTACGGCGCAACCGTCCGTCGTGGTGGACGAGATGATCGTCGCGTACTCGAAGGAAATCGGCGTGGCGCGCCGCAAGATCGCCGACGACGAGATCGTGGAGCGGCTCGTGTTCGCGCTCGTCAACGAGGGCGCGAAGATTCTGGAAGAGGGCATCGCATCGAAGGCATCGGACATCGACATGGTCTATCTGACCGGCTACGGTTTTCCGCTGTGGCGCGGCGGCCCGATGCTGTACGCCGACACGGTGGGCCTTTACAACGTGGAGCGGGCCATTCGCCGCTACGCCGCGCAACCCAACGGCGACGCCTGGCAGATCGCGCCGCGCATCGTCGAACTGGCGGCGCAGGGGCGTGGTTTTAATTGACTCATTGACCTTTAGCCGCAGCGAACACCAGCGGAGTGACGAGATGAAAGGCGTACACGAAGTCCTGCTCGTCGTGGACGTGCAGAACGATTTCATGCCCGGCGGCGCGCTCGCCGTGCCGCACGGCGACGAGATCGTGCCGCTCGTGAACCGGCTTGCGCGCGGCTTCAGTCACGTGATGCTCACACAGGACTGGCACCCGGCCTCGCACGTTTCGTTTGCGGCGAACCATGCGGGCCGTGCGCCGTTCGAAACCATCGCGCTGCCGTACGGCGACCAGGTGCTGTGGCCCGTGCACTGCGTGCAGGCCACGTCCGGTGCGCAGTTCCATAGCGAGCTCGACGTGCCGCATGCGCGCGGCGTGATCCGCAAAGGGCACCACGCGAACGTGGACAGCTACTCGGCGTTTCTCGAAGCCGACCGCAAGACGCCCACGGGTCTTGCAGGCTATCTGCGCGAGACGGGCGTCACGCGCGTGTGGTGCTGCGGACTCGCCACGGACTACTGCGTCGCGTGGTCCGCGCTCGATGCGCGCGCGGCCGGGTTCGAAGTAGCCGTGATCGAAGACGCCTCGCGCGCCATCGACCTCAACGATTCGCTCGCCGCCGCCTGGCAGCAGTTGCAGGCCGCGGGCGTGAGCCGCGTGCAGAGCGCCGAGGTGCTGCGCTGAAGGCAGAGCCGCTAAAAGCGCCCCAAAAGCGCGGCTACACCCACACATCAACAGCAACATGAATGGCAGGAGACAGGCATGACTGACGCAGTAATCGTATCGACGGCCCGCACGGGTCTCGCCAAATCGTGGCGGGGCGCATTCAACATGACGCACGGCGCGACGCTGGGCGGCCACGTGACGAAGGCCGCCGTCGAGCGCGCGAAGCTCGACCCTGCGCGCATCGAAGACGTCATCATGGGCTGCGCGAATCCCGAAGGCGCGACGGGCGGCAACATCGCGCGCCAGATCGGCCTGCGCGCGGGGCTGCCCGTCAGCGTGCCCGGCATGACGGTGAACCGTTTCTGCTCGTCGGGCCTGCAAACCATCGCACTTGCCGCGCAGCGGGTGATGGCGGGCGAGGGCGACGTCTACGTGGCGGGTGGCGTGGAGTCAATCTCGTGTGTGCAGAACGAGATGAACCGCCACATGATGGCCGAAGGCTGGTTGCTCGAACACAAGCCCGAAATCTACTGGACGATGCTGCAGACGGCGGAGAACGTCGCGAAACGCTATTCGATTTCGAAGGAGCGCCAGGACGAATACGGCGTGCAATCGCAGCTGCGCGCGGCCGCGGCGCGCGAGGCGGGGTTGTTCGATGCGGAGATCGTGCCCCTGACCGTGCTCACCGGCGTCGCGGACAAGGCGAGCGGCCGTCTCTTCACGCAGGAGGTGACGATTGCCGCCGACGAAGGCATTCGTGCGGACACCACGCTCGAAGGCGTGACGAAGATCCGCACGGCGCTGCCGGGCGGCGTCGTCACGGCGGGCAACGCGAGCCAGTTCTCGGATGGCGCCTCGGCCTGCGTGGTGATGAACGCCAAGGTGGCGGAGCGGGAGGGGCTCGAGCCACTCGGTATTTTCCGCGGCTTCGCGGTGGCGGGCTGCGAGCCGGACGAAATGGGCATCGGCCCGGTCTTCGCCGTGCCGAAACTGCTCAAGCAGGCGGGGTTCAAGGTCGAGGACATCGACTTGTGGGAACTCAACGAAGCGTTCGCCGTGCAGGTGCTCTATTGCCGCGACAAGCTCGGGATTCCGAACGAACGGCTCAACGTCAACGGCGGCGCGATTGCGGTGGGCCACCCGTACGGCGTGTCGGGCTCGCGGCTCACGGGGCATGCGCTGATAGAAGGCAAACGCCGCGGCGCGAAGTTCGTGGTGGTCACGATGTGCATCGGCGGCGGGCAGGGCGCGGCGGGATTGTTCGAGGTGGTGTGAGGCGAGTAGGAGGGCGGGAGCGGCGGGGCAGTAAGAAGTGACGTTGGCGTTTATCGAGGGCTGCGCCACGAAGTTGCCCCCCGAAGTTGCGCCATGAAGCTGCGGGCGCGGCCGGATAAACGGCGGCGCGCCCGCGAACCTTGCTGCCTGTCGGACCATAGGACCATAGGACCATAGGACCATCAGCCCATCAGGCTTGCGGATCGGCGTTCTGATCCGCGGATGCATCCGCGGCGGGCTGGGCGGCTGCATCGTCTGCCTGCTCGTCGTCTTTTTTCTCCAGACGCTTTTCGAGTGCGCTGGCGCCTTCGAAGCCGGCGACTGCGGCGAGCCCCTTGGTGAGAAGCGATGCGTCCGGATCGACCTTCTCCGTTGCCTCCACTGCTGCGATCGCACCCGCGATCTCACCTACCGTATTCAGAATTCCCATGGCAATCACCGTCAAAGTGGAACATCAATCGTACGAATCGACTCGCTGGCCACTCGGGTAGCAGGCGGATAGCGAGTCTCTGCGGCGGCCGTTACCGTCGCGCCGCCGGAGGGAACATTAGCACCGCGACGCGCTGGAAAGTGCGAAGAATTGTTAAACGGAAACCCGGCATGAAGCCGACGCATGGCGTGCGCGAGGAGTCGCGACTGAAGCGGCCAACCGGATGACGGAGAAGGCACGATGCCTCCGCGCGGCGCGGTTCGCGGCCATCCAGGCCGCTCAGGCGAGCAGGTATCATGGCGGCTTGCCACCCGCACGGCGTGGCACCGCGCGCCACGGCGGGCGAGCCCGCGCCGTTTCAGACCAACCCGACTACAGGTGAACAAGTTGATCCGTCATATCGTGATGTGGAAGCTCAAGGAAACCGCCGAAGGCGCCACGCGTGAACAGAACGCGCAGACCCTCAAGGCGAAGCTCGAAGCGTGCCGCGGCATCGTGCCGGGCATCGAGCATCTGGAAGTGGGGCTTGCGGCGCCCGGTCTCGAATCGACCTACGACGTGGTGCTGGTCTCCGATTTCGCCGACAAGGCCGCGCTCGACGCCTATCAGATCCATCCCGTGCACGAGGAAGTGAAGAAGTTCATCTCCGGGGTGCGCGAAGCGCGCCAGTGCGTGGACTACGAAGTGTGAGCCTCGCGATGAGCGACGCACAGCCTCCGGCGGGAGCAAGCCCACAAACGCCGCCCATGGTCGAAAGCCCATTCGTCGATCATCTCGGCGTGCAGGTCGTCCGTGCCGCCGACGGCGCGAGCGAAGTCGTGCTGCCGCTTGCGCCGATGCATCTGAACACGTGGGACGTCGCGCATGGCGGCGTCACCATGACGCTCGCCGACGTCGCGCTCGCCATGGCGGCGCGCAGCCTCGCGCCGGACGGCGTGGGTGTAGTCACCGTCGAAATGAAAGTGAACTTCATGCAGCCGGGCCGCGGCGAATTGCGTGCGTCGGCGCGCGTGCTGCATCGCTCCACCACCATGGCCTACTGCGAAGGCGAGATTCGCGACACGGCAGGCCACTTCGTCGCCAAGGCGCTCGGCACCTTCAAGTACATGCGCCGCCTCGCCGTGGGCCGCGAGATCACGCAGCAGCGGCTGCGCACCGATCCGACAGCGCGTCCCGGGCCGAGCGACGGCTGAGCATTTCATTCGCCGCGCGCGCCGCGCATGAATCGTGGTGCGCCGTTTTTCTGTCTCGCTTCTGTCCCACCACCTGTCCCGCTGGCTCAACCCACTCGAAGAAGAGGTGCCTGTCATGTCACCGACCAATCGTCAGATCCTGCTGGTCTCGCGGCCGCCCATGCCGGGGCCCGCCACGCCGGACAATTTCCGGCTCGTCGAAACGCCGTTGCTGCCGCTCGAAGCGGGTCAGGTGCGCGTGCGTAATCACTACCTGTCGCTCGATCCGTACATGCGCGGCCGCATGAACGATGCGAAGTCGTATGCGCCGCCTCAACCGCTCAACGAAGTGATGCTGGGCGGCACGGTGGGCGAAGTGGTGGAGTCCACGCATCGCGACTTCGCTGTGGGCGACAAGGTGGTCGGCATGTTCGGCTGGCAGGAGTACGGCACCTCCAACGGCGAGGGGCTGCACAAGGTGGACGACACCCACGTGCCGCTGTCGGCTTATCTAGGCGCCGTCGGCATGCCGGGCGTGACCGGCTGGTATGGCCTCAACCGCATCATCGGACCGAAGCCGGGCCAGACCGTGGTGGTGAGCGCGGCGAGCGGCGCGGTGGGCAGCGTGGTCGGGCAGCTGGCGAAGCTCGCCGGATGCCGCGCGGTGGGCATCGCGGGCGGCGCGGAAAAATGCCGCTACGTGGTGGAGACGCTCGGCTTCGATGCCTGCGTCGACTACAAGGCCGGCAATCTCTACGCCGACCTCAAGGCCGCGACGCCGCAGGGCGTGGACGGCTACTTCGAGAACGTGGGCGGCGCGGTGCTCGACGCCACGCTTGCGCGCATGAATCCGTCCGGACGCATCGCGCTGTGCGGCATGATCGCCCGCTACGACGGCGCGCCCACGCCGCTCGCCCATCCCGAACTGATGCTCACGCAGCGGCTGCTCGTACAGGGTTTCATCGTGACCGAACATCTCGATTGCTGGCCGGAGGCGCTGCGCGAACTCGGCGCGCTCGTCGCGCAGAAGAAGCTGCATTACCGCGAGAGCATTGCCCAAGGGCTCGAACGCGCGCCCGAGGCGTTCATCGGTCTGCTCAAAGGCCAGAACTTCGGCAAGCAGCTAGTAAAGCTCATCTGAACTGTGCGGAGCCTATCTTCGATATGACCGTTCCTTTCGAGTTCGACGGCAAGGTCGCCGTCATCACCGGCGCCGCGAGCGGATTCGGCCGGGCTTTCGCGCAGAAGGCAGCCGCGCTCGGCATGAAGCTCGTGCTCGCCGATGTCGACGGCGACGCGCTCGCCGCGTGTGTGACCGCGCTGCGCGACGACGGCGCCGAAGCCGTGGGCGTGGCGACCGACGTGTCGCAATCCGCGCAGGTCGAGGCGCTCGCGCAAACGGCGCTCGATACCTTCGGCAAGGTGCATCTGCTTTTCAACAATGCGGGCGTCGGTACGGGCGGCTTCCTGTGGGAGAACACCGAAAACGACTGGACGTGGGTGCTCGGTGTCAACGTGATGGGCGTGGCGCACGGCGTGCGCGTGTTCGCGCCCATCATGCTGCGGCAGAAGGAGCCGGCACACATCGTGAACACGGCGTCGGTAGCCGGGCTGCTGGCGCCGCCCGCCATGGGCGTCTACAACGTGTCGAAGCATGCGGTGGTGGCGTTGACCGAAACGCTCTATCACGATCTGAACATCGTGGGCGGCGAGGTGGGCTGCTCGCTGCTGTGCCCGGCGTTCGTGCCCACCGGCATCGCCGAATCGCATCGCGCGCGGCCCGAGGCGCTGCGCAACACAGAGGCGCCCACGCGCTCCCAGGCCGTTGCGCAAGTGCAGCTTCAGCGCGCGGTGAAATCGGGCAAGCTCTCGGCCGCCGACGTGGCCGAGCTCACCTTCGACGCCGTCCGCGAACGGCGCTTCTACATCCTCACGCATCCCGCGATTCTGCCCTCCGTGCATCTGCGCCACGAGGACATCGAATTGATGCGCAACCCTACCGATCCGATGTCGTTGAAGCCTGAGACGGGGTACTCGGCGTGACGCCACTGAACCCCAAGATCGCGCTGGTTCTCGATATGGTGGCGCGCGCAAAGCGGCCGCCGTATCACGAACTGACGCCGGCCGAGGCACGCGCCTCTTACGAGCGCAGCGCGCCCATTCTCGAGATTGCGAGCGCCCCGATGTTCTCCGTGGAGGACATCGAGGTGCCCGTGCGCGACGGCGCCGCCATTCGCGCGCGGCTCTACTTTCCCGTCGAGCCGCAATGGGCGGAGCCGCTGCCCGCGCTCGTCTACTACCACGGCGGCGGGTTCACGGTGGGCAGCGTGGATACGCACGATGCGCTGTGCCGCATGTTCGCGCACGACGCGCATTGCGCGGTGCTCTCCGTGGACTACCGGCTTGCGCCCGAGCATCGCTTCCCCACTGCGGTGAACGACGCATTCGATGCGCTCGCGTGGCTTCATGCGAACGCAGCCGTCTACGGCATCGACGCGGCGCGCATCGCGGTGGGCGGCGACAGCGCCGGCGGCACGCTCGCCACGGTCTGCGCCGTGCTCGCGCGCGACGCGGGCATCCCGCTCGCGCTGCAACTGCTGATCTATCCGGGCGCCTCGGCGCACCAGCAGACGGAGTCGCACGCGCGGCTCTCCGAAGGCTATCTGCTCTCGGGCGACACCATTCAATGGTTCTTTGCCCAGTACGTGCGCGAGCCCGACGATCGCAACGACTGGCGCTTCGCGCCGCTCGACGGCGAGCGTGATGCGCCGTCGTTCGATCGTCTCGCGCCGGCGTGGATCGCGATTGCCGGGTACGACCCACTCAGCGACGAAGGCAACGCTTACGCCGCCAAGCTCCGGGCTGCGGGTAACGTCGTCACGTTGGCCTGCTATCCGGACATGATCCACGAGTTCTTCAAGATGGGCGGCTTCGTGCCCGAGGTCGCACACGCGCATGCCGATGCGGCAGCGGCGCTGCGCGCGGCGTTTGGGGCGGTTTGAGGTGGTCTGAGACGGTTTTGGGGCGGTTTGAGTGGCGCGAGCGGGCGGCGCGGTATTTCACCGCGTGGCCTGCCTCTTGCCGTGACCGCGCTCTGTGTGCGCTGCGACTACCACGCGCCACAACGCGTCGCAACGCGCGCTACGTCCCGCTACAACGCGCGCGTCACGTCGAACGCGTACTCGCGTTCATAGTGGCCGGGCCGGGCGATGCGGTGAGAACCGTTGTCGTCGCTGCGCTCGGTCGCTTCCACGCTGATCGCTTCACCGTGTACGGCCACGCGTAAGGCCGTCGTGCCGCGCGTGCCGTAGTCGGGCGTGTCGATGAACGCCGCCGAAAGCGCGCGCTCGCGTTCGAGCGTGATGCCGGTGGCCGGCAGTTCGTCGTCGCGCGCAAGCTGCGGGTCGCGCATCATCTCGACGAGGCTCGCGAGCGGCGCATGAGGGTCTGCCGCGAGGCGCGCGGCCAGCTCGCTGCGCTTTCGCACGAGCTTGGGCCACGGCGTGTCGAGCACGGCGTTCGAAATGCCGTGCGTGCCGGCTTCGAGCAAGGCGGGCGGGGCGCTCGACCGGTTGCAGTACCAGCCCAGTTCGCGCCGCGTCCAGTCGCCCACGATCAGGTTGAAGCCGTTGTAGATCTCGCCGTCGCGCGCCACGCGCCGCAAGTAGTCGAGCGGCGTTGTGCGGGGTTGCGTCAACCACGCCGAGACGAGTGTGCCGCGTGTCGGCGCGTCGGCGCGCATTTCACGCGGCGCGCGGTAGTTCGTGAGCGCGGCGAAGCGGCCGTCGCGCGTCATGCCGAGCCACGTGCCGCCGCCCACGAGATCGCGCCCGGCCAGCAGCGTGGGCGCCTCCGACCACCAGTGCATCGGCTCGGCGGTGCGCCGGAAGAATTCGTCGCGGTTGGCAGCGAGCGTGAAGAGCGCGCCCTCGGTGGCGTCGGGGCGCCAGTCGAACACGATCAGGCACATGGCGTCGCACCGGCCACGCCGTGAAGACTGCCGGCCGTCACCGCGTCAAGCCTCGACCGGCAGCGAATAGGGCAGCGGCTCGAACGCGAGCGCCGGGCCGTCTGCGGCGCCCAGGTGCACGGAGCCGGATTCGAGCGCGGCGAGCTTGATTTCCGCGAGCACGTCGTACACGCCGGCGGGCGCCGCCGCGGCGTTGACCACCATCCCGCACGGTTGGCCGGGATCGTCCGAATGGAACAATTCGGCGCCGGCATGAAGAGCGCCGGCTGCAGCCCCGGCAGCCGCGTCGGCCTCGGCGCCGATTCGCGCGAGCGCCGTGCGCCGCTTGATCGTGCCGCGATACTGGCTGCGCGCCACCACTTCCTGGCCGGGGTAGCAGCCTTTGCGGAAATTGACGCCGCCCAGCACGTCGTAATTGACCATCTGCGGCACGAACTGCTCGACGACGGGCTGCGTGATGCGCGCTTCACCCGCGCGGATGTCGAGCCAGTCCCACACGGCAGGCGACACCTGCGCGAGTTCGGAGAGCGTCCCAAGCCGCGCTTCGACCTCGGCCTTCGGCCCGACCCACAGATAACGCAGGCGCCCCGCGGCGTCCGGCACGCGGATGAGCGACCCCGCCGCGCCGTCCACCTTCACGTGCACGCCGTCGGACAGCGCGTCGAACACGCGCGAAAGCGCACCGCGCACGTCGCCGGCGAGGCCCACCACGGCGACCGCATCGCTTGCGTCCGCGAGCCTGGCCTTGGCGCGCAGGATGAACATCGAGAGGCGCTTTTGCACCGCCGGCTGCACGTCCTTCGACACCAGCAGCCGGATCGTCTCGCCCGTGCGCCAGGTGAGGAACGACGCGAGCAGCCGGCCCTTCGGCGAGCAGTAGCCCGCAAGGCGCGCGTTTGCGGCGTCGAGGTGCTGGATGTCGTTGGTGAGCTGGCTGTGCAGGAAGTTGGCGGCGTCGTCGCCCGTGGCGTCGATGGCGCCGAACTGCGTGAGACGCATCCAGGCGCCGCGTTCCAGCACGGCGTCGAAGTCGCCGGCAGCGGGGCGTTCAAGGGGAGCAGCGGCGGTGGTGACGGCCGCCGTGGCCGGAGCGGGAGCGAGCGGTGAGTTCATGGAAACGGGATTGAGTCAATCCTGACTTGAGCGAGGGCAAGCAAGTATTATATGGGGTCCATCTGAGCCCTGTTTCGCATGTCCCTGCTGAAGAAATGTCTCGCCGCCGGCACGGCGCTCGTCGTCCTGGCGGTTGCCGCTCTGGCGGGCGGTGTCTGGTATTGGGCGACGAGCCCCGTCAAGCTTGCCGCTTCCCAACTCGACGTCTCCATCGCTCCGCACAGCACCTTGCGCAGCGTGACCGCGCAGCTCGTGCGCGGCGGCGTACCGGTGCAGCCGGAGCTGTTCGTCGCCATGACGCGCGTGGTGGGCCTGCAGAGCCAGGTCAAGGCGGGCAATTACGAGTTCAAGGCGGGCGTCACGCCGTGGCAGGTGCTGCAAAAGCTCGCGCGCGGCGACGTGAACGAGTTCGCGGCGACCATCATCGAAGGGTGGACGTTCAGGCACATGCGCGCGGAGATCGACGCCAATACCGCGCTCACGCACCAGACGGCCGGCATGAGCGACGCCGAACTGCTGAAAGCCATCGGCGCCGCCGATACACCGCCCCTCGGCAACGCCGAAGGGCTGTTCTTTCCGGATACGTACCTGTTCGACAAGGGCACGAGCGATCTGGACGTGTACCGCCGCGCCTACCGCCTGATGCAGCAGCGCCTCGCCGAAGCGTGGGCCGGCCGCGCGCCGGGCTTGCCGTTCCGCACGCCGTACGAGGCGCTGACCATGGCATCGATCATCGAGAAGGAGACCGGCAAGCCCGCGGACCGGCCGCTCGTGGCCGCCGTCTTCGCGAACCGGCTGCGCGCGGGCATGCCGCTGCAGACCGACCCCACCGTGATCTACGGAATGGGCGCGAGCTATACGGGGCGAATCCATCGGCGCGACCTGCAGACGGACACTCCCTACAATACCTACACGCGGATGGGGCTGCCGCCGACGCCCATTTCGCTGCCGTCGGTCGCGTCGCTGCAGGCGGCCGTGAATCCGGCACCCAGCGCGGCGCTCTATTTCGTGTCGCGCGGCGACGGCACCAGCATCTTTTCTGACACGCTCGGCGATCACAACAAGGCCGTCGACAAGTACATCCGAGGGCAATAAATGGCGCGCGGCAAATTCATTACGCTCGAGGGCATAGACGGCGCGGGCAAGACCACCCATCTCGCGTGGCTGCGCGAGCGCCTCGAGCAGCAGGTCGGCCCCACCGGGCACGCCGTGGTGATGACACGCGAGCCGGGCGGTACGCCGCTTGGCGAAGCGCTGCGCAATATCCTGCTGCACGAATCCATGGACCTCGAAACGGAGGCGCTGCTGATGTTCGCCGCGCGCCGCGAGCACCTCGCCCAGGTGATCGAGCCGGCGCTCGCGCGCGGCGACTGGGTGCTCTCGGACCGCTTCACCGACGCCACCTTCGCCTACCAGGGCGGCGGCCGCGGACTGCCGCGCGACAAGCTCGAAGCGCTGGAGCGCTGGGTGCAGGGCGGCTTCCAGCCGGACCTCACGGTGCTTTTCGATGTGCCGCCGGAAACCGCCAGCGCCCGGCGCGGCGCGGCGCGCGAACCGGACCGTTTCGAAAGCGAGTCCGACGCCTTTTTCACGCGCACGCGGGCCGAGTATCTGCGTCGCGCCGAAGAGGCGCCGTATCGTTTTGCGATTGTCGACTCGACGCAGAGCATCGAAGAGATTCGCCGGCAGCTGGATGAGATCGTGACGGCGCTGTGAGACCGGCAATATCCTCATGCATCGCACGAACAATTTCTCGTAATCGATTGATTCAAAAATAGAAAAGATGATCTATCCGTGGCAGGCCGACGACTGGAATCGCCTTCAGCAACTCCGTGCGCACTGGCCGCATGCGCTGCTGCTGCATGGGCAGGCCGGCATCGGCAAGCTCGACTTTGCCCGGCATCTCGCCAAGGGGCTGCTCTGCGAGGCGCCTCAGGCCAACGGTGAGCCGTGCGGCGCCTGTGCCGCCTGCAACTGGTTTGAACAGGGCAATCACCCGGACTACCGGATCGTGGTGCCCGAAGCGCTCGCCGCTGAACTGGGCGCCATCGCCGCAGACGAAGGCAAGCCCGAAAAGGACGACGCCGACGACGGCAGCGGCAAGAAGACCCGCACGCTGAGCAAGGAAATCAAGATCGAGCAGGTCCGTGCGCTACTGGACTTCAGCGGCATCGGCTCGCACCGGGGCGGCATGCGCGTGGTCGTGCTCTATCCAGCCGAGGCACTCAACGTCGCGGCGGCCAACGCGCTGCTCAAGACGCTCGAGGAGCCGCCGGCGGGCGTCGTGTTCCTGGTGGTGTCGGCGCGTATCGACCGGTTGCTGCCCACCATCGTGAGCCGCTGCCGCCAGTGGCCGATGGGCACGCCCTCGGCGCAAGACGCCACCGCCTGGCTCAAGGCGCAAGGCGCCGATGACGCCGAAGCGCTGCTCGCCGAAGCAGGCGGTGCGCCGCTCGCCGCGCGCGCGCTTGCGCACGACGAAAACCGTACGCTGCGCGACTGGACGCTGGCCCAGCTCGCCGCCGGGGCACGCTGCGACGCGTTCGCCTGCGGCGAGACGCTGCAGAAACTGCCCGTGCCGCTCGTGATCGGCTGGCTCCAGCGCTGGCTCTACGATCTTCTGGCGCAGCGCACGGCGGGCCGGCCGCGTTACTTTCCGCAGGCGTCATCGGCGCTCGCGCGTTGCGCCGGCGAGATGAACACCGACGCGTTCGCGCGTTTCCAGAGAACCGTGACGCGCCAGCGCAGGGTGGAGAACCACCCGCTCAACGCGCGTCTGGTATTCGAGGAACTGTTTCTGGGTTATCGGGAGCTGTTCGGCTGACGGCGGGCGCGGTCAAGTCGACATTGCGGCGTCATTGCGCCACCGTCGCTTTGCCCCGTTGCCGTTGCAGGCGCCTTGCCTTCCCGAAATCCTCTGTAAGCCTAGCCGGATACTTGCCATGACCCTTTCGTATCGCGATGCCACGCTCGACGATCTGCCCGCCATTGTCGCCATCTACAACTCCACGGTCGCTTCCCGCCAGGTCACGGCGGATCTGGAGCCGGTCAGCGTAGACAGCCGGGTGCCGTGGTTCCATGCGCACGGGCCCGCCACGCGACCGCTGTGGGTCGTGGAGGAGGCCGGCCGCGTGGTCGCGTGGCTCAGCTTCTCGGACTTCTATGGCCGCCCGGCTTACCGGTATACGTCGGAGGTCAGCATCTATCTGGACGAGGCCGTGCGCGGCAAAGGCCTCGGCCGGCAATTGCTCGCCGCAGCCCTTCAGGCAGCGCCCGGGCTCGGCATTCACTCTGTGCTGGGCTTCATCTTCGGCCACAATGAGCCGAGCCTGCGGCTCTTTCGCGGCTACGGCTTCGAGACCTGGGGCACGCTGCCGCGCGTCGCGGTGCTCGACGGCGTGGAGCGCGATCTCGTGATTCTCGGCAAGCGGGTCGATGCCGAGGGGTGATAGCCGGTCGATCCCGTCGCGCTGATGCCGCGTAACGGTCGCTGAGGCTGGCGCCTCGCGCGTTGCCGGTTACCGGACGCAAACCTGGACACAAGCTATCCGCACGTCCGCCGCACGTCCGGCACACTTGCCGGTCAAACCCGCAACCGTCATTCATAACCCACCACAACCGACCCGCGCAGGATTTCCCCATGTTTGTCGACTCGCATTGCCACATCAACTTCGAAGGACTCGGCGACCGCCTGCCGCAGGTGCTCGAAAACATGCGCGCGCATGACGTGAGCCACGCGTTGTGTGTTTCCGTCGATCTGGAAACGCTGCCCTCGGTGCTCGACATCGCGGGCACCTACGAGAACGTCTACGCGTCCGTGGGCGTGCATCCCGATCACGAGGAGGCGAAGGAGCCGACCGTGGCCGAACTCGTCGAACTGGCGCAGCACCCGAAGGTAGTGGCGATCGGCGAGACCGGGCTCGATTACTACCGCCTCGGCGAGCGCACCATCGCGGACATGGAATGGCAGCGCGAGCGTTTTCGCACCCACATTCGCGCGGCGCACGCCACGGGCAAGCCGCTCATTGTCCATACGCGGGCGTCGTCGGACGACACGCTGCGCATCATGGAAGAGGAGCGCGCCAGCGGGCCCGGCGGCGTGATGCACTGCTTCACCGAGCCCTGGCCCGTGGCCGAACGCGCGCTGGCGCAGAACTTCTACATTTCGCTCTCGGGCATCGTCACGTTCAAGAGCGCCACCGACGTTCAGGACGTGGCGCGGCGCGTGCCGCTCGAACGCCTCCTGATCGAAACCGATTCGCCGTATCTCGCGCCGGTGCCGTACCGCGGCAAGCCCAATGAACCTGCGTACGTGAGTTATGTCGGAAGGTTCATTGCCCAGCAACGCGACGTCACCGACGCCGTGGTGGCCCAGGCCACCACGCGCAACTTCTTCCGCCTGTTCCGCATTCCTGCTCCACAGGATGTCTGAAGGCACGGCGGTACATGCGGCGAGTGTGCGGGCAATATTTCAGTATTATCAGTAAGATAGACAAATAATTTAAGGTAAAACATGAAATTCGATCTTCGGCCTTCGCGCGCTATTGCAGGCTTCCTGGCAGACGGTTCTTCGGTGAACCGTCGGGCTGCATCGTCCCGGCATGCCGGTGTTGCATCGGTATCGGCTTTGCTGCGGCGCGGCGTTGCGTCTCTGGCGCTCGCCGCCGGGTTCGCCGGCACGCTGGTGGCCACGCCCGCGCAGGCAGCGCCTGCGGACACGATGATCAAGGCCGTGAAGTTCGACGACGTGAAGGAAGTCAACAAGCAACTCGCGAACGGCATGGACCCGAACCTGACCGACGACCAGGGCATCCCGCTCCTCGTGCTGGCGGCGCGCGAGCAGTCCAACAAGGTGGCCGCGGCGCTCGTCGCGAATCCGAAGACGAATATCGAGGCGCAAGACAAGGCAGGCGAGAACGCGATGATGCTCGCGGCGCTGAACGGCGACCTCGACCTCGTGAAGCTCTTGATCGCGAAGGGCGCCGAGGTCAACAAGAAGGGCTGGGCGCCGCTGCATTACGCGGCGGCGAACGGCCACGACGACGTCGTGAAGTTGCTGCTCGATCAGTCGGCCTATGTCGACGCGGGCTCGCCCAACGGCACCACGCCGCTCATGATGGCCGCGCGTGGCAACCACATTTCGACAGTCAAGCTGCTGCTCGACAATGGCGCGGATCTCAACGTGAAGAATCAGCTGGGTCTCACGGCGCTCGACTTCGCGAAGCACTACAAGGCGCCGGACGTGGTGGAAGGCTTGACCGCCCGTATCGCCCAGATGCAGCAGCAGGCGCCCGCGGCTGCGTCGGCACCGCAAAACAGTGCAAAATAGCGGATTGATGCGCCGCGCGCGGAAATGAAGGGCCGCCCACGCGGCGCATCGTTGCATTGCTCGCTTTTCTTGCGCGATCGTTGCATCCTCTTTTTCGGCCGGCAGCGGGGCCGGGCGCATCCTGCGCGCGACCGCGCCGGACCACACGTATGCATCAAGGGAGAATCATGCTGCGGGTTCTGATCCGGGCCGGCGCTTGCGCCGGCGCGCTTGTCTTGCCGGTTGCCGCCTTCGCGTTCACGGCGAGCGACCTCAACCGCCTTTGCATGAAAACGGACGTGGCGTCGCGCGCCGCATGCGCTGCCTACATCGAAGGCGCGGCAGACGGCGTGTTCAATACCATCGACGCCATTGGCGGCACCACCGGCCCGCGCGTGGGTCAATACTTCTGCCTGCCGCCGGACGCGCGCTCCGCGCAACTGACGGACGCGGTACGCAAGTACATTGCCGACAATCCGAACGTGGCCGGCTACAACGCGAGCACGGCGGTTTCTTTGGGGCTCGGCAAGGCCTTTCCCTGCAAGACCGGCAACTAGCCGCGAGCCGCCGGGTAACGGGGCGCCGTTGCCGGCCTGGGGCTGTGCCAGCGGTGGACTGCGCGGGCGGGCAGCGTTGCTGAGGGCGGCCACGCGGGCGCGCCGCGGCAGATTGCGGGAGCGGCGTCGCTGCGTGACGCAAGGCTGCTTGCGTGAAAGGTCGCCCGGGAGGCTGCCCCGCAGGCCGCACCACAGGTTGCCTGATAAGTCGCCCGTCTTCCCGCTACCGGGAGAAGGAGGAGAAGGTCGCTCATGATCACGATCGACGATCTCGAACGCATCGCCTCGGCACCGCTGGAAGCGTGGCCGGGAACGTTGCTCTTCACCGTGATCGGGCTTGCGTTCGCTTTCGGCGTCCACTGGGCGGGCGGCCGCGTGCTTATCCGCATCGCGCGGCCTTATCCGATTCTCAGCGTCTTTCTGCGCTACATCGACAAGCCGGCGCTCTTCGTCGTCGCGATTCTCATGCTCGAAATCGTCTGGTGGGAGGCGCCGGACACGCTCCATTTCATCGGCAGCCTGCGCGATCTCGCGGCGTTCGCGCTGATCGGCGGGATGACCTGGCTTTCCGTGCGCTCGGCCGCCGCGATCGGCGAAGCGATCATCGAGGCGCATCCGCTCGATACCGCGGACAACCTGCAGGCGCGGCGCATCCATACCCAGGCGCGGGTGCTGGCGCGCTCGGTGATGGTGGTGATCGTGATCGTCGGCGTAGGCGCGGCGCTCATGACCTTTCCGAACGTGCGGCAGATCGGTGCGAGCCTGCTCGCCTCGGCCGGCGTGGCGGGTCTGGTGGCCGGTATCGCTGCGCGGCCGGTGCTCGGCAACCTGATTGCGGGCTTGCAGATCGCACTGTCCCAACCGCTTCGCCTCGACGACGTGGTGGTCATTCAGGGCGAGTGGGGCCGCATCGAAGAGATCACGGGCACCTACGTTTCGGTACGGCTCTGGGACCAGCGCCGGCTCATCGTGCCGCTTCAGTGGTTCATCGAAAACCCGTTCACGAACTGGACGCGCAGCAGCGCGGAGATTATCGGCACCGTGTATCTCTGGCTCGACTACCGCATGCCGCTCGCACCGCTGCGCGAGGAACTCGCGCGCATCGTCGCCGAAGCGCCCGAGTGGGACCGGCGTGTGCAGGTGTTGCAAGTGACCGACACCAGTGAACGCGCGATGCAGTTGCGTATTCTCGTCAGTTCGCAGGATTCGGGGCTGAACTGGGACCTGCGCTGCCGCGTGCGCGAAGGGCTGCTCGACTTCGTGAACCAGCATTACCCGCAATACTTGCCGCGTGCACGGGCCGAAGTGTCGGCGGAACTGGAGAGCAGCACGCATGGCGCGCACGGCCGCCACGTGCCAGGCTCGCGACACCACGCATCGAGCACGGCGGCGCATACCGAGGCGGACCCGGTGGCGGGCCGCAGCGCGCGTGCCGGAGGTCGCGCGGCGCGTCCGTCTGACGGCGACGAACGGGCTGCCGGCGACGTGCCTGCCCCCGTCGACGGCGAGGCGAGAGGCAGCCAGCCGGCCCAGGCGCAAGCGCCGGACCGATAGCGCGCGACTGGACGCGGCCACGGTGGCTGGCCCGCCAGATCGGTCCGCCTTGATACGACACGGCAGCCATCGCGTTCACGGCGACCGCCACGGCCAAGCCGCGCAGGTTCCGGCAACCCGCACAAACACAAGAACGAGGCACCGCAGCGACAGGCGCGATAACCTCACCACCACACGCCACGAGACCGGCGCAACGCGAGCAGACGAACACTCGGCACAACAGGAATCGGGAGAACAGGTTTCATGGGCAGACTGATCGTAGTATCAAACCGTGTGGCCACGCCCACGGAGACGAAAGGGTCCGCGGGCGGCCTCGCCGTCGGCGTATTCGGCGCGCTCAAGGACGCGGGCGGCGTGTGGTTCGGCTGGAGCGGCGACGTGGTGAGTGAGACGGTGGCCAACGCGGGGCCCGTGCTGGAGCAGGAGGGGTCGGTGACCTTTGCTACCGTGGGCCTCACGCGCAAGGACTACGACCAGTACTACCGCGGTTTTTCGAACGCCACGCTGTGGCCGGTTTTCCATTACCGCAACGATCTGGCCCGCTACGAGCGCGACGAATACGCGGGCTACCGGCGCGTCAACGCCTGGCTCGCGCACAAGCTCACCAGGCTGATTGAGCCCGACGACGTCATCTGGGTCCACGACTACCACCTGATTCCGTTTGCCGAGGCCTTGCGCGCCGAAGGCGTGACGAACCTGATCGGCTTCTTCCTGCACATTCCGTTTCCCGCGCCTCAGATCCTGCTCAACATTCCGCCGCACGAAGAACTCGTGAAGTCGTTGTGCTGCTACGACCTGATCGGCTTCCAGACGCGCAACGACCAGGTCGCATTCCACGACTACCTGGTGCGCCATGCACGCGGCGAAGTGACGGACACGGGAGAAAGCGAAGGCGCAGTTGCTTCGGCCTTCGGCCGCATGCTGCACACCGGCGTGTATCGCATCGGCGTGTTCCCCGACGAGATCGCCGAGCAGGCGAAACGCTACGAAAGCCGCCAGCACGTGCTCGACCTCAAGCAGAGCCTGGAGGGCCGCAAGCTCATCATGAGCGTCGACCGGCTCGACTATTCGAAGGGGCTCGTCGAGCGCTTTCGCGCCTTCGAGCAACTGCTGGAGCGCGCGCCCGAATGGCGCGGCAACGTTACGCTCGTGCAGATCGCGCCGCCCACGCGCTCGGATGTCGATACCTATCAGCAGATCCGCCAGGAGCTGGAAGGGGAAGCCGGGCGCATCAACGGCCGCTTTTCCGCGCTCGACTACACGCCCATCCGCTATCTCAACCAGCGCTACGACCGCTGGAAGCTGATGTCGCTGTTCCGCGAATCGCAGATCGGGTTCGTCACGCCGCTGCACGACGGCATGAATCTCGTCGCCAAGGAATACGTGGCGGCGCAGAACCCCGACGATCCCGGCGTGCTCGTGCTCTCCATCTTCGCGGGCGCGGCTGCCGAGCTTTCGGGCGCGCTGCTCGTCAATCCGCACGACGCCATCGGCATGAGCGAGGCGCTGCAAGAGGCGCTGGCGATGCCGCTTGCCGAACGCAAGGCGCGCTACGAAACCAACATGACGGCGCTCCGGAAGAACGATCTCGGCGTGTGGCGCGACTCGTTCCTGCGCGACCTGCGCAGCCTGGAGCGCGAGGCGTGACGGCGTGGCGGCATGGCGGCGCGACGACATGAGCTCAGCAAACGGGACAGCCGCGGCATGAACGGCGAGCGCGAACGCGAGCCGATGCTCGGCACGCTCGCCATCGCGGGTTACCGGTCGCTGCGCGAACTGGTGGTGCCGCTCGCGGCGCTCAACGTGGTGACGGGACCGAACGGCAGCGGCAAGTCGAACCTCTATCGGGCGCTGCGCCTGCTCGCGGCGACGGCGCGCGGCGGATTGATTGCGTCGCTTGCGCGCGAAGGCGGCTTGCCGTCCACGCTCTGGGCCGGCCCCGAGCGCTTCTCGCGCGGCATGCTCGCGGGCGAGGTGCCCGTACAGGGAACGCGCCGCAAGGAGCCCGTGAGCCTGCGGCTCGGCTTTGCGGGCAGCACGTTCGGCTACGCGATCGACCTCGGCTTGCCGCTGCCGGGCATCTCGCAGTTCCAGCTCGACCCCATCGTCAAGCGCGAGTGCATCTGGAGCGGGCCGGTGCTGCGCCCGTCGGCGTTGCTCGTGGACCGGCAGGGCCCGACGCTGCGCACGCGCGACGAGGAGGGCGAGTGGGCGCCCGTGGCGCAGCCCATCGCGAGCTTCGATAGCATGATGACCGAGTTCTCGGACCCGAAGACCGCGCCCGAGATGATCGCGGTGCGCGAACAGATCCGCTCGTGGCGCTTCTACGACCATTTCCGCACCGACGCCGAGGCGCCTGCGCGCCAGCCGCAGATCGGCACCCATACGCCGGTGCTGGCCGACGACGGCGCGGACCTCGCCGCGGCGTGGCAGACCATCCGCGAGATCGGCAATCCGCGGGCGCTCGACGCTGCCGTGGAAGACGCGTTTCCCGGCTCGAGCGTGGCCGTGGTCAACCACGAGGGGCGCTTCGAGGTGACGATGCAGCAGCACGGCCTGCTGCGCGCCCTCAAGGCGGCCGAACTCTCGGACGGCACGCTGCGCTATCTGCTGCTCGTCGCGGCGCTGCTCACGCCGCGCCCGCCTGCGCTGCTCGTGCTCAACGAGCCGGAAACCAGCCTGCATCCCGACCTGCTGCCCGCGCTGGCGCGGCTGATTGCCGATGCGTCCACGCGCTCGCAGGTGCTCGTCGTCTCGCATGCGGCGCGGCTCATCGCGGCGCTGGAGCGCGAGGGCGGCAGCCACTCGATCGTGCTCGAAAAGACGCTGGGCGCCACGCGCATCGCCCAGGCCGACGAACTCGATTTGCCCGCCTGGAAATGGCCGGCACGCTAAGGCCGACACGCTAAGGGCCCGCACGCTAAGGGCCGCCACACTGAGCGCCGGCACGCTGAGCGCCGTCCGCGACGAGGCCGGGCGCGCCATTTTCTCTTGAAAAGCATACTGTTTCGCGACTGTAACAGCGCTTTTCAATTGAAATACCAGGGGCGCGGGCGCGGCGGCTGAACAATAATCCACCCATCGGCCGTACCCGCCGCGCGGGCAGACGCGTGCGCGCGAGCCAGCGTTCAAGGTTCAGGCCGTTTCATGGAGAGACCAATGAGAATTGCGCAGATCGCACCGTTGACCGAATCGGTGCCGCCGAAGCTCTACGGCGGCACCGAGCGCGTCGTGTCGTACATCACCGAAGCGCTGGTGGAACTCGGTCATGACGTGACGCTCTTTGCCAGCGGCGACTCGATCACGAGCGCGAAGCTCGAACCCGTGTGGCCGCGCGCGCTGCGGCTCGACCCGGGCATTCGCGACCGCGTCGCGCCGCACATGCTGCTCATGGAACTGGTGCGCCGCCAGGCCGACCAGTTCGACGTGCTGCATTTCCACATGGACTACTACTCGTTTTCGGTATTCAAGCGCCAGGAAACGCCGTTCGTGACCACGCTGCACGGGCGGCTCGACCTGCCCGAACAGCAGCCGGTGTTCGATACGTTCAACACGCAGCACGTCGTCTCTATCTCGAATGCGCAGCGCCAGCCGCTGCCGCAGGCGAAGTGGCTCACCACCGTTTATCACGGGTTGCCGGAGCGGCTCTACACGCCGCAGCCGGTGGAGCAGCGCTACCTTGCGTTCCTCGGACGCATCTCGCCGGAAAAGCGCGTGGATACCGCGATCCGCATCGCGGGCCGCTGCGGCATGAAGCTGCGCATCGCGGCCAAGGTGGATGCCGCGGACCGCGAATACTTCGACCGCGATATCCGGCCGCTGCTCGAACTGCCGCATGTCGAGTACATCGGCGAAATCGACGATTCGCAAAAGGCCGCGTTTCTCTCGGGCGCCCATGCGTTGCTGTTTCCGATCGACTGGCCCGAGCCGTTCGGGCTCGTGATGATCGAGGCGATGGCTTGCGGCACGCCGGTGATCGCGTTCAATCGCGGCTCGGTGCCGGAGGTGCTGGACGAAGGCGTGAGCGGCTTCATCGTGGAAGACGAGATCGGCGCGTGTGCCGCCGTGAATCGGCTCAATCGCGTGTCGAGGGCTGGGGTGCGCCGCCGCTTCGAGGAGCGCTTCACGTCGCACCGCATGGCGCAGGAGTACGTGGACGCTTATCAGTCTGTGATTCGCGCGCAAAAGCGCTCGCGCTTCAAGGTGATCGACGCGTCCACGACGTGAAGCGCTTTCACGCTGCGGCGCACGCGAACGAAGCCGTGCCGTCGCGGCCGTGCTGATGTGCTGATGAAACGACACAGGCGCAGCCGAGGCCCGCAGAGCAGGCTCCGGCTGCGCCTGAGACATGGCGGGCCCGACGCCCGCCGACGCCCGTGATACTCAGATGTGAAGGCGCGAAACCTTCGTGCCAGTCAGCGACAGGTCGCCCATCAGGCCGGCGTTGGTCAGCACGATGACCTGCACTGGCGCGGTGGCCGTGTTCGAGTCGATGGCGCCGTTGGCGCCCACCTTCACGAGCGCGACCGAGGCGTCGCCGCCCACCGCCCAGCCGTCCGAACTGCGGAATTTGTCGAGGGAGTCCTGCGTCATGAACAGGAAGACGATGGCCTTCGACTGCGCGCCCGCCTGCAGTCCGAACGAGCCGGTTGCGGTGCTGTAGTAGCCCACGCTGCTGCCGCCCACGCGCAGCGCGCCTTCGCCGTACTGGCCGCCCACGATGAAGCCGGCCTGGATCACCGACGGGAACACGAGCACGCCACGCGCCTTGGCCACGAGTTCGCGCGAGCCCGGCACGGTCTGATACAGGCGCGACAGGGTGCCGTCCACGCTCGCGTCGATGGAGTGGCGCTTGGACGCATTGGTCGACGCCGTATTCGACTCGTTGGGCGTGGTCGTGCAGCCCGCGAGCGCCAGCGCGCCGAGCAGGACCGCGGTGGAAGCCTTCAGAATCAGGTTGCGTTTTTGCATCGTTTTTTCTCCGTTGTGGTTTCCGGAAGCGGCCGCCGACCCTCGGCGGCGGCCGGGAACTGCCTGGCCCGTTATAACACGGGGACCATGACGGCCGCCCTGGACGCGACATCGTGCTACATCGCACCCGTCACGCTTGTGGCTGTGTGCTCGAGGGCGTTTAGCCATGCGCGGCGGGTCTCGCTTGCCGTACGGGGACGCCCGCGGCAAGCGGAGGGTGACGTCGGCTACTCGAGGTTAGCCACTGTGTCACTGCGCGGCGGGTTCACATGCCGCGCGTGGCTCAGTCATGGCTGGAGTAGCAAGCGGTGTGCCCCGGTGGCATCAGGGCTCGCGGGCGAATGGACGGCGTGCGGGGGAAGTTGTGACCGACTGGAATGCCAATCGAAAGGAATCGGGTGCGCGACACACACTCAATGGGGAGCCGGCCGCTTGACGGGAGGGCGCTCGACGGGCGGCCGTCTGAGCGCGCGGCGGATGCCCGCGATCAGGAGCCCCACGGCGAAGAGGGTGGCAGCCGGCACGATCCAGTAACCCACGAAGGCGTGCCACAGATAGCTGGCGAGGGTGGCGCGCCGCACGGCGTATTCGTCGCGCGCCTCCTGTTGGCGCGTGGCGTTCGCGGCGAGCACGTCTTGCGGACACCCGGCGCCGGCCGCTTCATCGGGGGTGCCGTGGCAGCGTTGCGGAGCACCGGCGGCACGCTGGGCATCGGTGAATGTCCAGGTGCTCAGCGCCTGTTGCAGGTCCGCCCGGTTGTAAGCCATTTCTTCCTGGATCTCGCGCACAGCCACGATCGCCACGGGCACTGCCCAGAAGACGATCACGATCAGCCAGCGCCGTACCCAGCGGTTTTGTCTCCATGCCATCCCTGCCTCCGTTCAATGCACTGCGGCATCAACGACCGGTCGGCGCCCGATGGCTCATTGTGTTTGCATGTGATGGAAGCGCCGCCTTGGCCGCCATCATAGAAGAAAACGGCCGACGTGGTGTACGGGCGCGCTGCGGCAAGGGGAAGGGGAAACGGGGCTGAACAGAAGGACTGCGCTCGGCCCAGGCGGGCGCCCGGGCCGGATAGAGCGTGTACGACCGGCCGGTGTCAGTTCTTGGTCGAGAGGCACGACTTCATGAACGCCTTGCGCTCGTCGCCTTTCTTGCCGGTGGCCTGCTGGTTGCACATCTTCATGCGGTCTTGCTGGCTCATCGGGCCGGACGCGGCGGCGGGAGCATCGGCCGAAAGGCACTGCTTCATGAACGCCTTGCGCTCGTCGCCCTTCTTGCCGCTGGCTTGCGTGTTGCAGGCCTTCATTTTTTGCTGCTGCGTATTGGCAGCGGCAGGTGCAGCAGGAGCGGCGGTTTGAGCAAACACCGGCGCAGCGAATACGCCACCCAGCACGACTGCGGCGATAGCAGATTGGATTTTCATGGACACACTCCCATCAGAGATTGGACTTTCTCGTTGTCATGTCAGGGCGGCATGGACGGCGCCAGTTTATCGGCACCGTCCCGCGCGTGGCAAAGCCGCTCTGAAAACGAGGCGGCGGCGGCTTTGGTTGACACAGGGCAGGCAGGTTATACCCTGGGCAGGCGAGGACACACGGCCTGGCGCGCACGCTTTCACGTTTGGCCTGCGGCGATATGATTCACATGCAATGCGCCGTGGCCGGCACAGATTGCGGCCGCCCGGTTTTACCTCAAGCTTCGTCACGGAGACGTCAATGCACTATCTGCTCATGTACGACGTTGCACCCGACTATCTTCAGCGCCGCGGCGAATATCGCGCCGCGCATCTGGCGCTCGCCTGGGCCGCGGCCGAGCGCGGCGAATTGCTGCTGGCGGGCGCATTGACCGACCCCGTCGACGGCGCAGTGCTGCTCTTCACGGGTGAAACGCCCGCCGTCGCCGAAGACTTCGCACGCGCCGATCCCTACGTGCGTGAAGGGCTCGTCACGCGCTGGCACGTGCGGGGCTGGCAGACCGTGGTCGGCGAGCAGGCCGCCACGCCCGTGCGCGCCCAGTGAAGCGCGTTTACCCAGGCCGTATCGCAGATTGAAGCGCTGTGCAGACTATGCGTGAAGCATCGCAGGCGTATTGCGCATTACGCAATTGGCATGGAATGACGGTATTCAGCGCAAGCTATATCGACGTGATAAGAAATTCATAAAAAAATCGATAAGCAGCGAGTGCTCCGCTGATATGTGACATTAGCTGTCACAAAGCCGGTTGAAGCCGCCGGACCTGCGTCCGGCGTGCTGCCGCTGCCATCATTTCCGTTTTCAAGCCAGCCGCATCTACGCCGCAAAAAGGACAAGTTTGTTTCCATGCGTAACAACTGTCTCTGTCATATTCATGCAAACCCTGGTGATGGTATGCTTCGTGCACAAATTCTCCCATGCACGAGTGAGACCCCGTTTTGTGCGTCGCGCCGGGGAATGTTCGCACTACCTCAGTGCGACCGTTCGAAAGTGGCACAAAACGCATAAGCCTATTGTGCAACCGAGGGCACGACACGAATCACCGTTTCATGAAATTCGTGCGTGTTCAAAGCCGCAGCCCGGCCTGGCTGCGTGGAGAAACACATGTTTTTCGATGAGCTAAGCAATGAAGAATGGGCGCAGGTGGCCGCGCTCGTTTCCGACGAGCCAGTCGTGCGCCTGAACCGGCGCGGCCGGCCCCGTGCCGAGCCTCGCGTCGTGGCCAACGCTGTCCTCTGGATACTGACCACGGGCGAGCCGTGGTCGAAACTGCCGGGCCGTTATCCGTCCGGGCCAACCTGCCGGCGCCGCTTCGAAGAGTGGCAACTGAACGGCACGCTGGCCGAGGTGGTCCGCATTCTCTCGCAAGGCGGCCGCAAGTTCGCCTACGTGCCTGAACCGTCGGCCCCGGTCGTACGCCAGACTGCGCCCGCCAGCCCCCCGCCCGCGCGCGAAGAAAGCGGGCGCGCGGACGGCATGCGCGGCGTGTTCTGGAAGAGCCCCGAATCGTGGCAGACACCGGATGCCACGCCGGGCTGGCGCGCGTTCGGCCGTTCGCTCGATTCGCTCGGCCGTCTCGATCCCATCGCGAACATCACGCGTCAGCTTACCGGTGCACCTGAAAGCGATGCGGCGGATGCGAACGCGTCGGGCGCAGCGGCGGCGGCCGGGCAGAACGTTACAAATTTGCCTTCGTCGCCCCAGTCGACTCGCCCGCTTCAGACGTCCGACGGCCAGGAGGTCGTTACACGCGACCCGATGTGGTCGAGCCTGCCTGTACAGGGCGAGCAACTGGTGGATCGCCGCGGCTATGTGATTTACGCGATGGCGCAGCCGATTCCCAATCGTCTGTATCGGGCCGCCGCCGAAATCATGCGCGATGGACGCCGTGTCGAGCGCTCGGGTCTCGTCGGTCCGCGTTTCGACGATGCCGACGCTGCGCAACGCTATGCGCTGGAGTGGGCGCAGCAGTGGATCGACCGCGATTGCCGCACGCGTGCAGCGGCGCAGCAGCTCGCGCAACAACGCGAAGGCGGCGCCGTGAGCGCGCCCGTGGCCAGCCGGCCGCCGCTTGCCAATCAGGTGCAGCGGGCATTGCCCACCGTGCCGAACGCAGGCCCTGTAACGCGCAGTGCGGCGGACGCGCTCAACGTGAACGCGCGATGGGTGGCGCTGCGTCGCTACCCGACCGACGTCGTATCAAGAAGCGAAGATGCCGCGCTGGATGGGCTCGGCAACAGCGAAGCGCAAGGCACGAGCCTTTCGACGAGTCTTTCGCAGCCCGCGCAGCAACGCACGGCCGAACGCATGCCGGAACGCGCACCGGACCACGGGCCCGAACGCGCACCGAGAGTCTCGCAGTTCCTGACGCATGCGAACTGAGGCACGTGAACTGAAGCATCGCAGGCCACTGCACGCGACCCGCGTCTGAACTAATGCAGTGATCTAACGCAGTGATCCGAGGCAAGGGCACAACCTCATCGCAATCGCGACCGGCCCATGGGCGGCAGGCGAGCGAAAGTCGCTTCGCCGCCGCAGGAGCCGTCTAAACAGGCAAACAGGCTCACCCCGCCGGTCCACCTCCACGCGTCACTGTCGCCCGTAGGTATCGTCGAAGCGCACGATGTCGTCTTCGCCCAGATAGGAACCCGACTGCACCTCGATGATTTCGAGCGGCATCTTGCCCGGGTTCTCGAGCCGGTGCGTGACACCCAGCGGGATATAGGCCGATTCGTTTTCGGAGACGATGAAGCGCTCCTCGCCGCGCGTGACGAGTGCCGTGCCGCGCACGACGATCCAGTGCTCCGCGCGATGGTGATGCATCTGCAGCGAAAGGCGCGCGCCCGGTTTCACGACAATGCGTTTCACCTGGAAGCGCTCGCCCATATCCACGGAATCGTAGTGGCCCCAGGGGCGGTGGACCTTGCGATGGTTCGCCGCCTCGGTGCCGCGGCTGCTGCGAATGCGGCCCACCACTTTCTTCACGTCCTGCACGTGCGCCTTGTCGGCCACGAGAATGGCATCGGGCGTTTCCACCACGACGAGATCGTGCGTGCCGACGCAGGCAATCAGGCGTCCTTCCGAATGAGCGAAGGTGGTTTGCGCGCCTTCGAACAGCACGCGGCCGCGGCCCACGTTATGGGCCTCGTCCTTCGGCGAAATCTCCCAGATCGCGTCCCACGATCCCACGTCGGACCAGCCCGCCGCGAGCGGCACCACGACGCCCGTGACCACGGAAGTGTCGCTGCCCAGTTGTTCCATCACTGCATAGTCGATCGAATTGGACGGCGACGAGGCGAACGCTTCGCGGTCCACGCGAAAGAAGTCGCCGTCGTCACGGCCGCGTTCGCAGGCCGTGACGCACGCTTCGTGAATGGCCGGCTCGAAGTGGCGAATCGCCTTGAGCCACGTGGACGCACGCATGATGAAGATGCCGCTGTTCCACCAATACGCATTGGAGGCCACGTACTGCTGCGCGAGTTCGAGATGCGGCTTTTCGACGAAGCGTTCGAGGCGCCGCGCTTCATCGCTTGCCTCGTCGCTTGACCCGTCGTTCGACCCGTCGCCCTGAGCGAACGGCTCGCCCACGCGGATATAGCCGTAGCCGGTCTCCGCACGCGTCGGCACGATGCCCATCGTCACCACGCGACCCGCCGCGGCATGCTGCACGCCGGCCGCCACCGCGGCCTGGAATGCGGCGAGGTCGGTTACGGCGTGGTCTGCGGGCATGATGACCATGATGCCGTCTTCATCGGCGGCCGTAATCGAGAGTGCTGCAACGGTGAGTGCGGGCGCCGTGTCGCGCCCCGCGGGTTCGAGAATCAGGCGGGCCACCTTGCCGCTCACGCGCAATTGCTCCGCTGTCGTGAAGCGGTGCTCCTCGTTACCCACCACGACGATCCGCTCGGCGAGCGGATAGCCCGCGTCGAGCGCATCGAGCCGGCATGCCGTGGATTGCAGCAGCGAATCATCGCCAAGCAGTCCGATCAATTGCTTCGGATACTGCTCGCGCGACATGGGCCACAGGCGCGTGCCGGAGCCGCCCGCGAGTATCACCGGATGGACCTTCAGCTTCACGCCGGCCGGAGCGGCCATACGAGCGCCGGCGCCAGCCGCCGCCGCAATTACCGGATGAGACATATCGTTCTCCTCACACAGGATCGAAGATCAGTGCGAGCAGTTGTAGCACGACGTAAATAGTCAATAAAACGCATTACGAAACTTCTGCAAAAGCGCTTTATTGAAACGAATTCGATATTCGATAAATCGCATAACGATTTGTGGCGTTTTTATTTCGCCGGCAGATGAAATTAAAAAAATAAAAGGAAAGAAAAGCCGCCATGGCTCGACCCGGGAAAGGTGCACATTGGACGAACTGCGGAGCGGGGCGGCGCGAAATGTCTGACAAGATGCGCCCGTGTACCGCTGGAGGGCCTCTGCGGCGCCCCGTTGGCCCCGTAAACGCCACAAAAAAGCAGCAATTACCGAACAAAAATAGACAAAATTCGGTAATGTCTACCGATACATTTCGAGATATTTTGCGTGCTTGCGGGCCGAATTTTAATACCGCTTTATTGATACCTGTACGAGGGTATTCACTCATATTCCCGGACGGAACACGAACTTGATCGACAATCCGAGGTGCGGTTCATGCTGAGCGTTCTATCCAGAGTCATCGATATTGCGATGGTTGCCGCGGGCGCGCTGATTGCCGCTGCCTTGCATGGTGGGTCGCTCGTCTGGCTCACGGACATGCAGAACGTCGCGCTGGCGTTCAACTGCCTGCTGATGATCTGGATATTTCCGGCCTTCGGCATCTATCAGTCGTGGCGCGGCAAGCCGCTCTACGACCTGCTGGGCCGCGTGGCGCTCGCGTGGCTCGCGGTGGAAGGCATGGGCATTCTCATGAGCTTCAGCCTGCACCGCGCGGACATGCTGTCGCGGCTGTGGCTCGGCTACTGGGCAATTGCGACCGTCGCGCTCCTGATCGTGACGAAGACCGTCGTGCATACGGTGCTCAAGGGGCTGCGCCGCGAGGGCTACAACCAGAAGGCCGTGGCGATCGTGGGCAGCCCACGCTATGCGCGTTTTCTGATCGAGCAGATGCGCGGGCGCCCCGAAGCCGGTTTCAAACCTGTCGCGGTATTCGACGACGGCAGCTTCGGCGCAACGGGCGAGGTGGCCGCACCCGACACGGGCGCGATCGAAGGCGTGCCAGTCGAGCACGGGTTCGCCGCGATGATCCAGGTGATCCGCCATCGCGGTATCCGCGAACTGTGGCTCGCGCTGCCCATTTCGCAGGAGCGCACGATCCATCGCTTCGTGAAGGAATTGCGCCACGACTTCGTCAACATCCGGTTCATTCCGGACGTGCAGAGTCTCTCGCTCTTCAGCCAGCCCGTGGTCGATCTGCTGGGCGTGCCGGCGATCAACCTGGCGGCGTCGCCCATCACGGATCTGCGCGTGCTGCCGAAGCTCGTGTTCGACCGGCTCTTCGCGCTCGCGGCGCTCACGGCGCTCTCGCCGCTGATGCTCGTGATCGCCGTGCTCGTGAAGCTCTCGTCGCCGGGCCCGGTGTTCTTTCGCCAGAAGCGCAAGGGCATCGACGGCAACGAGTTCGAGATCTACAAGTTCCGCTCGATGAAGGTGCATCGCGAAGAAGCGGGCAAGGTGACGCAGGCGCGTCGCGGCGATCCGCGCATCACGGCGGTTGGAGCCTTCCTGCGCCGCACGAGTCTCGACGAGTTGCCGCAGTTCATCAACGTACTGAAGGGCGAGATGTCGGTGGTAGGTCCGCGCCCGCATGCGCTGGAACACGACGACATCTACAAGGACCTCGTGAAGGGTTACATGCACCGCTACCGCATCAAGCCTGGCATTACGGGCTGGGCGCAGATCAACGGCTATCGCGGCGAGACGGACCGCATCGAAAAGATGATGGGGCGCGTGAAGCTCGATCTCTACTACATGCAGCACTGGACCTTCTGGCTCGACCTCAAGATCGTCGCGCTGACCATGTGGAAGGGCTTCGCGGGCCGCAACGCGTATTAGTGGAATAGCGCAACAGAGCGGCGCTGCGGTGCACGAGACGCACGCCACACGATTCGACACGGCGCGGCCCGTCCCGCTCCGTTTTCTGAAACCGGATGTTTTGTTCTCGAGGTGTGATTCATGAACCTGACGATCATTGGAAGCGGCTACGTTGGCCTCGTTACCGGCGCGTGTCTTGCCGACATCGGCAACGACGTATTCTGCCTCGACGTGGATGCACGCAAGATCGACGTGCTCAACAGCGGCGGCGTGCCGATCCATGAACCGGGTCTGCAGGAACTCATCGCGCGCAACCGCAAGGCGCGCCGTCTCACGTTTTCAACCGACGTGGAAGCCGCGGTCGCCCACGGCGACGTGCTCTTCATCGCCGTGGGCACGCCGCCCGACGAAGACGGCTCGGCGGACCTGCAATACGTGCTCGCCGCGGCGCGCAACATCGGCCGCTACATGAACGGCTTCAAGGTGATTGTCGACAAATCGACGGTGCCGGTGGGCACTGCGGCGCGCGTGCGCGAGGCCATTGCGGGCGAGCTGCGCGCGCGCGGCGTGCAGCACATGTTCTCCGTGGTCTCGAACCCCGAGTTCCTGAAGGAAGGCGCGGCCGTGGAAGACTTCACGCGGCCCGACCGCATCGTACTGGGCTGCGACGACGACGTGCCCGGCGAAAAGGCCCGCGAACTCATGAAACGCCTGTACGCGCCGTTCAATCGCAACCGCGAGCGCACGCTGTACATGGACGTGCGCTCCGCGGAGTTCACGAAGTACGCCGCGAACGCGATGCTCGCCACGCGCATCTCGTTCATGAACGAGCTTGCCAATCTGGCTGACCGTGTGGGCGCCGACATCGAAGCCGTGCGTCGCGGCATCGGCTCCGACCCGCGCATTGGCTACGACTTTCTGTATGCGGGGTGCGGCTATGGCGGCTCGTGCTTTCCGAAAGACGTCCAGGCGCTCGTGCGCACCGCCGACGAGCAAGGCCAGAGCCTTCGCATCCTGCAGGCGGTCGAGGCGGTCAATGAAACGCAGAAGAAGATTCTTGCGCACAAGATCGTCGCGCGTCTGGGCGAAGACCTGACAGGGCGCACGTTCGGTGTGTGGGGTCTCGCGTTCAAGCCGAATACCGACGACATGCGCGAAGCGCCCAGCCGCGCGCTGATCGCGGCGCTGCTCGCGCGCGGCGCCACGGTGAAAGCCTACGACCCGGTCGCGACCGATGAAGCGCGCCGCGTGTTCGCGCTCGACCTCGAAGGCGCGCCGCAGCAGCAGGCCCGTCTCGTGTTCGTCGACGACGAGATGGAAGCGGCCGAAGGCGCGGACGCGCTCGTGATCCTCACCGAATGGAAGGTCTTCAAGATGCCGGACTTCGAAGCGCTGAAGGCGCAGCTGACGATGCCGCTCGTCTTCGATGGCCGCAATCTCTACGAGCCCGAAGCGATGGCCGAACTCGGCATCGAGTATCACGCCATTGGGCGGCAAGGCGCGATTGCAGGCGCACGCGCCAACGTGCAGCCGCGCACGGCAGGCAGCGTGCCGGCGGACGAAACCGCCAGGGCATGAGACCGCAATGAGACCGCTGTGAGATCGCAATGAGATCGCAACAGGCGACGGAGAACCCGCGATGTTCAACAACGTCCTGATCGTTTGCCATGCGAACGTGTGCCGCTCGCCGGCCGCGGAGCGGCTCTTCCGCGCGCAGGCGGGGCACGCCGCAAGGGCGGCCCGCTCGCCGCGCACGCCGGCCTTTCACTCGGCCGGCATTCGCGCCATGGAAGGCGGCGGCATGGACCCCGTGATGGAGCGCCTGCTCGCGGAGCGCGGCATCGCGGCCGGCGCCCATCACGCGCGGCGTCTCACGCGCCGGCTCGTTCGCGACGCGGACCTCGTGCTCGTGACCGAGCGCCGTCAGGTGAAAGACGTGGAAGCGCTCGAGCCCACCTCGCGCGGCAAGGTCTACGCGCTCGGGCAGTGGGAAGACTCGGACGTGATCGACCCGCATGGCCGCGACGAAGCGGCATACCGCGACAGCTTCGCGCTGATCGAACATCTGGTGAAGGGATGGCTGGACAAAATATGCTGAAGAGAAACATCGGAATCGTCTTGACGCTGACCGCTTTCCTGTCGGCCTGCGCAACCGCGCCCGGTAACTACCTCGATACGTCGAGTCTGAAAGACTCCAACGAGCAGAAGCAGCAGGAAACGTATCCGGTGCACCTGATCGACTCGCAGCTCGTGGCCACGCAGATGCAGGCCGCTGCGGTGCCCGTGGATCTGCCGGCCTCGCGCTACGCGAGCCCCGCGGACTACGTGTACCACCTCGCGCCGCAAGACATTCTCGGCGTGACTGTCTACGACCATCCCGAACTTTCCACGCCCCAGGGCAGCACGTTTTCCACGGGCGGCAATACCACGCAGACCGTCGCGCAGGCGCTCACGCAGCCCTACACGAACGCGCTCTCGGGCCAGGCCGACCCGTATGGCCAGACCGTTGCCGCCGACGGCACCATCTACTTCCCGTTCGTGGGCCGTATCCGCGCCGCGGGCAAGACCGTCAACGAACTGCGCGACGAACTCTCGAAGGGGCTCGTGCGCTACATCCGCAATCCGCAGGTGGACGTGCGCGTGCTCGCGTACCGCAGCCAGAAAGTGCAGGTGACGGGCGAAGTGAAGCAGCCCGGACCGCTTGCCATCAGCGACGTGCCGCTCACGCTCGTGGATGCCATCACGCGCTCGGGCGGCACGACGGCGGACGCCGACATCCAGCGCGTGCGCCTCACGCGCAACAACAAGCTCTATGTGCTCGACGCGAACCGTCTGCTCGATCGCGGCGACGTCACGCAGAACGTGATGCTGCAAAACGGCGACATCGTCAACATTCCGGACCGCTCCGACAGCCGCGTGTTCGTGCTGGGCGAAGTGAAGACGCCCACGCAGATGCCCATGCTGAAGGGCCGGCTCACCATTGCGGACGCGCTCACGCAGGCCGGCGGCATTCTGGACACCGACGCGAACCCGCGCCAGATCTACGTGATGCGCGGCATGATGGACAACCCCACGAAGCCGGACGTGTACCGGCTCGACATGACGCAGCCGAACTCGATCATGCTCTCCACGAAGTTCCAGTTGCAGCCGCTCGACGTGGTCTACGTCGGCACGGCCGCCTCGACGACGTTCAACCGCGTCCTTCAGCAGGTGCTGCCGACCATCCAGACCATCTTCTACACGAAGCAGATCACGCGCTGATGCACGACATGACGCGCACGAACTGCCTCTTATCCATCGGGACCGAACTGTGAGCACGCAAGCAAACACTCCACTGGGCATCACGGCCCGAACCGAAGAAGAGGACGTGGTCCTCGGCGATCTGCTGCAGGTATTGCTCGACGACATCTGGTGGTTGATCGCCATTGCCGCCATGGTCGTCGGCATCGCGGTGTTCTACTGCTACGTCGCGAAGCCCGTCTACACGGCCGATGCGCGCGTGCGCGTGGAGGCGGCGGACTACACCTCGCAGCCGCTCACGCAAACGCAGACGGGCGCCGCGGTGTCCACGGGTTCGTCCGCGCTGCCCACCGACGCCGAGATCGAAATGATCAAGAGCCGCAGCGTGGTGGAGCCCGTGGTGGATCAGTTCAAGCTCAACTTCTTCGTGGCGCCGAAGACGTTCCCCGTGCTCGGCAGCCTTGCCGCGCGGCTCGCCACGCCGGGCGAGCCCGCGAAGCCGTGGCTCGGCCTCGATTCGTACGCGTGGGGCGGGGAAGTGGCGAACGTCGATTCGATCGACGTGGACCCGTCGCTGGAGGGCAAGAAGCTCACGCTCGTCGCTCAAGGCGCGAACCGCTACACGCTGGAGGACAGCGAAGGCCGTCTGCTGTTGCGCGGCGAAGCAGGGCAAGAGGCGCAGGGCAACGGCGTGACGATGCTCGTGAACCGGCTCGTGGCGCGGCCCGGTACGCGCTTCACAGTGGTGCGCCTCAACAACCTCGATGCGATTACGGCGTTCCAGTCGGCCATCAACGTGCAGGAGCAGGGCAAGCAGACGGGCGTGATCCAGATCTCGCTCGAAGACACCGATGCGGGCCGTGCCGCGCAGATCGCCAACGCGCTCGCGCAGTCGTACGTGCGCGAGCACGTGGCCACCAAGCAGGCCGACGCGAACAAGATGCTCGACTTCCTCAAGGCCGAAGAGCCGCGCCTGAAGGGCGACCTCGTGCGTGCGGAGGCGGCGCTCACGGCTTACCAGAGCAAGTCCGGCTCCATCAACGCGAGCGACGAAGCGAAGATTTACCTGGACGGCAGCGTTCAATACGAGCAGCAGATCTCGGCCATGAAGCTGCAGATCGCCTCGCTCGACCAGCGCTTCGGCGAAGACCACCCCGTGCTCGTCGCGGCGCGCCAGCAACTCGCGCAGCTCGAAACCGAACGCGCGAAGTACGACACGCGTTTTCGCGATCTGCCCGCCACGGAAGTGAAGGCCGTGCAGCTGCAACGCGATGCGAAGGTGGCCGAAGACATCTACGTGCTGCTGCTCAACCGCATCCAGGAACTCTCCGTGCAGCGCGTGGGCACGGGCGGCAACGTGCATATCGTGGACGCCGCCATGCGGCCCGGCATGCCGTCGAAGCCGAAGAAGGCGCTCATCGTATCGGCTGCCGCGATACTCGGCCTCATCGTGGGCACGGGCTTCGTGTTCGTCCGGCGCAACATGTTCAAGGGCATCGCGGACCCCGAGCACATCGAACGCACCTTCCACCTGCCCGTGTACGGCATGATCCCGCTTTCCACGGAACAGACCGCGCTCGAAAGCGCCGTGGTGCGCGGCGGCAATCGCCTGCGCTCGGTGCTTGCCAGCGTGCGGCCCAAAGACGTCACCGTGGAAAGCCTGCGCAGTCTGCGCACCGCGCTGCAGTTCACGATGATGGACGCGAGCAACCACGCCATCATGTTCACGGGCTCCATGCCCGGTGTGGGCAAGAGCTTTCTCACCGTGAACCTCGCCGTGCTGCTCGCGCACTCGGGCAAGCGCGTGCTCATGATCGACGGCGACATGCGGCGCGGCGCACTGGAACGCTACCTGGGCGGCCCGCAGGACAACGGCTTCTCGGAACTGCTCTCGGGGCAAATCGCGCTCGAAGAAGCGATCCGCACCACCGAGGTCGACAACCTCCAGTTCATTTCCTGCGGACGCCGGCCGCCGAACCCGTCCGAGCTGCTGATGTCGCCGCGGCTCGCCCAATACCTCGACGCGCTCGCCAAGCGCTACGACGCGATCCTGATCGACACGCCGCCCGTGCTGGCCGTGACCGACGCCGCCGTGATCGGCGCGCACGTGGGCACTACGTTCGTCGTGGTCCGCTCGGGCATGCATAGCGAAGGCGAGATCGGCGACATGCTCAAGCGCCTGCGCGCAGGCGGCGTGCACGTGCAGGGCGCCATCTTCAACGCGATGCCGCAGCGGGCGCGCGGCGCCTACGGGCGCGGCTATGCAGCCGTGCAGGAATATCTGAGCGCGTGACGTCTCAGCCCAGGTACCTGTTCAGTCATACGTCAAACGATACCCAGGAGCCAGAATGAAAGTCTCGGTACTCGTTCCCACCTTCCGTCGCCCCGCGGATCTCTCGCGGTGTCTCGCCGCGCTCCAGCGGCAGCAGCGCCAACCCGACGAAGTGATCGTCGTGGCGCGCCCCGACGACGACGCCACGCACGAATGCCTCGCCAAACACGTTGCGAGCCGCGTGCTGCCGCTCGTCGTGGTGCCCGTGGACGTGCCGGGCCAGGTGGCCGCGCTGAACCGCGGCCTCGATGCCGCCACGTGCGACGTCGTGGCCATCACCGACGACGACGCCGCGCCGCGCGCCGACTGGGTCGCGCGCATTGCGATGAGCTTCGAAAGCGACCCGCGTCTCGGTGCGCTGGGCGGTCGCGACTGGGTGCACGAGAAGGGCCGCGTGCTCGACGGCGCGCGCCCGCTCGTCGGCAAGCTGCGTCTGTCGGGCAAGATCGTGGGCAACCATCACCTCGGCGTGGGTAGCGCGCGCGAAGTGGACGTGCTCAAGGGCGCCAACATGAGCTACCGGCGCGAGGCGATTCGCCACATCCGCTTCGACAACCGGCTGCGCGGCGCGGGCGCCCAGGTCCACAACGACATGGCCTTCAGCATGAGCGTGAAGAACGCGGGCTGGAAGCTCGTCTACGACCCGCAGGTGGCCGTGGACCATTTCCCTGCCGAACGCTTCGACGACGACCGTCGCGACGCGCAAACCCTGCAGGCGGTGCGCAACGCCGCCTACAACCTGCACCTGATCCTGCGCGCCCAGTTGCCGCCGCTGCGCCGCGAGACAGCCTGGTGGTGGTACGCGCTGGTGGGCACGCGCGTCTATCCCGGCTTCGTGCATGCAGCGCTTGCGCTCGCCTCGAAGCGCGGACGCACCACGATCGCCCGCTGGCGCGCGGTGCGAACGGGCGCGCACGAGGCACGGCGCGCAGCGCTATGACCCACGCCGTTGACCGCGCTCGAGGTCCTGCCCTGGCCCGCGAACACCTTCCGGAGAACCGCATGAGCGTGACCCACGTCCACGTGCATCTTTTTTACGGCGCCGATCCGCGCTACTACCGCAAGGGCGAGAACATCGGCTGCCTGTATGGATATCACCACGCCGAGTCGCCTGAATTCGCGCTGTCCTATTCGGAGGACGCACGCGAAGGCGCGCCGGTGCGGCTTGCGCGTCGCGCGCTCAAGGCCGTGCTCGGTTTCGACTTCATTCACACGTGGCGCAATCGCTCAGCCATCCTGAATTCGGACGTGATCTGGACGCATACGGAGCACGAGCATCTTTCCGTGGCGTTGCTGCTGCTCCTGCTGGGCCGGCGCGCCGCACCGCCGATGCTGCTCGCCCAGAGCGTTTGGCTCTTCGACAAGTGGCCGCAATACGGCGCGCTGCGCCGCGCGTTCTATCGCAAGCTGATTGCGCGCGCCGACATGCTCACGACGCTTGCCAGCGAAAATGCCGCGCTGTGTCGCGACTATCTGAAGCGCGAGGCGCGCCACGTCTACTACGGACTCAACACCACGGACTTCCCCGTGCGTGAACCCGAGGCCTGGACACCGCATGCGCCGCTGCGCATCGCCGCCATCGGCAACGACCGCGATCGCGACTGGGAAACGCTCATCAAGGCGTTCGGCCACGACGCGCGCTACGCCGTGAAGCTGGCTACGCGCCGGCGCATTCCCGCTTCGCTGCACGCACCGAACGTGGAAATCGCGTCGGCTTCGGGACTCAAGAAGCAGCACGCGCTCTACGACTGGGCCGACGTGATCGTGGTGCCGCTGCGCCCCAACTCGCACGCCTCGGGCATTACGGTGATGCTGGAAGCCGCGGCGGTGGGCAAGCCGATGATCGTGACGAACGTGGGCGCGCTCGCGGACTATTTCGACGGCAAGGCCGTGTCCTACGTGCCGCCGTTCGACGCGCAAGCGTTGCGCGAGGCCGCAAACCGGCTCGTGGCGCAGCCCGCGGTGGCCCTTGCCCAGGCACGCGCGGCGGCGACGCAGCTCGTTTCGCGCGACCTCACGACGCAGCACTTCGCGCAGCAGCACGTCGAGATCACACGCGAGATGCTGCGCCTCGCGCGCCCGCAATCTCAACCTCAGCCCGTGTCACCTCGTGCCCGCGCAACGGCCGCCGATGAAGCGAAGGCGAACGAAACCGCCGTCATGCGGCGCGCGCCGAGCGAAGCAAGGGGAGGGCGATAGCCGATGACGATGTCCGTCACAGGCCCCGTTCATCCGAACGGCGGTGCGGCGAATGGGAGCATGCAGGGCGCGCAGGCGCCTGCTGCCCGCGCGTCGCGCCTCTTCGGCGGCGACTGGCTCGAATGGATGCCGCCGGTTGCGCTCTGGGTGATTACCGCCGCGTTGATCGTCGCGCACCAGGGCACCGTGCTCACGCTCGCGTTTCCCGTGCTCGCCACGGTCACGGGCGTGTGGCTCTATTTCCGCAGCCCCGCGCGCTACGTCGGCTTCATGTGGTGGACCTGGTTTCTGAGCCCGGAGGTGCGGCGCCTTGCCGACTACGGCAAGGGCGGCTTCACGCCCACGAGCCTGATCCAGATCGCGCCGCTCGCAGTGACCATGATCAGCGCGCTCTCGCTGCTGCGCTACTACCCGGTGCTCGCCCAGCGGCGCGGGCTGCCGGTGCTGCTGATACTGGGCGGCATCGGTTATGCCTTCATCGTGGGCGTGGTGGCAAGCGGGCCGCTCGCGGCCACCTACGACCTCGCGAACTGGATCTACCCGGTGCTGATCGGCTTTCACATCATGGCCAATACGCGCCAGTATCCGCAGTATCGCGACACCATCGTCAACACCTTCATCTGGGGCATGCTCGTGATGGGTGCCTACGGCGTGGTGCAGTTCTTCATCATGCCGCCGTGGGACGCCATGTGGATGATCGGCTCGAACATGAACTCGCAGGGCGACCCCGTGCCGTTCGGCGTGCGCGTGTTCAGCACGATGAACTCCTCCGGCCCGTTCGCGTTCGCGATGATGGGCGCCATGGTGCTCGTGATGGCCGCGCAGCATCGCTTTCGCTGGGTGGCCGGCGCGCTCGGCTTCCTCTCGTTTGCGCTTTCGCTCGTGCGCTCGACATGGGGCGGCTGGGTCATCGCGCTCCTCATCCAGCTCATGAAGTCGAACAACCGCGTGCGCGTGCGCATCGTGGCGAGCGGCGTGCTGCTCGCGGGCCTCAGCGTGCCGCTGCTTGCCGTGGGCCCCGTCGCCGAGCGCATGCAGGCGCGGCTGGACACGCTCGTGAACCTGCGCGACGACCAGAGCTACGCCGCGCGCAACGAGTTCTACGCCAACTTCGCCAAAACCGCGTTCACCGACGTCACGGGCGAAGGGCTGGGCGCCACGGGCGCCTCGACCAAGCTCTCGAGCGACAGCGGCGAACTGGGCAAGTACGGCAGTTTCGACAGCGGCGTGATGAACATTCCGTTCGTGCTCGGCTGGCCCGGCACGCTGCTCTATCTCGCCGGCACGCTGTGGCTGCTCGCGCGGGCCGTGCGGGCGTCGTTCGCGCTGCGCGAGGACCGTTATGCCTCCGCGTGCCTGAGCCTTGCGCTCGCCATCTTCGCGATGCTCGTCTTCACCAACTCGCTTGTGGGTACCGGCGGCCTGCTGCTGTTTTCAAGCGTGTTTTCCATTCTTTCCGCGGCACACTGGCAGAAATCTCAGAAAGCCATGCGCAGACGTGCCGCAACGCTCAACGGAGGCACCTGATTGAGAGTCGCCATCGTCACCCACGTGGTGCGCCACAACGACGGCCAGGGGCGCGTGAATCACGAGATTGCGCGGGCCGCGCTCGAAGAGGGCATGGAGGTCACGCTGGTGGCCTCGCACGTCGCACCGGAACTGCTCGCACATCCGCGCGTGCGCTGGGTCTGCGTGAAGCCCGGCAAATGGTGGCCCACCAACCTGCTGCGCCAGCAGGTTTTTGCCGCGAAAAGCGCGCTGTGGCTGCGCGCGCATCGCAGCGAATACGACGTGCTGCACGTGAACGGCTTCATCACGTGGGCCCGCGCGGACGTGAACACCGCGCACTTCGTGCATAGCGGCTGGGCGCGCAGCCGGTACTACCCGTTCGGGATCGGCCGCAGCCTGTGGTCGTCGTATCAGTACGTCTATACGCGCTGCAATGCGTGGCTCGAACGCTGGGCCTATCGACGCTCGCGCGTCATCACGGCGGTGTCGAAGAAGGTGGCTGACGAAATTCGCAGCATCGGGCTCACGCCTTCCAACCGGCTCGACGTGATCTACAACGGCGTGGATACGCAGGGCTTCGCCGCGGCGAGCGGCGACCGCGTGAAATTCGATTTGCCCGCCGACGCGTTTCTGCTGCTTTTCGTGGGCGACCTGCGCACGCCGCGCAAGAACCTCGGCACCGTGCTCGAAGCACTACGTGTGTTACCGCCGCGCGTACAGATTGCCGTGGCCGGCTACCTGCCGGGCAGCCCGTACCCCGAGATGGCCCGCAAGCTCGGCGTTGCGGACCGCGTGCATTTTCTCGGTCTCGTGAAAGACATGCCGGCGCTCATGCATTCCGTGAACGCCTTCGTGTTTCCTTCGCGCTACGAGGCGATGAGTCTTTCGCTGCTCGAAGCGATGGCGGCGGGCTTGCCTGTCGTGACCGCGCGCACCGCGGGCGGCGCCGAGATCATCACGCCCGAATGCGGAATCGTGCTGGAAGACCCCGACGATCCGCACGCGCTGGCCGAAGCCGTGGCGCGCCTTGCCGATTCATCGGACCGCTGCGAGGCCATGGGGCGTGCCGCGAGCGAACTGGCCACGCAGTTCGGCTGGACCCGCATGGCGCAGCAGTATCTCGCGCTCTACCGGCAACTCGCGGACGGCGAGGCGGGCCGCCGCGCCGAAGCGCCCGATGCAGCCTACGCGCAATAGCGTGAAGCACTTAAGACGTGGCGAACGGGCGCCTGCGCCCAGGTACACGTCAGCAAGCAACCCATGCAAAACGACAAAGGAACTGCCATGACCACCCGTTCAATCAAGTCGCTACAGATCGGCATGCACTGGTTTCCCGAGCGTGCCGGCGGGCTCGACCGCATGTACTACTCGCTCGTCGGCGCGCTGCCCGGCGCGGGCGTGGAAGTGCGCGGCGTCGTGGCGGGCTCGCCGCGCGTGGCGGCCGATACGGGCGGCGCCATCAACGGCTTCGGCTCCGCGTCGCAGTCGCTGCCGCTGCGCCTCATGGCCGCGCGCCGCGCACTGCGCCGCGAAATTCGCCGGCATCGGCCCGACGTGATCTCGTCGCACTTCGCGCTCTATACATTTCCCGGCCTCGACGTCACGCGCGGCATTCCGCAGGTCTCGCACTTTCAGGGACCGTGGGCCGACGAGAGCCAGGTGGAAGGCGCCGACTCGCTCGGCCAGCGCATGAAGCGCTACCTCGAGCAGTCGGTCTACGAACGTTCGTCGCGGCTCATCGTGCTTTCCAATGCGTTCGGCCAGATCCTCACGTCGCGCTACGGCATTCCGCCGGAACGCGTGCGTGTGGTGCCGGGCTGCGTCAACGTGGAGCAGTTCAATCTGCCGATGTCGCCAGCCGATGCGCGACTCAAGCTGCAACTGCCGCAAGGCCGGCCCATCGTGCTCGCGGTGCGGCGGCTGGTGCGCCGCATGGGGCTCGAAGATCTGATCGACGCCGTCGCGCTGCTCAAGAAGCGCGTGCCCGATGTGTTGCTGCTGATCGCAGGCAAGGGGCGTCTCGAAGGCGAGCTGCAACGGCGCATCGACGAAGCGGGGCTCAGCGACAACGTGAAGCTGCTCGGCTTCGTGCCCGATGCGCATCTCGCCGCGCTTTATCGCGCCGCTACGATCAGCGTGGTGCCCACGGTGGCGCTGGAGGGCTTCGGGCTCATCACGGTGGAGTCGCTCGCGTCGGGCACGCCGGTGCTCGTTACGCCGGTGGGCGGGCTGCCTGAAGCCGTAGCGGGCCTGTCGCAGGATCTGGTGTTGCCGTCGACGGGGGCATCCGCGATTGCCGATGGCCTCGCTGCCGCGCTGCGTGGCGCGCTTCGTTTGCCGGACGCCGAAGCCTGCTACGCCTATGCGCGCGACAACTTCGACAACGCGGTGATCGCGAGGCGCGTGGCGCAGGTGTACGAGGAGGCGATCGCCGAACGCGTGCATTGAGGTGGAGCGGGACGCGGGCCGTGCGGCATGGCCTGCGGTCTGCAATGCGGAGTGGCGACGTGGGGCGACGTGGTTTTTTTCGCTGCGCTATCGGGCGAAGACATCGAGACAGCAGGCAAGGGTGGGTGAGGGCGCCGCTACCCAGCACCTCTACCCGGCACCCTTGCCCACCGCCTCTTCCGATCAGAACGTTTCGTGGATTTGATTACGCGCGAGATCGGCCTGAACCATCATCTGGCACAACTGCTCCAGCGAGGTCTTCGGTTCCCAGCCGAGCACGGCCTTGGCCTTGTCCGCGCAGCCGATCAGCAGGTCCACCTCCGCAGGCCGATAAAAGCGGGGGTTCACGCGCACGAGCACCTTGCCCGTGGCCACGTCGATACCCGTTTCGCGTTCGTCCTTGCCCGACCATTCGAGCTGATAGCCCGCCGCGGCGAACGCCATGCGCACGAAGTCGCGCACGGTTTCCGTGCGGTTCGTGGCCAGCACGAAGGTGTCCGGCTCCGCGGCCTGCAACATGCGCCACATGCCTTCGACGTATTCGAGCGCGAAGCCCCAGTCGCGCTTCGCGTCGAGGTTGCCCAGTTCGAGCACGTCGCGCTTGCCGAGCTTGATCTTCGCGACGGTATCCGTGATCTTGCGCGTGACGAACTCGCGGCCGCGCAGCGGCGACTCGTGATTGAACAGAATGCCGCTCGACGCGAAGATGCCGTACGACTCGCGGTAATTGATCGTGCTCCAGTGCGCGAACAGCTTCGCGACGCCATAAGGGCTGCGCGGGTAAAACGGCGTGTCCTCGCGCTGCGGCACGGCCTGCACTTTGCCGAACATTTCGGAGGTCGAAGCCTGGTAGTAGCGCGTGGCCGGATTCACGATGCGAATGCCTTCCAGCAGATTCAGCGCACCCACGCCCGTGACTTCCGCCGTCGTGACGGGCTGGTCGAACGACACGCCCACGAAGCTCTGCGCCGCGAGGTTGTAGAGTTCATGCGCCTCGGCGCGTTCAAGCAGCCGCAGCGTGGAGCCGAGATCCGTAAGGTCGTGCTCCACGAGTTCCAGATGCGGATGATCGAGCACGCCCAATTCTTCCATGCGCCAGAAGTTCACGGAACTCGTGCGCCGGTAGGTGCCGGTCACGTGATAGCCCTTGCTGAGCAGCAGCTTCGTGAGATACGCGCCGTCCTGCCCGGACACGCCGGTGATGATCGCTTTGCGTTGATTGCTCATGGAATGTGCCTTCCCTATGTCGGAGAAAATAGGTGCGCCCGAATGCCCGGGCCGTGCTTGTCAGGACTCAGGACTCAGGACTGGCCGCCGGGAACGTGCCCATGCGAGGCCGCGCGTTCGCCGCTGGTTTCGACAAGGTCTCGCGCGTGGCGTGCCGCGCTGCTCGCCGTTCGTCTTTCACCCAGAAGTTTCTGCACGAGCGGATCGATCACTTCGAAGTCGTGTCCGGCCTTCAGCCGGTACAGCTCGGGCTTCGGATGCGCGCCGTCGGACATCATGAGTTTCCAGTCGGCAAGCGTCTGGATCGACGCGTAGTGATCGACGAGCGGCACGTGCTGCTCCTGCGCCACCCGCCGTGTCATCGCGACCATGGCGCCCAGCTTCGCGTTGAGGCAGCCATCGGGCATCGGGTTCGACGTTTGCAGCACGGGCAGCTTGCCTGCGACGAGCGCGTCTTTCACGAGTGCGGTTTCGGCGGCATAGAACTGTTCGGGCGTCTGGTTGCGCATCACTTCGTTGATGCCGTAGTTGAGGGTCACGATCTGAGCCGGGGAGGACGCAAGGCGTTCCTTCCAGGGCGGATTGCGGCTGCTGCCGTCCAGCAGCTGGCTCGCCATCGTGCCGCCAATGCCGTAGTTCGCGACGCTCACGTGCTCGCCGTGCGCGGCGCGCAGGTCGTCCTGCAGGTAGGTCACGGCGTTTTGAGGACGCGGGCCGCAGCGGCCGTCCGCGCACGAAATGCCGAGCGTGGTGGAATCGCCGTAGGCTTCTATCACGACGTTGCCGTTGCTCTTCGCTGAATCGTTCGCTGTAGCGGCGAGTACAGTCGAAGGGACAGCGCCTGTGCTCAATGCCGAGACGCATGCGGCCATGGCTATCGCGGTGCGGCGAAGACCGCGCGTTGCCGCTTCACGCCGCACGCACGAGCCGGCACGCTTCATCAGGCGCTGGGTCAGGCGCTTCATCAGACGCTTCATGCGCGCGTCCTCGCCGCAGCTTGTGCAGTTGATGAGGCTTGCACCGCCGAGGTAGACCGCTCATGCGCAGACGCAGCCACTGGTGTACGGCCCGCACCGAAGATGAGCCGACGCTCGAACGCGAACCAGCTCAGGCTCGCATAGACGAGCGTGATGGCAAGCGCAATGCCCGCGCTCGCCAGGCGGCTGTGACCGAGCGGCCACACCGCGTAGAGCACGGTGAGGTGGATCAGGTAAATCGTGTAGCTCACCGTACCGATGTAGACCAGTACCGGATGGCACAGCACGCGCTTCACGATGCCTTTCGATTCCAGCGCGATCACGACGATCGACGTGCAGAGCACGAGCGAAATGCTGTAGAGCGCCGCGTTGGAAAGCGGCGTATTGGCCGCCCGAAAGCGCGGAAAGTGCAGATGCAGCCATGCGAGCACCGCGAGCGCCGCAACGAAGCCGAACACCGCGAGCGGCTTGAAGCGGCCAATCGCCTGCGAATCGCGTCGCGACACCACCGCGAGCAGCGCGCCCGCGGCAAGCAGATCCATGCGGAACGGCGTGAGGTAATAGATGGGCCAGAACGTATCGAACCACGGCGTAGCGAGCGCGCGCAGCAACGGCACCACGACGATCAGCGCCGCCGCAACGAAACCCAGCGCACGTTCGGAAACGAGCAGGACCACGAACGGCCAGACGATGTAGAACTGCTCCTCCACAGCGAGCGACCACAGCACGTTGAGACTGTCGTGCCCGCTCTGGCCCAGTGCGTCGCCGATATTGGTCGCAAAGAACGTGTACCACGGCCAGTACCTGGCCCAGCCGAGCCCGAACAGCAGCGACGACACCACCATGAGCAGCACGTACGGCGGCAGGATGCGCCGCGCGCGGCGCGCATAGAAGTAGCCGAAATAGGACACCTGGCGCGCCTTTCGGTCGAGCAGGATGCCGGTGATCAGAAAGCCGCTCAGCACGAAGAAGAGATCCACGCCCATCCAGAGCGGCGCCTTCAGCGCATGCTGCGCAAACACGGCGAGCACGGCGATGGCGCGCAGCCCGTCGAGCTGCACGATGCGCCGGCTGTGGGAGGGCGGGGCAGGCAAAGTACTCGCTGTCATGAACCGTCCACGAAAGTCGAAAGAAGCACGCGCAGAAGCAGCGGAAGGCGTCAAGGGCGCAACCGTCTTTGCGTGCAATTCGATTCTAGGGAAAAGAAAATGGCGAAAAAACGGAAATGAAACAGCGTGAAACAACGATTGAATCCGATGAATGGCGAAAACCTTTCCGGTAATTCATCACCCATTCAGCCGAAAAGATGTAAAACCGCCCGAGATAGGGCTGGCGCGGGAAGGGAATATGTCACGCGCACGTCATTTCATCGTGCATTGATGATCTTCGGGTTTTAACGAAATGACCTTTCAATCCTCTTCGCTGAAACGAATATTTTTGAATTATTTTCGATTTTCGTCGCGGAGATTTTTCCGCTTACTGTGATGCCTGTCCACGCGGACCGCCAGCCGGCCCGACGACCTCGGCGGTCCTCGTCGCCTCATCGCACGCTTTACTGACTGGAGGATGTGCTTGCCGCCGTTCGTCTTGCCATTGCGTTTGCAGTTGCGTTCGCGTTCGCGTCCCGACGCGTCGATCAGGCCGCTCGCGGCCACGCTCGTCTGTGCGTTCATGGCGGCATGCGCCGCCATCGCGCCGCACTCTGCACGCGCACAAGCAGCACAAGCCGAAGCGAAAGCGCTCGACGTGAAGACCTCGTGGATCGGCAACACGTTCGGTTACGGCGATGGCACGTGGGTGCAGATCAACATCACGGCGATCGCTGTTGCGCCGGACGGCAAGGTGTACACCAATGCGCCGTGGGACGAGAGCGGTGCCGAAATCAGCGTGTATCAGAACGGCAAGGCGCTCGGCTTCGCGGGCGGCACGCACGGTTGGGGCAACAGCGGCGGCAACGCAATTGCGGTGAACCGGCGCTATGTCTTTGCGGCCGTGGCGGTGGGCAACGAACGCGGGCGCCTGAAGGGCGCCGGCATCTGGCCGGACAAAGGACACCAGTGGTACGGCATTACGCGCCGCGAGATTGCGGACCCGAAGCAGGCGGCGCCTTTTCAGCCGCAGGCACAACAGCAGGCACAGCCGCAGGCAAAAGCCGCTGATCCTCATGCAAGGCTCGCCGCGAGCTTCCTGATGGTGAACGACGTGCCCACGCCGGGCACGAGCCCGGCAAACGCAGCGAGCGACGACAGCGCGAACCGCACCGGCACGACCAGCGAAATAGGCGGGCTTGCTGCCAACGACACGACGCTTTACGCGGCCAACACGGCGCGCAATCGCATCGAGGTCTACGATGCCGAGTCGATGATGCTGAAGACGAAGTGGGACGTGCCCGAGCCGGGCCGCATGGCGCTCGCGGCCGACGGCACGCTCTGGGTGCTCACCGGTACACACAGCGGGCGCGCGCCGCGCGTGGCGCACTATGCGGCCTCGGGCCGGGCCATCGACGACACGTTCGCCCTGCCCGCCGACACCGTGGCCGTCGATATCGCCGCGGATTCGCAAGGCCGCGTGCTGATTGCCGACAACGGTCCGCGCCAGCAGGTATTGATCTACAGCCGCAGCGCCGGACGTTATACGCAAACGGCGACGCTCGGCGAGCGCGGCGGCATCTTCGCGGGCATAGCAGGCCGTCCGGGGCCGCAGCGCTTCAACGGGCTCACCGGCGTGGGCGTGGATGCGCGCGGCAACATCTACGTGTCCACCAACGGCATCGGGCCGCCCGATAGCGCGAGCGGTCACAACGGCCCAATCGGCGCGGGTCTGGGCGCCACGCTCGAAAGCTATGCGCCCGACGGTCAGCGGTTGTGGCAATTGCAAGGGCTGCTGTTCGTGGATGGCGCGTGGGTGGATCCGTCGCGGCCGGACAGCGTCTACACGGGCAACAAGCGCTTCGTGCTCGACTTCTCGAAGCCGGTGGGCGAGGAGTGGCGCTACGCGGGCTTCCTCTCGAACCGCTTCCGCTATCCCGAAGACCCGGTCTTCAACACAGACCAATGGCCAGGGCTGCCCACGGTGCGCAGGCTCAACGGCCACACGTTCCTCTACCTCACCGACATGTATGCGGACCACCTGAAGATCTATCGCTTCGACCCGCAACGTGAAGGCGAAACCGCGATTCCCTCGGGCTTCATCGCGGGCCGCGCGAAGGCCGTGGCGCGCGTGCCGAATGCGCCGCCCGGCGGCGACTGGATCTGGCGTGACGGGAACGGCAACGGCCGCTTCGACGCCGACGAATTCGACCTCAACACGAGCGGCACGAAGCTCGCGGGCGGCTGGGGCTGGTGGATCGACACGGCCGGCGACATCTGGCGCACACGCGACGCGAAGGGGATCTTTCGCTTTCGCTTCGGCGGGCTCGATGCGAAGGGGAATCCTAAGTATTCGTACACGGACCTCACCGCGTATGCGGTGCCCGCGCCGTTCACCGAATTGCGCCGCGCGATCTACGAGCCCGAGACCGACACGCTCTACGCCACCGGCTACACGCCGGAGGCGCCGCCAGACCGTGCGTTCTGGAAGGAAGCGGGCCGCGTGCTGGTGCGCTACGACCACTGGTCGAGCGGCAAGCCCGAGGCGCGCTACACGGTCACGCTGCCGTGGAACACGCAGTCGAAGCCCATTGCCACGGCCATTGGCGTGACAGTGGAAGGGCAGTACCTGTTCGTGGTGGAGCCCGTGGGCGTGGTGCACGTCTACGACAAGGCGAGCGGCAAGGAAGTGGGCATGATCCGGCCGGGCCCCGAGGTGGGGCGCGCATCGGGCTGGGTGGATGTGCCGTTCGGCGTGAGCGCCTACCGGCGCAGCAACGGCGAGTACCTCGTCTTCGTGGAGGAGGACGCGCGGGGCAAGGTGATGATGTATCGCTGGAAACCGGCTTGATGGGTCGTTGAAGCCGATGCGGGCACGCAGGCCCGCACGTTCGCAAGCAATGGTCACGACTCGCCGCGACCCACCGCGAATATTTTTCTGTACGGGAAAACCCGGCTGCGCCGATTTTTTACGTGCTTTACTGCAGCGCGGCCTGCACGGCAGGCCGCCCGTTTCGGGCGAAGCCCGCCCTGGGCGCATGCACTTTCCACGCAAAGGCTTCATCTGATGGACAAAGGCATCCTCAAGAACGTCGCAATCAATTTCTTCGGGCTCGTGCTGCCGACCTTCGTGTCGCTCGTCACGGTGCCGTCGTACATCCATCTGCTCGGCGTGGAGCGCTATGGCGTGATCGCGCTCGTGTGGACGCTGATCGGGTACTTCAGCGTGCTCGACCTCGGCATGAGCATGGCGGCGCAAAACCATATTTCGAAGGCGCGTGCCTCCAACGATGAAGACGAATGCGCCGACGTGTTCTGGAGCGCCTTCTGGCTCAATCTGGGCACCGGCGTGATCGGCGGGCTCCTCATCTACTTCGGCGCGTTCATCTATACCGCGTACTTCACGAAGGTGCCGCCCGCGCTTCAACACGAGGTCTACATGGCGTTGCCGTGGCTCGCCGTGGCCATTCCGGTGGCGAACGTGTCGTGGGTGTTCGCGGGCGCGATCAACGGCGCGGAACGCTTCGGCATCTACAACACGAACCAGACTATCGGCACCTTTCTGTTCCAGCTGCTGCCGCTAGGCGCCGCCTGGCTCATCGCGCCGAACCTGCAGAACGTGATTGCGGCGGCCGTCGTGGCGCGCCTCATTGCGGCCTGGCTGCTCGGACGTTCGGCGCTGCGCGTGCTGGGTCTCACGCGCATACGCGGGCCACGGCTCGGTACGTCGAAGGCACTCTTCAGCTTCGGCGGATGGATGCTCGTGGCCAGCGTGACCAACATGGTGGCCGAATCGCTGGACCGCGTGCTGCTGGGCACCGGTCTGGGCGCACGCTTCGTCACCTATTACACGGTGCCGCAGAACCTCGTGACGCGCCTCAACATCGTGCCCAACGCGCTCGTGCGCACCCTGTTTCCGCGCTTGTCCGCCGTGCGCCGCGACCATGCGGACGAGATCGCGCGCCAGTCCCTGGAATTCCTGAATGGTGTGTTCACGCCGGTCGCGCTCGTAGCCACCATCGTGCTGGAGCCGTTTCTGCGGCTGTGGGTGGGCAACGTCATCGCAAACGAAGCGGCACCCGTGGGCCGCATTCTCATCATCGGCGTGTGGCTGGTGGGGCAGGCCAGCGTTACGCGCATTCTCATCCAGTCGCAGAACAACCCCGCTGCGGCCGCGCGCGTGGGGCTCATAGAACTGCCCATCTTCGCGGGGCTGCTGTGGTTCGGCATCGCGCATTTCGGGCTCGCGGGCGCGGCGGTCGCGGTCGTGACGCGTGCGCTGTTCGACTACGTGGTGCTGCTGTACCTGAGCCGCATTCACATGCGGCCCATTCTGCTCGACATGCTGCCGCATCTCGCGTTTCTTGCGGGCAGCCTGTATCTCGCGAGCCTCGTGCCTACGCTCGCCATGGCCATTGCCGCCTGCGCGGCGGTGGTGGCCGCCAACGTCGTGTGGTCGGTCACGACGACACCCGCGCTGCGCGAACTGGCCCGTTCGCTGCTGGTGCGGCTGAATCCGAGGAAAAGCGCATGAATCCCGAACTGCTCGAACCCGCCGCTCTGCAACCGGTGCCGCTCGCGCGCACCGAGGTTTCCGATGCCGCCGTGACACCGGCTGTGCCGCGCCGGTCCATACCGGCACGCCGCACGCCCGCGGGCAACCGGCCCGTGCGCATCGCGATCGTGCATGACTGGCTCGTCACCTATGCGGGCGCCGAGCGCGTGCTCGAACAGATCGTGGCGTGCTTTCCCGAGGCGGACCTCTTCGCGCTGGTCGATTTCCTCGACGACCGCACGTTCCTGCGCGGCAAGCCCGTGACGACCTCGTTCATCCAGAACCTGCCGTTCGCGCGCACGAAGTACCGCTCGTACCTGCCGCTCATGCCGCTTGCCATCGAGCAGCTCGACGTTTCAGGCTACGACGTCGTCATCTCGAGCAGCCACGCCGTCGCCAAGGGGGTGCTGACGGGACCGGACCAGATCCACATCAGCTACGTGCATTCGCCGATCCGCTATGCGTGGGACCTGCAGCATCAATACCTGCAGGAATCGAAGCTCACGAACGGGCCGAAGTCCGCCGCCGCGCGTTTGATCCTGCATTACATCCGCACGTGGGACATCCGCACGGCGAATGCCGTGGACCACTTCGTCGCCAACTCGGAGTTCATTGCGCGGCGCGTTCACAAGGTCTACCAGCGCGACGCGCAGGTCGTGTTTCCGCCCGTGGACGTCGAGGCATTCACGCTCAACACGCAGAAGGACGACTTCTATCTCACCGCCTCGCGCATGGTGCCGTACAAGAAGATCGACCTCATCGTGGAGGCCTTCGCGCAGATGCCCGAGCGCAAGCTCGTGGTGATCGGCGACGGCCCCGACATGCAGAAGATTCGCGCGAAGGCGGCGCCCAACGTCGAGATCATGGGCTATCAGCCGTTCGCTGTTCTGCAGGACCGCATGCGTCGCGCGAAGGCATTCGTGTTCGCGGCCGAAGAGGACTTCGGCATTTCAGTGGTCGAAGCGCAGGCCTGCGGCACGCCCGTGATCGCGTTCGGCAAGGGCGGGGCGCTGGAGACCGTGCGCGATCTTTCGGAGCCGAAACCCACGGGCCTCTTCTTCGACGAGCAACGCGCCGATTCGATCGTGGCCGCCGTCGAGGCATTCGAGGCCAACGCACGCGCGTTCTCGCCGGTAGACTGCCGGGCGAACGCCGAGCGCTTTTCCATCACGCATTTTCGCGAACGCTTCTTCTCGCTCGTGCGCTCCGCCGTGCCTGCGCTCGAAGGCGCGACGCTGCCCGCGCTGGGGCAGCCGCCCGGCCTCGATGAATCGAAGCCTTCGGCCGCGGCGCGCGCGCTCCGTGTGCTCGCGGTGGACCAGAGCGGCGTGCTGGGTGGCGCCGAACTTTCGCTGCTCGAAATCGTGAAGGCACTGCGCGAGCGTATCGAAGTGGTGCTGTTCGAAGATGGACCGTTTCGCACGGCGCTCGATGCCGCGGGCGTTACGGTCAACGTGCTCGAGGCGGGCGCATTGCGTGCCGTGCGAAAGCAGGGCCGTGCGTTGCCGAAGGGCAAGGTGCTGGCGAGCGTCGTGGGCCTTGTGCGCAAGACTGCGCGACGCGCGCAGAGCGCCGATGTGATCTATGCCAACACGCAGCGCGCCATGGTGATCGGCGCGCTGGCGGGCCGGCTCGCGAAGCGGCCCGTGGTCTGGCATCTGCGCGACATCGTGAGCCCCGCGCATTTCGGCGCGGCGCAGCGCACCATCATCAAGTGGTGCGCAAAGCTCGGCATTGCGCACGTCATCGCGAATTCGCATGCCTCGGCGAAGGCGTTCGCCGCGCTCACGCAGTTCGACGAATCGCGCATCGACGTGGTGTTCAACGGCATCGACGAAGCGCCGTTCGAGGCCCTGCGCGAGGTGCCGCCGGCGCGCTTGCGGGCACGCCTTGGGTTGCCGCAGGACGCTTATCTGGTCGGCTCGTTCAGCCGCCTTGCGCGCTGGAAAGGGCAGCACGTGCTGCTCGAAGCGATGGTGCTCAACCCGCAGATGCATGCGGTGCTGGTGGGCGCGCCGCTGTTCGGCGAAGACGCTTACGAAGCAGAACTACGTGCCTATGTGCTCGCGAAGGGCCTCGGCGAGCGTGTGCATTTTCTCGGCTTTCAACGCGACGTCGCGGCCTGCATGTGCGCCGTGGATGTCGTCGCGCATACCTCGATCACGCCCGAGCCTTTCGGGCGTGTGGTGGTGGAAGGCATGCTTGCCGTGCGCCCGGTCGTGGCCGCGCGCGACGGCGGTGTGCTGGAGATCGTGGAAGACGGCGTGAACGGTCTCTTGTGTGCGCCTGGCGATGCGCACGCGCTGGCCGATACGCTCGCCGAACTGCGCGCGGACACCGGGTTGCGCGAGAGGCTGGTCGCCAACGGCTTGCAGACCGCGCGGCGGCGCTTCGGCACGAAGACTTATGTGGACGGCGTAGAACGCATTTTGCGAAAGGTCGCTGCCCCGCAGGCGAAGGGGTAGCTTCAATCACGGAGCATCGGTCATGGTGGCGGAACAGAAGAAACAGAACAAAACAGGGACGCGCCAGCGCGCCGGCGAATCTGCCGAACAGCGGGTCGCGAAAGACGTTCATGAACGGGTTCGTACAGCGGGTCTCACGCGTATTGCTCGCGCTGTGATGGTTGTGGCGATGGCGGCCACGGTCGGCACCATGGCAACCATGGCACCCGATGCTCACGCGCAATACACCACCGACTGGCTCGCGAACACCTACGGCACAATCGCCGCGCACGTGGGCAACGGCGCGCGTTCCATGTGGGTCTCGCCCGAAGGCGTGATCTACACCTCGTCGTTGTGGGACGAGAACGAAGGCGGCGTCGCGATCTACCAGAACGGTCAGAGCGCAGGCTCGATCGGCATTCACAGCGAGTTTCAGGGCAGCGCGATCACGGGCAACGTCACGTCGATCTTCGCGGCGCTCCAGTACAGCACGACCTACGGCAGCGGCGCAGTGGGCCGCTATAACCGCACCACAGGCACGCGCGATCTGCTGATCCAGGTGAGCGCGTGGAACGCGGTGACGCGCGGCGACGTCATCACAGGGCTCGCCACGGCGGGCTCGCTGTTGTACGCCAGCGATTTCCCAGGCAACCGCGTGCGCGTGTACACCACCGACGGCACCTGGCAGCGCGACATCAATATCACGGGCCCCGGCGCACTCGCCGTGGACAGCACCGGCAACCTCTGGGTCGCGCAGCAGAGCGCGGGCGCCGTGACCGAATTCAGCCCGACCGGCCAGTTGCTCAACACGATCCAGATGGCGACGAACGCACGCCCGTCTGCGCTGTACTTCGACGCATCGTCAGGTCAACTGATGGTGGGCGACGAAGGGCCGGACATGAACATCAAGCTTTACAACGTCGCCGCTACGCCGACGCTCGTGGGCACCTTCGGCGTGACGGGCGGCTACCTGGACAGCACGACCGGCGTGAAAGGGCAGGTAGGCCCCAAACGCTTCACGCGCGTGGTGGGCATCAGCAAGGACGCCGCGGGCAATCTCTACGTGCTCAACAACCCCTGGGGCGGCGGCTGGGACCTGGGCCGCAACGGCGCCACCGACATTCACTCGTACGATCCGGCCGGCAATCTGCGCTGGAAGCTGCAGGCGCTCAATTTCGAGGCCGCCGCTGCGCCCGATCCGGTCACTGACGGCGCGTTCTTCTACAGCGGCAACGAGGTCTACACGGGAACGGCGGGCGGCACCTATGTGGCGAACACCATCGATCCGTTCACCTATCCCACGGATCCGCGGCTCGACATGAACGACACGCAGCGCGGCCAGCACTTCGGCCAGCTCGTCGCCGTGAACGGCAACCGCATTCTGGTCGCGTCGGGCCAGAATCCGGGTGCCTTCAATTTCTATCACTTCAACCCGGCAAGCGGTTACGTCGCGATACCGGACGGGTCGCTGCCGGGCACCGCGTTCAATACGACGCGACAGGTCACGGGCGGCTTCTGTATCGACAGCCGTGGCGATATCTGGGCGGGACTCGACCGCACGAACCACATCTATCACTATCCGCTTACCGGTTTCGATGCGAGCGGCAGGCCCACATGGGGCACGCCCATTACGATCCGTATTCCGACGAGCGTCCGCCCGCTCACGCGCATCATCTACCTGCCCGAGAGCGACACGATGATCCTCGCGCAGGGCATTGCGGGCAGCTGGGACTGGACGGCGATGAGCACGCGCATCGAGGTCTATCACGGGTGGAATGCAGGCAACACGACCACGCCGAATCCCGTCATCACGCTTACGAGCGCCAACGCGAAGTCGATGGCGGCGGCGGGCCATTATCTCTTCCTCGGCTACGTGCATACCGTGCCGAACATCGACGTGTTCGACCTCAACACCGGCGCGCTCACCACTACGCTCGTGAATAACAACACGAGCGCGATGGATGTGGGTAACGACGTGGACTCGATGTATGGCGTGCGCGCCTACCTGAGCTCGACCGGTCAATACGTGATTACGAAGGACAACTACAACGGGTCGAGCCTCGTGGTTTATCGCTGGACGCCTTGAGGCGTTGCCAGCGGTTTGGCCGCGCGCGGCTTGAGGCTCGCGGACCAGCGCATGGCAGGCAGTTCGACGATGCGATAGAAGAGCCAGGCCACGGGCAGCACGGCGAGCATGAAAGCGAACGACGGCCAGATCGCAAGCTGCAGTTCGGAGCGGAAGAACAGCGAGCCGAGCAGCACGAAGATGGGCAGATGGATCAGATAGAGCGAGTAGCTGAAGTCGCCGAAGCGTGACAGCACGCTGAGCGCGACCCCCGGCGCACCGTTGCCTGTGCGTGCCGCCGCGCCGCGCGAGGCCGCTTGTGTCGCTTGTGCCGCTTGCCGGCCAAGCGCCGCGTAGAGCCAGCACGCGAAGCCCGTGGCCCAAAGCTGGAATGCACCGTACTGGCCGAAGTGGAATGCGCCGCAGCCCAGCACGATGAGCGCGGCCGCAGCGGCATACCAGAGGCGCGACGGCTGCCGACGCGGCATAGCGGTGCCCGATGCGACGGGTACAGAGGCCGCTGCAGGCCGCATGGCACCCGCGTCGGCAATCCACGCGCCCAGCATCCACGAGAGCCAGTACGACGTGAAGAACTGCAGATCGTGCCGCTCGAGCAGCCAGGCCGAGGCCACGTTGACGAGTGCGACGAGCGCCACGAGCGCAGGCATGCCGATCCGCTTTCTGAGCGCGAACACGAGCGGATAGACCGCGTAGAACTGGATTTCGAGCGAGAGCGTCCAGAGCGCGCCGTTCGAACCATAGGTCTTGCCGGCCACGCCTTGCAGCGAGAACAGATTGACGAGGAACGCCTGCAGCCCGATGTCGCGAATCTTGTGGCTCACGGGCGGCAGTTGCAGGCTGATGGAGTCGAGTACGAACGTGAGAATAAGGGCGGCCAGCAGCACCGGATAGATGCGCGCGAAGCGGCGCGCCCAGAAATTGAGGGTAGGGAGCCGGTAGCCTGGTTGTGCCGCGAGCCGCTGGGCGCCGCCGCGGTGAATGCAATAACCGCTGATCACGAAAAAGATCGGCACGCCGGCGGAACCCCAGGCAACCGGCAGCGTAAGCCACGCGGCAATTGCGCCCGGCGTGAGCGCGTGTCCCATTGTCTGATGGAAGCTCTGCATGCCGACCCACACCACCTGGCGGCAGTGGAAATAGGCGACGAGCAGCGCTGCGAAGCCGCGCATGGCGTCGATGAGGTGTTCCTTGCCGGCTGCCGCGTCGACATGGAGCGTGTCGCGAAGCGTTTCGCGGACGGCGGCGACGCGCAGGGACGAACCGGCGGCATCGAGTGCGGGATCGCTCATTCGGGTCCTCGTGACGGATAACGGGTGATGACAGGCGCGTCGATGCGCCTGCCCCAATCGTAGTGCAGCGGGATGGCCAAAAATGCAGCGAAAAAATGGATAAAAAATCGCGTTGTAACCTGACGCAAAGATGTCGCCCGGAAATAAAGCCATTCACAGGAAGCAGGCTTTCGGCGGGATTTCGTCCTGAATTATTTGCCGTTTTTTTCGTGATAACTTGAATCTTGGTGAATCTCGCATTCTTCTGTTCAAGGGTAGAGCCATGAATCTGCATCTACTGGCGGGCATTGCCGTCATCCTGATTCTCGTGGCCGCTTCGGCCTACCGGGAAGCCTTGCGCAACGAGCCGATCCGGCGCTTTACGACGTCTTCCGGCAAGTTGCCGGACGCCGACGAAACCGAGTAGACTGGCGCTCTGCTCGGGTATGCGTGGCATGTCTTGTGCGCTATGTCGGCGAGGCCATTCAGGCCGGAAAATCATGCTGCACCGCAATTTTGCCGGCTGCAAATCTTTCCGGCGGCGGTATCCACATGAGTTCGGTTCCGCGCATACCACCTGTTTTTTTCCTGCTAGCGTATTCAATGAGGCAATGAATACGCCATGTCACAAAAATAATTTCCACCAGACTTTTCGGGGATGCCGGCTCGCCGCTGCACGGGCGTGCCATATATCGGCAATCGATGGGGGAATACCTGCAATGCTAAAAGTTACCAAAGCTGTCTTTCCTGTGGCTGGTCTCGGGACACGCTTTTTGCCCGCTACCAAGGCAAGCCCGAAGGAAATGCTGCCCATCGTGGACAAACCGCTGATCCAGTACGCGGTAGAAGAGGCGATCGCGGCTGGCATCACGGAGATGATCTTCGTAACGGGCCGCAGCAAACGCGCCATTGAAGACCATTTCGACAAGTCGTACGAGATCGAGGCGGAACTCGAAGCACGCCGCAAGGACAAGCTGCTCGAACTCGTGCGCAGCATCAAGCCGAGTCACGTGGATTGTTTCTACGTGCGCCAGCCCGAAGCGCTGGGCCTGGGGCACGCGGTGCTGTGCGCCGAAAAGCTCGTGGGTGACAGCCCGTTCGCCGTGATTCTCGCGGACGACCTGCTGCACAGCACGACGCCGGTCATGAAGCAGCTCGTCAACGTCTTCAACCACTATCACAGCTCCGTGGTCGGCGTGGAGACGATCGCGCGCGAGCACAGCCGCTCGTACGGCGTGGTGGACGGCCGTGAATGGGAAGAGGATGTCATCAAGCTTTCGGGCATCGTCGAAAAGCCGGCTCCGGAAGTGGCGCCGTCGAACCTCGGCGTGGTGGGGCGCTACGTGTTGATGCCGACCATCTTCAAGCACATTCGCGCACTGAATCCAGGCACCGGCGGTGAGCTTCAGTTGACCGACGCGCTGCAATCGCTGCTCGCCGAGGAACAGGTACTGGCGTACCGCTATCACGGCACGCGCTTCGACTGCGGCAGCAAGATCGGCTACCTCAAGGCGACGGTGGAGTTCGCGCTGCGCCACCCCGAAGTCAAGGACGAGTTCGAGGAATATCTGCAGGCGTATCTGCCCACCCTGATCACGGCGGCGGCCGCCTGATTCCGGGGCCGGCTCCGGCTACCGGGGCCGCCACAGCACAAGTCATTCTCGAGTTCAAACGGGCGACCGGTCAGCAACCGGTCGCCCGTTGTCATTTCGTCTTCCCGATCGACACGAACACCTGCCCGGGCGGTGCGGCGCTTCGTAGCACGGCAGTTTTTCCGCGTCATGAAGGTGTGGCCAGGGAAAGCACCAGGCATCGCGCGAAATTCGTGTTTCATGCACGGTTCGCATCTTTCGAAGTCCAGAACAATGGGTCGGAAAATCGTGCCGTCCAGCGCGCGCACATTCATCAGACCATAGCGCTTCGCGCTTGAACTAAAAGAACAATCTAAAGAGGTTCAGAACGTCTGACGCTCACCGTGCCTAACGCCTGACGGCACGGGCGCGCACGCACGACCTTGCACACAACGACAATTGCGCGAGGCGAACATTGAGCTAAATCAAATGAACGACCCCGCGTTTCGTCTCGCATCGGCACCATGGAAAGCGCGCAGGAATCTCGTATTCCTAAAGATAAAAAACGGCTCGCCGTTAACTTGCCTAGCCATCCTGGGTCCGTATATCGCAATCGTTTTACGGATGTCCGGAAGGCCGCCCTTGTTCAACTCCTTGGGAAAAGGAATCTCAAATGCGCAAACTTCTGAAGGCATTTGTCCGCGACGAACGTGGCGTGAGCGCCATGGAGTACGCCATCATGGCCGGCATCGTTGCTGTTGCACTGACCGCTGTGGGAACGGCATTCAGCACGAACATCCAGACGCTCTTCACGAACCTCTACACGAAGATCACGGCCGCTTCGGCGAGCTGATTCGTCTGGCGAGGGGAGTCTGCCGCGTGCCGGTTCCCCTGCTTGCATCATGCCGTTACTTTCTCTTGCCCTTCGGGCCGTGGCGCTGGCCGTGCTGTTCTCGCTCGCCGTCGTCGACGTGCGTGCGCGACGCTTGCCTACGCGATCCGTGCTCGCACTCGGGCTGCTTTTCTTCGCGGATGCGCTCGTGGTTCACCGCAGCGCGTCCGATGTGCTCTCTCACGTGGCGTTGGCCGGCGTGGTCTTCGCGGTCTGTGCCGTATTGTTCGCGCTCGGCTGGATGGGCGGCGGCGACGCCAAGCTGGCCGCTGCGATCTTTCTGTGGGCGGGCCTGCCGCTCTCGTGGCCCGCACTCGTGCTGATATCGGTGAGCGGCACGGTAGTCGCGCTCGTCAGCCTCGCGACGCAGCGTCTTGACCCGCAGCATCGGGCGCGAGCGGTGCGGGCGCTTGCGATGTTTTCGGGCACGCGCGGCGTGCCCTATGGCGTTGCGCTCGCTGCGGGCGGCACGGCCGTGATCGGTCTGCCCGCGTGGTTCTCGCTGGTGGCTGTGCGATAGAAGGGGCCCGCCATGTCGAACATCATCAAGATTCTGCTGCTGCTCGTGGGCGCCGTGCTGATCGCATTGATCGTGCGAACGGTCGTGGCGAGCATTTCGCATCCCGCGCCTCAGGCCGTGTCCACCGTGAAGATCCGCGTGAGCGCGGCAGATTTGCCGCAAGGTCTGCTGCTGCGCGACGACGACCTCGCCTGGAAAGACGTGCCCGCAGGCAACGTGCCGGCCGCCGCCATCATCGCCAATGCGCCGAACGCCATCGAATTGAAGGGCGCGCTGCTGCGTCACGCAGCCGCGGCGGGCACCGTGCTCGGCCCCGACGACGTGATTCTGCCGAGCGCGCCGGGTTTCCTCGCTGCGACACTCAAGCCCGACATGCGCGCCGTCTCGGTCGCGATCGACGATGTGTCCGGCAACGCCGGTCTGATCCAGCCGGGTGATTACGTGGACCTGCTGCTCACCCAGCAGATGGACCACCGCACCGATTCCCCGGACCTCGCCGTATCGAGCGAAACCGTCGTGGAGCGCGTGCGCGTGCTGGCGGTGGGCTCGGAACTGAGCCGCCCGAAAACGAGCGACGCCCCCGACGCCAACAACCGCGCGCGCACCGTGACGCTGGAAGTCACACCGCACATGGCCGAAGTGGTGTCGGTCGCAGCGCGCCTCGGCAGCCTGTCGTTCGCGCTGCGCAGCTTCGCGAAGGCGAGCCGCGAGGCCGACGCTGCCTCCGCTGTACCGGCCTCGGGACCGCTGCAGGCGCGCCCCGTCTGGGCGGGCGACATCTCGAGCGCGGTACGCGAATTGCCGGCCCCGCACACGGCGCGCGCCGCGCAAGGCGCGCCTGTTGCCGTCGCGCCCACGCCGAAGGCCGTCGTCATCTATCGCGGTTCGGAGCGCTCGGACAACCTGGGTGGCGGCAGTGCCGGCACGCCGCCGCTGCCCTCGACCATGGCGGCGGCTGCGGCGGCCCTGTCGGGCAACGCCGGCATGCCGGCGGGCGGCCCGCCGCCGGCGCCGGGCGCACCCGAGCAACCCACGCGTTGACGAGCATGGTGCCTTTTTCAGGAACCCGAAGCATGAGCAAGCCCTATAGTCCGATTCGCAGCGCCGCGCCGTACGCCGGAACTCGACGCGCGGCGTGCCGGGTGCGCGTCTGGGCACGCGTCTGGGCGTTCATCCGGGCGGCCGGGCTCGCGTGGGCCGCGCTCACGTGGATCGTGCCCGCGCAAGCGGCTGCGCCGCAGGGCGAAGCAACGGTGGCCGGTCGTCAGGCGATCGGCGCAAACAGGAAGGAAGCCGCCGCATCGCGCAGTTCACACGACGTGCGCGAAACCAATGCGGCGCGCGCCGAACTCCCCGCATACGGAAGCGGACCGCTCGCCGTCACCGCGGGCAAGGGCACCTTGTTGCGGCTCAACGAGGACGCCACCTCGGTCTTCGTGGCCGACCCCAACGTGGCCGACGTCCACGTGCCGTCGCCGCGCGCCGTGTTCGTGCTCGGCAAGAAGAGCGGCACCACGACGCTCTATGTGCTCGGCCCCAACAACCGCACGCTGCTGCAACGCGCGATCACGGTTTCGCGCGACACCGACGCGCTGCGTGCCGCACTCGCCGCGCGCTTTCCGAACCTGAAGCTTTCCGTGACGGAAGGGGTGGGCTCGTTGCAGATTGCGGGGGACGCCGCCAACGCCGCCGATGCCGACGCCGTCGTCCAGGCCGTCACGCCCTGGCTCGACGACAAGGAGGTGCTGATCAACCGCATGACGGTGGCCCGCCCGCTCCAGGTGCAGTTGCTCGTGCGCATCACGGAAGTGGACCGCAACGTCACGCAGCAACTGGGCATCAACTGGCAGTCTATCGGCAATGCTACGGGCAACTGGTTCGGTGGCGTTTTCAGCGGCCGCCCGATCTTCACGACGACCAATGGCGTGACCGCGGCCAACCTGCCGACGAACAACGCATTCTCGCTGTTCGGCGCGTTTTCGACCGCCCACAGCAACCTCCAGGTGCTGATCGACGCGCTCAACGAGGAAGGTCTCCTCACCGTGCTCGCCGAACCGAACCTGGTCGCGCTCTCGGGGCAGACGGCGAGTTTCATCGCGGGGGGCGAATTTCCGATTCCGGTCTCGCAGGTGAACGGCGCCATCACCGTGGATTTCAAGCAGTTCGGCGTGAAGCTCGACTTCACGCCCACCGTGCTCGCCGACAACCGCATCAGCCTCAAGGTGCGCCCGGAAGTGAGCCAGATCGACACCTCGGTCAGCGTGACCACGGGCGGCATCACGGTGCCGGGCCTCTCGGTGCGCCGCGCGGATACCACGGTGGAACTGGGCAGCGGCCAGAGCTTCGCGATCGCAGGCCTGCTGCAAAGCGTGACGAAAGACACGGTGTCGCAGTTGCCTGGCCTCGGCTCGATTCCGATTCTCGGCAAGCTGTTCTCCTCCACGAACTACCTGAACAACAAGACCGAACTCGTCATCATGGTGACGCCGTACATCGTGCAGCCCACCCAGGCCGCGCGCCTGCGCTCGCCGCTCGAATCGCTGCAGTCGCCGGCCAACGACATCGAATACAGCTTCGGCCGGCGCTTCGGGCATGCCCCGGGCGACGGCACGGCGAGCAGCGCCGAACCCCGCCTCGTGGGCGCGGCCGGCTACGTCTACTGAGAGGCCCGCCATGACACGCGCATCGTTTCCGTTCGAACCCGTTCGCTGGCTCGTCATGTGCGCCTGCGCCGCGAGCCTCGCGGGGTGCTTTCATCCGCCGCGCGACATGCCCGACACCTCGGTGCTCACGCTGCGCGGCAACACCGTGATGCCGCCCGACTGCGAGAGCCTCTCGCGCGCCTCGGTGGCGATCGATGCGGGGCACGTGCGGCCGCGCATGGAATGGGGCTGCGCCACGTACACGAATCTCGCCGCGCAGATCGCCAATCCGCGCGACCTCGTGGCGCCGCAGCCGCTCGGGCCCGCGGATGCGGCGATGGCGGCCTCCGCTGTGCGCCGCTACGAAACCGGCAAGCTGACGCCGCTCGACCCGACCACGTCGCGCGACGCGAAATAACGCACGCCAAACCAGAGCCGACCATGAGCACGATGCCGTCCATTCTCCCGAAGACCCGCAGCGCCGCGCGCGCGGCCGACTTCGTGGCGTTCGTCGCCGACAAGGCCACGGAGCAGGTGCTGAAGAACTACGTGCTCGAACAGGCGATGCCGCACACGTACATCGCGGTAGGCACGATCGACGACGCGATCGCCCATCTGGCGAAGCTCGACCGCTCGCCGCAGTTCCTGCTGGTCGATCTGCAAGGCTGCGTGATGCCGCTCTCGGATCTGGGGCGGCTTGCCGAAGTGTGCGAGCCCTCGGTGCAGGTGATAACGCTCGGCGAGCGCAACGACGTAGGCCTTTTCCGCAGCCTGCTCAAGATCGGCGTGCGGGACTATCTGGTCAAGCCGCTCACGGTGGAGCTCATCAAGCGCACGGTGAACGTGACCGACGGCGTGGTGAATCAGGTCATGCTGGCGCGTGCCGGCAAGGCCATCGCGTTCGCGGGCACCCGCGGCGGCGTCGGCGTCACCACCGTTGCGCTCAACGTGGCGCGGCATCTTGCCGAAGAGACGCACCGGCGCATTGCCTATGTCGATCTCGACCTCTACAGCGGCGCGGCGAACTGCATGCTGGGCGCGCAGAGCAACAACGGTCTCTTCGACGTACTCCAGAACGTGCACCGCATCGATCCGCAATATGTGGAACGCACGCTGGTCCCGCACGGCACACGGCTCTTCATGCTGTCGGCGGAACTGGACTACGGCGCGCCGCATCCTTACGAGCCCGGCGCGCTCGCGCGTCTGCTCGCATTGCTGTGCGACAGCTTCCACTACGTGATTCTCGACGTAGCCGCCCCGGCGGATGCGCTCGGCAACGAGGCCTTCGATCACGCCTCGCGCGTGTATCTGGTCGCCGACCGCTCGGTGCACTCCACGCGCGAGGCCGTGCGCCTGCTGCGCTTCGTGGAAGACCGCGACAACAATCCCATCACATCGCTGCTCGTCAACAACGTTTCGCCGGCGGGCGCCGGCAAGGTGGAACTCGCTGACTTCACGGCCGCCGTGGGCCGTTCGGTGCTGCACGAGATTCCGTACGAGACGAAGGCGGTGGCCGTGGCCGAAAACCTGGGCGAGTCGCCGCGCGAGCGCGCGCCCAACGGCTTCAACCAGACGGTGCGGCGCATCGCAAGCGACCTCACGGGCCAGCGTCCCGCCGAAGCACCGAAGCGCGTGCCGCGCTTCCGCCTCTTGAGGAAACGCTGATGTTCGGCCAGAAGAAGCGCGTACCGGAGTTCGAAGAGAGCGGGGCGGGCGGAGCGAGCGCCGCGTCGGCGCCGCCGCTCGCGGAACTGCTCGCCGTTCGCGAGATGCAGCCGGTGCGTTCGGCGCAGGCCGAAAACGCCGAATCGCTGGTGCGTTCCGATCTCTTTCGCGTGATCCGCAACGGCGTGTTCTCGTCGATGAACGCATCGGCCGCCGTCGGCAAGACGCGCGAGCAGATGAAGCCCGGCGTCGAGCAACTGGTGCTCGAAATCGCGGAGCGCGAGCATCTGAACATGACGATGGCCGAGCAGACGCAGATCGTCGACGAACTGCTCAACGACATGTTCGGTCTCGGCCCCATCGAGCCGCTGCTTGCCGACGAAAGCGTGACCGACATACTCGTGAACGGCCCCGACCAGGTCTACGTGGAGCGGCATGGGCGGCTCGAACTCACGACATGCAAGTTCCGCGACAACGCGCACGTGATCAACGTGGCACAGCGCATTGCCGCGGGCGTGGGCCGCCGTGTGGACGAGAGCAGCCCGATGGTGGATGCGCGCCTCGCCGACGGCAGCCGCGTGAACGTGGTGCTCCCGCCGCTGGCCATTCGTGGCGCCTCCATCTCCATCCGCAAATTTTCGAAGCGCAACATCACGCTGCACCGCATGACGCAGCAGGGCAATCTTTCCGCCGCCATGGCGACGGTGCTCAAGATCGCGAGCACGTGCCGCCTCAACGTGCTCGTGTCGGGCGGCACGGGCTCGGGCAAGACGACGCTGCTCAATGCGCTCTCGCACTTCATCGATGCGGGCGAGCGCGTGGTCACCATCGAAGACGCCGCCGAACTCCAGCTCGTGCAGCCGCACGTGGTGAGTCTCGAAACGCGGCCCGAAAATACCGAGGGTCTCGGCGCCGTGGCGCAGCGCGATCTCGTGCGCAACGCGCTGCGGATGCGCCCGGACCGCATCATCCTTGGCGAAACGCGCGGCCCCGAAGCGTTCGACGTGCTGCAGGCCATGAACACGGGCCACGACGGCTCCATGACGACGATCCACGCGAACTCGCCGCGCGATGGCATAACGCGTCTGGAAAGCATGGTGATGATGGCCAACGGCAACCTGCCGCTCTTCTCCATTCGCCGCCAGATTGCGAGCGCGGTGCACATGATCGTGCAGATCGAGCGCATGCGCGACGGCATGCGGCGCGTAACGCGCATCACGGAACTGGTCGGCATGGAGGGCGACGTCATCATCACGCAGGACCTGTTCACGTTCCGCTACGACGCAAGCGCCTACAGCGAGGAAGTGAAAGGCGAGTTCGAGTGCGCGCCGGTACGCCCGGCCTTTGCGCCGCGCGCCGCGTACTACGGGCTCGAAGAGCAGTTGCTGGAAGCCATGAAGCCATGAATACCATCGACCTCGTCACCGTTGCGACGTTCGGCATCGCTATCGTGAGCGGCGTGATGTGGTTGATCGTGCAGGACATGCGTCGCAAGCTGTCCGCCGCGCGCATTCACGCCCGCATGGAAACGGCCTTCGACCTCGCGCAGCGCGCGAAGAAGGCCGACGGCAAGGCGCGCCGGCAGCATGCGGACCTCTTCAAGGTGGAACGCTACGAGAGCGCATGGGCGCGCTGGACGGCGCCGAAGCTGGCGCGTCTGCGCACCGTGGCGGGCAAGCGCGGTCTCAAGATCGTGGTGGGTGTGGCGTTCGCGGCCGAGATGGTGGCCGTGGTGATGCTCGCGTTCATGCCGCTGCCGGGCTTCGTCGCGACAATCCTGCCTGTCGCGCTGCCTGTGTTCGCCGCAATGAAGACTTACAGCTGGCTCGTGAACCGCTTCCGCCAGCGCTTTCTGGACGGCTTTCCCGACGTGATCGACCTGCTCGTGCGGGCGGTGCGCGCGGGCGTGCCCGTCACGCACGTAATCAGCACGGCGGCCGACGAAGTGGAAGAGCCGCTGCGCCAGGAGTTCAGGCTGATGGGCGACGCGCTGCAGGTGGGCCTCGACCTCGACGAAGTGCTGACCACGGCGGCGAGGCGCATCGCGGTTGCGGATTTCTCGTTCTTCTGCGTGTGCCTGAAGCTGCAACGCGAAACGGGCGGGCAACTGGGCGAAACGCTGGAGAACCTCGCGGGCATCGTGCGCAGCCGTCGCGAGATTCGCCAGAAGACGCGTGCGCTCACGGGCGAGGCGCGTATCACGACGCGCATTCTCACGGTGATTCCGCCGCTCATCCTGCTCTCGATGTTCCTCATCAACCGCAGCTACGTGATGGTGCTGTTCGAAACGCCGACCGGGACGAACATCCTCACCTATGCCGTGGTGTCGGTGGTGGTGGGCGTCGCGCTGATCACGAAGATGTCGAAGCTGAACACGATGCGATGAGCCCGAACCACACCGAAACGCTCGTCAACCTGCTCATGCTGCTGGCGCTCTTCGGCGCGCTCGCGCTGTGGTGGGTGCGCAAGCATGGCGGGCTGCGCGGGCGTATCGCGGAGCGCGTACGTCAGGCCGCGCTCTCGCAGCGCGCGCAGCGCGTGCACACCGACGAGACCGACGACGAAGCCAGCTGGCGCACGCGGCTCGCGCACCGGCTGGCCCGCATCGGCGACCGCCTGCCGTTCTTCGACGTGGCGTACCGCGCGAAACTGCAGAAGGAAATGCTGCGCGGCGGGTATCGCAGCCGTCACGCGGTGTCCGTGCTGCTTGCACTGAAGTTCGTCATGGCGCTTTCGTGCGCGACGCTTGCCGTGATGCTCGGCTCGCATGTGCCGAACGTGGGTCACTATCCCGCGGTGCGTGGGTCGATGATGCTGATCGCGTTCGTGGTCGGACAGGTGTTGCCCGAATACGTGCTCGCGTTCACCACCTCGCGGCGCCGCCGGCTCATGGCGACCTACCTGCCCGACGCGCTCGATCTGCTCGTGATCTGCACGAACGCGGGCAACAGTCTGGCCGTGAGCATCCGGCGCGTGGCGGACGAACTCGCTGACATCTGCGCGCCGCTTTCCGACGAGTTCTCGCTCACGGCGGACGAACTGCAACTCTCCGGCGACAACACCCGCGCATTGCAGGGGCTTGCCGACCGCATCGATCTGCCCTCCATTCGCGCGCTGATCTCCACGCTGATCCAGGCCATGCGCTACGGCACGCCCATTACGCACGCGCTGCGCACGCTGTCGCGCGCCGAGCGGCTCACGCATCTCGTCACGCTCGAAGAAAAGGCCGCCAAACTCGCGCCGAAGATGGTGGTGCCGATGATGATCTTCATTCTGCCGGCCGTCGTGGTGATTGCAGCGGGGCCGTCCGTCATTCAACTCATCGCGCTCATGGCATCGCAATGAAAACCGATCTCTTTTTCCGCGTAACGGTGCTCGTCTGCGTGCTGACCACCGCAGCCTGCACGACCACCGTGACGCAGCACGCCACCGACATCCGTCCGCTCGAACCGCGCGGCACGCCTTCCACGGCGAGCGAGTTGCGCATTGCCGAGACGGCGCTCGAATCGGGCAACCTCGATATGGCCACGACGATCTACAGTCGCATCGTGAAGGCCGACGAGAATTCGGTGCCGGGCCTCACGGGTCTCGGCAACACGCTCTATGCCGTGGGCGACTTCACGCGCGCGGGCGTGTATTTTCAGAAGGCGAGCCAGATCGAGCCGGACAATACGGCGCCGCTCATCGGCATGGCGCGCGTGGCGATGCATCAGCGGCGCCTTGCCGATGCTGCGGCGACATACCATCGCGTGCTCGCGCTCAAGCCGAACGATGCGCTCGCGAGTGCGGGACTCGGGGCCGCGCTCGACCTGGCCGGCGATCACGCGGGCGCGCAAGACGTGCTGCGCGCCGCGCTCAAGGCGAACCCGGGCGACCCGATGCTGGCCGTGAATCTGGGGCTCTCGCTCGTGCTGAGCGGGCACCCGCGCGAAGGTGCCAACGTGCTGCTCGACGTGACGCGGTTTCCTTCGGCGCCGCCGCAGGCCCGCGAAGACCTCGCGCTGGCCTATGGCCTGCTCGGCAATACCGAGGCCGCCGCCGAACTGCTCGGCCAGGACCTGCCGAAGGCCTCCGTGGACGATAATCTGCGCTATTACGCGCTGCAGCGGGCGCGGCTCATGGGGGCTTCGGCGCCATCGTCCATGTCTGCACCCATGTCTGCGCCAACGGCCACGAAGGTAGGGACGGCAAAGGAATCGGCGGTGAGTGCGCTTCCGGCGGCCGTGACGCAGGCGGCCAACGGCCCGCTTGCGCAATGACGCCACACGCGACGAGTCACAGGGCAGGGTGAAGCGATCATGAAAACGACGACGTCAATGCCGCTGCCGACGGTAGCCGAGGCCGGGCAGCGTGGCGCGCCAGAGGCGCCGGCAACGGGCCTGGACTTCCTGAACCCGGAGCACGCGGGCGAGGCCATTGCAGCGACGGCAGCGGATCTCAAGCCGCCCCTCACACCGGGCCGGTTCGCTACCGAAATCGCGGTGCGGCTCGGCGCCGTGCTGATGTTCTCGATGTTCGTTTCCTCGGCGCTGCATCAGTTCTATCGCGACCCCACGCGGCTCACGCTGATGCTGCTCGTCGTGTCTGAGGCGATCACGCTCGCGCTCGCCGTCTGCACGCGCGTGCCGCGCGAGCGCGACTGGCATCCGCTCACCGTGGTGATCTCGACCTGCGCGAGCTTCTACTTCGTGGCGTTCCAGTTGGCACCGGGCTCGCGCGTGCTGCCTGAAACCGTCGCGGCGGGCCTGCAGATCGCCGGCATGGCCCTGCAGATCAGCGCGAAGCTCACGCTGCGCCGCTCGTACGGCATCCTGCCCGCCAACCGCGGCGTCGTGGTGCGCGGGCCGTACCGCGTGCTGCGTCACCCCATTTATGTGGGGTACTTCATCACCAACGTGGGTTTTCTTGCGGCGAACTTCGGCGTGCGCAACCTGCTCATCCTCGTTTCGCTGTGGGCGTTGCAGGGGTATCGCGTACTGCGCGAGGAAAAGATGCTGCTCAAGGACCCGGCCTATCGCGACTACGCGCGGCGCGTGCGGTATCGCGTGATGCCGGGCCTGTTCTGAGACGCCGCGATCTGCCCGAACGCCTACTGACTCAGCACCACCTCGGTAAAACCGCTTCCGCTGCCGCCGGTCGTCTGGCACTGCATGGCGAAGAAGTTGTTCTTGTACTGGCAGTCTTCGCCATAACCCGGCCCGTTCGAACTGGTCGCGGAGCAGTGGCTGGAGGGGCCGTAATACTGTTCGCCCGGGCCCACGCCGCCTGCATCGTCCCACCAGTACACCGCCGCAGGCGCGATGTTCGAGCCGCCGCTCTGAAGGGCCGAGAGTTGCGCGCAGGTGGGCGCCGAGTAGCTGCCGCCGCCCGTGGTCGGCGCGAAGCATTTGGTGAGTGCCGCGGCGGGCGCTGAACTCGAATTCGAGAGCCCGCCGAGGTAGCTCGGCGTGACACCCGTCTGCACGTAGAGCACGCAGTTCGGGGTGGACGATGAACTCGACGTGAAATATTGGGTGCGGCAGTTGTAGGCCGTCGTGGTGGTGGCGCTCCAGCCGGAGCCCGACGTCGTGGACGACGACGTGCAGTTCGACTTGCCGGTGCTGGGCGCATTGATGCCGAGATAGGTGGAGAGGTTGTTGTACGACGACGAGGCGACCGGCACCGACCACGTCTGGCTGCCCACCGTCGCCGTGACGCCCGTGATGGTTCCGCCGGAGTTCTGCGTAACCGTGACGGTGTAGTTGTAGTTGGAGTTCTGCGTGGGCGGCTGCCCGTTCAGCAGCAGCGACGAATAGAACGTCTGCGTGCTCTTGTGCGGCGCGCCGTAGGAATTCGCACCCGTCACCGTCACGCCGCAGCCCGAGTTGCCCGTGTTGCCGTTGGTCTGGTTCACCATCGCCACGCCGAGCGGCTGGTTCGCGCTGATGGTGGGCAGTGCCTGACCCGAGGGCAGGGAGCCGCCGGTGCTGTTGCCGATCTCGTAGTAATTGCCGCTGGAACCCGTGGACCACGTGGGCACGGCCCCGAAGTCATAGCCGGAGCCGCTCGCGTTCTTCGGCACCTGGTACAGGTAGACGGCGTTGCCGTCGCAGGCCACGGAATTGACGTTGGTGAAACCGAGCTTAGCGGACACCACCGGATCGCTCGCGGTGCCGGTGGCCGTCATCGAGACCGAGGGCAGCAGCATCGAAAGCAGCGTGGTGGAGACGGTCGCGTTGGCCGAAACCGTGACGGTGTAGGCGACGGCCGTGCCGAGCGCCGGGTTGATGGTGCCGTTTGCGTTGGTGGTGACGGTGGGCGCGCCGGCCTTCATGGTGGCGGGCAGAATCGCGCGATTGAAGTAGTTGGCGGCAACCGTCGCGGCATTCGCGCCCTGGTCCGAGGTCGTGAAGACGCTCGCGCCCGCGAGCGCCGCTTCGTCCACGGCGTTCTGCAGAACCGCGCGGCACTGCACCATGCGCGCGTAATCCACCACGAGGCCGAAGATCAGCATCATGGGGATCAGCAGCAGCGCGAACGTGACGGCGATGGAGCCCGAGTCGTCCGCGGCGGCGCCGAAGGGGTTGCGCGCCGTGCGCGGCAAGCGAGTGCGCACGGGGTTTCTGGCGGCCCACAGTCTGCCCGAAGGGGCTGACGTGACTGATGCGGCTAACGTGGTCAACGTGGCGGACGGCATGCGGGAGTCCTCAGGAGCAGGGCGCCGCGCACGCGATCGTGCCCGTGATGCGCGGCCGGGCGAAGGCGGTTTGCGTGAGCGTGAACGCAGACGGAATCAGGTATTGGATCGGCGAGCTGTACTGATACGTCACCTGCACGACGATCACGCTGTCGCCGGGCGTACCCGCGTTAGGCACCAGATTCGTGGGCGATGCGACCAGCGTTTTCGCCGTGGCACCGAGCGCCGTGGCCGTCACGGTGCAGGCGTGGTCGCTTTCCCAGTCCACCGTGACACCCGTGGCGGTATAGTTCGTCACGCTCGCAATGGCCGCTGAAAACGAGCCTGCGCCCGATGTCGCACTGGCGGGGAACGGGTTCATCATCAGGCGCCCCGCTGCGCAGAAGTTGCCGAGGCTGCCCGTGGTGCCGCCTGAAACACCTGCGGCCTGCTGTGAGACGAGATCGGCCATCGACGTCGCCGCATTCGCAAGCTGCATGTTCACGCGCGCGTATTGCCCGATTTCGTAGATGCCGAACAGCACGCCTGTCATGAGCGGCAGGATGAAGACGAACTCGAGCGCCGCCACCCCGCGCGTGTTGTGAAGCAGACCCTGCACGAAGCCGCCTGCGCGGCGCAGAACCGTGCGCATCAGTAGGGCTCCGTCTGGAAGGCGAGGGTGGAGGTGAGCATCGCGTTGCCCGAAAAGAACGCAGCGACCCACGGCATCTGATAACCGACTTCGAGAATCACGTCGTACTTCGGCGAGAGCGCCGCCTTGGTCTGCGTCATCACGCCGTTGGTGATGGTGGCGGGCACGAGTGTCTTGAAGCCGCTGCCCGCCGGTGTGCTCGAGGCGGCGGAGGCCACATAGATCTGGATATTCGACGAGCACGACGGTACAAGATTGAAGCCGCTCACGGTGAGGTCATTGCAGACGGCGGTGGTCAGCGCGCTCGAATAACCGCCGGAACTGCCGGTGAACGTGCCGATGCGGATCAGCCGGGCGGCGTCGCGCGCGGCGTTGTCCATCAGCGACTGCGTCGTGAAGATCACGCCGAACTGGAACATGCCGATCACGACTGCGAGAAAGAGCGGGAGCACGATGGCGTACTCGATGGCGAAGTCGCCGCGGTCCTCCGAAGGCGCGGCGGCACGCGCGACGCTTGCGAGCAGCCGCACCGGCCGGGCATCGATGCGCGGCGAGCCAACAGCCGGCGCGGCAGCACGCCTGCGCGCGAGCGGTTGGGGATCGGGTCTCCTCATGAGCGACAAGCCTCGTGTCGGTGAGTCGGTGAGTCGGTGAGTCGGTGAATCGGTGAGTCGGTAAGTCTCTGCCGGGAAGCACCGCGGGCGCCACGGATGCTTCGCGCGGAGGCGATGCGGACTCTTCCGGGTTTTATTTAGAAAAGCTAAAAGTCGGACGAATGCCGCACGCCGTATTTGCCACTTCGCTGCTTTGACGGTTTGCCGCTTCGGCGAATACGGCGGCTACGTTACGAATATCGGCACGCAAGCGCGGAGACTTGAGAGTGACTTGAGCCTGGCCACACCGTGAATTTGATCGGCGTCGAATTGCACTACGGCCTGTTTCCAATGTGAACAGGCGCAAGGCCGGCTACGCGAGCGGGAAGCCTTCGGCAAAACTCTCGCGCAGATAGTTCACGAAAAGGCTCACCGCGCGCGGCACGTGCGAGGTGTAGGGTCGCAGCACATAAAGCTGGTCGGCGAACGTGCCCGTAATACGCCACTCGGGCAGCACTTCCACGAGCTTGCCCGCTCGCACGGCCGCCTGGGCGGTGAAGTCGGGCAAAAGCGCGATACCCAGGTTGTCCAGCGCGGCATCGCGCAGCGTCTCGCTGTTGTTCGCGCAAAACGGGCCGCTCACGGGCAACGCGATCGTTTCGGCAACCTGCGGCGCAGCGGGTCTGGACGTCCCTTTCGCTGGCGTCTTCGCGGCGGCCCGACGCGTTGCCTTGTGCTCGAACGACCACATCGCCGGACCGGTGGAGCGAGGGTAGAACAGGCAATCGTGGCCGGCGAGGTCGGCCGGCACCGTCGGCGTGCCGCGGCGGCGCAGATACGCGCGGGTCGCCACGATCACCGAACGCGTTTCGCACAGCTTCCACGCGACGCAGGTGTCGGGCGCGTCGGTGCTGTGACGGATGGCGAGATCGAACCCTTCGGCGGCGAGCGAAACGAGCCGGTCCGACACTTCGAGTTGAACCCGCACCTCAGGGTTTGCCCTTAGAAATGTGGGCAAACGCGGCACGAGTTGCTGCCGCGCAAACGCCACGGGTGCCGTCACGCGCAACAATCCGCGCGCGACGCCAGCCAGTTCGCGCACGCTCGCAAAGCTGGCCGCGATCTGCTCGTAGTGATGCCGCGTGTTCTCGACGAGCCGCTGCCCGGCCTCGGTGAGCCGCACGCTGCGCGTGGTGCGCTGCACGAGCGAAATGCCCGCGGCCCGCTCCAGTTCGGAAATGCGCTGGCTCATGGCCGCCTTGCTGACGCCGAGGCGCGCCGCGGCCGCCGTATAGCTGCCCTGTTCGGCCAGCATGGCGAGCCAGTGCAGATGGGTCCACAGACCTTCGATTTTTTCGATATCCATACGCTCATTGTTCACAATGGCAAACAACGCGTTCAACGATAGCACCTTTGCAGACGGCCCGGCTCTTCCTAAACTGACAGGCATCCCATTCCGTATGCACAGGAGCTCCTCATGCAGGCCTACAACGACAGCGCAGACGTCGGTCACTTCATTCATGGCGAGCGTGTTGCCGGCACCGGCAGCCGCACGCAGCCCGTCTTCAACCCGGCCACGGGCGCGCGGGCCCGCAAGCTGCTGCTGGGCGAAGCCGCGGACGTGGAAGCCGCCGTCGCGAGCGCCAGGGCGGCCTTTCCGAAGTGGAGCGATACGCCGCCCATTCGCCGCGCGCGCGTCATGCTGCGCTTTCTCGAACTCATGAACCAGCATCGCGACGAGCTGGCCGCCATCATCACGGCCGAGCACGGCAAGGTGTTCTCGGATGCGCAGGGCGAAGTGTCGCGCGGCATCGACGTCATCGAATTCGCGTGCGGCATTCCGCAACTGCTCAAGGGCGACTACACGGAGCAGGTTTCCACCGGCATCGACAACTGGACCGTGCGCCAGCCGCTCGGCGTGGTGGCCGGCATCACGCCGTTCAACTTCCCGTGCATGGTGCCGTGCTGGATGTTCCCGGTCGCAATCGCGTCGGGCAACACGTTCGTGCTGAAGCCGAGCGAGCGCGACCCTTCGGCGTCGCTCTTCATGGCCGGCCTGCTGAAGGAGGCCGGCCTGCCCGACGGCGTGTTCAACGTCGTGCAGGGCGACAAGGTGGTGGTCGACGCGCTGCTCACGCACCGCGACGTGAAGGCGGTGAGCTTTGTCGGTTCGACGCCGATTGCGAGCTACATCTACGAAACCGGCGCACGGCTCGGCAAGCGTGTGCAGGCGCTCGGCGGGGCGAAGAACCATCTCGTGGTGATGCCGGACGCCGACATCGACCAGGCGGTGGATGCGCTGATCGGCGCCGCCTACGGTTCTGCGGGCGAACGCTGCATGGCGATCTCGGTGGCGGTGCTGGTGGGCGACGTGGCTGACAAGATCGTGCTGGCACTCGCCGAACGCGCGCGCGCGCTGCGCATCGGCAACGGCATGGAGGCCGATGCGGAGATGGGGCCTGTCGTCACGCGTGAGGCGCTGCAGCGCATTGAAGGCTACATCGGGCTCGGCGTGGAAGAGGGGGCAAAACTCGTGGTGGACGGCCGCGGCCTCAAGGTGCCGGGTCACGAAGACGGCTTCTTCACGGGCGGCACGCTGTTCGACCACGTCACGCCGCAGATGCGCATCTACAAGGAAGAAATCTTCGGGCCGGTGCTCGCATGCGTGCGCGTGAAGGACTTCGGTGAAGCGGTCGATCTTATCAATGCGCACGAGTTCGGCAACGGCGTGGCGTGCTTCACGCGCGACGGCAACGTGGCCCGCGAGTTCGGCCGCCGTATCGAAGTGGGCATGGTGGGCATCAACGTGCCGATTCCGGTGCCCATGGCATGGCACGGCTTCGGCGGCTGGAAGCGCAGCCTGTTCGGCGACATGCACGCATACGGCGAAGAGGGCGTGCGCTTCTACACGAAGCAGAAGTCGATCATGCAGCGTTGGCCCGAGAGCATCGCAAAGGGCGCGGAATTCGCCATGCCCACGGCGAAGTAAGGCCGCTCTCGCGGGGTCCTTCCCGACATTGCCGACAGGAACCCCCGTCTTGCCGGCGGGTGCCGTCGCCGTTGATGCCTTGCCCGCCGCGATGGCGACGGGCAAGGCATGCATGCGCTTGCCGCAGTATGCTTGCCCGCTGTACCCATCACGTTTGGTCAAAAGGAGGGCGATATGACCCAGCAAGGAGAGGCGCGCGCATTGCTGCGTCGGCTCGGCATCGACAAACCCATCGTGCTCGCGCCCATGGCCGGCGTCGGTACGCCGGCGCTTGCGGCGGCGGTATCGAACGCGGGCGGCCTCGGCTCCATCGGCGTAGGCGCGATGAACGCGCAGGCCGCACGCAAGGCGATTCGCGACACACGCGAACTCACCGCGAGGCCGTTCAACGTCAACGTGTTCTGCCATCGGCCGGCCATTGCCAACGCGGCCGTGGAGCGGCAATGGCTCGAGTGGCTCGCGCCCGTGTTCCAGCGCTACGGCGCAGAGCCGCCAGCGAACCTCAGTGAGATCTATACGAGCTTCGTCGCGGACCCCGCGATGCTTGCCGTGTTCCTCGACGAAAAGCCCGCGGTGGTGAGCTTCCACTTTGGCCTGCCGCCCGCCGACGTCATCGCGAAGCTGCGCGCGGCCGGCATCCGGCTGCTCGCGAGCGCGACCAATCTCGATGAAGCCGCCCAGGTCGCGAGTGCCGGCGTGGACGCAATCGTGGCACAGGGCATCGAGGCCGGCGGCCATCGCGGTGTGTTCGATCCGGCCGCACGCGACGACCAGTTGGGCACGTTCGCGCTGACCCGGTTGCTTACGCGCGAATTCGATCTGCCTGTGATCGCGGCGGGCGGCATCATGGATGGCGCCGGCATCGCCGCGGCCTTGGCGCTCGGCGCGCAGGCGGCACAACTGGGCACGGCGTTCGTTGCGTGTCCCGAAACGTCGATCGACGAAGGCTACCGTCGCGCGATTCTGGGCGACGCCGCGCGCCACACCACGCTCACGCAGGCTATCTCGGGCCGCGCGGCGCGCGCCATGCTGAACCGCTTCACGGAACTCGGCAGTGCTCCTGTGGCACCCGCCACGCCCGATTACCCGATCGCCTACGACGCCGGCAAAGCGCTGCACGCGGCGGCGAAAACAAAGGGCGAATTCGGTTATGGCGCGCAATGGGCGGGCCAGGCCGCGGCGCTCGCGCGCGAGATGCCGGCCGCCGAACTCATGGCGCAGCTCGAAGCGGAACTCAAGGAGACGATCGGGCGCTTGCAGGGACTAGCGTAGGACGAGTGGCAAGGGCGGTCCGCCGCGTGGCAGCGCACGCAATCGTCAAAGATGGTCAAGTCAGGCGAGTCACGGGCGGGCAGCGTCAACCCGAAGGATTGCAGAACGTTTTCGGTCGGCAGGCGGCGAGGGGATTCGCCTCCGTGAAAACATCTCGTCTCAGGGAAACATCATGAAGAAATCGCACCTGCTGATGCTCGCCAGCGTCGCCGCAGCCGGTTTTTCGCTCGCGGCTCATGCCGTGGAAATCGGCGTCAACGTCGGCTTGCCCCCCGGCGCGGTGGTGACGGCGCCCGCGCCAGTCGCGGTCGTCTCGCCGGGCTGGTACGGCGATCGCTATTACGACGGCAACCGCTACTGGAGCCGCGACGACTGGAACGCGCATCAGCGCCATGGCAAGGACCATCGCCATTGCCCGCCCGGCCACGCGAAGAAGGGCGAGTGCTGAGCCCATGCCGGTGCGCAAGGCCATCGCCGCCGTGCTGCTAGCAGCCGCCTTGCTTGCGCAGGGCGGCTGCGGCATTTTCGGCTGCGGCGGCGCAGCGACCAACGGCGCCGCGTTTGGCGGCTGCCATGCCGGCACGCGCTTCTAGCGGCCGGTCTCCTTCATATCTGGAGCGGCGCATCGATTTGCATCGATTGGCATCCATTTCGCGCCGATTCGGGCGCACCTGACAGGACTTCCATGCCCAAACGCTTCATTTGCCTGCTCGCGGCCTGTGCCGCCATGAGTCTCGTCGCCGGCTGCGACGAGCAGAAGGTGGCCGACGTGGTCAACGCCATCAAGCCCGACCCGATGGCATTCGGCCATCTCCAGCCCGGCGTGTCCACCGTCGACGACGTGCGCCGCGACGCCGGCAAACCCGAAATCGTCTGGCAAAACGACGACGGTTCGATGCGGCTCGAATATCCGCGCGGACCCAACGGCACGCACACGTACATGCTCGACTTCGATGCCAACGGCCGGCTCGTCGCGATCACCCAGGCGCTGAGCGCCGCCAACATCGCGCGCGTGGTGCCTGGCATGACGAAGGACGACGTGCGGCGCCTGCTCGGCAAGCCCGCCCAGGTGGCGCAGTACGCGCTGAGCCAGGAAGAGGTGTGGAGCTGGCATTGGGACGAAGGCGGCGTGTCGCCGGATGCCATGTTCAACGCGCATTTCTCGCCCGACGGCGTCGTCGTGAAGACCTCGCGCTCCGAGGCGCCGGGGCATGAAAAACCGTAAGGCATCGAGATAGCCAGTAAGGCAACGTCGAAGTTATCCCCATATAAACCCTCAATTGCAGGGAAAACCCCAGTCGTAAAGGGCACGATCCAGCCAGGATTTCTCTTCAGTCCGCGCAGCGAAAGACCGTAATACAGTGCAGCGTCTGTCGATGGTCGTTTTCTGACGCAGAAGCAGGCGCAAGTGACGGTCCATCCGTCGGTGATGCAACCTCACGTGAAACCACCATGCGCACACTCGGCTTCAAGCAGAAACTCTGGCTGCCCCTCATCGCAAGTCTCGCGGCACTGCTCGTCATTTCAGTGTCCGCGGCCTATCTCTCGTACGAGACGCGCCTTGGAGAGCGCAAGGTCGATCTCGTCAACAGTGCGCAAATCGGCCTCTCCATCGTGAAGGAGTACGCCGCGCTCGCGCACGACGGCAAGTTGAGCGAAGACGATGCGCGCAAACAGGCGCTCGAGCGACTGCGCGGCGTCCGCTACGGCAGCGACGGCTACTTCCTCGTGCTCGATGGGAACGCGCGGATGGTCATGCACCCCATGAAGCCGAAAACCGAAGGCTCCGATCTTTCCAAAGTGACAGACGCCGACGGCCGGCATCACTACGTCACGTTCGTGCAGGTCGCAACGGGGCCGCAAGGCGCGGGCTTCGTCGATTACGTGTTTCCCCGCCCGGGCGTGAAGCCGGCAAAGGCCGTGCCGAAGCTCGGCTATGTGCTGCGCTACGAACCCTGGAACTGGATTCTCTCCACGGGCGCGTACCTGGACGACATCAAGGACAGTTTCTACACCTCGCTCTATGTGACGGTCGGCCTGTTCCTCGCCGTATCCGCAGTGCTCGGACTGCTGGTTGCGCTCATCAATCGCAGTATCGAACGCACGGTAGGCGGTGACCCGGTTCACGCGATGCAGGTCACGCACGAGATTGCGTCCGGCAACCTGACGGTGGCCGTCGAAACACGCAGCGGCGATACGTCGAGCCTCATGCAGGGCATTCGCGCCATGCGCGAGGCGCTGGGCGGCACCGTAAAGCACATCCGGCGCGCGGCGGAAACGATCACCGTGGCCACCGGCGAAATTGCGAGCGGCAACCTGGACCTCTCGGCGCGCACCGAAGAACAGGCGGCATCGCTCCAGGAGACCGCCGCGAGCCTCACGCAACTGACGCAGACCGTGAAGCACAACGCCGACAACGCGCGCGAGGCGAACGCGTTGGCCGCGCGCGCCACGGACATCACGGGCGCCGGCAACACCGCGGTGCACCACATGGTGGACACGATCGAGCGGATCAACAGCAGCTCCGCGAAGATTTCCGAGATCACGGGTGTGATCGAAGGCATCGCGTTTCAGACCAACATTCTTGCGCTCAACGCGGCCGTGGAAGCGGCGCGCGCCGGCGAAGACGGGCGCGGCTTCGCCGTGGTGGCGGGCGAGGTGCGCAACCTCGCGCAGCGCTCGGCATCGGCGGCCAAGGAGATCAAGGAACTGATCGGTTCCTCCGTAGCCATGATTCGCGACGGTGCGACCCAGGCCACTGAAGTGGGCACGACCATGGATCAGATCAAGCTTGCCATCAAGCAGGTGTCGGACATCGTGGGCGAGATTGCTTCGGCATCCGAAGAACAGAGCCGCGGCATCGAGCAGGTGAGCCTCGCCGTCACGCAGATGGACGAGGTCACGCAACGCAATGCCGCGCTCGTGGAAGAGGCCGCGGCCGCGGCGCAGTCGCTCGAAGAACAGGCGACGTCGCTGAAGGATGCGGTGGCGGCGTTCAATGTAGGGGACGGGCAGTGAGCGTAGTTGACCCGCGTCGGCTTGCTGCTTCCCCGTGCCGGAGTGGCTGATTCAGTCAAATGAGGCGCGGGGGAAGGGCACCGCGAGTGCCTGATCGGCCGCGGCGAGACGCGCGGCGGGTCTTCAAAGGCGAAACGCTGCTTTTAGCCGGGCTGCAGCGCGACGAATGCACTTACGACGTCGGGGTCGAAATGCGTTCCGGAACTGGCCACAATCAGGTCGACCGCGCTGCCGGCCGACATGGCGTCGTGGTATGGGCGCGTCATGGTCAACGCATCGAAGCAATCGGCGACGGCAATGATTCTCGACCAGAACGGAATATCGGCTGCCTTCAATCCGGACGGATAGCCGGTTCCGTCGTACCGCTCATGATGATGGAGCACTGCGTCAGCAATCAGCGCGTTGGCGGCGCCTTGCGAATTCTGCGAGGACAGAATCCGCTCGCCGATGGCGCTATGGGCCTGAATCACCTGGAATTCCGTGTCGTCGAGCGCGCCGGGCTTGAACAGCACCTTGTCCGGAATGGCGATTTTCCCGATGTCGTGTGCGAATCCCGCTTCGCGCAGCATGACGAGATCGGCGTCGCGCACGCCCAATGCGTGCCCCAGCGATTCGGCGAGCAAACCCACCCGCAGGCAATGCCCGGATGTGTCGCCGTCCCGTTCGTCTAGCGCGACGAGCAGTGCCCGGTTCACATGGGAACATTCCAGATTAGCGGCAAGAGGCATGGTATTCGACATTGCAGTCCTACACTTCAGTTCATCATGATTGTTCGACCTGTCGCGGTTCAAGCTGTCGCGTCGCCGCAGCCCGGACGGCCGTCACTGAACAACAGCCCCTAGGCCGGTGGGCTTTGCAGCCGGTTGCGGCTGCGTACGGGAAGACGGATAGGTCATATATCACAGGTTGCGCGACGGAAACATCGGCGCGGCACGAAAGCAGATTTCGGTGGCCGTTAGCCGGCGGACGGGCCGCGTACGATGGGCCGAATAGCGGACGCCCAAACTGTCACCAGTGTCGCTGGATGCATTGCCGGCTTCGAGGTCCCATGGGGAACGGGTAAGCATACCGAGGTCAAAACACGACATCTGAACTTTGGACTAACACATTATGTCGAGGCCAGATTCAAATGTCAGGACTTTGGCTAGATAGAAATGTCCGGTTTGAGCGTGGTGTTGGTCCT